>NZ_CP146101.1:0-699166 GCF_037023745.1 Streptomyces sp. SCSIO 30461
ATGCGTCGCGAAGATGTCCCGGCCGTCCTGGCCGCTGTGGCGACCGGCGTATGGCGCTGGGACAACGCATCCGGGACCGTCACCCTCGACGCCGAGGCGGCACGGCTGCTCGGGCTGCCCGCCGATGCCGGCACCGTCCCCGTGGCCACCCTGCGCGCCCGCTTCCACCCGGTGGACTGGGAGGAGGTCTACGGGCTCGTGACGGTCGCGGTCGCCGACGGCTCCGTGACGGATCTCCGGATGCGGATCATCGACGGTGCGGGCGGCGTGCTGCGCACGGTGCGCAGCCGCTGCAAACCGGTCATCGCGGACGGCGACTACCTGATCGTGGGAACGGTGGTGGAGGAGTTCGCGGCGGTGCCGGCGGTCGGGGGCCCGGGGCCGACCCGGGGCGCGACATCCGGTGACGGTGCATCCGAGGTCGACGGCGGGGACGGCGGCACGGGCGACGGCCCCGGCGGCGGCAGCGCGACGCCGCGCAGTGCCCCCACGGCCACCGGCTGGCGCCGCTCACGCGAGGCGTTCCTGCTCGACGCCGGCCGTGCCCTGGCCGAGGCGCGCTCCACCCGGGAGGTACTGCGGGTCGCCGCGTCCCTGGACATGCCCGGGTTCGCGCCTGACGGTCTCGTGGTCTTCGGTATGGAAGGCGACCGGCTCACCGTCGTGGGACACCACGGCTACGACCCGGACAAAGAGGCCGTCCTCACGGACATACCCCTGGACACCGCCTTCCCCGCGGCCGACGTCCTGCGCAGCGGCCGGGCTCTCTACATCCCCACGCCCGCGGACTACCGGCGCCGCTACCCGATCGTGTGGCCGCTCGTGGAGCGCTTCGGCCGCCAGTCCTGGGCTTTCCTGCCGCTCATCGTGGCAGGGCGCACCGTCGGGGTCTGGCTCGCCTCCTTCGCCCAGCCCGTGGCCTTCACATCGGATGCCCGCTCGGTGCTCACCACGGTGGCCAGGATGCTGGCACAGGCGCTGTCCCGGGCCGGTGTCACGGACGACCCGCGCGATCCCGTACGCGGCCCCTGGTCGGCGACGCCCGAGCTGGGCTCCGGGATCCCGGGGATGTCGGTGGCCGCACGCTATGTGCCCACCGGTGGCGGACCGCATGTCGGCGGCGACTGGTACGACCTGATCCCGCTGCCCGGTGGCACCCGGGTCGCGGGCGGGGGCGGGGGCCGGATCGCCCTGGTCATCGGGGACGTACAGGGCCATGACGTACGAGCCGCGGTGCTGATGGGGCAGTTGCGGATCGCGCTTCGCGCCTACGCCTCCGAAGGACACCGCCCGGACGCCGTGCTGGCACGGGCCTCCCGATTCCTGACGGGGCTGCACGAGTACGCGGAGGCCGACACATACGACGACGGCGACCTGGTCGAGCGGGCCGGGGCGTACAGCGGGCCGCGGTTCGCGACCTGCCTGTACATCGAGTGCGATCCGGCGACCGGCACTCTGGAGATCGCCCGCGCCGGGCACCCCGACCCGGCGATCCGGATGGCGGACGGCACGGTGATACTGCGGCCCACGGAGGGCGGGCTGCCGCTCGGCATCGACCCCGACTCGGACTATCCGACGACCAGGATCACTCTGGAGCCGGGCGAGACGATCATGGTCTGCACCGACGGCCTGCTGGCGACCGGCGGCCATGACCTCGTTTCCGGCTGGGAACGCGTCCGGTCCGTGCTCGAGGCACCGTTCAGCGGCGGACAGGCGCTGGAGAAACTCGCCGACGCGCTGGTCCAGGCCGTGCACGGGCCCGAGTCCCATTTCACCAGGGGACCGCTCGCCGACCGCCGCGAGGACGACATCGCGGTGCTGCTGCTGTCGCGGCACGGCGGGCCACCGCCCCGGAGCGCCCGCCGTACGGTGCTCACCGTCGCCCAGGCCGATCCGGCGCGGGTCGCGGTCGCGCGCCGCCAGCTGCGGGAGCTGCTGCACGACTGGGCGGACGGAGAGCAGGTCGACTCGGCGGTGCTGATGGTCTCCGAGATGATGACCAATGTGCTCGTCCACACCGACTGCGACGCCCTGCTGGTGGCGGAGGCGACGGGCGACCTCGGCAGCCGGCGGCTGCGGGTGGAGGTCTCGGACTCCAGCGACGAGCTGCCGCACCGGCGGCAGCCGGGCGAGCTGGCCTCATCGGGGCGCGGGCTGGTGCTGATGGAGGTGCTCGCGGACATCTGGGGTGTGGAGCCGCGCGGCGAGGGCAAGTCGATCTGGTTCGAGCTCTACGAGCCGGGCCCACCGGGCGGGCTGCCGGGGCCGTCGGACGGTCCGGACGGTTCGGATGGGCCGGGTGGGCCGGGTGGGCCGGGTGGGCCGGGCGGGCCGGGCGGGCCGGGCGGGCCGGGCGGGCCGGGCGGCGCGGTCCCGGGCGGGGTGCCGCCGGACGCCGGCCCCTCGGTCGGCTCGCCGACCGGCGCATAGCGCTTGCGCAGTTCGCTGAACACCCCGAAGGCGGCGGCTGTCAGCGGTACGGCCAGCAGCATGCCGAGGATCCCGGCCAATCCCGCGCCCGCCGTGATGGCCAGCATCACCACGGCCGGGTGCATCTGGACCGTACGGCTCTGGATCATCGGCTGGAGGATGTGGCCCTCCAGGACCTGCACGGCCAGCACCACGCCGAGCGCCCAGAGCGCGATCACGAAGCCGCGGTCGGCGAGCGCCACCAGCACGGCGACCGAGCCCGAGATGAACGCGCCGAGGTAGGGGATGTAGGCGAACACGAAGACCAGGGCACCGAGACCCACCGCGCCGGGCACCCGCAGGATCAGCAGGCCGAGGGTGATGCAGACGGCGTCGATCAGCGCGATCAGGGTGGTCCCGCGCATGAATCCCTCGACCGCCTCGAAGGCCCTGCGGCCCATCGCCTCAGCGGTGTCCGCGCTCGCATGCGGGGCGAAGGAGCGCAGGGCGCGGACCGCGTGATCGGAGTCGCGGAGGAAGAAGAAGATCAGCAGCAGGGCGAGCACGGCGATCGCGATCATCTCGCCGACCACGCTCAGTCCGGAGATCACCCCGGTGGCGGCGGTGCCGCCGAATTTCGCCATCAAGTCCTTGGAGTTGGACGCCAGGTCCTCCAGGGACGTGCCGGCGGGCCCGAATTGCTTCGCGAGGTCCCGGGCAACCTGCCGCAGCGAGGTGACGATCTGGTCGCCCGACTCGATGAGCGCGTTGACCACGATGTAGATCGCGCCACCGACCACGATGACGACGGCGGCACAGGTCAGTCCCGCGGCGATCGAGCGCCGGACCTTCATGTCGACCAGCCGCCGGTACAGCGGATTGAGCAGCGCGGTGCCGAGCACGGCGAGCAGTACCGGGATGACGGCGGTCTTGAAGGCGACGATCACCTTGATGCCGACGGCGACGACCCCGGCCGCCAGGAGCACCGCGGCGCACCAGGCGGCCAGCCGCCAGACGGGCCGGGGAAGGAGGGGCCACGGCGCCCCGGGCTGTGGCTGCATCCCTCCAGCGGATCACGGCACCGCCGGGGCGTCCCGCCCACCGGGCCCGGGCGGGTGACACCCCATCAGTTTCAGGGACCGGACGGGCGCCGGTGTCACATGCCGTGCACCGCCGGGATCGTGCCCAGCCGCCCCTTCTGGAAGTCCTCGAACGCCTGCTGGAGCTCCTCGCGGGTGTTCATCACAAACGGCCCGTAGTGCGCCATCGGCTCCCGGATCGGCTGCCCGCCGAGCAGCACGACCTCCAGGTCAGGGGTGTGCCCGTCCTGCTTCTCGTCCGCACGGACGGTCAGCGCGGAGCCCTCGCCGAAGACGGCGGTCTGCCCCTGCTCGATCGGGCGCCGCTCGGCACCGACCGTGCCGCGGCCGGCCAGCACGTATCCGAGACCGTTGAAGTCCTCCCGCCAGGGCAGGCCGACCTCCGCCCCCGGCGCCAGCGTCGCGTGCACCATCGTGATCGGGGTGTGCGTGATGCCGGGGCCCTCGTGGCCGTCCAGCCCGCCCGCGATCACCCGGAGCAGCGCGCCACCGTCGGGCGAGGTCAGCAGCCGCACCTGGCCACCGCGGATGTCCTGGTAGCGGGGGGCCATCATCTTGTCCTTGGCCGGGAGGTTCACCCACAGCTGGAGACCGTGGAAGAGCCCGCCGGACACGACGAGGTGCTCCGGCGGAGCCTCTATGTGGAGAAGCCCGGCACCGGCCGTCATCCACTGGGTGTCGCCGTTGGTGATCGTGCCGCCGCCACCGTGGGAGTCCTGGTGGTCGAAGACGCCGTCGATGATGTAAGTGACGGTCTCGAAGCCCCGGTGGGGATGCCAGGGGGTCCCCTTCGGCTCCCCGGGCTGGTACTCCACCTCGCCCATCTGGTCCATCATGATGAACGGGTCGAGGTACCGGTAGTTGATCCCGGCGAACGCGCGCCGCACCGGGAAGCCCTCCCCTTCGAAACCGCTGGGAGCCGTGGTCACGGCGCGTACCGGACGCTGCACGGCGTCCGCGGAAGCGCTGACGCGCGGCAGGGTGAGCGGGTTCTCGACAGTCACTGCGGGCATGGGGTGACCTCCTTGTGCGTCCAGATTAGTTGAACGCTGAACTTCTTGCCACCCCCAACGCGAGACGCCCGAGAGGAATTCCTCCCGGGCGTCCGGCCAGGCCCGACGAGCCGATCATCCGATCAGCCGTATATACCGATCAGCCGTACATGCGCCGCATCGCGAAGTCGACCATCTGCTCCACGGCCTTGGCGTCGAACACCATCCGGTGGTCGCCCTCCATGTCCAGGACGAAGCCGTAGCCGGTCGGCAGCAGGTCGATCACCTCGGCTCCGGTGATCACGAAGTGCTTGGACTCCTTGCCCGCGTACCGGCGCAGCTCCTTCAGCGAGGTGAACATGGGGATCACCGGCTGCTGGGTGTTGTGCAGCGCCAGGAATCCAGGGTTGTCGCCCCGCGGGCAGTACACCTTCGACGTGGCGAAGATCTGCTGGAAGTCCTCGGCGGACAGCGACCCGGTCGTGAACGCCCGCACCGCGTCGGCGAGCGACGGCGGCGACGGCTCCGGGTACAGCGGCTGCTCCCCATAGCCCGGGGCCTGGCCGCCACCGTAACCGGCACCCGGCATTCCGGCGCCGTGCATGGGCTGCTGCGGCGGGGCGCCGTAGTGATGCTGGGCACCCGGGTTCTGGTCGTAGCCGTACATGGGCGCAAGCCTACCGAGCCATCGCGCCCTGACGGGGTGGGTACCGGACACCGCCGAACACGGTCGACCCAGGACGGAACCGCAGCCGGTCCCCAGCCGGCCCCGAACCGGCAATGAGTCGATCACGAGCAGGAACAGCGCTGGTCAGCACCCCTCCACCTCCCCTCAGCGCCACTCAAGCGCCGATCCACAGGAGAGCCGCACCCTCGGCGTCATCCGCACATGCGGGACGCGTCACAGATGTCCGTTAGGGGTTGCCTCTTATTACCGACGGGTAGCATCATCTCGACTACCAATCGGTAGATGTGTGTACTGACGTACGAGGACCCCCTCCCAATCCATACGGAGCCGTCGCCATGGGCCACTACAAGTCGAATCTCCGCGACATCGAGTTCAACCTCTTCGAGGTGCTCGGCCGCGACAAGCTGTACGGCACCGGCCCGTTCGCGGAGATGGACGTCGAGACCGCCAAGAGCATCCTGGACGAGCTCTCCCGCCTCGCGGAGAACGAGCTCGCCGAGTCCTTCGCGGACGCCGACCGCAACCCGCCGGTCTTCGACCCGGAGACCAACACCGCTCCGGTGCCCGCCAGCTTCAAGAAGAGCTACAAGGCATTCATGGAGTCCGAGTACTGGCGCCTCGGCCTGCCGGAGGAGATCGGCGGCACCACCGCGCCCCGGTCGCTCGTCTGGTCGTACGCCGAGCTGCTGCTGGGCTCGAACCCGGCCATCTGGATGTACTCCTCGGGCCCGGCCTTCGCCGGCATCCTGCACGACGAGGGCAACGAGGCCCAGAAGAAGATCGCCCAGATCGCGGTCGAGAAGCAGTGGGGCTCCACCATGGTCCTCACCGAGCCGGACGCCGGCTCGGACGTCGGTGCCGGACGCACCAAGGCGATCCAGCAGGAGGACGGCTCCTGGCACATCGAGGGTGTCAAGCGCTTCATCACCTCCGGTGAGCACGACATGGAGGAGAACATCCTCCACTACGTCCTCGCCCGCCCCGAGGGCCACGGCCCCGGCACCAAGGGCCTGTCCCTCTTCCTCGTGCCGAAGTTCCACTTCGACTGGGAGACCGGCGAGCTGGGCGAGCGCAACGGCGTCTACGCCACGAACGTCGAGCACAAGATGGGCCTCAAGGCCTCCAACACCTGCGAGATGACCTTCGGCGACAAGCACCCCGCCAAGGGCTGGCTGATCGGCGACAAGCACGACGGCATCCGCCAGATGTTCATGATCATCGAGTTCGCCCGCATGATGGTCGGCACGAAGGCGATCTCCACCCTGTCGACGGGCTACCTGAACGCGCTGGAGTACGCCAAGGAGCGCGTCCAGGGCTCCGACCTGTCGCAGTTCATGGACAAGACCGCACCCAAGGTCACCATCACCAACCACCCCGACGTGCGCCGCTCGCTGATGACGCAGAAGGCGTACGCGGAGGGCATGCGCTCCCTCGTCCTCTACACCGCGTCCGTCCAGGACGAGATCGCGATCAAGGAGGCCGCGGGCGAGGACGCCAAGGCGCTGCACGGCCTGAACGACCTGCTCCTGCCGATCGTGAAGGGCTACGGCTCCGAGAAGGCGTACGAGCAGCTCGCCCAGTCGCTCCAGATCTTCGGTGGCTCCGGCTACCTCCAGGAGTACCCGATCGAGCAGTACATCCGGGACGCCAAGATCGACACCCTCTACGAGGGCACCACCGCGATCCAGGGCCAGGACTACTTCTTCCGGAAGATCGTCCGCGACCAGGGCGCGTCCCTGAACCTGCTGGCCGAGGAGATCAAGAAGTTCCTCGCGGTCGGCGACGGCGGCGACGAGCTGGCCGGCGCCCGTGACGCGCTCGCCAAGGCCGCCGTGGACCTGGAGGGCATCGTCGGCCGGATGCTCACCGACCTCACCGCCACCGGCGAGGACGTCAAGAACATCTACAAGGTCGGCCTCAACACCACCCGCCTGCTGCTGGCCTCCGGCGACGTCGTCGTCGGCTACCTGCTGCTGCGCGGCGCGGCCGTCGCCGCCGAGAAGCTGGCGACCGCGTCCGCCAAGGACAAGGCGTTCTACCAGGGCAAGATCGCGGCCGCGAAGTTCTTCGCAGCCAACGTCCTGCCGGGTGTGGGCCTGGCCCGCGAGATCGCCGATGGCGTCGACAACGAGCTGATGGAGCTGGACGAGGCCGCGTTCTAAGCAGCCCCTGCCAGCCGACCCGGTGCCGCCACCCGACTCGTTCGGGTGGCGGCACCGGCGTATCCGCCGGGGATCACGGGACAGCCCCCCAGGCCGGCAGCACGGCCCGGAATCCCGTCCATGGGAGCAGCCGTGACCGCAGGGCGGGCGCCAAGGACAAGCTCTCCGATGCGGACCGGATCCTGGCCGCCGTCCTCTGCCTACGCAAGATCGGCACCCGTGACCTGCCCGCCCGGCTCTTCGGCGTCGCCGGAAGCACGCTCACGCGGGCCGTCCAAGAGGTACGGCCCCTCCTGGCCGAGCACGCGACCCCGCCCCTCAACCGCTGATTCCGCACCCCGACTGACGTGGCCGCCCACCTCGACACGTACGGCAGCCAGCCCCCGCGGAAGATCAAACCCGCACGGTGATTCTTTACGAGCCCTAGGCTGAGACGATGAACTCCGTCGCGTTTCCGCCTCCTGGCTGTGCTCACGAGGACTCCCTCCGCGCGTACCTCGCCCAGCGACCGCCCCAGGAGGACGCACTGCGGGCGCTGCTCGCGTTGTACCTCCACACCTTCGACACCCCCGAGATACAAGCGGGCTACCGCACGCTCGGCAGTCCCCGGGTCGAAGTGGAGGGCCTCGACGAGGAGATCCGCGGTGCAATCCTGCGCGAGTACGGGGGCCACGGCGGAGCGGAGAGCGATCCACGATGGGCCGTCGAACGCATCTGCGCGGCCCTTCCCCCGCCACCTGATCAGGACGAGCAACTGCGACGGGCGACGGCAGCCCTCGCCGCCGCGGACCTCGCTCCGGAGCCGCCCGTGAGCTGTGGCGAGGAACGGGGTACGGGGCAGGGTACCTTCCACCTCATCAGGCACCGGCAGGGCGCGGTCGAGGTGAGCACGCTCGGCCGGTTCGTGTGCGGCAACGACGGCTCCGACACGTTTCTGTGGCGGTGGTCGGACGATCACGACGTCACGGCGGCGCGCGCCGCGCTCGAATCGGCCGGATTCCGCTGGGTGAACCCGGACCTCGGCTCGATCGAGGTATCCGGCCTCAGCGTCTACTACTTCGGCCGGCGCGAGCCGCTCTCCGTGGGAGCCCTGCTCTTCTACTGGCAGTCTTAGTACTGCAACCGCATCTGGGGGTCACGGCCTCGGAGTCGGCCGGCCGGAGACGGTGGCCAGCACATACGCCACGCGGCGTTCCTCCAGCCACACCCGGAAGTGATCGGCCTGCCCGTATGCCTCATCCGCGGTGACCCAGGCGAACGGCACCGCCGCGTCGATCCGCGGCTGGTGCGTCAGAAGGTGTGGGCGCACCTCGTCGTGCATCGCTGCCTGACCGGCATCATCATGCACTTGGCCGACGCCACGGCATCGGTCCTGACCGCATCTCGTTCACCAAGGTCCTCAAGCACACCCGCCGCAGCGTGGTCCGCCAACATGCCGAAACCCGGCAAAGATCCGAAAGTTCCTGGCCTCGCTGGCGGAGAAGGTCCACAGGAAGCTCGACAACGGCACCCGCCGCCTCCGAGAAGCGGACCGCTTCCTCAAGCGGCCCAGCTCGCTCTGCTCCTACCGACCGAAGGACCGGCCACGAACCCCGGTACGCCGAGTGGCCGCCAAGATCATCACACTGCGTCGCGACGGGTATCCACCGCGACCGGCTCAAGCTGTCCGTGCCGTACGACATCGATATCGACCTGAGCGAGATCGACCGGCGTTTCCAGGCCACTTAGGCTGGGGGCCATGACGAGCAGCGCCCATACCGCCTTCGATCGCGGCCACACCGATGACCTGATGTCCTTCCTCGCGGCCTCCCCCTCCCCTTACCACGCCGTGGCGAACGCCGCCGCACGACTGGACAAGGCCGGATTCCGGCAGGTCGAGGAGACCGACACCTGGGACGGCACGCACGGCGGAAAGTACGTGCTGCGGGGCGGCGCGATCATCGCCTGGTACGTGCCCGAGGGCGCGGCGGCGCACACTCCGTTCCGGATCATCGGAGCCCACACCGACTCACCGAACCTGCGGGTCAAGCCGCAGCCCGACATGGGCGGCCACGGCTGGCGGCAGGTGGCGGTCGAGATCTACGGCGGACCGCTGCTCAACTCCTGGCTGGACCGCGACCTCGGCATCGCGGGCCGGCTCTCGCTGCGCGACGGCAGCACCCGGCTGGTCAACATCGACCGCCCGCTGCTGCGGGTGCCGCAGCTCGCCATCCACATGGACCGCGCGATCTACGAAAAGGGCCTCCAGCTCGACAAGCAGAAGCACATGCAGCCCGTCTGGGGGCTCGGCGACTCTGTGAGCGACGGCGACCTGATCGCCTTCCTGGAGGAGGAGTCCGGGCTGACCGCCGGGGACGTCACCGGCTGGGACCTGATGACGCACGCGCTGGAGGCACCCGCCTATCTCGGCCGCGACCGCGAACTGCTCGCCGGGCCCCGCATGGACAACCTGCTGTCCGTACACGCCGGCACGGCCGCGCTCGCCGCGGTGTCAACCCGAGACGGCCTGCCGTACATCCCGGTGCTCGCCGCCTTCGACCACGAGGAGAACGGCTCGCAGGCGGACACCGGCGCGGACGGCCCACTGCTCGGATCGGTGCTGGAGCGCTCGGTGTTCGCCCGCGGCGGCTCGTACGAGGACCGGGCCCGCGCCTTCGCCGGGACGATCTGTCTGTCATCCGACACCGGACACGCCGTGCACCCCAACTACGCGGAGCGCCACGACCCGACCCACCACCCGCGCGCGGGCGGGGGACCGATCCTGAAGGTCAACGTCAACCAGCGGTACGCCACCGACGGCAGCGGCCGGGCCGTATTCGCGGCGGCCTGCGAGCGGGCCGGAGTGCCGTGGCAGACGTTCGTCTCCAACAACGCGATGCCCTGCGGCACGACGATCGGCCCGATCACCGCGGCACGGCACGGAATCAGCACCGTGGACATCGGCGTCGCCATCCTTTCCATGCACAGCGCCCGAGAGCTCTGCGCTGCGGACGACCCGTATCTGCTGGCGAACGCGCTCGTGGCGTTCCTCGAAGCCTGAGCCAGGGGCGGCGGCGCCGCCGAATCTCCTGAAGCGGCGTGGTTGTCGGGATCGCGGGTACCCGAACGACCACGCTGCTTTGCTTGCTTCAGGAGGCGAAAGAACATGGGCCTGGGAGGCTGCATCCTGCTCATCGGAGCGGGCGCGATTCTCACCTTCGCGACCGACTGGCAGACGGATAGCGTCAACCTCGACCTGGTCGGTCTGATCATGATGGCGGTCGGCCTCATCGGAGTCGCCGTCTTCACCAGCATCGCCCGGCGGCGCCGCGCGATCGTGCCACCCGTGACACCGACCTACGTGGACGGAGACCGGCGCTGACCCGGCGCCAACATCTGCGGAACACCGCCCCTGCCACCGTCTGAGTCATGGTTCTGATGGGGCAGACGGACCTGGTGCGCCACCGGGTCCGAGGGCGGCGCGGCAGGGTTCTGACCGTGCTCATGGTGTGCGCGTTGTCAGGTGCGGCAGTCGCCGCGTTCCTGATCTGGCGGTTCAACGACCGTCCGCCGTTGGGCGACGACGTCGCCTACGAGGGCGGGCACATCATGGGCACCCGGATCCGCCAGGCCGATGTGCAGGGCGACCGGACCAAGGAACTGCTCAGCGGTGGCTGCGGTCGGAGGGCGCGGGAGGCCGCCGGGCCACCCACAACCGCGCGCTGTGGGTGACCGGTTGCCTGGACGGTGCGGCAGGCCGCCCCTCGTCGCACCAGAGCCTGGTGCGCTGACCTCTCGCGGGTCAGTCGTCCATGCCCGCGAGCACCAGCGGCAGCCGGGCCGCGCCTCCGGGTGCGACCCGCACGGGAACACCCCAGTCCTGCTGGTGCACATGGCAGGCCGGATACTCGTTCGCGGGATCGTCGTCACAGGAGGCGGCCATCGCCGAGACATGCAGCACGCCCTCGGCGACCTCGGGGTTCAGCTCCACGTCACGGAACAGATCCGTACCCGCGCCGTCACCGGCCGAGAGCAGCTCGGGCGGGGTCGACGAGACCAGCAGTCGGGTCGAAGGGCCGTAGCGGGTGTCGAGCTTCTGCCCGGCGGGCGCCTGGAACACCACGTCGAGCCTCAGGGAGCCAGGCGCCACATCCGTGGCGGCGCGCTGGGTGCGATGGGCCACGGCCTCCACCCGGACGGCCTCATCAGGGAGCCGCAGCCGGGTCAGCCGGTGCCTGGCCGACTCGACCACCACGATGTCCTCGTCCACCAGCACGGCTGCCGACGGCTCACGCAGATCGGTGGCGATGGTGGTCACCTCGCCGGTCGACGGGTCGTAGCGGCGCAGCGCGTGGTTGTACGTGTCCGACACGGCGACCGAGCCATCCGGCAGGGCCGTCACCCCGAGCGGATGCTGAAGCAACGCCTGCTCCGCGGGGCCGTCCCGGTGCCCGAAGTCGAACAGCCCGGTACCGACCGCGGTGTGCACCGCGCCGTCGGCGTCGATCCAACGCAGCGCCGATGTCTCGGAGTCGGCGACCCACAACCGGTCGCCGGCGGCGGCGAGCCCGGACGGCTGCGCGAACCACGCCTCGTCGCCAGGACCGTCCACCAGCCCCTCGTTGGTCGTCCCCGCCGCCACCCGCACGGTCCCGGCCTCCGGGTCGTATGTCCACAGCTGGTGCACCCCGGCCATGGCGATCCACACCTTGCCCTGCCACCAGGCCACATCCCACGGCGACGATAGGTCCACATCGAGCGCGGGCCCCGAGGTCGGCGACCCCTGCCACCACTGCCTCCCGGTCCCCGCGACCCTCTCGACCACCCCGGTCTCCGGGTCGTACACACACAGCGCATGGTTCACGGTGTCGGCGACGACCACCTTGCCGGACGGCAGCAGCGCGAGCCCCTGCGGCTCCCTGAAGCCGCCCCCGTCCCCCTGCTCGCCGATACGGCGCACGACGGTCTCACCGTCCGCCGCGAGCTCGACCAGCTGGTGCCGCGTCGAGTCGGAGACCAGGAAGTGCCCGGACGGCAGCAGGACCGCCTTCCCGGGAAACCGAAGATCCGTGGCCACCGGCTCGGGCGCCACATAGGGCCCGTCCCCGCGCCTCAGCGTCCCCTTGGCCTCGTGCTCGGCTTCCAACTCCTCGACCAGCCGCTCGATGGCGTGTGCGTGCCCCTCGCCGGCGTGCTGGGCGACGACATAGCCCTCGGGGTCGATCACCACCAGCGTCGGCCAGGCCCGCACGGCGTACTGCTTCCAGGTCGCCAGCTCCGAGTCGTCGAGCACCGGGTGATGCACCTCGTAGCGCTCGACGGCGTCGACGACCGCCCGGTGCTCGGCCTCGTGCACGAACTTCGGCGAGTGCACGCCGACGATCACGACGGTGTCGCGGTGCTTCTCCTCAAGCTCGCGAAGCTCGTCCAGGACATGCAGGCAGTTGATGCAGCAGAACGTCCAGAAATCCAAGATCAATGTGCGACCTCGGAAGTCGGCGAGCTTCAGGTCCTTCCCGCCGGTGTTGATCCAGCCGCCCTTGCCGATCAGCTCGGGGGCACGGACACGGGCACGGCGGGGCGCGGGGGTGGGCGCCGGGGCAGCATCGTTCATATTTCAAGCTTGCCACTGCAGGGTTCCGGTCCTTCGCCCGGCACGGGAGACCCCAGCCGTCCGCAGTGGGCGGACGGCCTGACCTCCGGGCCACTGATCGCCCCTGCGAACGACTGTGGCCGCTGGCCGACACCACGCCTTCGGACGCGGGCGTCACATCCGACCGACGCCCACCGGCACCTTGACCCCGGGCGGCCGACTCGACCCGCCCTTCGGGACGCGTCACGACGCATTCCCCCGCGTGTCGGGACAGGGAAGTTCTCAGACCTGGGGCCGAAAACTGTTATCCCGTATCCTGCTCGGCACTCTCCCTTCCGCCGGACCGACCCAATTTCCGATGAGAGTGCGGGGCCCGATGCACCACATGAAGAAGCCGACCTGGTTCCCCGATTCCGGAGCGTCCCGGACGCTCCGGAATCCGGTGGGCGGACACGACGGATACGGCGAGGTCGACGGCCATGGCGGGCGCGACCCGTACCGCGGGGTCCGCAGCGGTGGGCGGCGGCGGGCCGCCGGAAAGGGGCGGCACGGTCGGCGTCCGCAGACGGGGTTGCGGGTGGACGTGCCGACGTCCGCCGTTGTCGGGATCGCCGCGGCCGCGGTGCTCGCGGGTGGGATCTTCGCGCTGAGCGGGTCGGACGGCGACGGGGGAGATCGGGCATCGTCGGTGGCACAGGAGCTGCCTGCGGATTCGGGTACCGATGTGGAGCGCATCGGCGGGCTCTCCGGGCTCATACCCCCGGCCACCATCCCGACGGCTCTTCCGTCGGCGAAGCCGTCCGATGCTTCCGGCGACCGGAGCCGCTCGCCGCACGAGGCGGAGTCCCCCAGCACATCACGCAACAAGAACCGCACGGCCAAGCCCACACCGGCCCCGTCGAAGCAGCAGGAGAAGGAGACGGGGAAGGACAAGGCGAAGAGCAAGGCGGCACGGTTCGGCGATCAACTCGTGGAGTTGGTCAACGCCGAGCGGGCGAAGGCCGGTTGCGAGCCGCTGCGGGTGAACGCACGGATGCAGAAAGTCGCTCAGGCGCACGCCGACGACATGGCGGCCCGCGACTACTACGAGCACGTCGACACCGAGGGACGGCACGCGGACGAGCGGTTGCGTGCCGCCGGTTATCCGGTGGGCATGTGGGGCGAGAACCTCCACCGCGGGCCGGGGGATCCGGTGACGGCGATGATCGGCTGGATGAACAGCCCCACCCACCGCGACAACATACTCGACTGCGACTACGAGGATTTCGGCGTCGGAGTGAACCTCGGCGGCAACGGGCCCTGGTGGGTGCAGAACTTCGGCACCGAGTACTGAACAGCGGTCCGCCGCGTCAGCGACGCGGCTCCGCCAGGCCGAGCACACGGTCCTTGAGGGCCGGGAACTGCTCGCGGGTCACGCCCAGTCCGGTCAGGTCCAGGTCCACCGTGAGGACCTGCTCCCCCGAACCTGCCTCGGCGAGCACCTCGCCCCAGGGGTCTACGGCGATGCTGTGGCCGGCCTGCCGGACGTCCGCGTGGGTGCCTGCTGTGCCGACGGCGAGTACGTACGACTGGTTCTCCACGGCACGGGCCCTGGCGAGGAGGGTCCAGTGGGCGCGTCGGCGTTCGGGCCAGCCGGCCGGGATCACGAGGACATCGGCGCCCGCGTCGACGAGTCCCCTGAACAACTCGGGGAAGCGCAGGTCGTAGCAGGTGGCGAGCCCGAGTGTGGCCTCGGGCAGCGGGACGGTCACCAGTTCGGCGCCGGCGGCCATCATCACGGCCTCGCCCTTGTCGAAGCCGAAGCGGTGGATCTTCCGGTAGGTACGGGTGAGTTCACCCGCGGGGGAGAACACCAGTGAGGTGTTGTACAGGGGCCCGTCGAACCCCGCGCCGCGCTCCACGATCGAGCCCGCGTGCAGCCAGACCCCCGCGTCGGCCGCCGCCTCGGCCATCACCTCGTAGGTCGGACCGCCCACCAGCGGTTCCGCCTCGGCCGCGAACAAGTCGTACGCGAATGCCCCGGTCGGCCAGAGTTCCGGCAGCACCACCAGGTCCGCGCCGGACTGCTCCCGCACGAGGGCGGCGGCGCGCCGCCGTCGGGAATCAACGGATTCGTCCGGGTCTACAGCGATCTGGATGAGCGAGGCGCGCACACTACCACCGTCCTGGCATTCGAGCTGTCAGCACAGCCCTACGATCGTCGTCCGAAAGCACTGCCGGGGTGCCTGATGGCAGCGTACTGTTCTGTTCCGGGGGCCACCCCCAGGACCCCCGGCCGCTGCCCAGCAACCAGCCCGCGCACAACCGTCGAGGGGTTCCGTGACCGTCCATCCCAGCCTCCAGACCTACGCCGACGCCTGGAACCACTCCATCGAAGCGATATCCGAGCTGGTGCAGCCGCTTGTCGAGGGCGAGTGGAACCGCCCCACGCCATGCCCGGGTTGGTCGGTGCGCGACCTCGTTTCGCACGTCATCGGCATGGAGTGCGAGATGCTCGGCGATCCCCGGCCGATCCACAGCCTGCCCCGCGATCTCTACCATGTGCGCAGCGAGTTCGCGCGCTACATGGAGATGCAGGTCGACGTACGGCGGCACCACACCGGGCCCGAGATGACCTCCGAACTCGAGTACACGGTCATCCGCCGCAACCGCCAGATGCGGAACGAGAACCGCGCGCCCGACACCCTGATGCGGGCTCCGCTCGGCGCCGAGCAGACGGTGGAGCTGGCCTACCGGATGCGGGCGGCCGATGTCTGGCTGCACGAGCAGGACCTCCGTGCCGCTCTCGGCAAGCCGGGCAACCTCGATGCGCCCGGCGCGCTCATCGTGCGCGACAACTTCCTCACGGTGCTGCCCAAGGTGGTCGCCCGGGACGCGGGTGCCCCGCCGCGCTCCACGGTGGTGTTCGACGTGAGCGGGCCGGTCGAGTTCCTGCGTACGGTACGGGTGGACGCGGAGGGACGAGGCACGATCGACGGGGCTCCGGCCCTGGGTCCGGCCGTGGCCTTCGCCCTGGACTGGGAGACGTATGTACGCCTCGCGGCAGGCCGGGTGAAGCCGGAGGCCGTGGCCGACCGGATCAAGGTCGAGGGCGACGCGGCTCTGGCCACGGCGATCCTGGGCCACTTCGCCGTCACGCCCTGACGTCCCGCCGTCACGCCCGGACCCGCGGTGGCTCCGAGAGCCGTCACACCGGTACGTGCACGGCCTCCACCCGGCTGGCCACCAGCCGTTCCCGTTCGCGGCGTGCCGTGCGGGCGCGCAGCCGCAGTATCTGGGCGACACCCAGGGCCTGGAGCACGAAGACGGACGCGAAGGCGACCCGGTAGTCGTCGCCGGTGCTGTCCAACAGCAGACCCACGGCGAGCAGCGTCGTCATCGAGGCCACGAAGCCACCCATGTTGACGATTCCGGAGGCCGTGCCCTGGCGCTGCGGCGGGTTCGCGGGGCGCGCGAAGTCGAAGCCGATCATCGAGGCGGGTCCGCAGGCGCCCAGCACCACGCACAGCACGATCAGCAGCCAGGACGGGGCCTGCGCGCCCGGGTAGGCGAGGGTCGCCGCCCACAGCACGGCGGTGGCCGCGACCGTACCGAGCACGAGCGGGGCCCTGGCAGTGTGGCGGCGGGCGATGATCTGCCCGTACACCAGCCCCACGACCATGTTGGTGAGCACCACCAGCGTGAGCAGTTCGCCCGCGGCCTCCCGAGACCTGCCCTGCGCCTCGACCAGGAACGGCATGCCCCACAGCAGCAGGAACACCTGCGCGGGGAACTGGGTGGTGAAATGCACCCACATCCCGAGCCGGGTGCCCGGCTCGCGCCAGGCCTCGGCGATCTGGCGGCGTACGAATGCGGACCCGGCGTGCGGGGCCGGCAGGGGTTCGGAGCCGTCCGGGTGGTCTTTGAGAAGCAGCGACACCAGTACGAGGGCGACGATCCCGGCCAGCGCGCTGCCCGCGAAGGTCGCGGTCCAGCCGATCCCGTGCAGCAGCCGGGCGATGACGATGGTCGAGACGAGATTGCCCGCCATCCCGAACAGCGCGGCGACCTGGCCGATCATCGGTCCGCGCCGGGCAGGGAACCAGTGGGCGCCGAGCCTCAGCACGCTGATGAACGTCATCGCGTCGCCGCAGCCGAGCAGCGCGCGCGACGCGAGGGCCGTCCCGTAGGTGGGGGAGAGCGCGAAGCCGAGCTGCCCTGCGGTGAACAGGACGGCCCCCAGGGTGAGTACCTTCCTGGTGCCGATCCGGTCGACGAGCAGGCCGACGGGTATCTGCATGCCCGCGTAGACCAGCAGCTGGAGTATGGAGAAGGTGGACAGCGCCGAGGCGTTGACGTGGAAGCGGTCGGCGGCGTCGAGTCCGGCGACGCCCAGGGACGTACGGAAGATCACGGCCACGAAGTAGACCGCGACACCGATGCTCCAGACCGCCATCGCCCTGCGTCCACCGGGCGGGCCGGCGGGCACGGATGCTCCGGGGGAGCTCATCGATCCTCACCCCGTACCAGCACCCTCACCCAGGTCAGATGCCGGCGCACACAGTCGGCGGCGCGTTCGGTGTCTCCGGCCTTGATGGCCTCCAGCATGTCGGCGTGCTCGGTGATGTTCTTGCTGATCCGTTCCGGTTGGGCGTGCATCAGCGCGACACCCATGCGCAGTTGGCGGTCGCGCAACTGGTCGTAGAGGCGGGCGAGTAGCTGGTTCCCGGCGTACCGCACGATCTCCGCGTGGAAGCTGCGGTCGGTGGCGGCGACCGCGGCGAGGTCGCCTTCCTCGGCTCGGCGGCGCTGCTCGTCCACCAGCTCCGCCAGCCGCTCGACGAGCGCGGCGGGCGCCGGCACGGCCTTGCGTACGGCGAACTCCTCCACCAGCAGCCGGGTCTCGATCACATCCGCGATCTCCTGTGCGGATACGGCGAGGACCAGGGCGCCCTTCTTGGGGTAGAGCTTGAGCAGCCCTTCCATCTCCAGCTTGAGCAGGGCTTCGCGCACCGGGGTGCGGGAGACCCCGACCGCCTGGGCGAGTTCGCCTTCGGTGAGGAGCGTCCCTCCCTCGTAACGGCGGTCCAGTACGGCCTGCTTGATGTGGGCGTAGACACGGTCGGCTGCGGCAGGGGCGGCGGGCATGCACGCAGCTTAGATACAACAGAGACGCATTTGGAGACCGCGTCCGGCATGCAGACAGGGCGACACGGACAGTGCGGGAGGAATCGGCCCCACACAGAAGGAGGACTCCGGCGAATGGAGATCTCCACAACATCCGTACATCCATGGGGCCCTTTCGCTCGTCTCACATGTCGACAGCTGACGTATCTGCCAAAACGGAGCGCTCCCTTGATAAACAGCCTCACCGGTATGCGCAGGACCGCGGTCTCGGTTCTCGCCGGCGGACTGCTGCTGACGGTCTCACCTCTCGCGGCTCCCGCCCAGGCGGCGACCCGTCCCGTCCCGTCCACCAGCGCCAAGGGCGGATTCCTGCTCAACCAGGCTGACGGCAAGGCCGTCTACGGCAAGGCGAACAACACCCGGCGCCAGATGGCCAGCACCACCAAGATAGTGACGGCCATCACGGTGCTCACCGAGCCCGGCGTGAACCTCAACAGGAAGGTCACCATCAAGCAGGCCTACCGGGACTACGTCGCCCGCGAGGGTGCCAGCACCGCCGACCTGAAGACCGGTGACAAGCTGACCGTCCGCCAGCTGCTGTCCGCCCTGATGCTGCCGTCCGGCTGCGACGCCGCGTACGCGCTCGCCGACGCCTTCGGCACCGGCTCCACCAGGGCCGCGCGCACCAAGTCGTTCATCGGGAAGATGAACAAGAAGGCCGCCGCGCTCAAGCTGGCGAACACGAAGTTCGACTCGTTCGACGGCATCTCCCCCACGGGCAACAACTACACGACTCCCGCGGACATGGCGTGGATGGCCCGCCACGCGATGAGCAGCCCCACCTTCCGCGAGGTGGTCAAGGCGACCTCGTACAAGACCACCGCGCCCACGAGCTCCGGGGGCACCCGCACCTACACCTGGTACAACACCAACAAGCTGCTGGGCTCCTACAGCGGTGCGATCGGTGTGAAGACCGGCACCGGCACGGCCGCGGGCCCCTGCCTGGTGTTCGCCGCCACCCGGAACGGCAAGACGTACACGGGCGTCGTGCTCAACGGCACTGACCGCTACAACGACGCCGCGAAGATACTGGACTACGGCTTCGGATCCTCGTCGGCACGCACGATGGAGCTGCGCTCGCTGCCGGCAGGCGCACAGCGCGACTGACGGGTTCGGGGCGTGTTGCGAGCGAACACGCCCCGGCCCCTCGCAGCACTCTGAAGGGCCCGTCCGACGGGGAACGATCGGCGGGCCCTTCGCCGTCCCCGTGCGGATCGCCGACCGGGGCGACGGGCGCGGCAGCACCGAACGGAGAGACCCCGCGCGATGACGCGCGGGGTCTCTCCGACCGTGTGCCTGCTGCTCAGGCCCAGGTGATCAGCCTCTTGGGCTGCTCCAGGACCGCGGCGGTGTCCGCCAGGACCTTCGAGCCCAGCTCGCCGTCCACCAGCCGGTGGTCGAACGACAGCGCCAGCGTGGTGACGTGGCGCGGCTTGACCTTGCCCTTGTGCACCCAGGGCTGGAGCTTGATCGCACCGACCGCGAGGATCGCGGACTCCCCCGGGTTGAGAATCGGCGTACCGGTGTCCACGCCGAAGACTCCGACGTTGGTGATGGTCACCGTGCCGCCCTGCATGGCCGCGGGGGTGGTCTTGCCCTCGCGGGCGGTGCTCACCAGCTCGCCGAGCGACCCGGCCAGCTGCGGCAGGGTCTTGTCGTGCGCGTCCTTGATGTTCGGCACGATCAGACCGCGCGGGGTGGCGGCGGCGATGCCCAGGTTCACATAGTGCTTGAGCACGATCTCCTGGTTCGCCTCGTCCCATGAGGCGTTGACCTCCGGGTTGCGCTTGATCGCGACCAGCAGCGCCTTGGCTACGAGCAGCAGCGGGTTCACCCGCAGCCCGGCCATGTCCTTGTCCGACTTGAGCTCTTCGACCAGCCGCATCGTGCGCGTGACGTCGACCGTCACGAACTCGGTGACATGCGGGGCGGTGAAGGCGCTGCCGACCATCGCCTGCGCGGTGGCCTTCCGTACGCCCTTGACGGGGATACGGGTCTCGCGTGCACCGGGCGCCGCCGCGGTGGCCTCGGCCGGAGCGGCGACGGCTGCCGCCGACTCGGGCGCCACGGCCGGGGCGGGTACCTGGGCAGGAGCCGCGGGAGCTGCCGCCGCATGCACGTCGTCCCGGGTGATGATGCCGTCCGGGCCGGTGGGCACGACGGTGCCGAGGTCGACGCCGAGGTCCTTGGCCAGCTTGCGGACCGGTGGCTTGGCCAGCGGGCGGGCCGCGGTCGGCAGCGAGGGCGGGGCGGAGCCGTGGCCGTTGAGCTCGGCCTGCACCGCCGCGGCGGCCTGGTTCTGCTGCGGCGCCGATGTGCCCTTGCGCGGGCGGCGCTTGGTGGAGGACTCGGCGACGCCGTAGCCGACGAGCACCGGCTGGCGCCCGGCGGGCTTGTCCTCCTGCCCGTCTGATTCCTCGGCCTGGGCCGCGGGCTCGGCGGCGGCGAGCGTCGGCTCGGTCGCCGCCGGGGGCGGCTCGACCGGGCCGGAGCCCGGAGCCACGTCCACGGTGATGATCGCGGTGCCCACGTCCACCGTGGTGCCCTCGCCGAAGCGCAGCTCGTGCACCACGCCGTCGTACGGGATGGGCAGCTCGACGGCCGCCTTCGCCGTCTCGACCTCGCACACGACCTGACCGTCCGTGACGGTGTCACCGGGCTGTACGTACCACTTGAGGATCTCGGCCTCGGTGAGTCCCTCGCCCACGTCGGGCATCTTGAACTCCCGGAAGCGCGCCGAAGTCGCGGGGGTTTCCGTCATCGTCGTCACGACCTTCTCCTCAGTACGCCAGCGAGCGGTCGACGGCGTCGAGCACCCGGTCGAGCCCCGGCAGGTACTCCTCCTCCACCCGGGCCGGCGGATACGGGGCGTGGAAGCCGCCCACGCGCAGCACCGGCGCCTCCAGGTGGTAGAAGCACCGCTCGGTGATACGGGCCGCGATCTCCGCTCCGGAGCCGTAGAACACCGGAGCCTCGTGGACGACCACGAGCCGGCCCGTCTTCTCGACGGACCGCTGGACTGCGTCGAAGTCGATCGGGGACATCGAGCGGAGGTCGATGACCTCCACCGACTTGCCCTCCTCCTGGGCCGCAGCGGCGGCCTCCAGGCAGACCTTCACCATCGGGCCGTAGGCGGCGAGGGTGAGGTCGGTGCCGGTGCGGGCGACCCGGGCCGCGTGCAGCGGGTCCGGGATGGCCTCGGTGTCGACCTCGGCCTTGTCCCAGTAGCGCCGCTTGGGCTCGAAGAAGATCACCGGGTCGTCGCTCTGGATGGCCTGCTGGAGCATCCAGTAGCCGTCGGACGCGTTCGAAGGCGAGACCACCTTGAGGCCTGCCACATGTGCGAACAGCGCCTCGGGGGACTCCGAGTGGTGCTCGACCGCGCCGATGCCGCCGCCGTACGGGATGCGGACGACGACCGGCATCTTGACCTTGCCGAGCGCACGGGCGTGCATCTTGGCGAGCTGGGTGACGATCTGGTCGTACGCCGGGAAGACGAAGCCGTCGAACTGGATCTCGACCACCGGGCGGTAGCCGCGCAGCGCCAGGCCGATCGCGGTGCCGACGATTCCGGACTCGGCGAGCGGGGTGTCGATGACCCGGTCCTCGCCGAAGTCCTTCTGGAGCCCGTCGGTGATCCGGAAGACCCCGCCGAGCTTGCCGACGTCCTCACCCATGACGAGGACCTTGGGGTCGGTTTCCAGGGACTTGCGCAGCGACTCGTTGAGCGCCTTCGCGAGGGACATCTTCTCTGCGGTCATGGCTTACTTGCCCTCCTGGGAGGCGTCCGCGAACGACGCCTGGTACGCGGCGAACTCCGCGCGCTCCTCGTCGACCAGCGCGTGGCCGTCTGCGTAGACATGGTCGAACATCGACATGTCGTCCGGGTCGGGCATCGCTCGCACGGCCTCGCGGACGCGCTTGGCCAGCACGTCGCTCTCCTCGTCGAGCGCGGTGAAGAAAGCCTCGTCGGCATGGCCCTGGGCCTCCAGGAACCGGCGCAGCCGCAGGATCGGGTCCTTGGCCTCCCACGCCTGCCGTTCGTCGTCGTGGCGGTAGCGGGTCGGGTCGTCGGAGGTGGTGTGGGCGCCCATCCGGTACGTGAACGCCTCGACCAGGGTCGGGCCCTCGCCGCGCCGTGCGCGCTCCAGCGCGGAGCGGGTCACGGCCAGGCAGGCGAGGACGTCGTTGCCGTCCACCCGGATGCCGGGGAAGCCGAAGCCGCGGGCACGCTGGTAGAGCGGGACGCGGGTCTGGCGCTCGGTGGGCTCCGAGATGGCCCACTGGTTGTTCTGGCAGAAGAACACGACCGGGGCGTTGTAGACCGCCGAGAAGGTGAACGCCTCGGCCACGTCACCCTGGCTGGAGGCGCCGTCGCCGAAGTAGGCGATGACCGCGGAGTCCGCGCCGTCCTTGGCGACACCCATCGCGTAGCCGGTCGCGTGCAGCGTCTGCGAGCCGATCACGATGGTGTACAGGTGGAAGTTGTTGCTGTTCGGGTCCCAGCCACCGTGGTTCACGCCGCGGAACATGCCGAGCAGGTTCGTCGGGTCCACCCCGCGGCACCAGGCGACGCCGTGCTCGCGGTAGGTCGGGAAGACGTAGTCGTCGTCGCGCAGGGCGCGCCCTGAGCCGATCTGCGCGGCCTCCTGGCCGAGCAGCGAGGCCCACAGGCCCAGCTCACCCTGGCGCTGGAGCGCGGTCGCCTCGGAGTCGAAGCGGCGGGTGAGCACCATGTCGCGGTAGAGCCCGCGGAGTTCTTCGGTGCTCAGGTCGACGTCGTAGTCCGGATGCTCGACCCGCTCACCCTCGGGCGTCAGCAGCTGTACGAGCTCGGGCTCGGCCTGCCGGCCGGCCTGCTCGCCGCGCTGCCCGGCCTGCTGCGGCCTGGCGGCGCTCTTCCTGGCCGCGGCGCGCTTGGCCGCGGCCTTGGCCGGGCTCGCGGCGACGCCCTGTTCGGCGCTCGCGGCGGCGCCCTTCTCTGCTACGGCGCTGACGCGCTTACTGCTGCGGCGCGGTTTGCTCGCGGCAGTGCTCTCCACGGTCACGTGCGTGCTCCTCCGTCGGTCCGGCCCCCGGGGTCCGCCGGGTACCAGTGCGGCTCACCTGTACCCGTACCCGGGCACGGGGTGGGTGCACCGTTGGGTATCCGTCGGGAAACAGGCGTGACAGGTGCCCCGGCGTGCGCCCTGTCACAGGCACGTTACCCAGTGGGCCGCATTCCTGCGAAACCCCACTTGACCTGCGATTTTGCTTGGATTTCCAAGTAAATCGGGAAATGCGGGAGCAGCCGCAGGTCAGAGCACTGGTCACGGCCGAGCAGGCCGCCGGAACACGGGCACGGTATCCCGGGCACCCCGGGCACGGGAAGAGCCAATATGTGAGACTTACTTTTGTGCCCGAAGCCCGAAAAATCACTGTATTCCTGCTGGACGACCATGAGATCGTCCGGCGCGGAGTGCACGAATTGCTCTCGATGGAGGACGGCATCGAGATCGTCGGAGAGGCCGGCACGGCCGCTGACGCACTGGTGCGGATTCCCGCGGTACGCCCGGATGTGGCCGTGCTGGATGTCCGCCTCCCGGATGGCAGCGGGGTCGAGGTGTGCCGCGAGGTACGTTCGCAGAACGCGGACATCAAGTGCCTGATGCTCACCTCGTACGCCGACGACGAGGCGCTTTTCGACGCGATCATGGCCGGGGCCTCGGGTTACGTGCTCAAGGCCATCCGCGGCAGCGAACTGGTGGCGGCGGTGCGGGACGTGGCGGCGGGCAAGTCGCTGCTCGATCCGGTGGCCACGGCGCGCGTCCTGGAACGACTGCGGGACGGCGGCAGCCCGCACACGGACGACAAGCTCAGCGGCCTGACCGATCAGGAGCGCAGGATCCTGGATCTGATCGGCGAAGGGCTGACCAACCGGGCGATCGGCGAGCGGCTGCATCTCGCCGAGAAGACGATCAAGAACTATGTCTCGGGACTGCTGGCCAAGCTGGGAATGGAGCGGCGATCGCAGGCCGCAGCGTATGTGGCCCGGATGCAGGCGGAGCGCCACTGAGCACCGAACAGCACGGAAAGGCGCCGTGCGTACGCCCGTCCGGAGTATTCCGAGGAGCGACACGCGCGACACGCTGAGTGATCTATCATTTGTCGGGTGCCGCGCTCATTTGCTACCGCTCCACCCCCGCTCGGTGAACTGCTGCGGCGGTACGAGAATCCCGGCGAGCCCCTCTCCTGCGAGCCCCTCGCCCAAGGACTCCTCAACCGCGGCTACCGGCTCGCCACCACCCGCGGCGCCTACTTCCTGAAGCACCACCTGGACGCACCCACAGCCGACCGGGACACGATCGTGCGCCAGCACCGCGCCACCCAGCGGCTCCAGTCACTGGGGGTCCCCGTCGCCCCACCCGTGCAGGACACCGCGGGCGACACCGTGGCCGTGATCGGCGGACGCTGCTATGCCCTGCACCCCTGGGTGGACGGGCGGCACCGGGTGGGTGCCCAGCTGACCACCGCCGAGTCCCGGCGGCTCGGAGCGCTGCTCGGGCGGGTCCACACGGGGCTCGATCAGGTCATGGAGGCCGATGGGCAGCCCGCGGAGCACGACAGCGCCGACCCCGAGGAGACCTTCGCGCTGATCGGTGAGCTGCTGGAGCTGGCCGGCCGCCACCGCCCTCGCGATTCCTTCGACCTGCTGGCCGAACACCGGCTTCGAGAGCGAAGGTTACTGCTCGAACGGCACGCCGACCGCAGACCACCGCCGGGCACGGCGAGGGGCTGGGTACACGGGGACTTCCATCCGCTGAACGTGCTCTACCGGGGCGGCGAGGCGGCGGCGATCGTGGACTGGGACCGGCTGGGTGTGCAACCGCGGGCCGAGGAGGCGGTACGGGCCGCGGCGATCTTCTTCGTACGGCCTTCGGGGGAGCTGGAGTTGCCGAAGGTACGGGCGTACGCCCGTGCGTACCGGCGTGCGGCAGACGCGGACAGCGCGGAGCTGGCGGCGGCCGTGCACCGGGTGTGGTGGGAGCGGCTCAACGACTTCTGGATACTGCGCTGGCGCTACCAGCTGCACGACCGCAGGGCCGACCCGCAGTTCCCGGCGGTGTCGGCCCTGGCGGTGTGGTGGACGAGGGAGTACGAGGCGGTGTGTGAGGCCTTCGCCGGGTGACGCGGGTGGTTCAACCGCCGGTCCGCCGGCCCCAATCCGCCGCCCGTGCCGTCGGCGTCAGCCCGCGCCCGGGTCGGTACCGGCGTCCGTGCCCGCGTCCGTACCCGTCGACGTACCCGCGTCCGTGCCCGCGTCCGTACCCGTCGACGTGCCCGCGTCCGTGCCCGCGTCCGTACCCGTCGACGTACCCGCGTCCGTGCCCGCGTCCGTACCCGTCGACGTACCGGCGTCCGTGCCCGCGTCCGTACCCGTCGACGTACCGGCGTCCGTGCCCGCGTCCGTACCCGTCGACGTACCCGCGTCCGTGCCCGCGTCCGTACCCGTCGACGTACCCGCGTCCGTGCCCTGGGACTGCTCCGTGGACGGGCTCTGCTTCTGGGGCGGATCCTGGGGCGTCCAATCGCCGCCCTGGTTGCCGCCGTTGTCGGTGCCGGGTTCCTCGGGCTGCTGCTCTTCCTCTTCGGGCACCACCGGTTCGAGGCTCGACTCCTGCGACTTCTCGGGAGTCTCGGTGATGTTCGTCCGCTGCTTCTGATCGTTCGTGGACTGGTCCGGCCGGGTCATCGCGAAGGCCACGCCCGCCGTGATGGCGATCAGCGCGAGCGCGACGAACGCCAGCAACCTGCCGCGCCCGCCGCGGCCGCCGGTGTTGCCGGCGGAGCCCGCGTAGTCGCCGTTGTAGCCGCCGTCGTCGGGGTTGCGCGGCGGGAGGATCGAACCCTGCGGAGTGTCACCGGCGTTGGGGTTCCCCATCACGGTCGTCGCGGACATCCCCATCGCGGGGGTGTAACCGGCGCCCTCGTACATCTCGACCGGTCCGGTGTCCCATGTACCGGTGTGACTGCCCGTCTGCTGGAGCATCTGGAGCCCGTACTGCACCAGACCGCGCATCTCCTCGGCGCTCTGGAAGCGATCGTCCGGGTCCTTGGCGAGCGCCCGCATGGCGAGGCCGTCCAGCTCGGGCGGGGCCACGTCCGAGACCTCGGACGGCGGCACGGGCATGTCCTGGACGTGCTGGTAGACCACGGAGAGCGGGGTCTCACCAGTGAACGGCGGGCGCAGCGCGAGCAGTTCGTAGAGCAGACAGCCGGTGGCGTACAGGTCGGAGCGGTGGTCCACGGCCTTGCCGAGAGCCTGCTCGGGGGAGAGGTACTGCGGGGTGCCCATGACCATGCCGGTCTGGGTCATCGTGGTCGACGCGCCGTGCAGCGCGCGGGCGATGCCGAAGTCCATCACCTTGACCGCGCCGCTCTTGGTGATGATCACATTGGCGGGCTTGATGTCGCGGTGCACGATTCCGTGCTGGTGCGAGTACGCGAGCGCCTCAAGCACTCCGGATACGATGATCAGCGCCTGCTCGGGCGGCGGCGGCGCCGCGTTGACCAGCAGGTCCCTGATGGTGTGGCCCTCGACCAGCTCCATGACGATGTACGGCACGGACTGACCGCCCACGACGTCCTCACCGGAGTCGTACACGGCGACGATGGCATGGTGGTTGAGGCCGGCGACGGACTGCGCCTCACGTGTGAAGCGGGCCTTCGAGACAGGGTCCTCGGCAAGATCGGCACGGAGCAACTTGACGGCGACGGTGCGCCCGAGCCGCACGTCCTCGGCCGAGAACACCTCGGCCATACCGCCTCTGCCGAGACGGCCGGTCAGCCGGTAGCGACCATCGCCGACGAGCCCGCCCACGCCCGCCCAGGAGTCAGCGGCATCCGGGACTCCGCCGCCGCTTGCTTCGGGTTCGGGTGCCATCAGTCCTCGCCGTCGTGTTCGTGTCGCCCCGCGCGTCGCGCGCGCGGCCTTCCTTTGGTGCGTCAGTACCCTGCCCCGTCACGCTACAGGTTCCGGGCGCCGCCCCGGTTCGGGATGGGCCGGGGCATCAGGCCCACCCGGCCCGCCGCGACCAACCCCCCGCTGTGCGGATACGGGATTCGCCAGGCATTCATTCATGGGATTTTGTGAGTTTCCTGTAACACTCGCGCGGGCCCTCCTTCCCGGCGGGGTCGCGGAGCGGGCACCTGGCTTGACGTGTACGGGAAGCGCGGCATGGTCGAGGTCGTGGACTTCGCCGCTCACGGGCCGGCAGGTCCGGTGTGACATCCGCGACACGGACGGGATGAGTACGCGAGCCCCGCGACACCCGTCTCCCGATCAGGCAGTCAGGGGACACGCATCGCGATCCGTACTCCGTTGGCATCATGCCCCGCCGACTGTTGACGGCCGAGCGCCCTTGACCCAGGGCCGCCGTACGCCCTCCCGCAACCGCTCGCCGGGCTCCCGCTCCGGAACTCCCACTCTCACCCACTCAGAACACCCGAGATGCCCTACTTCAGCACACATGTGATGCTTGGTCCGACACATCAGGCACTCAGGGCGACATGGCACGAGAGGGGGCACTCGATGACATCGGCGACAGACCCCCGACTCCGCGCCCTTCGCGGCCTCGGTATCCGACGCGCCACCCACACCCATCGCGCCCTGCGCGCTCCCGCCGTCACCGGCCTCGTGGCCGCAGCAGCCCTCGCCGCCCTGACATCGACCCCACCGGCCGCCGCGCAGACCGCGGACACCGCCGCGCGCGACACCCGCACCGCTCCCCGGGCCCTCCTCGCCTCCCGCCCCTCACCCGCGCCATCACTGGCGGGCCGAGAGGCAGGCGAGGGGCGGCAGCGGCCGGGACGTCACCCCACGCCATCGGCGTCGCCTACGGGTTCCATATCACCATCACCGGCGACCCCTTCGGCACCCTTCGTCCCAGTGGGGCCGCCGTTTTCTCCGTCCATAAAGCGCCTCGCGCCCTTCGCACCCCTCACGCCGAATACATTCGACACATCCACCCCTTCAGCCATGTCGACCCTTTTCGGCCCATCCAACATGCCTGTGACTCCCGTCACTCCATCATCAGCGGCTGTCGGCGACACGGCTCCGCACGCGGGCCCCCCGCCGCAGGAACAGCGCATCCCCTCACTCACGCTCGGCACGGGGTTCACCCTGATGGGGCTGGGTCTCGGCTACATAGGACTGCGCTTGCGGCGACGCTGAACCCCGCCTCCGGAGCAGACGGCCGCACCCCTCCCAGGGACCACCACCCCTCGCAGGTCCTACGCGCCGTATCCCTCTCAGGTCGGTTGCCCGTGACGACATACTCGGTATACATACTGAGTATGTCGATCCGCCACGGGCTGCTGGCCCTCCTCGAAAGAGGCCCTCGCTACGGCTCCCAACTGCGTACGGAGTTCGAGTCACGCACGGGGGCCACCTGGCCACTCAACGTGGGCCAGGTCTACACGACCCTGGGCCGACTGGAACGCGACGGCATGGTCGTACCCGACGGGGAGGACGAGGCGGGGCACTCGCTCTACGCCATCACCGACGTGGGACGGGCCGAGCTCCGGTCCTGGTACGAGCGTCCCGTCGACCGCACCAGCCCGGCCAGGGACGAGTTGTCCATCAAGCTGGCCATGGCGGTCGGCACCTCCACGGTCGACATCCGCGAGGTCATCCAGTCGCAGCGCCGCCACACGGTGAAGGCCATGCAGGACTACACACGCCTCAAGGCGCAGGCGCTGGAGACCGAACCCACCGACCGGGCCGATGTCGCCTGGCTGCTGGTGCTGGAACAGCTCATCTTCCAGACCGAGGCCGAGGCACGCTGGCTCGATCACTGTGAGGCCCGGCTCATCCGGCTCTCCGCGGCGAAGCCGCCCCTGGAGCAGGCGCCCCCACCCGCCCCACCTGCTTCCGCGCCCGTTCCCGTAGCCGCGCGCGCTGCCGGCCGGCTACGACGCCGCAGCTGACCTCGGGCACCGTCCCGACACGGGCCGCGGCTCCGCGCGTCCACCCAGCACGCCCTGTTCAGCAGGTCGCTCAGAGTGTCCGACCCCGCGCGTCCCACGCAGCACGTCACTCGGTGCGCCCCACTTACGACCTCTGCTCAGCACATCCGCTCACTCCCGTACGCCCCTGCGTACGCCCAAGGGGGACCACCCATGTCCAGCCAGTCACAGCAGCAACAGAAGCCACAGCCGCATCCTGTGCTTCAGCTCCGCCAGCTGACCCGCGTCCACGGCAGCGGCGCCACGGAGGTGCACGCGCTGCGCGGTATCGACCTCGATGTCCACCCGGGCGAACTGGTCGCCGTCATGGGTCCGTCCGGCTCGGGCAAGTCCACCCTGCTCACCATCGCCGGCGGTCTGGACACCCCGACCTCCGGCCAGGTGATCGTGGAGAACACGGACATCACCACCGCCCACCGCAAGACCCTGGCAGCTCTGCGCCGCCGCAGCATCGGATATGTCTTCCAGGACTACAACCTCATACCGGCGCTCACCGCCGCCGAGAACATCGCGCTGCCCCGCGAGCTGGACGGCATCTCCGCCCGCAAGGCCCGCACCGAGGCCATCGCCTCACTCGAGGAGATGGACCTGGCCCATCTGGCCGACCGCTTCCCCGACGAAATGTCCGGTGGCCAGCAGCAGCGGGTCGCTATCGCCCGCGCCCTGGTCGGCGATCGCCGGCTGGTCCTCGCGGACGAGCCCACTGGCGCCCTGGACTCCGAGACCGGCGAGTCCGTCCTCGCCCTGCTGCGTACCCGCTGCGACGGGGGCGCGGCGGGCATCCTCGTGACCCACGAGCCGCGCTTCGCCGCCTGGGCGGACCGGGTGGTCTTCCTCCGCGATGGCGCCGTGGTCGACCAGACGGTGCGCAGCGACGCAGACTCCCTGCTGAGCGGGCAGGCGGCCGAACGGTGAACCACTGGTACCACTCCTGGCGTGCGGCGATACGCATCGCCCGGCGCGACGCCCTGCGCTCCAAGGGACGCAGCTTCCTCGTCCTCGCCATGATCGCGCTGCCCATCCTCGGGGTCAGCGCCGCCGATCTCACCCTGCGCAGTGCCGAGCTATCCATCGAGCAGACCCTGGAGCGGTCGATCGGCGCCGCCGACGCCCGGCTCTCCGGCGCAGGTATGGGCGGTGTCGCCCTCTACCAGAGCCCCGACGGCGCCGACTACGTACCGGTCGACAACTACGACGACAAACCCTGGCCGGACGGTCCCACCGACCTGCTGAAGGCCCTTCCCGCGGGTGCCAAGTCCCTGAAGGACTCAAGCGGCTCCGCGAAGCTGCGCACCACGCACGGACTGCTGCACACCGACGTCCGTGAGCTGAAGGCCACCGATCCCATGGCCGCGGGGATGATGACTCTGATCAGCGGCCGGTTCCCGCAAGGGGCCGGAGAAGTCGCCGCGACAACGCACTTCCTTGAGGCGAGTGGGCTGAGTGTCGGCTCCAAGGTCTCGGCGCGCGGACTCGACCGCGAATACACGATCAGCGGCTCGTACGAGCTCCCCGGAGCGCTGGACAGCGACCAGGTCGCCGCCCTGCCCGGAGCGCTGCTCGACCCGCTCGACAAGGCCCTGCTCGCGGACGGCCTTCCCGGGGTCGGCAAGAGCACCAGCTATCTGGTGAGCGTGTCGGGTGGTTTCACGTGGAACATGGTCAAGCAGGCCAACAGCAAGGGCGTGGTGGTCGTCTCGCGCACCGTGCAGCTCAGCCCGCCCGCCCGGTCGGACGTCCCGCTGTACCAGTCGCCCAACTGGGGCGGCCACTTCGAGCAGAGCACCGCGGCCAAGGCCGCTGCTCTGGCCGCGGCCGCCACCGTCGTGGGTCTGGCGATGCTGGAGATCTGCCTGCTGGCCGGTCCCGCGTTCGCGGTGGGTGCCCGGCGCTCGCGCCGCCAGCTGGGACTGGTCGGAGCCAACGGCGGCGACCGCCGCCATATCCGGGCCATCGTCCTCGCGGGCGGTCTGGTGATCGGCGCCGCTGCCGCCGTCGTGGGCACACTGCTGGGAATCGGGCTCACCTTCGCTCTGCGCCCGTTCCTCGAGGAGTACATGGGCGCACGCTTCGGCAGCTTCGGCATCCGGCCGCTGGAACTGCTCGGCATCGCGCTGCTCGCGGTGCTCACCGGTCTGCTCGCCGCGATCGTCCCGGCCGTCACCGCGTCCCGGCAGACCGTGCTCGCCTCGCTGACCGGCCGCCGCGGCGTACGTCGCAGCAGCCGGGTCCTTCCGCTGCTCGGTCTGGGCGCGGTGCTGCTGGGCGGCGCGATCGCCCTGTACGGCTCGCTCTTCAGCGAGCAGTACCTCCTCGTCGCGGGCGGCAGCGCCATCGCCGAACTGGGCGTGGTGGCGATGACGCCGGCTCTGGTCGGGCTGTTCGGCCGGATCGGCCGCTGGCTGCCGCTGTCCCCGCGGCTCGCGCTGCGCGACGCGGTGCGCAACCGGGGCCGTACGGCGCCTGCCGTGGCCGCGGTACTGGCCGCCGTCGCGGGTACGGTCGCCGTCACCACCTTCCAGGTGAGCCGGGATGCGGAGAGCAAGGCCACCTATGTGGCCCAGCTCCCCGCGGGAGCGGTGTCCCTCCTGGTGGACGAGCCAGGCGGGCGGGATGTCGCCCAGGCACGGGAGGCCGTGCAGAAGCACCTGCCGGTCGAGACGCGGGCCGATGTGGACCGGATCACCGTGGGCAAGGAGCAGTGCACCAGGTACTCCGAGAGCCCCGACTGCGGACGCCATGAGATCGTCGTACCGAAGGCGAACGAGTGCCCGCTGTGGGCCGACGCCGGTCCCGGCGTCCCAGACCCCGCCGCGCGGTTCAGCAAGGCCCAGCGCCGGGAGCTCGCCGCGGACTGGCGGTGCAAGGACGACTCCAGCGGTGAGGTGTACATCGGCGACGAGAGGCTGCTGAAGGTCCTCGGCATCGACGACCCGGGAGCCGCCAGGGCCCTCGCCGAGGGCAAGGCCGTCTCGTTCACGAAGCTCAACGTCGACGCCGCCAAGGGCAACACGGTCGGTATCCGGCTGGTCACCAAGACCGAGGACGACAGGGCCTCGGCCGCGGGCACCGTGCCCGTGGGCACGGTCAAGTCCTTCCCCGTCCACCAGGTGCCCGGGAAGCCCAAGTCCTACGGCGTCGCCATGCTCATCCCACCATCGGCGGCCAAGTCGGCCGGGTTGCTGACCGTGCCGTACGGCGCGTACTACACGACCGGGCAGAAGCCGAGCACCGAGCAGCTGCAGAAGCTCGACGCGGCGCTCGACAAGTCGGGCTCGGAGATCGACCTCCATGTCGAGGAGGGCTATGTCGCCGACCAGGACATCACCATGCTGGCGCTGACCATCTTCGCCGGGCTGATCACCATCGGCGCCGCGGGCATCGCCACCGGGCTCGCGCAGGCGGACGCCGAGGCGGATCTGAAGACACTCGCCGCCGTGGGCGCCCCGCCCCGGGTGCGCCGCACTCTCAGCGGCTTCCAGTGCGGTGTGGTCGCGACGATGGGCGTGGTGCTGGGCTCAGCGGCTGGTGTGCTGCCCGCCATCGGTCTGCGGCTGAGCGAGCGCCGCAGTGCGGAGGTGTGGTACCAGAAGGCGCTGGACGAGGGATACGGCCGGATCGACAACCTGCCGTACGTGCCGATCGTCGTGCCCTGGGGCACCCTCACCGCCCTGCTGATCGCGGTCCCCGTCGGCGCGGCGGTCCTGGCCGCCCTGGTCACGCGCTCCGAGGGCGCCATGGCCAGGCGGGAGGCGACATGACCTGCGGAACCTGACCGGCAGAGCCATGTGAATCGGCACCGGTGCCCCCGTAGGAGGGTGGATCACCCTCCTACGGGGGCACACCGTCTGGTGACGCAGTTGTGCGAGAGAATGGCGGCATGGAGATGCCGAGGAATGAACGGTCGCCGGAGACACCGCATGTCCTCATCATGGGGCAGGACGGGATGTCGTTCGGTAGCGGTCAAGCTGACGACGAGTCGCGCGAGGTCCCCGTGACGGAGATGGTCGAACAGCCGGCGAAGGTCATGCGCATCGGCAGCATGATCAAGCAACTACTGGAAGAGGTGCGGGCGGCTCCTCTGGACGAGGCAAGCCGCGTCAGGCTCAAGGAGATCCACCGGGGCTCCGTCAAGGAGCTCGAAGACGGGCTGGCTCCTGAACTGGTCGAGGAGCTGGAGCGTCTGTCCCTGCCGTTCACCGACGACGCCGTGCCGTCGGAAGCGGAACTGCGCATCGCGCAGGCACAGTTGGTCGGCTGGCTGGAGGGGCTCTTCCACGGCATCCAGACGGCGCTGTTCGCCCAGCAGATGGCGGCACGCGCCCAACTGGAACAGATGCGCAGGGCACTTCCGCCCGGCGCTCCGACAGATGACGACGACCCCTCGCACGGCGCGATCCGGTCGGGGCCGTACCTCTGAGTGCTGTGACCGGCTGGGACTCGGTTCTCCCGCGGACACTCCGGCGAACGCACTGATGGCTGGGATCCGCCTCGGGCGGATCCCAGCCATCGGTTTGTTCAGGATGCCTTCGGTACCACCAGCACCACCTTGCCCACGTGGGTGCCCTGCTCCAGGGCGCGGTGCGCCTCGGAAGCCTCGTTCATCGGAAGGTGCTGGTCCACCACGGGGCGTACGACCCCGCCCGCCAGCAGCGGCCAGACATGCTCGCGTACGGCCGCCACGATCGCCGTCTTCTCGTGCGGCGGGCGCCCGCGCAGCGAGGTGGCCATCACAGCGGCGCGCTTGGCCAGCAGCGCACCGATGTTCAACTCGCCCTTCACACCGCCCTGGAGACCGATCACAGCGAGCCGCCCGTTCACGGCCAGCGCCCGCACGTTCCGGTCCAGATACTTGGCGCCGATGATGTCGAGGATGACATCCGCACCGCTGCCTCCGGTCTGGGCCCTGAGCTCCGCCACGAAGTCCTGCTCGCGGTAGTCGATCAGAATGTCCGCGCCCAGCTCGGCACAGCGGCGCAGCTTGTCCTGGCTCCCCGCGGTCACCGCCACCTTCGCGCCCACCGCCTTCGCGAGCTGGATCGCCATGGTGCCGATACCGCTGGCCCCACCGTGCACCAGCAGCGTTTCCCCCGGCCGCAGATGGGCCAGCATGAACACGTTCGACCACACGGTGCAGGCCGCTTCGGGCAGCGCCGCCGCCGTGATCAGGTCCACTCCGTCGGGCAGCGGCAGCAGCTGTCCGACCGGTACGACCACCTTCTCCGCATAGCCACCGCCGGACAGCAGGGCGCACACCTCGTCGCCGACCTTCCATCCGGAGACACCGGGCCCGAGCTCGGCGACACGCCCCGAGCACTCCAGTCCGGGGTACGGGGACGCGCCCGGGGGAGGGTCGTAGAAGCCCTGGCGTTGCAGGAGGTCAGCACGGTTGACGGCACTGGCGGCCACCTCGACGAGGACCTCCCCCTCGCCAGGCTCCGGATCGGGCACCTCCGTCCAGACCAGCGCCTCGGGACCACCCGGTTCGGGAATCGTGATCGCATGCATGATCGCGAGGCTACTCCGGAGCTTTCCGGCGCCTACTCGACGGCGCCCGGCGAACGCAGATCCGCAACCCGGGCGATGGTGATCAGACGGTCCGTCAACTGCAGTGGACTCGCCTTGGGATCGTCGTAGCCGAGCAGCCGGTGCCCGCGCAGCACACTGATCACGAGATCGTCCGTCTCCCGGACGCTCTTGCCCACCTCACCCTTGGTCACCGGCCGCTCGCCGATGTCGAGACCGCTGCCCTGCTGGATCAGGTCCTCCATCACCCTGCCCGCGCTGGGACTCAGCACCGAGAGCCCGAGCAGCCGGCCGGCGGCGCTGGCGCTGGTGATCACCACATCGGCCCCGGACTGGCGCAGCAGCGGCGCGTTCTCCTCCTCACGCACCGTCGCGACGATCCGCGCGCCGCGGTTCAACTGCCGTGCGGTCAGGGCGACCAGCACCGCCGTGTCGTCCCGCTGGGTGGAGATGATGACCTGGCGGGCCTTGTGGATCTCGGCCCGCTGGAGCACATCGCTGCGGGTGGCATCGCCCACGACTCCCGCGAAACCGTCCAGGTTCGCGGCCTCGATAACCTTGGAACTCGGGTCGATGACGACGACCTGCTCCTTCTTCAGACCCGTGACGCACAGGGTGTGGACGGCGGAGCGCCCCTTCGTCCCGAAGCCGATGACGACGGTGTGGTCCCTCAAGGTGCGCCTCCAGCGATTCAGCCGCCACTCGTCCCGGGTCCGCTCGGTGAGGACCTCAAGGGTGGTGCCGACCAGGATGATCAGAAAAAGCACGCGCAGCGGCGTCACCACGAGCACGTTCACCAGCCGCGCGCTGTTGCTGTACGGGACGATGTCGCCGTAACCGGTGGTGGAGAGGGTGACGGTGGCGTAGTAGACGCAGTCGAGGAAGGTGACCTGTTCGTCGGCGTTGTCGTGGTAGCCGCCCCGGTCGAACCAAACGACCAGCACCGTGATCGCCATCACTATCAACGCGAGCAGCAGCCGCTTCCCCACCTGCCGCAATGGGTGTTCGACCACTCTGCGGGGCATCCTGACCCGCGTGGTGACCAGCTGCTCGTCCGCCTGCCGGGCCATCTGGTCCTGGCCGGGAAGTTTCACGTGAAACGCCCATCGATCGTCGGCATCGTCGGCGTCGCGGGCGCGTGGGAAGGCGGCCAGGGAAGCTCCAGCACCTCGACCTCGTCCCCCGCCCGCGCCCCGCCCGGTGGTACGACGACAAGGCCGTGTGCGGCGGCGATCCCCCGCAGCATGGCTGGACCGTTGTAGCGCAGCGGCACGAGCCGTCCGCGCCGCCGCACCACCGGCACCAGGCGGGTGTCCTCCGGATGCCCCTGCACCTCGTGGCCGAGAGACGCGAACGAACGGCTCGGCGTCGCCCCTCCCGACGCTTCCTGCCCCGACATAGCCCGCAGCAGCGGTTCGGCGAGCGTGACCAGCCCGGACAGGGCAGCCAGCGGGTTTCCCGGCAGGCCCACCAGATAGCGCTCCGCGCCGGTGCCCGTCTCCGCCGTCCGCCCGGTCGTGAGGCGTGCGAGCAGCATCGGATGGCCGGGGCGTACGGCCACCCCGTCCACCAGCAGCTCCGCCCGCGCCCTGCGCAGCACGGGGTGCACATGATCCACGGGTCCCGCGGCCGTCCCGCCCGTGGTGACGAGGATGTCGGCCTCCGACTCGGTCACGGTCTGGTACAAGGTGTCGGCGTCGTCACGGACACGGAGCGTGCCGACGGTCTCCGCACCGAGCGCCCGCAGCCAGGGGCCGAGCATCGGCCCCAGGGCATCGCGGATCAGGCCGTCATGCGGCAGGCCGTCGGACAGCAGCTCATCGCCGAGCACGAGTACCTGGACTCGGGGTGGGCGCACGGTCAGCAGCCGGTCGTAACCGGCGGCCGCCGCAAGCCCCAGCACGGCAGGGGTCACCGGCACGCCCTCGGGCAGGATTTCATCACCGGAGCGGCACTCCTGGCCGCGCGGCCTGATGTCCTGACCGTGGGTCACCTGACGGTGGGCGTGCAGATTACCGCCGGCGTCGATGCGGGCGTGCTCGCTGCGAAGCACCGCGGTGGCCCCGTCGGGGATCCGGGCTCCGGTGGCGATTCGTACCGCCTCGCCGTCGGCGAGGGTCCCGGTGGCACCGTGTCCGGCGAGGATGCCGAGGGGCCGGCCTTTGGCGGGATGCCCGACCCGGCTCTTCCAGGGACCGGGCCCGGAGATGGCCCAACCGTCCATGGCGGAGGTGTCGAAGGACGGCAGATCGGTGAGCGCCTCGAGGGGTTCGGCGAGCACCTGGCCCAGGGCTTGGCCAAGGGGAACCTGCCGGGCTCCGAGGCGGGCGCGCCGGCCCGCACGGGCCGCGCGGGAACGTGCCTCATGCCAGGACATCCCTGATTGCCGCGCGCCGGAGGGATTACCGTTTCCGCCGCGGTGCCCCCTCACCAGTGCCAGTGCCTCTTCGGAACCGTCGTCGTCATCCGCGTCACCGGTATCGGCCGCGCGGTGTGCACCGGTCTCATCGGCCGGGTCCGTCGCGTCGGACGGGTCCGTCGCGTCGGACGGGGCGGACGGGTCGGACGGGTCCGTCGCGTCGGACGGGGCGGACGGGGCGTGCTCAACCCGACCGGAAGGTACCGTGCCGGACGGCGCACCCTCGGCGTGGGTACCGGCGGCATCCGCGTCGGAACTCCCGGTCCCGCCGGTCCTACCGGTCACACCAGACTCGTCGACGTCACCGGCATCATGGGCGGCGAGCAGGAGCCCTCCGAACGCACCTGTACCGAACTCACCGGTGTCACCCAGCCTCGCATGGTTCCGCACGGTCATCAGTTACCCGCCTTGCCCTTCTCGCCGGCACCATCAGGACCATCAGCGCCACCCGTTTCGGTGGCCCATCGCTCGGCGAGGGCCGCGGCCTTCCGGGCTGCCGCTGCCACGGCCTCGGCATCAGGACCGGCCGACTTGGCAGCGGCATATCCGACCAGGAATGTGGTGAGCGGCGCGGCGGGGCGGGCCACACCGTGGGCGGCATCCCGCGCGAGGTCGAGCAGGACGCCGGTGTCGACGTCGATTTCGATGCCGAGTTCGGCCTTGACCGCGTTGATCCATTCATCAAGCACGTGCCCATGCTCTCTGATGCGGGCCCTGGCCGCTGCGATGTCCTCCCAGGTGTCGCAGTCGAAGGAGTCCAGGGGCCCAGCGGCCACCCGCTCCAACTCCAGTTCATGGGTGAGCAGCCGCAGCGGCAGCCCGGAGAGATGCCCGTACTCCGTGGCGATGAGGGCGAGTTCGCGGCGCAGCGGCTCGGTCCGATAGGCCGCGACCAGCGGTTGGTCGCGGCCGTCGCCATCGGTGAGCAGCGCCGCTTCCCGCCCACTGCGAGCGAGGGCCTCGACGAGCCGGCGTACGGTCGTGTCTCCGGTGAACGGCAGATCGGCGGCTAGCACGAGCACGGTCTCCGCGCAGGTCTCCCGCACCCCGGCATCCAGCGCGGCGAGCGGGCCGCCGCCCGGCGGGGTCTCCCGTACCCATCGCACCGGCCTGATGGTGGCTCGGCGAGCACCGACGACCACGGTCCGACCGGCACCACGGCACGCGGTGAGCACACGATCGAGCAACGCCCGGCCGCCGATGGTCACCCCGGGTTTGTCCGCGCCGTCCAGCCGGGCGGCGGCGCCCCCGGCGAGCACGATCGCGTCATAGCCGGGCCCCGCGGTATCCGCGGCACCGGCAGTCCCCGCCTCATCGCCAGTCACACCAGCAGTATGGGCTGCCGGGGCCCTCGCCCGGGAAGGCGGGGCCCGCCTTGTGCCGCTCCGAGGCGCCCGTGGCGCCGGGGAGCGGCTACCGGTACCGCTACAGGGTGCGCAGCAGCACCGCCGGGTTCTCCACGCAGTCCGCCACATACCGGAGGAACCCGCCGGCCGTGCCTCCGTCACACACCCGGTGGTCGAAGGTCAGTGACAGCTGGACGACCTGCCGTACCGCGAGCTCGCCCTGGTGCACCCAGGGCTTGGGCACGATACGGCCGACGCCGAGCATCGCCGCCTCCGGGTGGTTGATGATCGGTGTGGAACCGTCCACACCGAACACCCCGTAGTTGTTCAGCGTGAAGGTCCCGCCCGTGAGGTCCCCAGGGGTGAGGGCGCCTCGTCTGGCCGTCTCCGTCAGCCGGGCGAACTCGTCGGTGAGCGACTCGGCCGTGCGATCGTGGGCGTCCCGCACGACAGGGACGACCAGGCCGCGCTCGGTCTGGGCGGCGAAACCGAGGTGCACCTCGGGCAGCCGCACGATCTCCCGGGCTTCGAGGTCCACGGTGGAGTTCAGCTCGGGGTAGCGGGCGAGCGCGGCCGTGCAGATCCTGGCGAGCAGCGCCAGCAGAGAGATCTTCGGTCCACCCGCAGCGTTCATCGCCCTGCGCGCGGCCATCAGCTCGGTCGCGTCAGCGTCGACCCAGCAGGTCGCCTCCGGAATCTCCCTGCGGCTCCGGGACAGCTTCTCCGCCACGGCACCCCGCACTCCGCGCAGCGGGATCCGCTCGCCACCCGCGCCGACGGCACGGGGTGCGCGTGCGGGCGCCGCCTCCGGCACGGGAGTACGGCCCGCGGATGCGGTGTGGCCGGCCGCCGCAGGGACGGATGGCAGAGCCGGGGCGGAAGGCGCGGCGAGGGTTCGTACCGCGTGCTCCACATCGGCCCTCAGGATCAGCCCGTCAGGCCCCGAGCCGTGCAGCTGCCGCAGATCGACGCTGTGCTCCCTGGCCAGTCTGCGGACCAGCGGGGAAATCACCGCCACGGGCCCTTCGCGGTGGGGTACGGCGGTCGCCGCACCCGACCCCGGCGTGGTGCGGGCCATGCCGGGGTCGGGTGCGGTGGAATGCTCCTCGCCGACGAACTCGTCAGGTGCCGGGCTCTCCACCGCGCTGTCCCATACGGGCTCGGGAAGGGTGTGCCCGCCAACGGGCCGGTCACCGTGCGAGGTCCGGCCATGCGGCGCTTCCGCAGCGGAACGGACGCCGGCACCCTGGCCCGACGAGAGCCCCGTCGGCCGGATGCGCCTGCGGCGCGCGGCGGGGGCGCCCGTACCGTAGCCGACCAGCACGTTACCGGAGGCCTCGGCTCCGGAGGCGGCGGCATCCCCGGACTCGCCGGTCGCGGGCGCACCGGAGTGCCCGGAGCCGCCAGGCTGCGCCTGGTCCGCGCCGACCGCCACCGTCAGCAGCGGAGCCCCGACCGGCAACTCGGCGCCCTCCTCACCGAAGCGCGCGGTGACCACGCCCGCATAGGGGCAGGGCACCTCCACCATCGCCTTTGCCGTCTCGACCTCCACGACCGGCTGGTCGATGGCGACGACATCGCCCACCGCGACCAGCCAGCGCACGATCTCCGCCTCGGTCAGCCCCTCGCCGAGGTCGGGCAGCTTGAACTCGAGCACCTGGGCCATCAGCTCTCCGCCTCCCACTGCAACCTGGCTACGGCGTCCAGGATGCGGTCCACTCCGGGCAGATGGTGTCGTTCCAGCATCGGCGGCGGGTAGGGAATGTCAAAACCGGCCACCCTCAGCACCGGGGCCTCCAGGTGGTGGAAGCAGCGCTCGCTCACCCGTGCCGCGATCTCCGCGCCGGGTCCCGCGAAGCCGCCGGACTCATGGACGACGACCGCGCGTCCGGTGCGGCGTACGGACGCGCACACCGTCTCGTCGTCGAAGGGGACCAAGGAGCGCAGATCGACCACTTCGAGGTCCCAGCCCTCGGCCTGGGCCGCATCGGCGGCCTCCATGCAGACCGGCGTCGAGGGTCCGTAGGTGATGAGCGTCGCGCTGCGCCCCGGGCGGCGCACCACCGCGCGCCCGATGGGCTCCACGGCGGCGGGTGCCTCGGGCGACCAGTCGGCCTTCGACCAGTAGAGCCGCTTGGGCTCCAGGAAGACCACCGGGTCGTCGGAGGCGATGGCGGCCCGCAGCAGGCCGTACGCGTCCTCGACCGTCGCGGGCGTGACGACATGGAGACCCGGAGTCGCCATGTAGTACGCCTCGGACGAGTCGCTGTGGTGCTCGACGCCACCGATACCGCCGCCGTAGGGCACTCGCACCGTGATCGGCATCGGCATGGCACCCCTGGTGCGGTTGCGCATCCGGGCGACATGGCTGATCAGCTGCTCGAACGCCGGGTACGCGAAGGCGTCGAACTGCATCTCGACCACCGGCCGCAGGCCGTACATCGCCATACCGACGGCCGTGCCGAGTATTCCGGCCTCGGCGAGCGGGGTGTCCGTGCAGCGCTCCTCGCCGAACTCCTTGGCGAGACCGTCGGTGACCCGGAAGACCCCGCCGAGTGTGCCGACGTCCTCACCCATGACATGGACCGTCGGGTCCTCGGCCATCGCGTCGCGCATCGCACGCTGAAGTGCCTGCGCCATGGTGGCGGGCTTGGTCTGCCTGGCCGTTGCCGTGCTCATCGTGCTTCATCCTCCGCACCGTGCGCACCCTGCGCCGCGTCGCCGCCTTCCGCCTCCAGCTCGGCGCGCAGTTGCTCCGCCTGCTCCCTCAGCTGGCTCGTCTGCTCGGCGTAGACATGCGTAAACAGATCCATCGGGTCCAGCACCGGATCGGCGTTCATCCGCTCCCTCAGCCGTGCGGCCATGGCCTCCGCGGCGTCCTTGGCCGCCTGCGCGGTGTCCTCGTCCAGCAGTCCCCGCGCGGTCAGATCCCGCTCCAGCAGCATGATCGGATCGTGCTCGCGCCAGGCCTCGACCTCGCTGTCGCCGCGGTAGCGGGTGGCGTCATCGGCGTTGGTGTGGGCGTCGATGCGATAGGTGATCGCTTCGACCAGGGTCGGGCCACCGCCGCGCCGGGCACGTGCCACCGCTTCCGACAGCACCTCGTGCACCGCGACCGCGTCGTTTCCGTCGACCAGCCGTCCCGGCATGCCGTAGCCGACCGCCTTGTGGGCGAGCGACGGCGCCGCGGTCTGCTTGGCCAGGGGCACGGAGATCGCGAAGCCGTTGTTCTGCACGAGGAAGACGACCGGGGCCTGCCATACGGCGGCGAAGTTGAGCGCCTCGTGGAAGTCGCCCTCACTGGTGCCGCCGTCGCCGACCATGGCGAGCGCCACGACGTCGTCGCCCTTGATACGCGCCGCGTGGGCCAGGCCCACGGCGTGCGGCAGCTGTGTGGCGAGCGGGGTGCACAGCGGTGCGATGCGGTGCTCCCGCGGGTCGTATCCGGTGTGCCAGTCGCCGCGCAGCAGCGTGAGCGCTTCGACCGGATCGAGGCCGCGGGCGACGGCCGCGAGGGTGTCTCGGTAGCTGGGGAAGAGCCAGTCCTGCTCTTCCAGGACCAGCGCCGCCGCGATCTCGCAGGCCTCCTGGCCGGTGGTCGACGGGTAGACCGCGAGCCTGCCCTGCTTGGTGAGCGCGGTCGCCTGCGCGTTGTACCTGCGGCCGCGCACCAGCTCGGCGTACAGCCGCAGCAGCAGCTGCGGGTCGGCCCCGGCCACCGCGTCCGTACCGAGCACCCGGTACGGCTCGGCGTCCGGGAGCAGCGGCGCGGGGTCGGTACGCGGCCGCCACGCCGGAGGCGGGGTGGGCTGGTAGGCGGCACCCGGTCGCTCCTGGACCGTCATGCTGCTCTTCTTCAACGCGAGCACCTCCTCGTGGGAGCGGGCATAAGGAACCGAGAAAAGGGCGCGGAGTGTGAGGCGCCTCACCTACCGATTGTTCGGTCGTGGGCGCATTTTGGCTACAGGCACCTTCAGCCTGTGGACAAACGGTTCTCCACAGCCTGGGATAGGAGCAGGTCGTCCACGGCGGAGAGGTGGGGGGACATGGCAGCTGAACAAATGGCCGACGGCGAGGACCACACGGAATTCGAGGTGGTGCCCGGCACCCCGGTACCGGGCCCACCGCCCCGCCCGCTCGACGCGATCGACCGGGACATCCTCCGCATACTCCAGACGGACGGACGGGCGTCGATCCGCTCCGTGGCGGAGCGGGTGCACGTATCGCGGGCCAATGCGTACGCCCGCATCAACCGGCTCATCGAGGACGGCGTGATCCGCGGCTTCAGCGCCCGGGTGAACCACGAACGCGCCGGGCACGGCGCGTCCGCCTACATCACGCTCAAAATCGTGCAGAACTCCTGGCGCACCGTCCGCGAGCAGCTCCAGGAACTGCCGGGGGCCGCGCACATAGCGCTGGTCAGCGGGGACTTCGACGTGCTGCTACTGGTCCACACACCGGACAACCGCACCCTGCGCGAGCTGGTCCTGACCAAGCTCCAGTCGATCCCCGAGGTGCTCTCCACCCGCACCCTGCTGGTCTTCGAGGAGACGGACCTGGACCCGGACCACTCGCGGCGGTAGCGGTGGCTACGCCGCGGCCCGCAGCCCGTCGAAGGCGAGCCGTACGACCGCTTCGGCCACCTGCTCGCGGTCGTAGCCGGTGCCCGCCTGCGGGCGGTACCACTCCACCAGGGAATTGACCATGCCGAAAAGCAACCGGGTGGCCAGTCGCATGTCCATATCGGCCCGCAGGTCGCCCTCGGCCGCCGCGGCCTTGAGCAGGTCGGCCACCCTGTGGTCGAACTCCCGGCGCCGCTCCATGGCCCAGCGCTCGGTCTGGGTGTTGCCCCGGACCCGCAGCAGCAGGGTCACATAGGGCAGCTCGGCCATCAGCACCTCCACGGTGCGCCGGGTCACGTACTCGACCCGCCCGATGGCCCGGCCGCCCTGCGCCCCCGGCTCACCCAGAATGCCGAAGAGCCCGTCCAGCGCCCGGCTGACCGCACGGCGCAGGAGCTCCTCCTTGCCCGCGACGTGGTGGTATATCGAGGACTTGGAGATCCCGGCGGCCTTGGAGAGGTGCTCCATGGAGGTGCCGTCGTAGCCGCGCTCGTTGAAGACACTGACGGCGACGGAGAGCAGGGTCTCCGGGGTGTAGGTGTCCCGTCTGGCTGTGGTCATCGGCTGTCCCCGCTCCCGGCGTTCTCCGCGCTCTCCGCGCGCTCGCCACGCTCCCTCTTACGCCCATTCTCGCCGCAGGCCCGGCGGACCGTCCCCAGGGACGGCGCGTAGCGGCCGGTGGGATAGCGGGTGTGCAGCTCGCCCAGCATGTCGCAGATCCGCTGAAAGCCCACCGCGGAGGCCCACTCCAGGGGGCCGGCGGGGTAGTTCACGCCGAGCCGCATCGCGATGTCGATGTCCTCTTCCGAGGCCACACCCCTGGCCACCGCGTCCGCTGCGACGTCCGCCAGCATCGCGACCGTACGAGCCACGATCATGCCCGGCACGTCGCCGATCACGGAAACCTGCTTGCCGACCGCCTGGAACAGCCCGATCGCTTCCCGAAGGCTTTCGGACGAGACCGTCTCCGCGTCGGCCGACAGCGCGATACGGGTCGCCCGCGCGTAGTCGAGCGCCAGATCGAAGTAGATGATCTCCTGCCCGTAGTACTCGGCCGAGGTCTCGCCGTCCGCGAGACACAGCCGCGCGCCGCCCGGCAGCGTGATGTACCCGGCTCCCGACTTGCGCCGGACGGTGAGCCCGGCCTCCTCGAACAGCCCGACGAGCGAGTTCGCGGGTCCGAGATCACCACGGACGGTGATCTTGCGAGGGGCTTCGGCGGGAGGCGCCGTGCGCGGCTCAGGCGGGGTGGCGCCCTCCGCGTACGAGAACCAACCCCGGCCGGTCTTGCGGCCGAGCCTGCCCGACTCGACCAGACGCCGCTGGGCGAGCGACGGGGTGAACTTCGGGTCCTGGTGGAAGGACTCCCAGACCGAGCGGGTCACGGCCTCGTTCACGTCCTGGCCGATCAGATCGGTGAGCTCGAACGGGCCCATCCTGAAACCACCCGACTCCCGCAGGACGGCGTCGATCGTCGCCGGGTCCGCGCCGCGCTCCTCGTGTATCCGCAGCGCCTCCGCGTAGAAGGGGCGTGCCACCCGGTTGACGATGAAGCCGGGGGTGTCGGCGCAGCGGACCGGGGTCTTGCCCCAGGCCTTCGCCGTCTCGTACGCGCGCACGGCCGCCTGCTCGTCAGTGGCGAAGCCGCTGACGACCTCGACCAGCGGGAGCAGCGGTGCGGGGTTGAAGAAGTGCAGCCCGACGAAGCGGCCGGGCACGCGCAGGGCGCCCGCGATCGCCGTCACGGACAGGGACGAGGTGTTGGTGGCGAGCAGGCAGCCGTCGGAGACGGTCTTCTCCAGGGCGGTGAACAGCTCCTGCTTGGCGTCGAGCCGTTCGACCACCGCTTCCACGACGAGCGCCGCGTCGGCGAGGTCGTCGAGGCCGGCGGCGGAGTGGAGCCGCTCGCGCGCCGCGTCCCGGGCGGCCGGGTCCATGCGGCCCTTGGCGACCAACCGGTCGAGGCGGGCGGCGATCGCGCCCGCAGCCTCCTCCGCGCGTCCGGGCAGGGCGTCGTAGAGACGGACGCGGTGTCCGGCGACCAGCGCGACCTGGGCGATGCCCTGGCCCATGGTGCCGGTGCCGACGACGGCCACGGTGCGGTCTCGCCCGACGGCGTCGGCGGCGACAGCGGTGACGGTGGGTTCCGTGAGCGCGGCTTCGCCTGCGGCTTCGGCCTCGATGGCGGTCATGGCTGTGATCCTCCCCTACGAGTTGTCCACAGGTTCTGCGGGCCCCCTTGTCCCGACCGATCGTTCGGTTACTCTAACCCTGTCCGTGTTTCCCTGCCCAGCTCGACGAGGAGTTGGTCTTTCCATGCAGCTGACCGAGACCCAGCTGACCGAGACCCACCGGCCGACGCTCGACCAGGCTCTTGAGGCGATCCGCTCCCGGGCGTACTGGTCGCCCCACCCGGAGCACCCCAAGGCGTACGGCGAGACCGGTGCAGCCGATGGCCTCGCGGCCTACCAGGCCCTGCTGGGCAAGCGCTTCGAGCTCGACCAGCCCGGCACCGACGGCTGGACGGGCGGCGAGGTCTCGCCCTACGGCCCCGAGCTGGGCATCGAGTACCCGCATGCCGACATCGACGTGCTGCTGCCGGCGATGCGCGCGGGCATGGCCGCCTGGCGAGCGGCCGGTCCCGAGACCCGCGCCCTGGTCTGCCTGGAGATCCTGGCCCGGATCAGCGCCCGCACCCACGAGTTCGCCCACGCGGTGATGCACACCAGCGGCCAGGCGTTCATGATGGCGTTCCAGGCCGGTGGCCCGCATGCCCAGGACCGCGGGCTCGAGGCGGTGGCATACGCCTACGAGGAGCAGACGCGCACGCCCGCGGCGGCGGACTGGTCCAAGCCGCAGGGCAAGCGTGACCCTCTGGAGCTGAGCAAGTCGTTCACGGCCGCTCCACGCGGTGTCTCGCTGCTCATCGGCTGCAACACCTTCCCGACGTGGAACGGCTTCCCGGGCCTGTTCGCCTCCCTGGCCACGGGCAACCCGGTGCTGGTCAAGCCTCACCCCCGAGCGGTGCTCCCGCTGGCACTCACCGTGCGCATCGCCCGCGAGGTGCTCGGCGAGGCGGGCTTCGACCAGAACCTCGTCGCGCTGGTCGCCGAGCGTCCGGGCGAGGGCATCGCGAAGACCCTGGCCGTCCGGCCCGAGATCAAGATCATCGACTACACGGGCTCCACCGAGTTCGGTGACTGGCTGGAGGCGAACGCCCGCCAGGCCCAGGTCTACACCGAGAAGGCCGGTGTCAACACGGTCGTCATCCACTCCACCGACGACTACAAGGGCATGCTCTCCAACCTGGCCTTCTCGCTGTCGCTGTACAGCGGCCAGATGTGCACCACCCCGCAGAACCTGCTGATCCCGCGGGACGGCATCACGACGGACGCGGGCGACAAGACCTACGACGAGGTGGTGGCCGACCTCAGCGCGGCCGTGTCCGGTCTCCTCGGAGACGACGCCCGCGCGAACGCCCTTCTCGGCGCGCTGGTCAACCCCGATGTGAAGGCTCGCCTCGAAGCGGCGGCCGGTCTGGGCGAGGTGGCCCTGGCCTCGCGTGCGGTCACCAACCCCGAGTTCCCGGACGCCGTGGTGCGCACTCCGGTGCTCGTGAAGCTGGATGGCGCCAAGCCCGACGACGAGGCCGCCTATATGTCGGAGTGCTTCGGCCCCGTGGCCTTCGCCGTGGCGGTCGACTCCGCCGCGGACGCGGTGGACCTGCTGCGCCGCACGGTCCGTGAGAAGGGCGCGATGACGGTCGGGGCGTACACGACCTCAGCCGACACCGAGCGTGCGGTCGAGGAGGTCTGCCTGGAGGAGTCCGCGCAGCTCTCGCTCAACCTGACCGGCGGTGTCTATGTGAACCAGACCGCGGCGTTCTCCGACTTCCACGGCTCGGGCGGCAACCCCGCGGCGAACGCGGCGCTGTGCGACGGCGCCTTCGTCTCCAACCGCTTCCGGGTGGTGGAAGTGCGCCGCCAGGCCTGACGGTTCCGAGGCCCCGGTCCGATCCCGCGTCGCGGGACCGGACCGGGGTCAGGTTCCGGAGTTCTCGGTGATCGTCGCGTAGCGCTGGATCCAGGCGTGCATCGCGATCGCCGCCGCCGCTCCCGCGTTGATCGAGCGAGTCGAGCCGAACTGCGCGATCGAGCAGACCATCGCGGCATGCTTGCGGGCCTCCTCGGTCAGTCCGGGGCCCTCCTGGCCGAAGAGCAGCACACAGCGCCGGGGCAGCACGGTGCGCTCCAGCGGCACCGCCCCCGGCAGGTTGTCGATCCCGATGATCGGCAGGCCCTCCGCCGCGGCCCAGGCGGTCAGCGACTCCGTGTCGCCGTGGTGGCGCACATGCTGGTAGCGGTCGGTGACCATGGCACCACGGCGGTTCCAGCGGCGTCGCCCGACGATATGGATCTCCTTCGCCAGAAAGGCGTTGGCGGTCCGCACCACGGAGCCGATGTTGAAGTCGTGGCCCCAGTTCTCCACGGCCACATGGAAGTCATGGCGGCGGGTGTCGAGGTCGGCGACGATCGCCTCCCGCATCCAGTACCGGTACCGGTCGACGACGTTGCGGCGATCGCCGTGGGCCAGTAGCTCCTGGTCGTACGGTCCACCCTCCGGCCAGGGGCCCGGATACGGGCCGACACCGACCTCGGGGCCGTACCCGTCGTCGTACTGAACCGGTTCCTGGGTCTCACTGCTCACCCGACGAGGGTACGTGCGGGCTGCTCATCGGACGCACCGCGCTGCCCTGGCACCCGTCCCCCGCCACGGGGCAGCAGCCGGTCGCGGCCCAGCGCCGCCCGCCCACCGAGCCAGACAAGGAACGCCGTCGGCAGGAACACCGCGTCAGCCGCGATCATCGCGAGCGAGAAGAACGGCAGCCCGAGCAGCACGGCGATCCCCGCGTGCTCCAGCATCATCGCCACCAGCAGGACGTTCTTCACCTTGCGGTTGAAGAGGGTGAAGGGGAAGGCCACCTGGACGACGACCGTGGCGTAGGTGACCACCATCACCATCAGCCCGCTGCCGGCCAGGATGTCGGAGAGCGCGGGCCAGGGAGTGAAGTAGTCCAGCTTGAGCGGGTAGTACAGGGCGCTGCCGTCCTGCCAGCGGGAGCCCTGGATCTTGTACCAGCCCGCGGTGGCGTAGATCAGGCAGACCTCGGCCATGATCACGGCGAGAGCGGTGTTGTGGAGGATGTTGGCGAGTACGTCCAGCAGGCTGCGCACCTCGCTCCGCGGCGCCTTCAGGTTGACGAGCCACCATGCTCCCTGGGCGAGCCAGAGCGCCCACAGGATCAGGGTCACCCACCACTCGCCGCCGACCCGCTCGAGCCGCGAGCTCACGAGCAGCACGGCACCGAGCAGCAGCCACAGCACCGGGCCTGCGGCTGCGCCCACCCGCCCGGGCCCGCCCTGGGCCACGGCCTTTCGGGCGCGCCGGGTGTCGAGGGACCACACCTGCCCGCAGCGGGTGAAGACGAGGTAGATCGCCATGAGGTGGATGACGTTGTCACCGCCGTCGCCCATGAAGATGGAACGGTTCTGGAGTGACAGGACACCGACCATGAAGACCGCCGACATGGCGCGGGTGTGCCAGCCGAGCATCAGCAGAACACTGGACAGTACGGCGATCGCGTAGACGGCCTCGAACAGGAGCCCGCTGTCGGACCACATCAGCACGGTGAACGAGTGGTTGTCCCCGATCAGCTGCCGGGCCATGTCCCAGCCCCACGGGCCGTCGGGACCGTACAGCTCATGGCGCTGTGGAAACTCCCAGAGCAGGAAAACCAGCCAGGTGAAGGCGAAGCCCATCCGGACGACCGCCGTCTGGTACGGACCCAGTGCCGTGGCCGTCACACGCTGGATGGCGGCGGCCAGCCGGTGCTCGGGCGCCTCGCGCCCCTGCCCCTCGGGGGCGGCATGCCCCTCATGGGCCCCACTGGCTCCATGGGCCTGGCTCACTGGGCTGCCTCCGTGTCGTCCGCCCACGCCGTGACCGCGCCGCCGTCGTTGCGGGCGTCGAGCGGGAGATCCGCTTCGGTGACCTTCCACCAGGGAAACTGCCGGTAGTACACCCGGGTGTCGGTCTTCTCGTTGCTCCACGCCGGGACCTTGACCGAACGGGTGGCGGACCGGACCTGGATGCGCTCGACCCGGCCGTCGAGGTCGCGCCGCTCCAGGCGGAGCATCACGATGCGGCGGACGTACTGCTCGGAGAGCCGACCGCGCAGGCCGTTCGGCCGGTTGTCCTCGGTGTGGGAGTTGACGAGGAAGTCCCAGCCGCGGCGGAGCTCGTTCTGGTCGGCGTGGCTGGGGAGGAGATTCCCGCGGATCGCCGCCCCGTCCTCAGCGGAGAGGTCGATCCACTCCGTGATCCTGCGATCACCCTGACCGTCGGCGACCTCGGCGCGCACCTGGACCGCGATGTTCTGCTGCAGCGGATTGGGGGCGAAGAGCTTCCAGTTCTGCTCGAACTCGGGGTAGACCCACGCATCGACCAACTCACCGTGCTGCTTCGTCAGGGTGTTCGTGGGGGCGACATGGAGGAACACCATCCCCAGGTGGACACAGGCGAGGGCGCCGACGACGGCGAGGGCGATCACCGCCACCACCTGGGAGGGAACGGAAAGGCCCGCTATGCCACCCGGGGCGCCGCCCTCGCCCGAAGGCGCGCTCTCACGCCTCGCGCCCTCGCTGCCGTACGAGTCCATCCCGCCCCGTTTCCCATGAGTCTCTTCGGTCCGCCGGCACACCGCGGTTATCCACAGGGTTGACACCTTACGGGCCTCGGACTCACCATTGAAGGGATTCAACCGAACGATCGGTCGGTAGGGGGTCCGATGACGGCAGTGACCGAGGACATGACCGCTGCGACGACGCACCAGGCGCAGTTCGACGCTGCCGTGGCCGCCGACGAGCGCATCGAGCCGCGCGACTGGATGCCCGATGAGTACCGCGCCTCGCTGATCCGCCAGATGGCGCAGCACGCGCACTCGGAGATCATCGGCATGCAGCCCGAGGCGAACTGGATCACCCGTGCGCCCTCGCTGCGGCGCAAGGCGATCCTGATGGCCAAGGTGCAGGACGAGGCAGGCCACGGCCTGTACCTGTACAGCGCGACGGAGACCCTCGGGGCAAGCCGCGACGAGTTGCTCGACAAGCTCCACTCCGGCCGCCAGAAGTATTCATCGATCTTCAACTACCCCACGCTGACCTGGGCCGATGTCGGCGCCATCGGCTGGCTGGTGGACGGCGCGGCCATCACCAACCAGGTCCCGCTCTGCCGCTGCTCCTACGGCCCATACGCACGCGCGATGGTGCGCATCTGCAAGGAGGAGTCGTTCCACCAGCGCCAGGGGTACGAGCTGCTGCTGGCCCTCTCCCAGGGCACTCCCGCCCAGCACGAGATGGCGCAGGACGCGGTGAACCGCTGGTGGTGGCCGTCGCTGATGATGTTCGGCCCCCCGGACGCCGAGTCGGCCCACTCGGCGAAGTCCATGGAGTGGAAGATCAAGCGACACTCCAACGACGAGCTCCGGCAGCGCTTCGTGGACATCTGTGTCCCTCAGGCCGAGGCTCTGGGCCTGACCCTCCCCGACCCGCAGCTCCGGTGGAACGAGGAGCGCGGGCAGCACGACTTCGGCCCCATCGACTGGGACGAGTTCTGGCAGGTCCTGAAGGGCGACGGCCCCTGCAACGAGCAGCGGATCTCCCAGCGCCGCCGTGCCCATGAGGAAGGCGCCTGGGTCCGCGAGGCAGCCGCGGCATTCGCCGCGAAGCCGGCCCGCACCACGGAGGACCCCGGGCCCCGGACCGACGGGAAGCACACCGAAGCGCAGAAGCAGAAGGAGGCGACGGCATGAGCAGCTCGACCGACTGGCCGCTGTGGGAGGTGTTCGTGCGCTCGCGCCGCGGGCTCTCCCACACTCACGCCGGCAGTCTCCACGCCCCGGACGCGGAGATGGCGCTGCGCAATGCCCGCGATCTCTACACCAGGCGCAATGAGGGCGTCTCCATCTGGGTCGTGCCCTCCGCGGCGATCACCGCTTCATCGCCGGACGAGAAAGACCCCTTCTTCGAGCCCGCCGCCGACAAGCCCTACCGGCACCCCACCTTCTACGAGATCCCCGAAGGGGTGAAGCACCTGTGAAGGCCGCGCTCGCGCTCGGCGACGACGCCCTCGTGCTCTCCCAGCGACTCGGGGAGTGGGCCGGTCACGCGCCGGTCCTGGAGGAGGAGGTGGCGCTGGCCAACATCGCGCTCGACCTGCTCGGACAAGCCCGGACTCTGCTGTCACTGGTCGGCGACGAGGACGAGCTCGCATATCTGCGCGAAGAGCGGGCCTTCCGCAATCTCCAGCTCGTCGAGCAGCCGAACGGCGACTTCGCGCACACCATCGCCCGCCAGCTCTACTTCTCCACCTTCCAGCGGCTGCTCTTCGCCGAGCTGGCCGCGGGGGAGAGCGAGTTCGCGGGGCTGGCGGCCAAGGCCGTCAAAGAGGTGGCGTACCACCAGGACCATGCCGAGCAGTGGACCTTGCGCCTGGGAGACGGCACCGAGGAGAGCCATGAGCGGATGCAGCGGGCATGCGATGCGCTGTGGCGGTTCACCGGGGAGATGTTCCAGCCGATCGAGGGCCTGGAAGCGGACTGGGACGCGCTGCGGGCGCGCTGGCTCGATTCGGTCACGGCTGTGCTCGGGCGGGCCACGCTGACCGTGCCCGCCACAGCGGACACCGGAGCCTGGTCGGCGGGCGCCGGCCGGCAGGGGCTGCACACCGAGTCGTTCGGGCGGATGCTGGCGGAGATGCAGCATCTGCACCGCAGCCACCCGGGGGCGTCATGGTGACCGACACTGTGCTGGAAAGCGAGCTGCGCGGGCTCGCCGGGTCGGTGCCCGACCCCGAGCTGCCAGTGCTCACCCTGGAGGAGTTGGGTGTGCTCCGGGGGGTGCGGCTTCTCGGGCCGGGAAAGGTCGAGGTCGAGCTGACCCCCACCTACACGGGCTGCCCCGCCATCGAGGCGATGTCCTCGGACATCGCGCGACTGCTCCATGAACACGGCATTGCGGAGGTGTCGGTGGTCAAGGTGCTCTCCCCCGCCTGGTCGACGGACGACATCACCGCCGAGGGCAGGCGCAAGCTGGCGGAATTCGGAATAGCGCCGCCACGACACGGTGCGACGGCGGGGCCGGTGCCGGTCACGCTCACGGTGCGCTGTCCGCGCTGCGGCTCCGCGGACACGGAGCTGCTCAGCCGCTTCTCGTCCACCGCCTGCAAGGCACTTCGCCGCTGCACGGCATGTCGCGAACCGTTCGACCACTTCAAGGAGTTGTAGATGTTCCATCCGCTCCGGGTCACCGAGGTCGAGCGGCTCACGGACGATTCGGTGGCCGTCACCCTCGCGGTACCCGCCGAGCTCCACGACGCCTTCCGGCACACTCCCGGCCAGCACATCACCGTCCGCCGTACAGGGGCGGACGGCGAGGAGATCCGGCGTACGTACTCGATCTGCGCTCCGGCCTCCGCTGACGGCGGGGCGCCGGTGCTCCGCGTGGGCATCCGCCTGGTCGACGGCGGGGAATTCTCCACCTATGCCCTCAAGGAACTCGCTGCTGGGGACACGGTCGAGGTCATGCAGCCGATGGGCCGGTTCGTACTGGCTCCCCGCCCAGGGCACTTCGCGGCCGTTGTCGGCGGCAGCGGGATCACTCCCGTGCTGTCGATCGCGGCGACGCTGCTGGAGCGGGAGCCGGGAGCTCGGTTCTGCCTGATCCGCAGCGACCGTACGGCGGCCTCCACGATGTTCCTGGAGGAGGTGGCCGACCTCAAGGACCGGTATCCCGAAAGGCTTCAGCTGGTCAACGTGTTGTCCAGGGAGGAGCAGCAGGCGGGGCTGCCGTCCGGGCGGCTCGACCAGGAGCGGCTGACCGGGCTGCTGCCGTCGCTGCTTCCGGTGGCGGAGGTGGACGGCTGGTTCCTGTGCGGCCCGTTGGGTCTTGTCCAGGGCGCCGAGCGGGCTCTGCGCGGTCTCGGTGTGGAGCGCGCCCGTATCCACGAGGAGATCTTCCATGTGGACGAGGCGCCCGCCCCTGCTCCGTCCACGGCGCCGGCGAGTGCCACGCTGAGTGCGACGTTGGACGGCCGCTCGGGCAAGTGGGCTGTACAGGAAGGGGAATCGCTGCTGGAGACGGTGCTGCGGGCACGCTCCGACGCTCCATACGCCTGCAAGGGCGGCGTCTGCGGGACCTGTAGGGCGTTCCTGGTGTCCGGTGAGGTCCGGATGGATCGGAACTTCGCGCTGGAGGAGGAAGAGACGGAGGCCGGCTATGTGCTCGCGTGCCAGTCTCATCCCGTGACCCCAGAGGTGGAGTTGGACTTCGACCGCTGATCCCGGGCCGGTGAGCGGGCGGTGCGGTCTGCCGCGCCATCCGCGCCATTCCCTTCCGCGTCGCCCTGCTTTATCTTGACGGTCCGTCAGATCTGGTGGATCGGACGGATGTCGGCGGTCCGATGCGCGAAGGGACGGGACAGTGGACTTCACCTTCAGCGAGGAGCAGCAGGCGGCTGTCGAGGCAGCCAGGGCTGTCTTCTCAGGAGTGGCCCCTGACTCGGTGCCGAGTCCGGCTCTCGCACCCGGCGCGGTGGCGGAGGAGTTCGACCGGGCACTGTGGGCCGGACTGGCGGGGTCTGATCTGCTGGGTCTGGTGCTCGATCCGCGGTACGGCGGAGCGGGCCTCGACCCTCTCGCGCTCTGCCTGGTGCTGCGCGAGTCGGCGAAGGTGCTGGCGCGGGTGCCGCTGCTGGAGACCTGCGCGGTCGCCATGGCCGTGGAGCGTTTCGGAGGGCCGGCACTGAGCGCCGAGTTGCTGCCGCGGGTCGGCCGCGGAGAGCTGGTCCTGACGGTGGGTGCCAACGGGCGCACCGGTCACGATCCCGCCGAGCTCGGAGTCCGGGCCGCGGAGGAGGACCGCTCCTGGATTCTGGACGGAGTACAGACCGGGGTGCCCTGGGCACAGTGCGCCGACCTGATGGCGATACCGGCGCACACCGACGACGGGAGAGCGGTACTCGCGCTGGTGCGCCGCGGGCAGCAAGGCCTGTCACTCGCCGCGCAGTTCTCCACCAGCGGGGAGCTCTTCGCCGAGGTCGCTCTCGACCGGGTGCGGATCGGCGCCGACGCCCTGATCGTGGCGGACGGCGCCTGGGAATGGCTGCGCGGGCTGCTCGCGACCGGGACCTGTGCTCTGGCCCTGGGGCTGGGTGAGCGAGTGCTGTCGATGACCAGCGAGTACACCGGCAAGCGTGAGCAGTTCGGATTCCCCGTCGCGACCTTCCAGGCCGTGGCCGTGCAGGCCGCCGACCGGTACATCGACTTACGGGCGATGGAGGCGACACTCTGGCAGGCGGCTTGGCGGATCGGCACCGAAGCGAGCGGGCCGCTGCCCGCTTCCGGTGATATCGCGGTGGCGAAGATCTGGGCATCCGAGGGCGTTCGCCGCGTCGTCCAGACCGCGCAGCACCTGCACGGCGGCTTCGGCGCCGACACCGACTACCCGCTCCACCGCTACCACGCCTGGGCCAAGCAGATCGAACTCTCCCTCGGTCCGGCCGCGGCCCATGAGGAAGCCCTGGGCGATCTGCTGGCCGCCCACCCGCTCGGCTGACCGTGCAGGGGGCCAGAGGGCGGCTCCGCGGCTACAGCACGAACGCCGGGCGGCCGTCCTCGGTGACCATCGGACGGCCGGCCGACTCCCAGGCGAGCATGCCGCCGTCGATGTTCACAGCGTCGATGCCCTGCTGCACCAGGTACTGGGTGACCTGAGCCGAGCGGCCTCCCACCCGGCACATCACATGGGCGCGGCGGCCATCGGCGACAGCCTCGGTGACCTCGCCGAAGCGGGCCACGAAGTCGCTCATGGGGATGTGCAGAGCACCGTCGACATGGCCTGCCGCCCACTCGTCGCCTTCGCGGACATCGAGCACCAGACAGTCGGCCGGCACGGACGCGACCTCGATCGACGGCAGCGGGGCGAAGTTCATGGCTGCGGGCCTTCTCTCGTCATTTCGTGAACGTTCCTGGAAACCTACTGCACCAGGCCGGTCAGCTCGGCCTCCCGCTGTGCGACCTGCGACAGCAGCTGTTCCGCGATCTCGTCAAGCAGCCGGTCCGGGTCATCCGGAGCCATTCTCAGCATCGCACCGATCGCACTGTCCTCAAGCTCCCTGGCGATCAACGTCAGCAGTTCCTTGCGCTGCGACAGCCATTCCAGGCGTGCGTAGAGCGCCTCGCTCTCGGTGAGCGGTGAAGCCTCCGGCGCCGGGCCGGACTCCCACTCCCGGAGCAGTTCGCCCAGCTCGGCCTCGTCCCCGCGGCCGTAGGCTGCGTTCACCCGGGTGATGAACGCCTCCCTGCGTGCCCGCTCCTTCTCGTCCTGGGCCAGATCCGGATGCGCCTTGCGGGCGAGATCCCGGTACAGCCTGCGTGCCTCGTCACTGGGCCGCACCCGCTTCGGCGGCTGCACCGACTGGTGGTCGGTCAGCATCGCGGCGGCCTCCGGCGAGAGGCCGTCCGAGCCGATCCAGTCGTGGAAGAGCTCGTCCACTCCGGGCATCGGCAGCACCATGGCCCTGGCCTCCCGTGCCCGGCGCAGATCCTCCGGATCTCCGGTACGGGCAGCTTGGGCCTCCGCGATCTGGGCGTCCAGCTCATCGAGCCGCGCGTACATCGGCCCGAGCTTCTGGTGGTGCAGCCGGGAGAAGTTCTCCACCTCGACCCGGAAGGTCTCCACCGCGATCTCGAACTCGATCAGCGCCTGCTCCGCGGCACTCACCGCACGCGCCAGCCGCGCCTCGGGCCGCTCGCCGTCGGTGGCGCCGTCGGCCGACGGGCCGTCGGACACGGTCCGCGCGCCATCGGCGCCGTGCTCATCCACGCTGCTCTGCTCGTCCACGCGATGGTCGCCTTGCTCGTCGTCGGCCAGGATGGTCGGCACCCCGGGCGGGTCCTCGGTCACCCGCCCAGCGTATGGCAGACCCTCGCCCCGCAGGCCCGGTCCGGCGTGCGAACGGTCACACGCCCAGTTCCGCCGCGATCCGCCCGCCGCGCACCGCGGCCACCAGATCCGCGTGGTCCGCCTCCGTACGGTCGGCATACCGCACGGCGAACGCGGCCACCGCCTCGTCCAGCTCCTCGTTCTTGCCGCAGTACCCGGCGAGCAGCCGCGGATCGGCGCTGTGGGCATGCGCCCTGGCCAGCAGCGCGCCCGTCATCCGCGCGTAGTCGTCCACCTGGTCGGGTGCGAGGGCGGCCGGGTCCACGCTGCCCTTGCGGTTCCGGAACTGCCTCACCTGGAAGGGCCGGCCGTCGACCGTCGTCCAGCCCAGCAGGATGTCGCTGACCACCTGCATACGCTTCTGGCCCTGCACCACCCGCTTCCCCTCATGGAGCTGCTCGGGCGGCTCGAAGCCCGCGGCCTCCAGATGCGGCAGCAGCGCCGAGGCACGGGCCTCCTTGACCTGGAGCACCAGCGGCTCGCCCCGGTGGTCGACCAGCAGCACCACATAGGACCGCGTGCCCACGCTGCCGGTGCCCACGACCCGGAAGGCCACATCGTGTATCGCGTACCGGGCGAGCAGCGGCGGCCGGTCCTCCGAGAGCGTGCGCAGATACTCCCCGAGCGATGCCGCAACGGCGCTCGCCTCCTCGTCCGGGACCCGGCGCAGCACCGGCGGGGCGTCGACGAAGTGGCGGGCGCCATCCGGGCCCGTCGTCGTCGCCTTCGCGGCGAACCGCGCGCTGGTGTTGCTCCTGGCCCGCTCCGAGACCCGCTCCAGGGTGCCCACGAGATCACGGGCGTCCGTGTGCGAGACCAGCTCCTCGTCCGCGATCGCGTTCCACGCGTCCAGCACGGGCAGCTTGGCGAGCAGGCGCATGGTCCTCCGGTACGCCCCGGCGGCGTCGAACGCGGCCTTGCGGCAGGTGTCCTCATCGGCACCCGCCACTCGTCCGGCCAGCACGATCGAAGCAGCAAGCCGTTTGAGATCCCACTCCCAGGGGCCCCTGACGGTCTCGTCGAAGTCGTTCAGATCGATGACCAGGCGTCCCCGCGCGTCGCCGTAGAGACCGAAGTTGGCCGCATGGGCATCACCGCAGATCTGGGCCGCGATACCGGTGACCGGAGTCGCCGCCAGATCATGGGCCATCAGTCCCGCCGCGCCACGCAGAAAAGCGAAGGGCGTCGCCGCCATCCGCCCCACCCTGATCGGGGTGAGCTCGGGCACCCGGCCGCGGCTGGACTCCTCGACGGCTCGCACCGCGTCCGGCCGCCGGGCGGTGATCGTCAGACTGTCATGCGAAGAGCGCGGGACCTTGGCCCGCAGCGCCTTGCCCGCTTCCTTGGCGGCTTCCCGCCCACTGCCTCCGGGCCGTGCGAAGCCGGACACCTCAGGAATCCGGACTCCCCCGACACCGGGGACCCGCCGCTGCACCGGCACCACCGTCTCGACCTCGCCCATGGCGGGACCGCCTCCCCCGTCGTGCTCTTCCGCCGACCGCACCGAATCGGCGTCGATGACCTAGGGCGTGTTGCGAAAGTCCCTCCTGACCCGCCCTGCGGGCGGACGGAGCACTTTCGCAACACGCCCTAGAAGGTACTCGCACGTCAGACGGCCGTCTCCCCCTGTGGACAACGCGGCACTTCCCGACGGCCCGATCGCGGGCACCCAGGTCACCGTGGTCGCCAGCCGGGACGGCTCATACGCGCCCGGCACCCCGCGCCAGGACTTCGAGTTCGTCCAGAACTACCTGGAGAAGGTGTTCACCGGCATGCTCGGCGCGACGGTCGACTTCATCGTCCCGGAGATGACGCCGGCGCCGGTGAAGCCGGAGATGGCCCGGTTCGTACCGATGGCCGAAGCCTCCCGGGCCAAGGCGTTCGAGCAGGCCACCGAGCGGGCGAAGGACCTCGCCCAGCGCCTCGCCGCCTAGGGCGTGTTGCGAAAGTAGCTCCGTCCGCCCGCAGGGCGGGGCCTGCGGCGTCTGGTGCGTGCGATCGCAAGGCGGAGGATCATCCTCGTACTGGACGTACGTGGATGACTCCGACAACGCAGCGAGCGTGCGTGCCAGACGCCGCGGGTCAGGAGGGACTTTCGCAACACGCCCTAGCCGGCGGCCCCACGCCAGCTCACCCCACCACCTCGCGACGAGCCCTGCCGCGAGGTTCCGAGCCCCGCGCGGGGCGCCGGCGGCCGAACCTCCCCGGAAGGACAGCGCTGTGCGCCGTACACGGTCCTGAAGGCCGGCGTCGTGAAAGCCGACGTCCTGAAGACTTGCCTTCCCGAAGGCCGACGTCCTGAAGACCCGCGTCCCCAGAGGCGGACGTCCCAGAGGCGGACGTCCCCCAGGGACGGCGTGCTAAAGACCGGCGTCCCGCGCCAGGAGAGCCGCCTGCACCCGGTTCTCGCACTCCAACTTCGCCAGAATCCGGCTCACATACGTCTTCACGGTCGCCTCGCTCATATGCAGCCTGCGCCCCGCGTCCGCGTTGGAGAGCCCTTCCCCGAGCAACGCGAGCACGTCCCGCTCGCGAGCGCTCAGCCCCGCCACCCGCGCCCTGGCCTGCTCGCCCCGGGCCGCGGCCCGCCCGGTGGCAAGCTGGTCCACCACATGCCGCGTCGCGGCGGGGGAGAGATAGGCGTCCCCCGCGACAGCCGCGCGCACGGCCCGGATCAGCTCCGCGGGGGCGGTGTCCTTCAGCAGGAACCCGGCACCACCCTGCTCCAGCGCCCGCAGCACGTTCTCACGCTCGCCGAAGGTCGTCAGCACGATGACCCTGACCTTCGGTGCGACTCTGCGCAGCTCGGAAAGCGCGGTCAGGCCGTCCATCACCGGCATCTGGATGTCGAGAAGCACCACGTCCGCGTCGTGCGTCCGGGTCAGCTCCACGGCCTCACGGCCGTTGGCTCCCTCGCCCACCACCTCGATGTCCGGATCCGAGGTGAGAATCATCCGGATCCCGGCGCGGATCAGCGGCTCGTCATCGACGACCGCCACTCTGATCGGCGCCCCTCGGCTCCGGGACCGGGTCACAGCGTCTCCCCCCACCACTCACGTCGGCACCACGCCGACCGGAGTTCTCCGTCCGGACCTCGTCGGGCTCGCGTGCCCTGGCACCGCGCGCCGATCCGGTCTGATCCAGACCGAAGACCCTAGCGCTTGGCTTCGTACGCCCGCTTCTCCACCAGCTTGCCGTCCTTGAAGCAGAACCGGAAAACCGGTTCCGACTCCATGCTCTCTCCCGTCTCCGACGACATAAGGACAAAGCAGGACGAACCAGCCGGACGCTTGGGTCCGGTGCCCTGGAGTCCCACCGTCGCGAACGTGTCGCCGTCCGGCAGTTGGCCGCGTACGTCCGCCTCGGGCATCCCCACCTCGACCGCGTCGTACTCATCGGGGGTGATCATGCCCTTGTCAAGCGACCCCATCAGGAAGAAGACCCCGAAGAGGCTCGCCACCACCAGCAGCGCGACGGCCGCCACGGCGATCCCGCACCCCAGCGCCACCCCGCCCGTCCGGCTACGGCCGCCCCCGATCCTGCCACCCATCGCCAACTCCCTCTCCGAAACGGTCCAGTCCGTGACCGGCACACCGTTCCTGGGCGGGACCGCCGGACGCTGCCCCCGAAAGTCGTCCATGGCACCGACGATCGGCGCGGCTTCCACCACCCCGTACGGCAGCACACCAGCCACCCGGAAACCGCCGTCGTCGAGCGGTCCGGCGTGCACCATTCCGCCCACCAGCCGGGCCCGTTCATGCAGCCCGGTCAACCCCTGACCGCCGCTGACGACCTCTCCCACCACCTGCGCGGTGTCCGCCGCAGCAGCGTTGACGATCTCCACCACGAACGAGTCGGGCTCATAGCGCAGTTCCACTGCGATCGGCGCGCCCGGAGCGTGCTTGAAGGCATTGGTCAGCGCCTCCTGGACGATCCGGTACGCGGCGTGGTCCGCCGCCGCCGCAAGCGGTCTGACATCGCCGAGCCGCCGCAGCTCGACCGCGTACCCGGCACCGGCCGCGGAGCCCGGGCCGGCGGCCCTGGCCGATTCGACGAGCTCCGCGATACCGGCCGTCCCGCGCGCGACACGCCCTGACTCATCAGCCACGGGCGCCGACGCCTCCACCCCGTCCCGGAGGATGCCCACCACCTCACGCAGTTCGTGCATGGCGGTCACTGATGCCTCCCGCAGCACCCCGACTGCCTCCCGCTGCCGGTCGGTGAGCTCACGATCGACCTCGAGCGCTCCGGTGTGCACGGCTATGAGTGCCAGCTGGTGCCCGAGGCTGTCGTGCATGTCCTGGGCGATCCGCTGGCGCTCCCTCAGCCGTGCCTGCCAGGCCACCATCTCGCGCTCGCGCAGCAGTTGGAGGTTGCGGTCCTGGAGTGTCTGCAGCAGGGTCCTGCGCTGGAACCAGTAACGGCTGGCCAGGCCGGGTACGACCGTCGTCGCGAGGAAGAGCAGGGTGGTGAGCAGCACCAAGGTCGGCAGATGGTTCCTCGACCAGCCACCGTCGAGCAGTGTCCCGCCCAAACCGAGCAGATAGGCGCCGGTGAACGCGGCGAGCGCCCGACCCGCCCCCGGGATCCGCCGGCCCGCCGACCAGCCGACGACCATCATCATCATCGGCACGAAACCGTCGATGACGGTGGACAGACCGGAGGTGAGCACCAGCACGCTCACCGGAAGTCGGCGCCGCAGCACCGAGAGGACGACCGCCGCGCACGCTCCGCCGTAGAGCTCCGGGGCGGATTCCCCGACCAGATCGCCGAGGCCCACCACCAGCAGCCCCAGGATGAGCGCGAGCACGACCTCGCCCGCGATCCTGCGCCGGGACCACTGCCCTGGCTGGGCGAACCAGCGCCAGCCCACAGCTATCGGGGAGCTCACCCGGGAAGGTATCCGGGCCGCCCAGGAGTTCGATGACGCGTCCACGCCGAAACCCTAGCCGTGGGCTTCCGCGCCTCGCGGCCCACTTTCGTCGCTGCCCCGTTCGACCTTGGTCGCAAGTCGGCGTCTGCGGTCGAGGCCTCGGCCGCAGACCGCCCGGATCAGATCCCGACCCGGTCGTCCGAAGTGTCGGCGGGCCGGCGGCTCCGCACGACGGGCGCGCCCTTGGACTCGACGTCCCAGACGCCGCCGCGCTCGGGCGAAGGCGACAGGAGCGACACCGCGGACAGCACCGGCACGTCCAGGTGCCAGAAGGCGGTCACCGGTACGCACATGGCATCGACGAGCAGAGCGCGGACGACCGCCGGTTCGGCAATGACCAGGGTGTGGGCGTCGGCGGAGCCGCACGAACCGCCGCGTCGGCGCTCACGCACCCGCCCGCGCTGCCCTGACAACCGGTCCGGCCCTCGTAGCCCGCCCAGCCCGTCCGGCCCGTCGGACCCCTCCAACCTTCGCAGCCACGCACGCGTCCGCCGGCACAACTGCCGCACGGACTCACCCCCGGGAGGCGTGGCATCCGGGTCCTTGAGCCATGCGCTGAGCCGGTGCGGATCGGTCGCGGCGACATCGCCGACGGTACGGCCGCTCCAGGTGCCGTAGTCGATGTCGCGCAGGACCGGTTCGATCACCGCGTCCGATGCGAGACCGAGGGCGGCGGCGGCCTGCGCGCAGCGCGCCGACGGGGCGCGTACGACCGCGTCGTGATGCTGAGGCGCCACTCCCGCGAGGCCGGTTGCGCTGAGGGTGCCGCTCAGGGGCCCGTCACCGAGGACGGTGTCCCTGGTGGCCATGCCGGCGGTGGCGTACAGCGTCAGACGTATCGTCACGGAACTGCCTCCTCGGTCATGCGACCAGCAGGGCCGGTGTGGTCGCGGCGTACACCAGGTACTCCAGCGGCCCACGCCGGAACCGGCGTGTCCAGAACATGGCGAACAGCATGGCCACCGCGCTGAAGCTGAGCAGAAGCACCAGGCAGGCGGAGTACGAGAGTACGTCGAGGTCGTCGATGCCCAGCGCCCAGATGGCGATGATATGGGCGGTATACGCGGTCAGTGCGATGGAGCCGACCGCCGCGACGGGGGCGGACAGCCACCGGAAGGAGGCGGACCGGTCCACGGCGATGAAGCAGAGCGCCATCACCACGAGGGCGAAGCCGGTGCTGCCCAGAATGGACCAGGTCGTCTGGCTGTGAGGCGCGGCCACCAGCAGCCAGTAAGGGGTGAAGGTCTCGGGATCGCCGACGGTGTCGGACCACCAGGCGGACCCGGCCGAGCCGCCGTCCGTTGCGGCAGCCACCGCGGGCAGCGCGCCCGGCACCAGGTGCAGGGCAAGCCAGGAGCCGCCGTAGCCGAGCACGATCAGCGCGCATCCGGCGGTGGCGATCCTGGTGAGCACCCGCCGGGTGAGGTCGAGCTTCGCCACGGCCATGCCCGTGAGGATGAACGGGATCCAGGTCAGTACGGGGTACTCGCCGGTGACGAAGAGCTCGATGAACCCTTCGGAGTCGGTGATCCTGGCCAGCGGGTCGAGGGCGATCACCGCGTCCGACCACTCTCCGCCGTCGATCGCAACCGCCAGCAGATACCGGATCGGCGGCATGACGAGCGCGGTCACCACGGCGACGGCGGCCAACGCACGCGCCGAGAGGCGGTACAGCGGCAGGGCGAGGACGAAGAGCATCCCGTAGGCGGCGAGGATGACATCGATCGGGGTGTCCAGGGCGGTCAGGGCGTACCCCAGCACGATCAGCACCGCGGACCTGATCAGCACCCGCGCCATCGCCTGCCGCCCGGCCCGCCCGGTCCTCGGCTCCGGACGTCCGGTGAGGATGACCAGGGTGAATCCGGCCAGCACCGCGAACAGCGTGGCGGGACGGCCGCGGGCCAGCTCGAACACCCAGCCCTGCACACCGTCCATCGCCGGATCGGGGCTCAGGTGTGCGGTGAACATACCGAGGACCGCGAGTCCGCGGGCCACATCGAGGCCGATCAGCCGCCCCGTGGCGGAAACCCCGCCGGAGGCGGCACGCACCGTCGCGGTCCCGGACCCTTCCGGGTGCGCGTCCGGGCGCGATACGGCATCCGCTTCCCGCCGTGCCATAGGCCTCACGGTCCTCGCCCGGCACCGCGTACGGCCATCCGGCGACTGTCCGGACCACCCCCGCCATCCGGCTGCCCGGGCCCCGCCGGTCAGCGGCCGGGCCACTTACTCCGCCGCCTTCTTCAGGGCGGCGAGCCAGGTGCCGAGCGAGTCGTCCAGCAGGGCGGCGAGCTTGTCCCGATCGGCGTCGACAGGCGCGCCGGCCCAGGATTCCCTGGTGCGGACCACGACGCACTCGCCGTCATCGCTGAAGGTCCACTCGTGCACGCCGGTGATGCCGTGCGCGGGACCGCCCCAGAGGATGCGGTGCGATGCGTCGACCTCGTAGATGGTGGAGTCGATGGACAGGCCCGCGGTCACCCAGTGGAAGGTGGTGCCGGGGGCGATGGGGCCGTCAAGCCGCGCCTCTTTGACGGCGTGCAGCCACTCGGGCCAGGACCCGACGTCGGTGTGCAGCCGCCAGACGCGCTCCAGCGGAGCGGCGATCCGGATGGAGTGCTCGGCGACGATGGGCGCGCTCTCGTCGATGGTCGTGGGGTAGGTCATGACGATTCCTCGATGTCGGGGGCCCGGACCGCCGCTGAGGGGGGAGTCAAGGGCGGCCCGGGCGGCTGGGGAGGGATTCGGGCAGTCAGGTCGATCAGGCGGAACGGGAGGTCAGACGGGCCGGGCAGGTTCAGGCGGGCCGGACGGCGAATCCGGCTCGGTCGGACGGCTCGGTGTCGGGGATCCAGTCGCCGTGGATGCCGGCGGGAACCCTGCGGGGGAGCTCGACCGCGGCCACGGTGCTCAGGTCGCCCGCGTCCAGGACGAGCAGCTCCGACGCATCGGCCTTGAGGTCGCTGACGATGGTGAGCAGGTAACCGTCGTCCTCAGCGGAGCCGCCGTCGGCGGGCACGAAGACAGCCTCGCCCGGCATCCGGCCCTCGCCGTGGGCGAACAGCTGCTGCTGCCCGCTCCGCGAGTCCAGCTTGACGGTGTGGTAGCCCGACAGGCCCGCGCCGGGGAAGGCGATGGCGTAGCTGTAGCGGTAGTCCGCACCGGTGTGGGCCTCGTTGATCGACGGGAACTCGGTCACCAGGTCGTTGAGCGACTCGGTGGTGACCCTGCCCCTGGCCGGGTCGATGACCCAGCGGTAGAAGGTCGAGCCGGCGTCGGGGCTGGTGCCGTAACCGGGGGCACCCACCCACCACTTCCACGAGTTCTCCCAGGCGGAACGGTCGAAGCGCGGTGCTTCGAGGACGATCCGGCCCCGCGCGTCGGTGTAGGCGTTGGCCACATGCAGCAGCGCGGCCTGGCCGGGCGCATCGAACCAGGTGGTCTTGCCTCCGGCACGCGGCATCACACCGATACGCAGCGGGACGTCGTCGTGCCAGCGGTAGGGGATTCCGGATTGCTCGGCATGGTCGAAGACCACCGGGGAGTTGATGAAGACGACGTGCTCGCGGGTGATGGCGAAGTCGTGCATGAGCGAGGGACCGGAGCCGTCCACGACCTCCGACCTGGCGATGGCGCCGGAGGCGTCGGCCACGTAGTAGGTCAGGTACGGCGGGAAGGGGCTGTAGCTGAAGAAGTGCAGCTCGCCGGTCTCCGGGTCCTCCTTCGGGTGGGCGGTCATCGAGCTGGTGAGCTTGCCGCCGAAGTCGTGGACGCCGATCGTGTCGAGGTCGGCGCTGACCTCCCAGGGCAGGTTGGCCTCCTGGAGGGCCAGATAGCGGCCCCCGTGGAAGATGATGTTGGTGGCGGCGGCGCTGACTTCGAGCTCGGTTCCGGTGAACGGCACCCCGTCCAGGAAGGGCGTACGCACCCAACGGTTGCGGTACCACTCGGCCCGGCCGTTCTGGAGGCGGACTCCGTGGAGCATTCCCTCGCCGCGGAACCAGTGGGTGGGCGTGACACCCGGCTTCGGGTTGTGGCCGTTGCGGAAGTAGCGGCCGTTCAGCTCGGGCGGGAGGGTGCCGCGCACCTTCAACTCGTGGCCGGTGATCTCGTCGGTGACGGGGGTGAAGTGACCGCTGATGTAGGGCTTGTCGAGAGACATGTTCAGGCCTTTCGGGTCGAGAGAGCCGAGATGAGGAGGGTCAGGACGGCGCAGGCCAGGAAGGCCGCGCCAAAGGTGGGAAGCAGGGCCAGGAAGGAGAGGCCGATGGCTCCGCCGATCTGCCGGGTGGCGTTGACCAGCCCGCCGGCCAGGCCGTTGTCGGCGGGCTGGACGCCCGATGAGGCCATCGCGGTGAGCCGGACGAAGGCCGCCCCCAGCCCGGTGCCGATGAGGAGCGTCGGGCCGAGCAGGTCGATCGGGAAGCTTCCGTCCGCCGGGGTCCGGGACAGCCAGGCCAGTCCGGTCGCGAGGACCAGCAGGCCGACCGGGAGCACATGGCGGCTGGAGACCTTGCCGGTGACCCACGACGAAAGGGTGATCATGAGGGCGAGCGGCAGCTGGGTCAGCCCGGCCTCCAGCGGGGAGTAGCCGAGGGCCCGCTGCTGGTAGAGCGGCAGGAAGTAGAAGAGGCCGAGCCAGACCGCGCCCAGCAGTGCCATCAGGACGTTGGGCACCGCCACCACCCTCATACGCGCCGGCAGCAGCGGGGCGGCGGCACGGCGCTGGAGCACCGCGAACACGCCGAGCAGCGCCAGGCCGATCACGGCGAGCGGCCAAGGGCCCGACAAGCCGTAGGTGAGCGCCACCAGCCCTGCCGTCACCGTCACCGCCCCCGCCGCGTCCAGGGTTCCGCCGCGCGGCCGGTCGGCCTCGACCAGCAGCCGGGTGGCCACCAGGACGGCCAGAGCGAGAGGCACCATCACGAAGAACACCGCACGCCAGCCGAACAGACTGGTGAGCAGCCCGCTCAGCAGCACACCCGCCGCGCCCCCGGCCCCCGAGACCGCGCCCCACACCCCGAGCGCGGTGCCACGCCGCTCCTTGCCGGAATAGAGCGTCAGCACAAGGGCGAGCGCCGTGGGCGCAAGCATCGCGGCGCCCATTCCCATCGCCGCCCGGCTGACGATCAGCACACTCGCCGTGGGTGCCAGTGCGGCGCCGAGTGCGGAGAGGGCGAACAGGCCGACGCCGAGCAGGAACACGCGGCGAAGGCCGTACACGTCGCCCGCCCGCCCACCGGGCAGCAGCAGTGCGCCGAAGACCAGTACGTAGGCGTTGACCGTCCATGCCTGGCCCGTGTCCGACAGTTCGAGTCCTGTCCGGATCTGGGGCAGGGCGACGTTCACGATCGAGGTGCTCAGCACGACCAGGAACTGGGCCGTGGCCAGGACCACCAGCGGTATCCAGCCGGTTGTGGGCCGTTGCGTTGCGGTGCGGGTCATGGCTAGACACTCGCAGCGGGCGTTCGCCGCTCGCGTCGGTAGTCATCACCTATACGGCTCACGGCCGCTGACCTGTAGGCGAGCGGTCGATGCGCAGGTCGCGGCGGTCCTGCACCGCAGGCGGCAGCGGTCGCTCGTCAAGCGGAGGGCGTCGACCGCAGGCAGTGACCGACGCTCGGCAGGCAGCGCCACCGTTCCCTGGGTGGTTGCCGGCGCTCCGCAGGCGGCTTCCACCGTTTCGTGGGCAGCTGCCACCGCCCCCTCAGGCAGTCGTCGGCGCTCCACAGGCGGTCGTGGCCGCGGGGCGGGCAGCCACGGCCGCGCCGTCGACGACCGTGATCATCCCGGCGTTTCCCTGCGGCGCGCGACCGCATAGGTTTTCGGACATGCCCGAGACGAATACGGATGTGCTGATCGGCCGCCAGGACGAGATGCGCCGGCTCGACACCCTGCTCCGAGCGACGCGGGAGGGCCGGGGCGGGGCCCTCGTCCTGCGCGGCGAGCCGGGCATCGGCAAGAGCGCGCTGCTGCGGCGACTGGACGAGGTCGCGGACGGATTCCTCGTCATCCGAGCGTCCGGCGCCGAGTTCGAGATGGAGCTGTCCTTCGCCGCGCTGCACCAGTTGCTCGCACCCGTCACCGGACAGCTGTCCGCGCTGCCCGCGCCCCACCGCAAGGCGCTGGAGGTCGCCTTCGGCCTCGACACCGGAGCACCCGACCCCTTCCTGGTCGGTGTCGCGTCGCTGGGCCTCCTGGTGGAGACCGTGCGGGAACGCCCGGTTCTCTGCGTCATCGACGACGCCCAGTGGCTGGACCAGGCCTCGGCCAAGGCACTGGCCTTCCTGGCCCGCCGGGTCTCGGCCGAATCGATCGCCCTCGTCTTCGCCGCGCGCGAGCCGAGCCTCCTGCCCGAGCTGGACGAGCTGCCCGGTCATTCGCTCCAGGGCCTCGGTGAATCCGATGCCCGCGCGCTGCTGGCCGAGGTGGTACGCGCCCCGCTGGACGAGCGGGTACGCGATCGCATCCTGGCCGAAGCCCGCGGCAATCCCCTCGCGCTGGTGGAGCTGCCCAGGACGGCAGGACTCGCCGGAATGGCGGGCGGTTTCGCCCAACCCGTCTCGGTACCCGGTGTGGTCGAGCAGAGCTTCCGGTCACGACTGGAGCTCCTGCCGCCGGCCGCCCGGCTGCTGGTGACTCTCGCCGCCGCCGACCCGATCGGCGACCCCGGCCTGCTGTGGCGTGCCGCCGAACTACTGGGCATCGACGCGGCCGCCGTGGCGCAGTCCGTTCCGCTGGTCGAATTCGGCACCCGGATCCGGTTCAGCCACCCCCTCGCCCGCTCTGCGGCCTACCGCGCCGCGGCCCCGGACGAGCGGCGCAGGGCGCATGAGGCATTGGCCGCCGTGACCGATCCGGTCGCCGACCCCGACCGGCGGGCCTGGCACCGCGCCCAGGCCTGTGCCGGCCCGGACGAACAGGTCGCCGCCGAGCTCGAAACCTCCGCCACCCGCGCCCAGGAACGCGGTGGTGTCGCCGCGGCGGCGGCCTTCCTCGAGCGTTCGGCCGCGCTCACGGTCGACCCGGCCCAACGCGCCGAGCGGGTACTCGCCGCGGTCCAGGCCAAGCTCTCGGTGGGCGACTTCGACACGGCGGCCGACCTGCTCACCACCGTCCGCACGGACGACCCGAGCCAGGCCGCCAAGGCCGACCTGCTCCGCGGCAGGCTGTCGTTCGTCCGACGCCGAGGGGACGAAGGCCCCACGGCATACCTGCTGCGTGCCGCCGCCGGGCTGGCGGCCACCGATCCCGCCGGGTCGCGGGAGTGCTACCTGGACGCCATCGAGATGGGCCTGCTGCTCGGCGGTCTCGACCAGGTGGTGGACGCTGCCAGGAAGGCCCCGCATGCGGATGCGCCGGTGTCCGGTGCGGCGGCGGTGCTGAGCGGTCTGATCAGCCTGGTCGGCGAGGGGCATCAGGCCGCGGGGGAGATCCTCAGGCCGGTCGTGGGCGACGCCGATGACGAGGTGTGGGCGAGGCGGCCGTCACTCGGCTTCATGGTGGCCACCGAGCTGTGGAACTTCGACGCCCTGAACGGCATCGCCGCCCGTGCCGTCGCGGCCGGCCGTGAGTCGGGCTCCTTCCACGCGCTGCCGATCGGCCTGGCCATGCAGGCCACCGTGAGCGCGCACACGGGCGACTTCGGTGCAGCGATGGAGCAGATCTCCGAAGAGGAGGCGATCGCCGACGCCACCGGCGCGGCGCCGCTGGTCTACCCGCGCCTGCATCTGGCGGCGATGCGCGGGCGGCGCGATGAGGCCATCGAGCTGTTCGCGTCGGTGGAGCACCGGATGAGCCTCAGCGTGCAGTGGGCGACAGCCGTCCTCAACAACGGCCTGGCCGACTACCCCGCGGCGCTGGCGGCGGCTGAGCGGGCGGTCGAGTACGGCGCGGTCGGCACGGCGGGCCTCGCCCTGCCCGAGTTGGTCGAAGCGGCGGTGCGGTGCGGCGAGACCGAAGTCGCAGACGCGGCCCTCGCATCTCTCCGGGAACGCTCCCAAGCCGGCCGGCAGGCCTGGGGACTCGGCGTCGAGGCTTATGCGCGGGCCCTGGTGACCGGGGACGAGTCCGCCTACCAGGAGGCGATCGCTCTGCTCGACGACAGCGCACTGGCCGTCTACCGCGCCCGGGCCCATCTGCTGTACGGCGAGTGGCTGCGCCGCCAGGGCAGGCGGCGGGACGCCCGGTCCGCGCTGCGGCTGGCGCACGAGTCGCTGTCCGACCTCGGTATGGAGGCGTTCGCCGAGCGGGCCGCCGGCGAGTTGCGCGCCACGGGCGAGCAGGCCCGCAGCCGTACCTCGAAGGCATCGGACCAACTGACGATGCAGGAGGTGCACATCGCCCGCCTGGTCGCCGACGGCGCCACCTCCAAGGAGGTCGCGGCGAAGCTGTTCCTGAGCCCGCGCACGGTCGACGCGCATCTGCGCAACATCTTCCGCAAGCTCGGGCTCACCTCACGCAGGCAACTGCGGGACCTGCCCGACATCCGTTAGCCGCATGGTGGTGGCCGCGGCCTCGTGACCGTTCATCGACTCCACGGGGCCCGGCCAGCTCAGCCCGTACTTGGCCCGGTAGGCATCGGAGACGCGCTGGACGAGCTCCGGGTCTGCCACCGGCTGAAGGGTGACGGACAGCCGGTGCCCGTCCACCTCAACCTCCGTGTCCGCGCGCCCCAGGACCTGGCTGTACCAGGCACTTCGCCCTCCGAACGCCGAGCGGACGTACGCCTCCCCGTCGAGCACCACGACCCAGATCCTCCTGGCCGACCAGCGGCCCTCCGCGTCCCTTGTCCACAAAGCGATCTCCGTGCGATCCATGGCAGTGTTCATGGGACGACCTTCGCCGTGCGTGCGCTACGTACGCGTCGGTGGTCATCACCTAGAAGGCTGCTGAAAATCTTGTTGTGGGGGCGGTCCGCCGGTGGCGGGGCCGCCCTCCGTGCTTCACGGTGTGGCCGGGGTCAGGGTCCAGGTGCCGTCGGCGGCCACTTCGAGGCCGAGGTTGACGAGCCGTCGGAGGTTGAGGGCGGCGGCTCGGTTGCGGAGCCAGGTGTCGTTCTTGAGGGTGCCGAGGTAGCGCAGTCTGCGGTTGCCTTTGGTGGTCAGCCAGGCGATGCCGCGTTCGACGGGTGGCCGCCAGCGGCGGTAGGTGTCTTTCCAGGCGGGGTCGGTGGCCTGGGCACGGGCGTCGGCCAGGCGCTGGTGCTGGGGGTGGACTTGCAGGACGCGGCCGGTCTTGGAGGTGGTGCAGCGTTCGCGCAGCGGGCAGCCGGCACACAGCTTCTTGAACTGAGCCTGCCGCAAGCCGGTCTTCCGGGGCTTGCCGAGGGGGACGATGTGCCCGGCAGGGCAGGTGACCTGGCCGTTCTCGGTGTCGATGTGGAAGTCGTCGCTGGTGAAGCCGCCGGGCACGGCCGCGCGAAGCGGGGGTGGTTTGAGGACGGCGTCGTGGCCCTGCTGTTCGAGGTGGTCGCGCAGGTCGGCGGTGCCGTAGGCGGAGTCGCCGAGCACCTCGCACGGCTCGTCCTCGGCGGCGAGGAGGTCCTCGGCGATCTTCGCCTCGTGGTTCTCGGGGCCGCAGCCCGCGGCGAGGGCGACCTCGGTGAATAAGCCGGTCTCCGGCTCGACGGCGACGTGGCCCTTGAAGCCTTCCTGGTGGCGGGTGCGGTTCTTGTGGATGTGCCTGGCCTCGGGATCGACGGTGGACACCACGCGGTCGCGGACGGTCCCCTGGGTGATGCGCCAGCGCCCGTCGCGCCCGTCGGAGCCCTCGGCGGGCTCCACATCCTGGCCCGCGACCAGCGCCAGCAGGCCGACCGCGTTCGCGGCCCGCTCGCCCAGCTCCTGCTCGGGCAGGCGGCCCAACAGGTTGAGCGCGTCCGTGACCAGCGCGTCCACCAACCCGGCGCGGGCCTGCTCGTCGTCCCAGGCGATCTTCGGCTTGCCCGGGTCGGTGTAGTCGTGAGCGGTGCAATGCCCGGCGGCGACGCGGCCGGCGCCGGGGACCTCGCGGATCACCCGGCGGATCGCCGAGATCAGCTGGGTGACCGTGTCCTGGGTGGCCACCGCGTCGTCGAACACCGTGGAGTCCAGCGCGCGGCGCCGCTTCCCGCGCAGGATGCCGGTGGCGGCCACGACCTCCTTGACCCGGGTGAAGATCCGCCCCGGATCCGAGGACCGCTGCAGGCGGCGCCGGAAGTAGGTCAGCAGCGACGGGTCGAACGCCGTGTCGTTCAGCCCCAGTCCGCACGCCGCCTTCCACCGCAGGTCGCACCGCAGCTCCAGCACGGTCTCCACATCCGAGGTCCCGAACAGGCTCTGCAGCACCACCGCCGTCGCCAGCACCTGCGGCGGCAGGCTCGGCCGCCCGTTGGCCGAGGGGTACATGTCCGCGAACATCTCCGGCGGCAGCAGCCGCTCGCGGTGCTCGGCCAGGAACGCGAACACACTCCCTGCCGGGATCAGCTCCCGGCAGGTCTCCCACACATCCGGCCCGACCGTCTCCCCGGCCCATTCCCCCTGCACACACAGCAGTCTGGCCCCGCGGGGCCACCCGCGGGGCCCAAACCCGAGATTTTCAGTGATCTTCTAGATGCGGGCTCTCCCACCTGAACGCACACCCACAGGCTCCCGAAGCCTGCGGCCGATTCCGCCTTCGCTCACGGCCGTGCGGGTTCCGCGCTCACGGCGATGCCAGTTCCGCGGCCGGGTTCCCGCCCCACCGCGCCCGAGGGGGCACCTCCTCGCCCTTCATCAGAAAGGTGTCCGCAGCGAGTTGTGCCCGGTCGCCGACGGTCGTGCCGTAGTGGACGAACGCTCCCACCCCGAGGGTCACACCGTGCCCGATCGTGACGTGGTCGGACTTGAAGGCACCGTCTTCCTGGGAGTGCGACTGGATGACGCTCGCGGCGTTGAGGGTGCACTCGTCTCCGATGCTCACCAGAGTCCGTTCGATGAGCGTGCAGCCGTCGTCGAAGACGTGCCGGCCCACCTTGGTACCCAGCAGCCGCCACACCAGGGACTTGAACGGAGTGCCGTTGAAGACCTGCATATAGCGGTGCGAGGTCAGCTTCCAGAAGCGTTCGTGCGACCAGAACGCGGGGTCGTAGATCGAGCAGTACAGCGGCTCCAGGCTCCTGAAACCCGTGACCGCCCGCTCGACCAGAGTGAAGAAGACGACGGTGAACGCCATGGTGAGCAGGCTCGCGAGCCCCAGCACCGGTGCACCGTGGAGGTGGTAGAGGTCGATGGCGGCCATGGCGATGAGGGCGAGTACGAAGAAGTGGAACCACCGGGCCACCAGATGGAGGCTCGCGGTGACGGCGTTGTGCCGGTTCTTGGCCGCCAGACGCCGCCGCAACTCCTCGCCCGTGGCCAGATGGTCGAACCGGGTGTCGCGCAGCACCGTGCGCGGTATCTCGAAGCTGGGCGATCCCAGCAGGCCCACGCCTTCGCGTACGGGTCCGTCGACGGGGACCATGACCTTGGTCGCGAGCAGGCAGTTCTCGCCCGTGCGCCCGCTCGGGGGGTAGGCGATGTTGTTGCCGAGGAAGTTGCTCGGCCCGATCACGGTCCTGGAGCAGCGGAAGGACGTGCTGGAGAAGTCGGCGTTGATGATGGACAGGCCGTCGGCGACCATCGTTCCACCGCCGACGGTGCTCAGATAAGGGCTGTCGTGCTTGACCAGCGTGCCGAAGTTCGACCCTGTCTGCTCGATGCGGCACAGGTCGTACCCCAGGCAGCGCAGATAGTGCACGATCGCGGAGCTGTCCCCGAACAGCGTGGTGAAGAACCTGATGTTGGTCAGCCGCAGAATGGCCCGCTGGATTCCGTAGTGGAAGCCGTAAAGGGGATAGACCTTGTACGGCTTGATCACCAGGCCGAGCAGCCGCGGCAGCGTGCCCACCAGGAGCAGCCCCACCAGCAGGGCGCCGAAGAAGGCCACCAGGGAGGCCACCAGGGCGTCGAGGAAGAACATGGGACCGGTGACCGCCGGGGTCACCGGGTTCAGCACCCCGCTCAGCCGCGGCATGACCGTGAGCACCAGGCTCACACCCGCCACTGTCAGCGGCAGGTACAACAGCAGCAAGGCCGCCAACTGGCCCAGACTGTAGAGGATCCTGCGCAGGGTTCCGCACTCGGCGGGCGCGACGGCCGCGTAGTCGGTCGTCGCCGGCTGCGCCGGCGAACCGTGCCAGGTCTCACCAGCGGGAACGCACTGTCCCGGCTGCAGGGACGAGGCATGGCCGAGTCGGGAGCCGTCGCCCATCGATGTGTCGATGTCGAGCACGGTCTGCTCATGGACGGTCACCTCCGCGCCCAGGGTGACCGGTCCCGTCTCGATCCATCCGTCGTGCGCCCGGTAGCACGAGAGGAACACGTCCTTGCGGACAAGGGCATCGCGGCCGACGGTGAACAGATCAGTACAGACAGGTACGGTGCGCGACAGGATCGTCACGCCCTTGCCGATGTGCGCGCCGAGAGCCCTCAGATACAGCACATACAGCGGTGAACCGGCGAGCAGCCGTGCCGGACTGGTCCGGATCAAGGACTTCACGCACCAGAAACGCAGATAACCAGGACTCCACACACGGATCTTGCACCGGGTGAAGCGGCCGACGAGCGCCCACTTCGCGACGATCGGAAGGGCACACAGGCCGAAGAACACCGCGACGCCGAAGAGGACCGCCCTGACGTAGAGCTCCACCGCCCCCGAGCCCGCCACGACCCACTCGTAGCCCTCGATGGCGACGAGAGCCCCCAGACAGGAGAAGACCAGGAAAAGGAGTAGCTGGGCCGCCCCGCAGAGCAGATACGGCAGGGTCCGCACCCCGGACTCATCCGACTCGGCCGACGCCTCGCCGGCGGCCTGGACCGACGTGTGCGCGACAGTGGCCGGCGGCGGGTGAGCCGGAGCCGTGGAGACGTCACTTCCCGGAAACGCGGCGGCCAGGCTGCGGATCGTCGAATGCGCGTAGACGTCCTTCATCGACACCGTCGGCAGGTCGTCCCGCTTGCGCACCCGCGCGCAGAACTGCGCCATCACCAGCGAATCAGCACCCAGATCATCGAAGAAGTGGCTCTCGATCGGCACCTGCTCCACCCGCAGGACGCCGGCCAGCACCTCGGCCAAGCGCACATCCGTGCCGGCCGGCGAGCGGGCCGCCGTCCCGGCAGCCGCCGCGTCACCTCCGCCCCGGGAAGGGGCCGTACCCGGGAAGGCCGCGGCCAGGCTGCGGATCGTCGAATGCGCGTAGACGTCCTTCATCGACACCGTCGGCAGGTCGTCCCGCTTGCGCACCCGCGCGCAGAACTGCGCCATCACCAGCGAATCAGCACCCAGGTCGGTGAAGAAGTCGCTGTCGACCGGTGCCTCGCGAGTCTGCAGTACGTCGGCCAGCACCTCTGCCAGCAGGGACTCGATACCGCGTGAGATCCCGACCCTGGCCGTACTGCCTGTCCCGACCTGGGCCGTCTCGGTCCCGGCGGTGTCCGTGTCCGCATGGGCGGCACGGGCACCGCTGCGAGGACTCACGGCCGTTCCCCCGAAACCCATGGGCCCGCGTCGGCCCGAAGCGCGATTACCGGGTCATGGGCGCCGATCCGAGCGCCTTCCGTCAAGAACATTACGAACTCACCCGCAGTCGGTGCTGCCTCCGTCGGCTGTTCCGCGTCAAACGTCTCTTCTTCGATTAAGCCCGATCGGACCACTTCTGTCCTGCCACGCGACCCCTTGAGCCGATGGGGTGGTCACTGGCGCACGACCGTGCCGCAACGGCCACCGCAGTCGCCCGACCAGCACGATGGACGGTCTGCACCGCCGTGAACGGCACGGCGGCAGCTCAAGGAGGTTCCGTGACCGCCCAGCCGCAGTCCGACGAGTCGCCGCGCCACGACGACCTCCGCGCCATGTTCGTCAACTGCACGCTCAAGCGGTCACCGGAGGTCAGCAACACCGAAGGGCTGATCGACAAGAGCCGCGCCATCATGGAAGCCAACGGCGTCACCACCGAACTCGTCCGGGCCATCGACCACGACATCGCGACCGGCGTATGGCCCGACATGACCGAGCACGGGTGGGCCACCGACGAATGGCCCGCACTGTACGAGCGGGTGATGGCGGCCGACATCCTGGTGCTGGCCGGGGCGATCTGGCTCGGTGACAACAGCTCCGTGATGAAGCGGGTCATCGAGCGGCTCTACGCATGCTCGTCTCAGCTCAACGACCGTGGGCAGTACGCCTATTACGGACGCGTCGGCGGATGCCTGATCACCGGGAACGAGGACGGCGTCAAGCACTGCGCCATGAACGTCCTCTACAGCCTCCAGCACCTCGGGTACACCATCCCGCCCCAGGCCGACGCGGGCTGGATCGGAGAGGCCGGGCCAGGGCCCTCCTACCTCGACCCCGGCTCGGGCGGACCCGAGAACGACTTCACCAACCGCAACACCACCTTCATGACGTGGAACCTGATGCACCTCGCCACCATGCTCAAGCAGGCCGGCGGCATCCCCGCCCATGGCAACCAGCGCTCCGGGTGGGACGCGGGCTGCCGCTTCGACTACCCGAACCCCGAGCACAGGTAGTAGGCGAGCGGTGGGCGGGAGGGCGCCCCGCCACCCGCCACCCGCCGGACGTCTCGGACGGCAGATGGCCGAGACGTTCGCCGAGGCCCATCGGCTTCACCGCGATCCGCGGCGCTGGGAGATCGACCACGGATCAGGGCCCACACGTGTCCTATGTCACGATGTGGGCCCTTTCACGTAGAACACGGCACAGAGCACAGGATGAAGACCGGCACGGAGGACGAAAAACGGGCCCTCACCAAGACTTCCGTCCTTGGCGAGAACCCGTTTCATCGGTTTCTCATGGTGCGCGAGGGGGGAGTTGAACCCCCACGCCCTTGCGGGCACTGGAACCTGAATCCAGCGCGTCTGCCTATTCCGCCACCCGCGCATTGGGTGTTGCCGCCCCACCCCCACCTTTTCGGTGCGAGCGCCTTGCGACATGCAGAACACTAGCACGCTGCGGAGGGTCCGTTCACATGCGTTTGTTTCGCCTCCGGCTGGTGGAGGAGACAAGGAGGAGTGCCGGAGACAGGGCGGGGCCCACGACCGACAGGAGGGGGCTCTCGACCGACAGTGCGAGGTACGGAGAGTGGACAGGCAGGGGCATTCGGTCGCACAGCGTGATGGGCGGGGCGACCGGCGGGCAGGGCACCCTGAAGGGGTTCGCCACCTCACACCCGAGGAGCTTCCCCGGTGCGGGACACTGTGAGGAGGCCGCATCTACGATCCGTATGGCGATCCGTGTGAGAGGTGACACTCATCGACGGGGCAGGGAAGGGGAACCAGCCGTTTTCCCCACGCGTGGATACGATCGGTAAGCAGTACCAGGGCGACAACACCGGAGGAGGTGCCCCATGGGAGTCATGAAGCGTTTCGAGCAGCGACTCGAAGGCCTGGTCAACGGCACCTTCGCCAAGGTCTTCAAGTCCGAGGTGCAGCCCGTCGAGATCGCGGGCGCCCTCCAGCGCGAGTGCGACAACAACGCCACTATCTGGAACCGCGAGCGGACCGTCGTCCCCAACGACTTCATCGTGGAGCTGAGCACGCCGGACTTCGAGCGCCTCAGCCCCTACTCGGGCCAGCTCGGCGACGAGCTCTCCGGCATGGTCCGGGACTACGCCAAGCAGCAGCGGTACACCTTCATGGGCCCGATCAAGGTCCATCTGGAGAAGGCGGACGACCTCGACACCGGTCTGTACCGGGTCCGCAGCCGCACACTCGCGTCGAGTACGTCACAGTCGCCCGACCGCGTGCCGGACCGCGGCCCCGCCGCCGGCGGCCCCCAGGGCTTCTCCCCGAGCGCCCCGCAGGGCGGGGGTTACGGTTACCCTCCTGCTGCGGCACCTCCCATGCCGTCGGCACCACCACCCGGGACGAACCGGCCGGGCTCCACTCCCGGGCGCCCGGGAGGCTCGGCGCCCGGCGCCCAGGTGCGCCGCTGGATCGAGATCAACGGCAACCGTCACCAGATCTCACGCCCGACGATGGTGCTGGGCCGCAGCACCGACGCGGACGTACGGATCGACGACCCCGGCGTATCCCGCCGCCACTGCGAGATCCGGACCGGCACGCCCTCGACGATCCAGGATCTCGGGTCCACCAACGGCATCGTGGTGGACGGGCAGCACACCACCCGCGCTACGCTCCGCGACGGCTCGCGGATCGTCGTGGGCAGCACAACCATCGTTTACCGGCAAGCCGAAGGGTGAAGCGGGGGCAATGTCAGAGCTGACCCTGACGGTCATGCGGCTGGGTTTCCTGGCCGTTCTGTGGCTGTTCGTCATCGTGGCCGTACAGGTCATCCGCAGCGACCTGTTCGGTACGCGCGTCACCCAGCGCGGCTCGCGCCGGGGCGCCGAGAACCGGCAGCAGCAGACCGGCACCGCGACCGGCCGCCAGCCGTCCGCGCCCCCGCAGCAGCGCCAGCAGCAGGCCGGCCGCCAGCGCCGCGGGGCCCCGACCAAGCTGGTGGTCTCAGAGGGCAGCCTCACGGGCACCACGGTCGCACTGCAGGGGCAGACCATCACGCTGGGCCGCGCGCACGACTCGACCATCGTCCTGGACGACGACTACGCGTCGAGCCGGCATGCCAGGATCTATCCCGACCGTGACGGACAGTGGATCGTCGAGGACCTGGGGTCGACCAACGGCACCTATCTCGACCGTGCCCGCCTCGCCACCCCGACGCCGATTCCGCTGGGCGCGCCGATCCGTATCGGCAAGACCGTCATCGAGCTGCGGAAGTAGTACGACAATGAGCGAGCGGAGCGAGCAAGCCGCTGCGATCCCCATCGGGACTTCCGCAGCGGTACCGGCACTGGGCCGGGCCCGGCGGCTCCCGACCGGAGGGTGGGCAGTGTGGCTCGAGACCGGCTGTACCCCGAAGCAGCGTCGACAGGGCAGGTGCGCATGAGTCTGTCACTGCGCTTCGCCGCCGGATCGCACAAGGGCATGATCCGCGAGGGCAACGAGGACTCCGGCTACGCCGGCCCCCGACTGCTCGCCATCGCGGACGGCATGGGCGGCCAGGCCGCCGGAGAGGTCGCCTCGTCCGAGGTGATCTCGACCCTGGTGCAGCTCGATGACGACGTCCCGGGCTCCGACATCCTCACCTCGCTCGGCACGGCCGTGCAACGGGCCAACGACCAGCTGCGCGCCATGGTCGAGGAGGACCCCCAGCTCGAAGGCATGGGGACCACCCTCACCGCACTGCTGTGGACCGGCCAGCGCCTCGGACTCGTGCATGTCGGCGACTCCCGCGCATATCTGCTCCGTGACGGGGTCCTGACCCAGATCACCCAGGACCACACCTGGGTGCAGCGCCTCGTGGACGAGGGCCGGATCACCGAGGAAGAGGCCACCACCCATCCGCAGCGCTCCCTGCTGATGCGCGCGCTGGGCAGCGGCGACCACGTCGAGCCCGACCTCTCCATCCGCGAGGTCAGGGCCGGAGACCGCTACCTCATCTGCTCCGACGGACTGTCCGGCGTCGTGTCCCACCAGACGATGGAGGACACCCTCGCCAGCTACCAGGGCCCGCAGGAGACCGTGCAGGACCTGATCCAGCTCGCGCTGCGCGGCGGCGGCCCCGACAACATCACCGTGATCGTCGCGGATGTACTCGACGTCGACGGCGGCGACACCCTCGCGGGTCGGCTCCACGACACCCCGGTGATCGTCGGCGCGGTCGCCGAGAACCAGATGCCGCTCGGCGACAACAGCGCCATGCAGACCCCCGCTGGGCGCGCCTCCGGCCTCGGCCGCCCCGTCCCGCCCGCCGCCGGCGGCTTCGGCCCCCCCGGCAGTGGCGACGGAGCGGGCTACGGCGGAATGCCCCCGGAGGGCAGCTACGGCTCGTACGCCGACGACGACTTCACCAAGCCGGTCTCCGCCGGACGGAAGTGGCTCAAGAGATCCCTTTACGGCACGCTCGCGCTCGCCGTGCTCGGAGGCGGTCTGTACGGCGCCTGGCGCTGGACCCAGACCCAGTACTACGTCGGCACCAACGGCAAGCACATCGCGCTCTACCGCGGTATCAGCCAGGACCTGGGCTGGGTCTCGCTCTCCGAGGTCGAGAAGGACCACCCCGAGATCGAACTCAAGTACCTTCCGCCCTATCAGCAGAAGCAGGTCAAGGAGACCATCGCCGAGAGCAGCCTCGGTTCCGCGCGCGACAAGATCGTGGAGCTCTCCACCCAGGCAACCGCCTGCAAGAAGGACGCGCAGCGCGAAGCCGCAGCGGACACCGCGCCCGCAGCACCTCCCGGTGAGGGGCAGGCCGGTGGCACCACCGGCACCAAGCCCTCCGACCAGTCCGCCCAGACCAAGCCGAACGCAGCTCCCTCTCCGGGCCCCACCCTCTCGGAGGAGGAGCAGAAGCTCGCCACGAACTGCGGCAAGCAGTGAGCGGTACGAGCGGTAAGCGGTAGACCCGTAGGGGGCCTTTCTCCACCATGAGCGTTGTCACCAACACGACCACCATCGGCGCGATCGAACTGCCGAGCCGCCGCAACACCGAGCTGCTGCTGCTCGCCTTCGCCGTCGCGATCCCGGTGTTCGCGTACGCCAATGTGGGCCTCGCACTCACCGGCGAACTCCCCGCCGGCATGCTCGGTTACGGAATCGGCCTCGCCCTCCTCGCAGGCGTCGCGCACCTCGTGGTGCGCAAGTTCGCCAAGTACGCCGACCCGCTGCTGCTGCCGCTGGCGACACTGCTCAACGGCCTCGGCCTGGTGCTGATCTGGCGGCTCGACCAGTCCCCGCGGCTGAACGCGCTCTCCACCTTCGCCCCGCAGGCCACCAACCAGCTGATGTACTCGGCGCTGGGCGTCGCGCTGCTCGTCGGCGTATTGCTGCTGCTGAAGGACCACCGCGTCCTGCAGCGCTACACCTACATCTCGATGGCGGCCGCGCTCGTCCTGCTGCTGCTCCCGCTCGTCCCGGGTCTCGGCACCGACGTCTTCGGCGCCAAGATCTGGATCCGGGTCGGCGGCTTCTCCATCCAGCCCGGTGAGTTCGCGAAGATCGTCATCGCGGTCTTCTTCTCGGGCTACCTCATGGTGAAGCGGGACGCGCTGGCCCTGGCCAGCCGCCGCTTCATGGGGCTCTATCTGCCGCGTGGCCGCGACCTCGGGCCCATCGTCACGATCTGGGCGGTGAGCCTGCTCGTCCTGGTCTTCGAGAACGACCTCGGCACCTCGCTGCTGTTCTTCGGCATGTTCGTGATCATGCTGTACGTGGCCACCGAGCGCACCAGCTGGATCGTCATGGGCCTGCTGATGTCGGCGGGCGGCGCGGTGGTCGTCTCGCAGTTCGCCAGTCATGTCCAGGCCCGGGTGGCCGCCTGGCTGGACCCCTTCGAATGCCTGGCGACCGCGCCCGAGGGCTCCAGGACGGCCCAAGCCTGCGACCAGATGTCCCAGGTACTGATGTCCTTCGGATCGGGCGGCACCCTCGGCACCGGTCTCGGACAGGGCGACTCCGACCTCATCATGTTCGCCGCCAACTCCGACTTCATCTTCGCCACCGTCGGCGAGGAGCTCGGACTGGCCGGAGTGATGGCCTTCCTGCTGCTCTACGGTCTGATCATCGAGCGCGGTGTGCGCACCGCGCTCGCCGCCCGCGACCCCTTCGGGAAGCTGTTCGCGATCGGCCTCACCGGCGCCTTCGCCCTCCAGGTCTTCGTGGTCGCCGGTGGTGTGATGGGCCTCATCCCGCTGACCGGTATGACGATGCCGTTCCTCGCGGCCGGCGGATCGTCCGTGATCGCCAACTGGGCGCTGATCGGCATCCTCATCCGTATCAGCGACACCGCGCGCCGGCCGGCCCCCGCCCCCGCCCCGAACCCCGACGCCGAGATGACCCAGGTGGTCCGACCGTGAACAAGCCCCTGCGCCGAATCGCGATCTTCTGCGGCCTTCTGGTCCTCGCGCTGCTGATCCGTGACAACTGGCTCCAGTACGTCCGTGCGGAAGAGCTCAGCAGCCACAAGAGCAACAAGCGCGTCCAGATCGAGCGCTATGCCTCCGAGAGCGGCAACATCATCGTCGACGGCAAGCCGATCACCGGCTCCAAGCTGACCGACGACACCTACTTCAAGTACAAGCGCACGTACACCGACGGCCCGATGTGGGCACCCGTCACCGGCTACGCCTCGCAGGCCTTCGGTTCATCGCAGATCGAGAACCTCGAGGACGAGATCCTCAGCGGCAACGACGACCGGCTCTTCTTCGACCGCACCATGGCGATGTTCACGGGCGACAAGAAGAAGGGCGGCAATGTCGTCACCACGCTGAACGGCAAGGCGCAGAGGGCGGCGTTCGAGGGTCTCGGGGACAAGAAGGGCGCGGTCGCGGCCATCGACCCGCGCACCGGGAAGATCCTGGCGCTCGCATCGACGCCCTCGTACGACCCCTCCTCCTTCGCGGGCCGCCAGGACGCGGACGGGAAGGCCTGGCAGACGCTGAACGCGGACAAGGACAAGCCGATGCTGAACCGGGCGCTGCGGGAGACCTACCCGCCCGGCTCCACCTTCAAGGCAGTCACCGCCGCCGCCGCACTGGAGCACGGTGTCGTCAAGGACATCGACGCGCCGACCGACACACCCGAGCCGTACATCATCCCGCTGTCGAGCACACCGATGAAGAACCAGCACAGCGGCTGCGAGAAGGCGAGCCTGAGCGAGGCCCTGAGGGTCTCCTGCAACTCGGTCTTCGCCAACCTCGGTGACAAGGTCGGCCGGGACAACATGGTGGAGACAGCAGAGAAGTTCGGCTTCAACGACCCGAAGATCTACACCCCGGTGCGTGCCTCCGCCTCCGTCTACAACAAGGAGATGGACCGCGGCGGCAACGCCCAGTCGGCGATCGGCCAGTTCGACACCCGTGCCACCCCGCTCCAGATGGCCATGGTCACCGCCGCGATCGCCAATGACGGCAAGCTGATGAAGCCGTACATGATCGACCAGCTGGAGGCGCCCAACCTGGACGTGCTGGAGCGTACCGAGCCCGAGGAGATGAGCCAGCCGCTCTCGGAGGAGAACGCGCAGCTCGTCCAGAAGATGATGGAGAACGTCGTCGAGAAGGGCACCGGTACCAACGCCCGGATCGACGGTGTCACCGTCGGCGGCAAGACCGGTACCGCCCAGCACGGCGAGAACAACAGCGAGCGCCCCTACGCGTGGTTCATCTCCTACGCCAGGACCGACCAGGGATCGCCGGTCGCCGTGGCCGTCGTGGTCGAGGACAGCTCGGGCACGGCGCGCGACGACATCAGCGGCGGCGGACTCGCCGCGCCCATCGCCAAGAAGGTGATGGAGGCGGTGCTCGACGGGAAGCAGTGACGGATGTCACTGATCACCCCGTCACCGTGCATCAAGACCGCACAATGCGGTACCGGTCGCATATCGCGTCCCGGGCTTGGGCGGATTCCACGCGACTTGGCCGGTAGCGTATGCGCGAACAGCACACCGCCGGACCACACACACGGGTGCGGTCGGGACTGACGGAGAGGGCTGGAACTGTTATGGAAGAGCCGCGTCGCCTCGGCGGCCGGTACGAGCTGGGCTCGGTGCTCGGCCGCGGTGGCATGGCCGAGGTCTACCTCGCGCACGACACCCGGCTCGGCCGCACCGTCGCCGTGAAGACGCTGCGGGCCGACCTCGCCCGTGACCCGTCCTTCCAGGCCCGGTTCCGCCGTGAGGCCCAGTCGGCCGCCTCGCTGAACCATCCGGCGATCGTGGCGGTGTACGACACCGGCGAGGACTACGTCGACGGGGTCTCCATCCCGTACATCGTGATGGAGTACGTGGACGGCTCGACCCTCAGAGAGCTGCTGCACTCCGGCCGCAAGCTGCTGCCCGAGCGGACCCTGGAGATGACCACCGGCATCCTCCAGGCACTCGAGTACTCGCACCGCAACGGCATCGTCCACCGCGACATCAAGCCGGCGAACGTCATGCTGACGCGCACCGGCCAGGTCAAGGTGATGGACTTCGGCATCGCACGCGCCATGGGCGATGCGGGCATGACCATGACACAGACGGCGGCCGTCATCGGCACCGCCCAGTACCTCTCCCCCGAGCAGGCCAAGGGCGAGCAGGTCGACGCCAGGTCCGACCTCTACTCGACCGGCTGCCTGCTGTACGAGCTGCTCACCGTGCGTCCGCCGTTCGTGGGCGACTCACCGGTGGCCGTGGCCTACCAGCACGTCCGCGAAGAGCCCCAGCCGCCGAGCAACTTCGACCCCGAGATCACGCCCGAGATGGACGCGATCGTGCTGAAGGCGCTGGTCAAGGACCCCGACTACCGCTACCAGTCGGCGGACGAGATGCGCGCCGACATCGAGGCCTGCCTCGACGGCCAGCCGGTCGCCGCGGCCACGGCCATGGGCGCGGCCGGCTACGGCAGCGCATACGGCCAGCGCCCCGAGGACCAGCCGACCACCGCGCTGCGCGCGGCGGCGCCGGCCGGGCAGACATCGATGCTGCCGCCCGTGAACCCGGACGACGGCGGTTACGGATACGACGACCGCCCCGACCGACGCCGCCAGAAGAAGTCGAACGCCTCGACGATCCTGCTCGTGGTGGCGGGCATCCTGGTGCTCGTCGGCGCCATCCTCATCGGCAAGCAGCTCTTCAAGGACGGCAGGGACAGCCAGGTCATCGTCCCCAACCTGGTGGGCAAGACCTTCGACGAGGCACAGCGGTCCGGGACCAACGTGAACGTGAAGGTCGTCCAGGGCGGCACCACGCGCTGCGACCATCCCAAGAACAGCGTGTGCAGCCAGGACCCGGCCGCCACCGGCGAGGCCATGATGGACCGGGAAGGGACCATCAAGGTCGTCCTCTCGGCGGGCGCGCCACTGGTGGAGGTACCGGATGTCACCAGCTCCAAGAAGGACACCGCTGAAGCACGGCTGGACAAGGACGGCTTCAAGGTCAAGATCGAGGAGATCGAGTCGGACGAGACCCCCGGCACGGTCGTCAGCCAGACCCCGGAGGGCGGTTCCAAGGCCGAGAAGGGCACCACGGTCACCCTGAAGGTCGCCAAGCAGGCCACGGAGACGGTTCCGCCGGTGGTGGGCCAGCAGTTCGACGCGGCGAAGGACCAGTTGGAGAAGCTCGGCTTCACCGTGGCGCGCACCGATGTCGACTCCGACAAGCCCGCGGGCGAGGTCGTGGCGCAGGACCCGGCGGGCGACTCCAACCAGCCCAAGGGAGCCACGATCACGCTCCAGGTCTCCAAGGGCCAGGAGACGCCTCAGACGCAGGTGCCCCAGGTACTGGGCAAGCGGGTGGGCGAGGCCAAGCAGATCCTGGCGCAGTTCGGCTTCACGAACATCACCTTCGCCAACGGGAGCTCGCAGGACGACAACGCGCTCGTCGCCGCGATGAATCCGCGGCCCGGTACCCAGGCGGACCCGGCGACCACGACCATCACCCTGCAGACGATCGGTGGCGGAGGCCAGCAGGGCGGCAACAACAACGGCGGCGGAGGGTTCTTCCCGGGCTTCGGCGACGACTGAGCCACGCTTGGCGCCTTGAGGATCCCGACGCGGTCGCGATCAGCAGCACACCGGCCCCGGGGCCCCTCCGAGAGGGGCGCCGGGGCCGGCGCTCTTCCCGCTGAGCCCTCCGCGTATCAGAGTGACCGGGCCGCGGCGGGCCAGGAGGCGTCAGCGCAGCTCCTTGGGCCGCGTGCGATCGCTGTCGACCTTCTCCGTGCGCACCAGCTCGCCCCAGACCACGTACCGGTAGTCGGATGTGTACAGCGGCGTGCATGTCGTCAGGGTGATGTAGCGACCGGGCGCGGTCTTGCCCGACTCCTTCGGTACCGGTTGGAGCACGTCGACGTTGAACTTCGAGGTCTGCTTCAGGTCCTTGAAGACCTTGTAGACGTACCAGGTGTCCCTGGTCTCGAAGACGATCGGATCGCCGGTCCTGATCTTGTGGATGTTGTGGAACTTGGCACCGTGGCCGTCGCGGTGGGCTGCCAGGGTGAAGTTGCCCTGCTTGTCGCCGGGCAGCGCGGACTTGATCGGCTCGGTGTAGTAGCCCGCGACACCGTCGTTGAGGGTCTCGGGGTCGGTGCCCTTCTTCACCAGCACCTCTCCTTCGCCCATGGCGGGGACATGGAGGAAGCCGATGCCGTCCCGGGTGTCCAGTGCTCCAGGACCCTGCCCCTGGGGAGCGGCGGCCCAGTTGTGGCGCACCTTGTCGCTCTCCTTGGTGGCCGCGCGGTCGGCGAGGACGTTGGTCCACCACAGCGAATAGACGACGAAGAGCGCAAGCAGCACTCCCGTGGTGATCAGCAGTTCGCCGAAGACACTGATGACGCCGGCGATCCGGCTGCGCGCACGTGCCACTGCCCCTGTTTCCTGTCGTCCCGGGAATCCGTTCCGTCACGCCTCAGCCGACGAGCGCATCAGGCTTGCCCTTGCTCCGCGGACGTTCCTCGACCATCTTGCCCCACACGATCATTCGGTACGTACTCGTGAATTCGGGCGTACATGTCGTGAGGGTGAGGTAACGGCCGGGCCCGGTGAATCCGGAGCCTGCCGGGACCGGAGCGATCACGCTGGTGTTCGATGGGGAGGTCTGCGGGAGGATGCTCGTCATCTTGTAGGTGTAGTAGGTGTCCTGGGTCTCGACCACGATCGGGTCTCCGGGCACCAGTGTGTTGATGTAACGGAACGGCTCACCATGCGTGTTGCGGTGTCCGGCGACCGCGAAATTGCCCTGCTTGTCGGATGGCATGGCGGTCTTGAGGGCGCCGTCCGCGTAGTGCCCGACCATTCCCCGGTCCAGCACGGACAGCTTGTCGATGCCCTCGGCGACCGGGACGACGACGTCGAGCTTCGGGATGTGCATGATCGCGAAGCCCTGCCCCGGTTCGAACGCGCCGGGTGCACGGCCCTTGGCCCACTCCTCCTGGATCCTGTCGGCGGCGGCGTTGGCCTGCTGCCCCGCGAGGATGTTCGTCCACCACAGCTGGTAGGTGACGAACAGCAGCATCAACACACCTACGGTGATGAAGAGTTCACCGAAAGCCCGGCTGGCGATGACGGCCGGGCCGTCCTTCATGGCTCGGGCACGCCTGCGCGCCTCGACCCGCGTGAGCGGGGCGCCCTCCTCGCTCGGTACCGGAGGTGAAGGAGGCGGCGCCGTGGAGCCGGCCGCCCTGCGCCGCCCTCGTCCCCGCGCCTTGGACGCACGCCGGCGTTCGGCCCGACCGCCCGGCGGCCGCTCGGGCGTCACCAGGTCCGGCGCTGTCGACGGCACAGGTGCGGGCGCGGGTACGTGCACGGCGGGTTCGGGAGGGTACTGCCGCCCGTACCAGTCCTGCTCGTATCCCCGGGGGGTCTCAGTGGCCTGCCGACCGTACCCGGACCAGTCGTACTGCTCCGGAGCCGGGGACTGCCCCGGAACGCTCCCGTCCCGGAGCCACGGCGCACCCCCCTGGCCGTTCATGCCAGGGCCTTGCCGCCCACCACCGGCGCGAGCCCTGCCGAGCGGCCGACCGCGCCCGTGTCGCCACACTGCTCAAGCCAGTTGGCGAGCATCAGGTGCCCGTGTTCCGTGAGCACGGACTCGGGATGGAACTGCACTCCCTCCACCGCCAGTTCGCGATGGCGCAGCCCCATGATGATGCCGTCCTCGGTCCGCGCCGTGACCTCCAGCTCATCGGGCACCGTCGTGGGCTCAGCCGCGAGCGAGTGGTAGCGCGTCGCCGTGAACGGCGACGGCAGTCCAGCGAACACGCCCTTGCCCTGGTGCAGTACGAACGAGGTCTTGCCGTGCAGCAGCTCCGGCGCCCGGTCCACGACACCGCCGTAGGCGACCGCCATCGACTGCATTCCGAGGCAGACGCCGAAGACGGGCACAGCGGTCGCCGCGCAGTGGCGCACCATGTCGATGCAGACCCCGGCCTGCTCCGGTGCGCCGGGTCCGGGGGACAGCAGCACCCCGTCGAAACCGTCCTGCGCGTGCGCGGTCGACACCTCGTCGTTGCGAACGACCTCGCACTCCGCGCCCAGCTGGTAGAGGTACTGGACGAGGTTGAAGACAAAGCTGTCGTAGTTGTCGACGACGAGAATGCGCGCGCTCACTGACCGTCCACCGTCACATCGTTGAACGGAAGCAGCGGCTCCGCCCAGGGGAACACGTACTGGAACAGCACATAGACGACCGCGAGAGCCAGCACGAGCGAGATGAACGCCCGCACCCATGCGCTGCCCGGCAGATGCCGCCAGATCCAGCCGTACATGCTGTCCCTTTCCTTTCCTCGTACGGGACCAGACTAAAGGGCGCAAGGGGCCCGTGGGTCAGCTGCGGAAAGCTTCCGGCTTGCCGTCCGTCACAGGTTGGGTGGCGTCGAGGTGCGCCCAGACGACCAGCCGGTGACTGCTGCCCCACTCGGGATCGCAGGTGGTCAGGGTCAGATAGCGGCCGGGACCGTCGAATCCGGACCGCCTCGGCACCGGGTCGATGACCGCGACATCGCTGGGTACGGTGCGATACGGCGCGTGCTTGACGCGATAGGTGAACCAGGTCGTCCCGTCCGTGAGGATCACCGCGTCCCCCGGCCGCAGCCGGGGGAAGTCCTTGAACGGGTCCCCGTAGGTACGACGGTGGCCGGCCACCGCGAAGTTCCCGGTCTCACCCGGACGTGCGGTCCCCCGATAGTGACCCAGGCCCTTCTTGAGGGTGCCGGCGGAGGTGCCCTCCAGCACCGGCCAGTCCCAGGCCGCCCCGAACCGGGGGATGTACATCACGGCGAAGGGCTTGCCCGGCGCGTACGCGCGGGCCGGTTCCGACGGCGGACCGGACGCCGCCGCTCCGAGCGGAAGCCGGGTCCATTCCTCCTGGAGCCTGACGATCTCGCCGTCCGTGGCCTCGGCGGCCTTCACCCCGGTCCAGAACAGCAGATACGCCACGAAGAGCACGATCACCGCCCCGGCGGTCAGACACATCTCGCTGAGGGTCCTGACGATCAGTCGCAGCGGTCGGCCCGCTCGCATAGGCAGTGCCCCCTCCCCTAGAGCCCGGCTCCCGGCTTTCCCGCAATCCCCGGCGGGCGCACGACGCCGGCTACGGCACTCCCCCGGCTTCGCCGGGAGGTGCCCCCGCGCTGCGTCGTCGGATCATCCGAATACGCCCGGTATGAGGATGGCTCTTCGCCTTGCGAGGCGCCCCCTCGACCCCAAGGGCCGGGAGAGACCCCATACATCTGACGCCGCGCGCTGATCCGCCGGGCACTACGGGACAGCCCTCAGTTCACGGGCTTCGCGTAATGCAGATCCACTGTGCCCGAATAGCCGGGCAGAGTCACCGCGTCACGCTCGTCCACTTTCCAGCCGAGGCCGTACGCCTGCACATAGAGCTGGTAGTTCTGGATCGCGGGCGACGCGGTCAGCGCGCGCTTGAGCCGATCGGGGTCGCCTACAGCGGTGATCTTGTACGGAGGCGAGTAGACGCGGCCCTGGAGGATCAGGGTGTTGCCGACGCACCGCACGGCGCTGGTGGAGATCAGTCGCTGATCCATGACCTGGATGCCCTCGGCACCGCCCTGCCAGAGCGCGTTCACCACCGCCTGGAGGTCCTGCTGGTGGATGACCAGGTCGTTGGCCTGGGGTTCCGGGTAGCCAGGGGCTGCGTGGGCGTTGGGAGGAGCATCATTGAGGGTGACGCTGACGGCCTGCCCCTGGAGCTTCTCGGTCCCCGCGTCCTTCTCCAGGCCGCGGAGCCGATCGTCCTCGGCCTTGGTGGAGCCGTCGTCACGGCGGGCCAGCGCGTCCACGTCGCCGCGGACCGCGGCGGTGGACCGGTCCAGCTCGGCGTTCTGCTCGCTGCGCTGCTGGATCAGGTCGGAAAGCTTCAGCAGCGAGGCGTCGGTGCGGAGGTTGGTGCCCTTGGCGGTGTTGAAACTGGTGACGAAGATCAGACCGGCCAGCGCGAAAACGGCAGCCGTCAGCAACCGGACCGGTCGCGGCACGAAACGGCGGACCGGCCCTCGGGGAGTGTCGGCGGAATTGCTCAACGTACCCTTACTCCTACGGTGACCGCGGAAGCACTACGCTAACGGACGCCCGGGGGAGCCCGTGATACCCCTTGCTCCCACCCCGGCGCCAGCCACATTTCCCTGCGCGGTCACGCAGCGCATCGACAGGAGAGTCCCTCGTGCCGAAGTCACGTATCCGCAAGAAGGCCGATTTCACGCCGCCGCCTGCGGCGAAGCAGGCAACGACCATCAAGCTGACGAACCGTAGCTGGGTGGCGCCGGTGATGCTGGCGCTGTTCCTGATCGGGCTCGCCTGGATCGTTGTCTTCTACGTCACCGACGGCCGGCTCCCCATCGACTCCTTCGGCAACTGGAACATCGTGGTCGGCTTCGGCTTCATCGCCGGCGGCTTCGCGGTCTCCACACAGTGGAAGTAGCCGCGTAGCGGTGTCGGCGGGGTGGCACAGGCAGACACGTCGGCATCGGAAGGCGTCCGATGCCGGCGTCAAGCTCTGGCCCACACTTATCCACAGAGTTATCCACAGCAGTGGGAAAGGTCAGACGATCTGTGGATAACTCTCATCGATGTTGACGCCAGTGTGACTGCGGCGGCCATTCCGGCGATCTTCACCTTGCGCACACGCCCCTTGCCCCTCCTGGGAAAACCCAGATCAGGGACAAGGGGCACAGCTGTTCCCGACAGCATGCACAAGATCCGCCACCCACTGTGGACAACCTGTGGGAAACACACGTTCAGGTGAGCGACTGAGTCCTGAGCACCACGGTGACGACAATCGCCAGCAGCACCAGCGCACAGGTCCCGAACTGCACAGGCGACCGGTGCCGGAACGGGGCGTGCACCATGCCGAAGGCGATGACGACGCCCGCGACCAGACCGCCGATGTGCGCCTGCCAGGCGATCCCGCTCCAGGTGAAGGTGAACAGCAGGTTCAGTGCCAGCAGCACGAGCACGGGACGAAGGTCGTAGTTCATCCGGCGCATCAGCACGATGGTGGCGCCGAGCAGTCCGAAGATCGCACCGGATGCGCCGAGCGCGCCCGCGTTCGGCGCGGCGAGCAGATAGGTGAGGGCGCTCCCCGCAAGACCGGAGAGCATGTAAAGCGCCAGGAAGCGCACCCGGCCCAGCGCCGCCTCCAGCGGCCCGCCGAGCCACCACAGGCCGAGCATGTTGAAGGCGATGTGCCAGATCTCCTGGTGCAGGAACATCGAGGTCACCAGGCGGTACCACTCGCCGTCGGCGACACCCACCACCTGCGCGAGTTCCCGGCTGTATGCGACACCCACGAGGTCGAGTCGGGCGACCAGGAGCGGGTCGGCCCGCACGGCGACGAAGAGCGCGAGGTTGATGCCCAGCAGGATCTTGGTGAGAAGCCGGGGATCGCCCGCGGTGATGGGGCTGCCCGCGATCGTCCGCGGCCGGCCGGCGGTCGCCGAGTGCCCCGTGCCGGAGCCGCCGCGCACACAGTCCGGGCACTGGAAGCCCACCGAGGCGCTGACCATGCACTCCGGGCAGATCGGGCGCTCGCAGCGCGTGCAGGTGATACCCGTGTCCCGGCCCGGGTGGCGGTAGCAGCTCGGCAACCCCTGAGCCGCCTGGTGCTGGTCCGGGCTTCCTGGCGCCTGGTCCATGAGGAGGTCCCCTCTTCCGGCCCTTGTCCTGCGGGGCCTGTCAACGCGTCGCGCCCCGCTCGTCATACGGACGAGCGGGGCGGAAAGGTTCCCATGCGGGAGCCTGCGGCCGGGTTCAGCCCTCGCGGGTCTCGACCACGACGGACTCGATCACGACGTCGCTGACCGGGCGGTCGGTGCGCGGGTTGGTCTGGGCGGTCGCGATGGCGTCCACGACCTTCTTGCTCGCGTCGTCGGCGACCTCACCGAAGATGGTGTGCTTGCGGGTCAGCCAGGCGGTCGGCGCCACGGTGATGAAGAACTGGGAGCCGTTGGTGCCCGGGCCGGCGTTGGCCATGGCCAGCAGGTACGGCTTGTCGAACGCCAGGTCGGGGTGGAACTCGTCGGCGAACTCGTAACCGGGGCCGCCCGTGCCGTTGCCCAGCGGGTCGCCGCCCTGGATCATGAAACCGCTGATCACACGGTGGAACACCGTGCCGTCGTACAGCCTGTCCGTGGTCTTCTTCCCGGTCGCCGGGTTCGTCCACTCGCGCTGGCCGGTGGCGAGTTCGGTGAAGTTCTTGACCGTCTTCGGCGCGTGGTTCGGCAGAAGCCGCACGTTGATGTCGCCGTGGTTGGTCTTCAGGGTGGCGTAAAGCTGCTCGGCCACGATGTGCCTTCCTTGAGTCTTCTCTGACGTCAACCGATCCTCGCACGGAAGTGGCGTCGGTATGGAAACAGTGACCCGGATGCCTGTCCCGCATGCCGAGCGGGCGCCTGACGGGCATGATTTCGAGAAGGGTGGAAAGGCGAACTGTGCCCCGCCAGGGACAACAGGTTTCCCAAACGCCTGCGACCCGCCGCGACCCCCGCCACCGAGGAGGAGGATCCCGTGACCCGCATGGACAGCGTGCGTGCCGCGACCGATACGGCCAAGGAGAGCGTGCTGCACGCCGCGGAAGTGGTGGCGCCCTACGCCGAAACGGCAAAGGACCAGGCCGCGCAGTACTGAGGTTGAACTCGCGATGACGGCTGGTCGTGACAGTTCGTGATCCCTGCGGTATGCCGGGTTCATGAGGTACGCGCAGGGAGGCGGGCTGACGCCGAAGGGGCAACAGGCCCGGGAACGGGTGCGGTTGGAGGCAGGCGCGCGGTTCGGGCGGGGTGAGAAGACCGCTGAGATCGCGGCCGGGTTACGGGTCGGCAAGCGGCAGGTAGAGAAGTGGCGCCGGTCCTGGCGCGAGGGCGGCCTGGACGCCCTGCGCTCCAAGGGGCCGATGTCGGTGGAGCGGCTCTCGCCCCGGCAGTGGGAGCGTCTGGAGCGGGAGCTGGCACGGGGACCGCTGGCGCACGGCTGGGACGAGGGCCAGGGCTGGACACTGGTGCGGATCAAGACGCTGATCGGGCGGATGTTCCACGTCGGCTACACCGTGCAGGGTGTGTGGAAACTGCTGCGGCGGCACGGATGGTCCGCGCAGGTGCCCGCTCACCGGGCGATCGAGCGGGACGACGAGGCGGTCGAGGTATGGAAGGACGAGGTGTGGCCGCGGGTAAAAGTGCCGCGGCGGACCTGGGCGCCTACATCTGCTTCGAGGACGAAGCGGGCCAGGGGCTGAGGCCGCCGAAGGGACGTACCTGGGCGCCGCGCGGCCAGACCCCGGTGATGCGGGTACGCGGCAGCAACCGGGGCCGGGCCTCGGTGGCCGGCGTCGTGTGCTTCAAGCCCGGTGCCCGGCCGCACTTCTTCTACCGGCTGCACGTCTGGCGCGGACGCAAGGGCGAGCGCAAGAGCTTCGCCTGGAGGGACTACCGCGAGCTGATCGTGCTCGCGCACCACCAGCTCGGCACCCCGATCGTGTGGGTGTGGGACAACCTGAATGTCCACCTGACCGGCGAGCTCGCGGACTTCATCGCGGAGAACGAAGAGTGGCTGAGGGTGTTCCAGCTGCCCTCCTACGCTCCCGACCTCAACCCGGCCGAGGGAGTGTGGTCGCTGCTCAAACGGTCGCTGGAGAACTTCGCCGCCGCCAACCTCGATCACCTCGTCCGCGTCATGAAGCGCAAGCTGAAGAAGATCCAGTACCGCCCGCACCTGCTTGACGGCTGCCTCGCCGAGACCGGCCTGTTCATCGAACCGCCATGACCAACCCGCCCGCTATCGCGAGTTCAACCTCAGTATGCGCAAGAGGCCCGCGTCTATCTCGCGCCCAGGGTCTCCCGTGCCGCCCATCAGGCCGGTAAGCAGTGCCGTACCCAGTACAGGGCCCATCTGGCCCCGCATGTGCCGCCGAAAGTCGACATCGCAGCTCACCGGGCCGCCGTCATGACCCGGAGTACCGCGCGCCAGACCGCGGACTACACGAAGCCGCGTCTTGAGCACGCCATCGCGGTGGCCCAGCCCGTGGGGCAGGAAGCCGCCGCCCGATCCACAGCCGCCCTGGCCGCGCTGCGCGGTCAGGTCTCGGCGAAAGAAGTCCGGAAGCTGGTGCGGAAGCACGAGCGGAGGGCGAAGACGGGCCGCGCGGCCAAGGGCGCTGCGCTGCTCACCGTGGTGGCCTTGGGGCTCTTCGCCGCCTGGCGGTGGTGGGACAAGCAAGCCAACCCCGACTGGCTGGTCGAACCGCCGGCTCCCACCGAGGTCTCGGCGGACTCCGGAGCGTCCTTCACAGCTCGGACGGTGCTCGACCCGGAGGTCGAGGCCAAGGAGGCCGAGGACGCCGGAGAAGCGGGCTCCAGCTCTGACGACGAGGACCGTCGCTGACACTCGTCCCATGGGGCGCCGGGGATGCGGAGTGCTTCCCGGCGCCTCACCTCATGCCGGCGCGTTGGCGAGCGCGGCGCCGGTGAGCGGCGAGGAACCCTGAAGCAGGGCCGGCCCGGACAACCCGTACCGCTCCGCGGCGAGATGGCGTACCGACGGCGTGGTCCCGTGTGCCTCTGCCCCGATCCGCTGCTTGATCGTCGGCGGCAGCGACCGGTCCCGCGATCCGCTGTGCCCACCCGCTCGCTGGCTCGGCAGGCGCGCTGGGTCAGCGGTGGCATGTGCCGGTTCCGGTGCCGCTGTCTGTTTCTCCGTATGCCGCCGCGGCCGGAGTGCGGCCCGGTGACCTTCCGTCTCCGTCGGCTCCAGGGGCATCGGCGACACGGGCCGCTTGCGGGCGGCGGATGCGGTGCCGGTCAGCCCCAGGGAGGCGAGCATCGCGGCGAACAGGCAGATGAGGGCGGTCCACAGATTTGCGACCTTGACGGCGGCCATGACCCCTCGCTTTCGAGGTAGGGCGTTTTACATACCTTCCTCATGATCTGTACGCATCTTGAAAAATCATGGACCTACGCCACGAGTCGAGCGATCTTCAGATCAACACCACTCGTATGGTCTACGTCGCCTGTCTCAGCCCCCACGATCACGACCACGCCCACCGGCCTTCCCGGGCCCCGGATCCCTTGCCCCCGCGGGCGAGTACGCCTCCTACCGCCCGCGTACGACGCACGCAACCCGGGACGACGTCGGCGTACTGGTCCGAAGGCGGCGACGCGGCGCCGGCATGGGAAAGGAACGAAGGCCCCGCCCCGAACCCCGCAACCGCACACCGCCGCGGGGTGTGATCGCTTGCACCACCTCGCGGGACGCGACCTCCCGGTGGGCTCGGTGTGGACAACTACCTCCCGAGCGTACGGGTCCACGACCAGATAGACCGGGATGCCGTAGCGGCCGTACTCGGCGGTGCAGTCGTCGTAGTCCTTGCGGGCCGAGGAGACCGACACCACCTCCGCGATCAGCAGAACGTCCTCGAAGCTGTAACGCTTGCCCTGCGAAGTCCCGTACCAGCGAGCGGATCGTTGTACCCCGGGCCCTCGGCGGCGGTCAGCGCCCAGCCGCCCGGGACGAGGGAGCCGTCGATGATGTCGCCCTCGTCAGGGATCCGGTTCGTGCCGTGGGCCACCCACGGACCACCGGGTCAGGACTCGTACTCTTCACCCCCGTGCTTCTCGCAGGTGCAGCCGCCCGACGCCCTGCCCGCCGAGACCAAGGCGGCTCCGGCTCCCGCTCCGGCATCCGTGATCGGCGGGCTGTCCAGGAGACCGGTCTGCGCCAGGAGGTAGGCCAGCTGTGCCCGGCTGTTGCTGCCGAGCAGGTCGGATGTCTTCTTCAGGTGCGTCGCCACCGTCCGCGTACTCATGCCGAGACGGCTGGCGATCGCCGCGTCCGTGTACCCGTCGACCATGAGCCGCAGCACCCGTAACCTGGTCTTCTCGGTGAGCAGCGAGGGCCGCTGCTGGTCCGGGTTGAAGGAGACCGGCTCGGCACGCTCCCAGGCGTGCTCGAAGACGGACACGAAGAACTGCACGACGCCCACGTCCCGTACGACGATCGCGTGGTTGCTGCGCTCGCCACCCTTGTCCGGGATGAACGCCGTCGACCGGTCGCACACGATCAGCCGGTCGAAGACCTCGTCGAGGGTGCGCACCTCGACCCCGGCCGCGGTGACGGTCCGGATGTACTCCAACGTCGGGGCGTGGGTCCGTACCGTGTGCTGGTAGAGCGTGCGCTGGACGACCCCCCGCTCCTGGGCGAGTACGACCCGCTTGAGGGACTCCTCGAGGATCTCCCTGGGCCTGCCCCCTCCCGGGTGCGCGGTCAGCAGCTCGCTGTCGGCGCCGCAGGTGGCCTCGTCGAGGGCCGCACTGATCACCGACGCGCCGGCGAGCCGCTGGACCTTGGGCTCTCCGACATGACAGGCCTCCTGGTAGATGGAATCGACCTGGGACATCGTGCGGCGAAGTTCGGCTATTTTCCGCTGCTGAGCCAGGATCGCCCGCTCCATCGGGTATGTCTGTGCAGTGGTCGCGACCGAGGGCGGTACGGGCACCAGTGTGCCCGGATCCCCCGTGGAGGGTGCCAGGAGCCCGAGGATCGTCAGGCACTCCGGCGCCTCGTCCCTGCCGACCGCTCCGCTGGTCACGGCGGCACTGTAGAGCTTTCGCCCCTCTTCGCAGATCTCGGTGTGTTCTCCGGCCTCCCCGGCAGCCGACGTACGGCACATACGCCCCCCCTTCAGGTTTCAGCAGTGCATGATCATGCGTCCAGGAGCGACTTCCCGCAACCTGCCCCCTGGTGCAGGATTTCATCAGGGCTGCCGGAGGGACGGCGACCCTCATCGACAGGGGGAATAGGGAATGAAGTTCAAGAGGATTCTCAGCAGAGCCGTGGCCGCCCTTTCGGTGGCTTCCGCGGTGATCGTCGGCGCCGCCGTCGCGCCCGCCTCAGCCGACCACTCCGTCGTCGCCGACGGCACCGCTTCCATGGAGGACCCGGGCTGGGGCTGATCCCCCTCGGGCCCCATCGAGCGCCGGGCCCATGCCCACGGCCGACTTGCACGCGCCCCGGGACCCGTCCCGCGCACCTCCCTCACACCCGTGATGACGTGTTCATCACGCCTTTCAGGCGCGTCGGCCACAACGTGTCGTTGACCGCCGTCCGGCCGCACTCCCATACCGACGCGCCCTTCGCCGACCTGACGGACAACGTCATCGTCCGGATCTTCGGCATACCCAAGTGATAAAGGAGCAAAGAGAATGACCACCGCCATTGCGGCCCCGAAGTGCCTCGTCTGCGACACCGATTTCGAGGTCCAGCCGGATTGGGAAAAGGGCGAGATCACCGAATGCACGGCCTGCGGCCAAGAGCACGAGGTGGTAGAGAAGACCGAGGCCGACGTGCGCCTCGACCTCGCCCCGGAGGTCGAGGAGGACTGGGGCGAGTGACCTCCGACGCCCAGGTCCTGCTCTCGGTCACCATGCTGCGGCCCGACGAGAAGCTTCTCCTCGGGGCGCTGCGGGACGAGGGCCTGACGGCCCAGCCGTTGCTGATGGAGGACCTGGCCGGGGTGGTGGCGGGCCGTTCGGGCCCGCCCGCTCTAGCCCTGATCAGGAACCTCTCCCACCGTGACGCGATCAGCGTCTCCCGCCGGCTCGAACACGCGGCGATCCCCACCTTCAACCGCGCCTCCACCATCGAGACGTGCAACGACAAGGGATTGCAGTCCCTTGTCTTCGCACGGCACGGCATCCCGCATCCCGTCACCCGGCATGCCTTCAGCTACGAACAGGTCCGCGAGCTCACGGCCGAGTTCGGGGTGCCGGCGGTCGTGAAGCCGGTCAGCGGCTCGTGGGGACGCGGAGTCACCAAGCTGACCAGCTCCGAGTGCGTCGAGGCCTGGGTCGGCGGCCGCGAGTCCGTCGACGCCGGCGGGAAGCTGTTCCCCGTCGTCGTCCAGGAGTACGTCGACAAGCCCGGCCACGACCTGCGCGTGATCGTCGTCGGCCGCACGCCCGTGGTCGCGATCCAGCGCGTCTCCGACGACTGGCGCACCAACACCCACCTCGGAGCCGAGGTCGAGCGCGTCGAGCTCACCACCGAGATCGAGAAGCTCTGCGGCCACGTCGTCGACGCCCTCGGCGAGGGCTTCTACGGAGTGGACCTGGTCGAGAACCGGGCCACCGGTGAGCTCCTCGTCCTCGAAGTGAACGCCAACCCCGAATTCGCCCGCTCCTCCGCCGTACACGGAGTGAACGTGGCCGGCCACCTCGCCGGGTACGTCGCGCAGCAGCTCGCGGCCCCGGCCGTCGCCGCCGCATAGGCCGCACGCCGTACGTCGCACGCCCGCGCGCGAAGCCGCCGGCCACCCGTAGACCGCACAAGACGGAGAAGACCTCCCCATGGAACTGTTCGACACCGCAACGGTGCTCACCCGCGTCCTCACCTCGGGCGTGGTCATGAGCATCGAGAAGAGCGACCGGGAACTCCCCGGTCTGGAACGGCTGCTCACCAAGCAAACCGGTCGCGCCCATGCCGTCCTGCTCAACAGCCGCACCGGGGCGCTGCACGCCGCCCTCGCCGGCCAGGGCATCGGCCACGGGGACACCATCTCCCTGGCCGGGACGGACGCGGAGACGACGGCGTTTCTCGCCTGGCTCGGCGTCACCGTCGCCGGTGACGGCCCCGCCGCCTACGACTACCTGGCCCTCGACACGGCAAACGCGGACCGGCTCGGCGAACTCGCCGCCGACGCCACCGCACCCGCCCTGGTCGTGGACCTGACCGGCCTCGGCTTCGGTCCCGCCGCAGCCGTCCTCACCGACGACCGGGACGTCTGGAACCGCGCCGAGCGTCTCAAGATCTTCGGCGCCTACGACCTGCGCACGATGTGGACGCAGGAGGAGGCCGACGCGGACCTGATCCCCGGCGTCCAGTTCAACTACCGCCTCAGCCCCCTGGTGGCCGCCTGCGTACGGATGGCCCTGACCCAGGCGGCGCGCCCCGCCGTCTCCGGAGCACGCTCGTGATCACTGACTTCCCGGCTTCGCCACTCCCCCTGCCCTCCGCCGCAGACATCGAGGACGAGCTCGCCGCCCTCGGCGGCAGCGAGATGATCCCCAAGGCCCTGCGCCGCACTCTCTTCCCGGTCATCACCAAGGAAGACGTCTTCAACCTGATGCTGGCGCAGCGCCAGACGCCCGACAAGGTCGTCGCCGACTTCGCGGAGACCTACCGCCAGTACGTCGGCGCCGAGTTCGCACTGCCGACCGCGAGCGGCACCTCCAGCCTCCACATGGCGCTCGTCGGCGCCGGCGTGCAGCCCGGCGACGAGGTGATCGTCCCCGCCTTCACCTTCATCGCCACCGCGCAGGCGGTCGTCGCAGCCCACGCGATCCCGGTCTTCGTGGACATCGACCCGCTCACGTACTGCATGGCCCCCGAGGCCGCGGCCGCCGCGATCACCCCGCGGACCCGCGCCCTGATGCCGGTCCACGTCCACGGTCTGCCCGCCGACGTGCCCGCGCTGCGCGCCCTCGCGGACAAGCACGGTCTCGCCCTCGTCGAGGACGCCTCGCACGCCCACTCGGCGAAGATCGGCGACCGGGTCGCCGGCTCCTTCGGCGACGCGGCCGGGCAGAGCCTGATGGCTGACAAGAACTTCCCGCTGGGCGGCGAGGGCGGCATCGCCTTCTTCTCCACCGCGGATGCGTACGAGCGCGCCGTCGCCTACCTGGACCGCCACGGCATCGACTACGGCATGTCCTGGGTGGCCGCCGCCTTCGGCTCCAGCCAGCTCAAGCGACTGCCGTACTACGACGAGATCCGCGCCCGCAACGCACGCCTCCTAGCCGAATCCCTCTCCCGCACCGGCCTGTTCACGCCGCCGCACGTGCCGGATGGCCATGTGCACGCGTACAACATGTACCGGATCGCGCTGCGCCCCGAGGCCGTCGGCCTCGACGACCTGCCCGTGTGGGCGGTCAAGGAGGCCGTCCACGAACTCCTCGTCGCCGAGGGCGTGCCGGCCCGCGAGTGGCAGAACACCCCGATCCCCTGCCACCTGCCCTTCACGCACCGGGACGGCTTCGGCAACGGCTACCCGTTCTCGCTCAACCCCCAGGCGGCGCGCGATCACCGCCCGGAGGACTTCCCGGTCACCCTCGGCATGCTCGACAGCACCCTCGTCCTCTGCCGCGAGCTGCGCTCGCCGGTCGAGTGGGAGCGCGTGCAGCGGTACGCCGACGCCTTCCACAAGGTGGCCAATCGCCCCGACGCCGTCCGCAAGCTCGTCGAGACGAACGAGTACCGGCGTCCGTATGAGAAGGCGGCCCGCCTTGGCTGACGACATCGAGTCCGGCCGGGTCCGCGTCGCCGTCATCGGCGGCAGCGGCTACACCGGCGGCGAAGTCATCCGGCTCCTCCTCGAACACCCGCAGGTCGAGCTGGCCTTCCTCTCCGCCGAACGCAACGCGGGCGCTGCCGTCGGCAGCGTCCACCCTTGGCTCCGCAACCACCCCAAGGCCACCGGCCTGAAGTTCCGCCCGCTGGCCGAGCTCGCCGACATCGACCCGGTCGACGTCGCCTTCGGCTGCCTGCCCACCGGCGCGCTGCCCGAGCGACTGCCGCTGATCGCCGCGCACGCCAAGCGCGTCCTCAACCTCGGAGGCGACTTCCGGCTGCGGGACGCGAAGCAGATCGGTACGCACTACCCGAAGACGGCGGCCCACCCGCCGCTGGAGGAGTTCGCGTACTTCGTGCCGGAGCTGAGTCCCTCGGTACCGGAGAGCCGGTTCATCAGCCTTCCGGGCTGCATGGCCGTCACCAGCATCTACGCCCTGTACCCGCTCTTCGCCGAGTCCCTCGTGAACGAGCAGGTCATCGTCGACGCCAAGACCGGCTCCACCGGCGGCGGCCGCGGCAGCGACGAGCCGCCCGCCGAGCGCACCGGCAACTTCCGGGTCCACAAGCTGTACGGCCACCGGCACGCCCCCGAGATCCACCAGGCCCTCGCGGACTTCACCGGCGCCGGAATCGACCTGCGGTTCTCCACGCACAGCCTGGACGTGGCGCGCGGCATCATGGTCACCGCGTACACCAAGCTGCGCCCCGGGGTCTCGGCCCTCGACGTCAAGCGGGCCTACGCCAAGGCGTACGTCGGCAAGCCCTTCGTACGGGTCCGCCCTGCGCCCAAGGCGCCGCAGGACTTCCCGATGCTGAAGGCCATCGTCGGCTCGAACGTCGCCGAGGTCGCCATCGCCGTCCGCGACGGCCAGGTCGTCGCCGTCGCGGCGCTGGACAACCTCATCAAGGGCGCGGCCGGCCAGGCCATCCAGACCATGAACCTGATCTGCGGTCTCGACGAGACGGCCGGGCTCCCCACCACGGCGGTGTCGCCGTGACCCGCCCGCTCTACGTGATCAAGGCCGGCAGCGCCACCCTCGACCGGGGCACGATCCACCAGGAGGTCGCGGGCCTCGTCGCCCGTGACGCCCGGGTGCTCCTGGTGGCCGGCGGCGCCACCGGCATCAAGTGCCACTACACCGCCATCGGCCGCCCGATGCCGCACCTGACGCTGGCCAACGGCGACTCCGTGCGCTACTGCCCGCCGGAAGAGATGATCCATCTCGTCGACGCCTACGAGCGGGTCACCCTCCCGGCCGTCGAACGCGAGCTGAAGGCCCTCGGCCTCGGGGTGTTCACGGCCGTCGCCGCCCGCGGCGGCCTGGTCACCGGCCGGGCCAACCGCCCCCTTAAGGCGGTCTCGGCCGAGGGCCGCACCCTCGTCGTCCGTGACCACCGCGCCGGCGTCCCATCCGACGTCGACGCCGTGCGGCTCGCCGCGCTGCTCGACACGTACGACGTGGTCTGCCTGTCGCCCCCGGTCGCCGACCGGGACGGCGGCGCCCCGCTCAACGTGGACGCCGACGTCCTCGCCGCCACCCTCGCCAACGCGCTCGGCGCCGACCACCTGCGCCTGGTCACCGGCACGGCCGGGCTCCTCACCGACCCGGCCGCCCCCGGCTCGACCCTCGCCAACGTTTACCCCGGGGAGGGCGCCCGTTACGCCGGCGGCCGCATGCGCCAGAAGGTGCGCGCGGCCGAGATCGCCCTGGAGGGCAGCGCCGACGTCGCCATCACCGGGCCGCACACCATGGCGGACGCGACCGGCTGGACCCGCTTCTGGCGGGCCAAGGAGCCCGCGGCCGACCTCGCCCTGCTGACCAAGACGGTCTCCGTGCCGTCCGTCTCGGGCGACGAGGCCGAACTCGCCGCCTTCCTCGCCGACTGGTGCCGCGAGCGTGGCATGACCGCCGAGATCGACAAGGCGGGCAACCTGGTCGCCAGCCGCGGCACCGGCCCGCGCCGCCTGCTCCTCCTGGGCCACCTCGACACGGTCCCCCACCACTGGCCGGTCGAGTGGCGCGACGACGAGCTGTGGGGCCGAGGCAGCGTGGACGCCAAGGGCAGCCTCGCCAACTTCCTGGAGGTCCTCGCCCACGCGGACATCCCCGAGGACGGCCGACTGTGCGTGGTCGGCGCAGTCGAGGAGGAGATCTCCTCCTCCAAGGGCGCCTACCACGTCCGCGATCACTACCCGGCGGACGCGGTCGTCATCGGCGAGCCCAGCGGCTCGCAAAAGCTGACCCTCGGCTACTTCGGGCTATTCAAGCTCCGGGTGACGGCAGCCGTCTCCAGCGGCCACTCGGCCGGCATGGACGCGGTCTCCGCCCCCGACGTGCTGATCCGCGCCCTCGGCGGGATCCGTGAGGCAGTCCTCGCGAAAGCACCCGAGGCGCTCAGCGCGGTCATCGACATCACCTGCGAGACCGGCCGCGAGGAGCACCGCGCCACCGGCACTCTCAACTTCCGGGTGCCGCCCTCGGCCGACCTCGCCGAGCTGCGCACCGCCGCGCTCGGCCCCCGCGACGGGGTGACCGTCGAGGTGCTGCGGGCCACCCCCGGCTACGCCGGCGGGCGCTCCAGCTCTCTGGTCAAGGTCTTCACACGGGCGTTCGCCGAGGCCGGGGTCCGGCCCCGGTTCGTGGTGAAGAAGGGCACCTCGGACATGAACACGCTGGCCACCACGTGGCAGAACGTGCCGATGGTGGCGTACGGGCCCGGCGACTCCGCGCTCGACCACACCGACGAGGAGCGGATCGGCGGCATGGAGTACCGCACGGCCCGCTCGCTCCTGGCGGACGCGGTCAACCGCTGGTTCGCCCTGCCCGAGGGGAGCCACTGATGACCGTCCTGCTCGACGCCCCCGCGGAGACACAGGCCACCGGCGACGAGGTCGTCGCCGCCCTCGCCGCCCGCGCGGTCGAGGCCCGGCGCCTCGTCGTCGACATGGCGGCGAGCCCGCGCGGCTGCCACCTCGGCGGCAGCCTCTCGGTCCTCGACATCCTGATCGCGGCCCTGCACCGGGCCTCGGCCGGGGACGGCACCGAGGTGGTCCTCAGCAAGGGCCACGCGGCCGCCGGACTCTACGCGGCCCTGTACGTCAGCGGGATCCTGCCGGAGAACCCGGCGCCGCTGTACGGACGGGCCGACCAGCCCTACACCGGGCACCCGGGCCCCAAGGTCCCCGGCGTCCGCTTCCCGACCGGCAGTCTCGGCCACGGCGTCCCGTACGCCGCCGGCTGGGCGCTCGCCCGCCGCCTCGGCGGCCACGGCGGACTCGGCATCGCCGTCGCCGGCGACGGTGAGCTCCAGGAGGGCCTGGTCTGGGAGACCGCCCAGGTCGCGGCGGCCCAGGGCCTCGGCAACTTCGTCCTCGTGGTCGACCGCAACGGCGGCCAGAACGACGGCTATGTCGAGGACATCTCGCCGCTGCCCCGGCTCGCCGAGCGATTCGAGGCCTTCGGCTTCGAGACCGTCCACACCGACGGACACGACCTGGCGGCGCTCATCGCGATCCTCGCCGGCGACCGCACGGCCGAGCGCCGGCCTCTCGCTGTCATCGCCGACACAGTCAAGGGCAAGGGTGTCCCCGCCGTACAGGGGAAGGCCGGCTGCCACTACGTGACCATCGACGCCACCCGTGCCGCCAAGTGGAAGCGAGCCATCCGATGACCGCCACCGCCCAGGAGGCTCCCGCGCCGGAGACCCCGGCGCCGCTCCCCGGCCGGGACGCCTACCGCGCCGAGCTCACCCGGCTCGCCGCCAAGGACACCGCCGTCGTCTGCCTGGAGGCGGACCTCGGCGGCAAGGGCCACCCTTTCCAGGCCGCCCACCCCGACCGCTTCTTCAACCTCGGCATCGCCGAGGGGGCCATGGTCGACATGGCGACGGGGCTCGCGGCCTCCGGCTACAAGCCCTTCGTCAGCACCTTCGCGCCGTTCGCGGTGCTCCGGGCGGCGGAGAGCCTGAAGCTGACGCTCGGCTACCTCGCCGCGGGCGTGACCGTCGTCGCGCCGTACGCGGGGGTGTCCGGGGCCTGGTTCGGCACCACCCACCACTGCCTGGAGGACCTCGCGGTCATGCGGAGCATCCCGGGCGTCACCATCGCCGCACCCTACGGGGAGGCCGAGATGCGGGCCGTGGTCCGGGCCGCCGTCCGCTCCGGGGAACCGCACTACATCCGGACCGGCCGCAATGCCGCATACGTCTCCCTCCCCTGGGACGGCGAGCAGGACGGCGCCGAACTCCCGCCCGTCCGCTGGGAGTCCCGTTCCGGCAACGACGACGTCTGCCTTGTCTCGGTCGGCGAGGAAGGCACCCGGCTCGCGCTCGCCGCGCGCCAGGCCCTGCACGGAGTCTCGCACGCCCACCTGGTGTACGTGGACCATGAGAACCTCGCCCGCTCCGCCGTCGAACTCGGCGCGTACCACCGGAAGTTCGTCGTGATCGAGGAGCACCGCGCGCAGGGCGGGACCGCCGAGGCACTGGCCCTGCTGCTGCCCGCCCACGAGGTCACCGGCGTGGCGGCGGACCGGAGCTGGCCCGCCCAGGGCGGTGACCACGAGGAGGTCATGGCCTCGCTCGGCATCGACCTGCCCGCCGTGTTCGGCGCGGTCCACCGGGCGCGCACCGCGGGCCGGGCCCTCGCCACCGCCGTCTGAAGCACCGCCCGCCCAGCCGTCACCCTTCTCAGAATCCGGGAGTCCCTCATGCATATCCTCATGATCGAATGCAATCCGAACGGCATCGCCGGCGTCGCCGGCGCCCTGGAGCTCGGCCACGAGGTCACCCTCGTCTCGGTCGACCCGGACTTCTACCTCGCCGTCTCCCCGCTCGCCGAGGCCGCCTACGCCCACCCCAACTGCCGGGTGGTCAAGAGCGAGCAGGCCTTCTCCATCGACGAGCTGATCGCCCTCGCCACCAAGCTGCATGCCGAGCGCCCGATCGACGGCGTCACCACCTACAGCGAGTACCACACCATTCACACCGCCGCCGTGGCGCAGGCACTCGGCCTGCCAGGCATGAGCGTCGACGGCGCCCGCAACGCCCGTCACAAGCACCTCACCCGCCTCACCCTGGACGGCACGGGCGTCCGCCAGCCCCGCTTCGCCCACGTCTCCGACGTGACGAAGGTCGAGGCCGCGGTCCGCGAGGTCGGCTTCCCCTGCGTCGTGAAGCCCTCGGACGGCACGGCCAGCCTCCACGTCCTGCACCTGAAGGACGAGGACGACCTCATCGCCTACCTGGCCGAGCTGGCCGACGTCGTCGACTATGGTCGCGGAGTCGTACGCATCCCGGACATCCTCATCGAGGAGTTCGTGCCCGGCGAGCTGATCTCCGTCGAGTCCTGTGTGCTCGGCAAGGGCGAGATCGTCAACCTCGGCGTGACCGACCGCCCGCTGAGCGGCTTCCCGTACTTCATCGAGATGGGCGCCACCTACTTCGACGGCCACCCGCTCCAGGAGGAGCTCTTCGCCACGACCACCAAGGTCCTGGAGGAGCTCGGCATCGACTTCGGCTTCATCCACACCGAGTTCCTGCTCGGCCCGGACGGCCCGGTCCTGTGCGAGGTCAACGGTCGCCTGGTCGGCGGCATCGTGCCGACCCTGATGGAGATCTCCTCGGGCGTCGACACCTACCTCCAGGTCATCCGCCAGGCCCTGGGCGAGCGCCCCGAGCTGCCCTTCCCGGGGAGGACCACGGCCGGTGGCCACTGGTTCGGCGCCCCCATCGCCGGCACCGTCGAGTCCATCGGCTTCGACGCGCTCTCCGGGGTCCCCGGCTTCCACAGCGCGCAGGCGTACAAGAAGCCGGGCACGGACGTGGCGCGGCTCTCCAAGAGCAACTTCGACTGGATCGGCCACATCATCTTCACCGGCGCCGACCGCGACGAGGTCAACAAGCGCTGCGAGGAGGGCCTGGACCGGATCGACCTGAAGATGCGCGTCGAGGTCGCCCGATGAACACCCCCGCCCACTTCGGAACGGAGCCGGGCCGCGTCGTCGAGCGCGGGGTGGCCGTCCCGTCCCTCGACCCCACCGCCGTGTACGACGTGACCTCCGAGGACGGTGTCTTCACCGCCTTCAAGGTCACCGGCGCGGCCCGTACGGGCGCCGAGACCGAGCTGTGGCCCGGCTACACCGAGACCCACGCCCACATCTCGCTCCCCCCGAACTGGGACGACACGGTCGACGATCCCCGGATCACGGCCCTGCAGTACCTGTACCACGGGGTCACCCACATCGTGGACATGTTCGGCTACCCCCTCCTCGCCGAGGACTGGGAGGCCGGCCGGGCCGCCTCCCCGTGGCCGTACCCCGAGCTCGTGCACTGCGGCTACGCGGTGACGGCGGTGACCAACGCCGCCGGACTCAGCGGCCACGGCGTCGAGTTCCCGGCCCCCGTCCACCTGATCTCCGTCGAGGCCGATCTGGACCACGCCCTGCGCTCCAACACCGAGCGCGGCGGCACCTTCCTCAAGGTGATGTTCACGGACGGCACCGAGCAGCCCGGCAGCCCGGTCCGCTTCTCCCGGCTCTCCGAGCGGGTCATGCGGCTCACCGCGAAGATCGCCGCCGAACGCGGGGTGACCGCGGTCATCGACTGCAACACCCTGGAGGAGACCCTCTTCGCCTACGCGTGCGGCTTCCGGCTCTTCGCCCACTCGGTCCGCGACAAGACCCTCACCCCCACCGAGTGGGAGGGCCTCGCCGGGGCGCGGTTCGTCTCCACCCTCGCCGGCCTCCGCTCGATGATCATGAGCCAGGAGGACTTCCTCACCGAGTACGGCCGCGAGGGCTTCCGCGAGACCCAGGACCCGTACAACCTGGAGTACGTCGAGAGGATCGAGAAGCCCTTCGGCATCGAGTACGGCTGCCAGGAAACCCGGACCGCCGCCCTCCGCGACATGCGGAACAACGCGCTCGCATCGCTCCGCCAGGGCAACCTGCTGATCGGCACCGACGCCGGCAACCTCGGTGCGTACCACGGCTATTCGTTCCTGGGTGAGCTCGACGCCCTGCGCGGCGACGACACCGACCGGGCGCTCGCCGAGGCCCTGCGCCACCAGGCGACCGTCGGCGGCCGCCGCTACTTCGACGAGATGAGCGGCAACCGCTCCAGCCGCCACCCGCTCACCGTCGGCGCGAGCGCCACCTACAACCTGCACGCTCCCGGCCGGCCCCTGTCGGCCCTGCCGCTGGCCACCGTCGTCCAGGGCGTCCCCGTCGACCGCCCGGCCCTCGCGCACGCCATCGCGGAGCTCCGCTCGAACGACTCGAAGGGGAAGGCCGCACTGTGACCACCGACCGCCGGCGGGCGCTCATCGGCGTCAACGCCGGAATCCTGCTCGCCAACACCGGCAGCTTCATCTGGTTCCCCGTCCTCGTCGCCACGCTCGGCGGCACCGGCAGCGGCTTCTGGGCGGGCGTCGTGATGTGCATGACGTATGTCGGCCGGCTCCTCGCGACCTTCTTCTACGAGGGGATCGCGGCCCGCGTCGGGGTCCGCGGCGCCGTCTTCCTCGGCACCGCGACCGAGGCCGTCGCCCTGGGTCTGATGGGCTTCGTCGACGAGCTCGCCATCTACGGCACACTCGGATTCTTCATCGGCTTCGGCTCCGGGACCTCCTTCCCTGGCCTGAAGAACGTCCTCATGGCGTTCCCGGACGACGAGCGCCCCAAGGCGTTCTCGACCTTCCAGATGTTCGGCCAGATGGGCCTGTTCGGCGGCGCCCTGCTCGGCGGTCTCGTCATCGGGCTCGACCTGCGGACCCTCTTCTCCCTGGTCTTCGCCTTCTTCATGGCGTACTGCCTGGTGGCCTCCTTCTTCATCCCGAAGGCCGGCTTCGGGGAGCCCCCCGCCGCGACGGACGGCCGGCGTCCCGCGCTGTTCAGCACCGCCGTCTTCAGGGGCATCGAAGTACGCGGCGCCACCCGCTACTTCCTCCTGTCGGCGGTCTTCTGGTTCCTCTCCATCGGCTTCGTCGTCGGCATCCCGCTCCACATGCAACGGTACGCGGCCGACTGGGCCCCCTCCGCGCCGTTCTGGATCACAGGCCTGACCGTGCTCGCGCTGCAGTACCCGGTCTTCACCCTCCTGATCAAGCGGCTGCGCCCGGGCGCCGTCATGGCGATCGGCCTGGCCGGGATGACCGCCGCTTTCCTCTCCTTCGGGGCCGGCCGGAGCGTCCCGTGGATCGTCGTCGGCTGTTTCGTCGTCGTCCTGGGCGAGATTCTCTTCGTGCCCTCCTTCGACATCTGGGTGGCCCGCAAGGTCCCCGAGGACCGGCTTGCCAAGGCGATGGGCGCCATGCACTTCTTCCGCAGCGCCGGCAACATGGTCGGCTCGCTGTCGGCCGGCGTCCTCTTCGACCTGGCCCGGAACACCGGTCTGCCCGGCGTGAACTGGTATGTGACGGCCGCCGTGGCGGCGGGCTGCGCCGTGGTCTGCCTGGTGGGCCGCGACGAGGAGACGGCTCCGGCCCCGGCGTCCGGCGCCCCGGAACGCGAGAAGGCCGCCGCCTAGCCACCCCGGCCCTCCGCGGGCGGCAAGCGACAAGAAACCAAGGAGAAGGAACAGATGGCCGACATCTGTGTCGTGGGCGGGACCCGGTACTTCGGGAAGATCCTCGTCCGTGAGCTGCTCGACCAGGGCCACCGCGTCACCCTGGTCACCCGGGGCCGCACCCCGGACCCCTTCGGCGAATCGGTCCGACGACTGCGCGCCGACGTCAACCGGCCGGGCGAGCTCACCGAGGCGGTGGCCGGCGAGCGCTTCGACGCCGTCATCCACCAGATGTGCTACACGCCGAACGCGGCGGTCGAGGCGGCCCGCGCCTTCGGCAGCCGAGCCGGAAAGATCGTCCTGACCAGCACCATCGAGGTCTACAACAAGGACACCTTCCGCTGGCGGATCCCGGCCCCGCCGATCAGTGTCCTCGCCCACGAGGACGAGCTCGACCCCGCCGCGTACGACTACGACACCGACCTGCCCTGGCTCGACATGTCGTACCTGGAGGAGAACTACGGCGAGGGAAAGCGGCAGGCCGAGGCCGCGCTCGTCCGGACTGCCCAGGTGCCGGTCCTGGTGGCCCGCGTCTCCCATGTCCTCGCCGCCGAGGGCGACTTCACCGGCAGGTTCCGCTTCCACCACGACAGGGTCGTCGCGGGCAGGCCGATCACCGTTCACGCGAAGCCCGGACAGACCTCGCTGGTACGGGCCGAGGACGCGGCCCGCTTCCTGGCCTGGGCCGCCGTCTCCGACGCGACCGGCACCGTCAACGTCGCCTCCCCCGACAGCGCCGGCCCGCACGACGTGATCACGGCTGTGGAACGGGCCACCGGGCTCCGCGCCACCGTCACGGAGAAGGACGACCCGGCAGGCGACCCGGCCCTGTCCCCGTACTCCTTCCCCGTCGACTTCGGCGTGACGACCGACCGGCTCGTCGCGCTCGGCCACCGGTTCCCGCCGATCGCCGAGTGGCTCCCCGAACTTGCCCGGACCAGCGCCGGAGTAGCCCAGGATCCCAAGCAAGCTCAGGAAGGCAAGGAACAGTGATGTTCGACCTCATCGTCATCATCGACACCAGGACCCCCGAGGACATCGCCCCGGTCGCCGACGCCCTCACCCGGATGCGCCCGGTCTGCCTCGCCGAGAACGGCTGTGTGAGCTGGGAGGCGTACCAGTCCCACGAGGCGGCCGGCCGGTTCGTCCTCGTCGAGCGCTGGGCCAGCCGCGAGCACTGGGAGAAGCACGGCGACGAGTCCGCCATCCGGGACATCTACCTTCCCGAGATCCTGCCGCGTATCGAGCGCGAGGTGCACCCGAGCACCCCCCTGGGCCATACCCGTACCACTACGACCACCACCGAAGGAGCGACCGCATGACCACCCCGCGCCCGCGCCGCATCGCCGTCGTCGGCGGCCGCCCCGCCCCCGTGCACGGCGCCCGCGAGCTCGGCATCGACGTCACCCTCGTCCACACGGAGGGCCAGTTCGACCGCGCCGAGGCCGAGGAGCACGTCTCCACGATCGTCACCGGCGACATCACCGACACCAGCGAACTCCTCGCCCTCCTTCAGCCGCTGCACGAGGAGAACCCCTTCGAGTTCATCCTCACCACCACCGAACTCGCGGCCGTCCCCGTCGGCGAGGTCAACGCCAAGCTCGGCCTGCCCGGCACCGACCCCGAGGTCTCCCGAATCATCCAGGACAAGGCACTGACCCGCGCCGCCCTCGACCGCCACGGGCTGAGCCCGGTCCGCCACCGGATCGTCGAGAACGAGGCCGAAGCGGTCGCGTTCCTGGCGGAGGTCGGCGGCCCCATCGTCCTCAAGCCGGGCAAGGGCGCCGGCAGCCTCCACATCCACCGTGTGGAGACGCCCGAGGAGGCCACGGCGGCGGTGAAGGCCGTGGCGGACTTCGGCTACGGCGGCGTCCTCGCCGAGGAGTTCCTCCAAGGCCCGGTCGTCAGCGTCGAGGCCTTCTCGCACCAAGGCCGGCATGTGGTCCTCGGCATCTGCGAGTACAAGGTGAACGAGCACTTCGTCGAGTGGGAGTGCAGCGTCTCCAGCGACCAGGCCTCGCCCTTCCGGGACGAGATCCACACGGTGACCGCCGGCGTCCTGGACGCGGTGGGCCTCACCGACGGCCCCTCGCACAGCGAGTTCGTGCTCACCCCGAACGGCCCGCGCCTCCTGGAGACACACAACCGGCTCTCGGGCGCCGGCATCCCCGAGATGGTCAACCGCTCCACCGGCTGGGACCCGGCCCGTCTCTTCCTCACCGTCCCTCTGGGAATCGATCGGCTCCCTGAGGAGGCCCCGGAGCCGAAGCTCGGCGCCGCGATCCGCTTCCTCGACGCGGAAGCGGGCGTGATCACCGCGATCAGCGGCGTGGACGAGCTGTCGGTGCCGGTCCGCTGGGTCCCGAAGGGCACCACACCGCCGCACATGATCCCGTACCTGAAGGACTTCACCGGCGCCGACGAGGGCGTGGTCCTCGCCAAGCACGTCGGCGACCGCACCGCCTCCATGGACTCCCTCCTCGCCAGCGACAAGGGCTACGTCTTCGCGACGGCGGCCACCCGCGCGGACGCCGTCGGCCGCTGCGAGGAACTGGCGGCGGCCATCCGCTTCCACGTGACGCCCAAGTCCTGAGGCACGAGACACGAAGGACACACAGGGATGCACGAGGTGCGACGGACGTGGGCTCGGGACCCTGAGCCCACGTCTGAGCACTGTGATCCTCCCGATCGACCGCTGGCACGAGGGAGGTGGCGCCCGCCGCCGGTCAAGGCGACTGCAGGATGTACGGCCGCGATGCCTTCGACATGAAGAGCGGCATCGCGGCCATGATGGTCGCAGTCGTCCGCGCCACCGCCCCCGGACCCCTGCGCGGCGACGTTGTCCTCGCCTGCGCCGCAGCTCCTCCGACACCCCTCACCACGCAGGTCCCAGGGGATCCACGGGGGAGACAAGATCCAACGAATCCGTGGGATCCCAGGTCTCTCCCACCTCCGGTGGACACCGATGTGCCTACCAGCGGGCACGAAAGAATCCCTCTGAAACTGCGTTTCCGCAGGTCAGATGGCATTTGACAGTGGAGCCTAGGGGAGTCGAACCCCTGACATCTGCCATGCAAAGACAGCGCTCTACCAACTGAGCTAAGGCCCCGGAACAGGGAACAGAGTACCGGGTCACCCCCCTGATCCTGCAAAAGGATTGGGACTCCCGGTATCCGACCACTCTCCGTAGGATGCTCGTCAGGTTCGCGGCAGCGAAGCCGACGCATGGGGAAGCGCGATGGGGAGACGCACATGGACGCAGCACAGCAGGACACGACCGCGAGAGCCAGAGAGCTTCAGCGCAGCTGGTACGGAGAGCCTCTGGGGGCGCTTTTCCGACGGCTGATCGACGATCTGGGGCTGAACCAGGCGCGACTCGCGGCAGTGCTCGGGCTGTCCGCTCCGATGCTCTCCCAGCTGATGAGCGGACAGCGGGCCAAGATCGGCAATCCCGCGGTGGTCCAGCGCGTCCAAGCCCTGCAGGAGCTCGCCGGGCAGGTGGCCGACGGCAGTATCAGCGCGGCCGAGGCCACGGACCGGATGGACGAGATCAAGAAGTCGCAGGGCGGGTCCGTCCTCACCAGCACCGGGCAGACCACCAACAGCTCCGGCGCACCGACCGTGCGGCGTGTGGTCCGCGAGATCCAGTCGCTGCTGCGGTCGGTGGCGGCGGCCGGCGACATCATCGACGCGGCGGACACTCTCGCGACGACGCATCCGGAGCTGGCAGAGTTCCTCAAGGTGTACGGCGCCGGGCGCACGGCTGACGCGGTCGCCCACTACGAGTCGCACCAGCACTGAGTACGCGGTCCGGGGGCGCCGACGCCCCCGGACCGAACACGGCGCACCAGAACAGGGAACCGGGGGCAGGCGCAGCACGATGGGTGAGGTCTTCTCTGGTCGGTACGAGCTGATCGACCCGATCGGCCGGGGTGGTGTCGGCGCGGTCTGGCGCGCCTGGGACCAGCGGCGGCGACGCTATGTGGCTGCCAAGGTCCTCCAGCAGAGCGACGCACACACCCTGCTGCGCTTCGTCCGTGAGCAGGCGCTGCGCATCGACCACCCGCATGTCCTGGCTCCGGCCAGTTGGGCCGCCGACGACGACAAGGTGCTGTTCACCATGGACTTGGTGAGCGGGGGTTCGCTGGCGCATCTGATCGGCGACTACGGCCCGCTGCCGCCGCGCTTCGTCTGCACCCTGCTCGACCAGCTGCTGTCCGGACTCGCGGCGGTGCACGCCGAAGGCGTCGTACACCGCGACATCAAGCCGGCCAACATCCTGCTGGAGGCCACCGGCACCGGACGGCCGCATCTGCGGCTGTCCGACTTCGGTATCGCCATGCGCAAGGGAGAGCCTCGGCTGACCGAGACGAGCTACTTCGTGGGGACGCCCGGATACATCGCCCCCGAGCAGATGCTCGGTGCCGAACCCGACTTCGCCGCCGACCTGTTCGCGGTCGGTCTTGTCGCCCTCTACCTCCTCCACGGACAGAAGCCGGACTCCCGCGCCCTGGTCGGGCACTTCGCCGCCCATGGCACTCCCGGCGCGCCCCAGGGCATCCCCGAGCCGCTGTGGCAGGTGCTCGCCGGCCTGCTCCAGCCCGATCCGCAGGCGCGGTTCCGCACGGCCACGGGTGCGCGCAAGGCACTGGCATCCGCTGTGGAGCTGCTCCCCGATTCGGGCGCGGACGAGGAGCCGGTGGAGGTCTTCGACCAGATAGGGCCGCTGCCCCCGGGGTTCGGCCCCGGCGGCCCGGGACACGCCGAAAGCACCGGCCACGCCGAAGGCACCGGCCACGCCGAAGGCGCGGGACAGCGTGAGCAGCACGGACTGCCCGAACAGTACGAACAGCACGGACCTCCCACGGGACACGAAGCGCGGCAGGCACACGAAGGCCGCGGCGGATCCGAGCCGCACACGGCCACGAGTGGGACCACCCCTCCGGTCCCCACGACGCCCCCGCCCCCGGCGGTCGACCCGTCATACCCGTCATACACCGGTCTCCCGGTTGCCCCGGCCGCGCGGCAGCCGGTCGGGCACGATCCGCATACACCGCCGCCCATGGCCTCCCCCGGCGACACGGGCTCCTTCCGCCTCGCGCCGCCGTCCCAGCCGCAGACGCCCCCGACGGCGCAGAACACTTCGGCGGCCTTCGGGCAGGCTCCCACCCGTCCCTACACCGCCGAGTCCCCGAGATCTCCCCAGCCCGGCCCGCACAAGCGTCCGGGACCGCCCCCGAAGGTGGCGGTCCCGGTGCTACTGGTGGCGCTGGTCTGCTTCGCGGTGGGCATCTGGGCACTCACCCAGGTGTGACGGCCGCCGCCGCACCGCTCCCCGCTCCTCATCGGTGCGTCCTAGTGCGCCCGGTCCGTAGGGCGCCTGCGCGCCACGACCGTCCAGCCTCCGAGGCCGAGCAGCAGCACGGTCCCGGCTCCGATGCCTGCCACCGCGACCAGCTTCATCGTGTCGCTCCTCGCCGCCCCCGGTCCGCTGAGCCCGTCGGCCGCCGCGTCCCGGTCGTCGTCCGTGACGGCGAAGATCCCGGCCTGCCCGTCGTAACCCGGGCCCTGCTTCGCCTTCCCCGTCACGTTCACCCGCAGCGTCAGCGGCACGGCCTGGTCCCCGTACTCCTTCACAAGCTCCGGGCTGAGGGTGGCTGACACGTAGTACCAGCCGGCGAAGCGCATGCCGCTGGTGGAGTCGCTGCTGTCGAAGCGGTTCTCGTAGGCCACCGGAGGCAGGGACTCGAACCCCATCGACGCGGGCTCACCGCTGTAGGAGTCCGACTTCTGGCGGACGAGCCCGCGGGCGGGATTGTGCAGCGCGACCACCAGGGCTTGGCCGACGTATTCGGTGCTCGCCGTGCTGGAGCCGAGATCGGCCGCGACGAAGAGCTGCTGGCCCCAGTCCACCGGCACCCGGAAGACACGGGTCTGACCGGGCTTGATGTCGTCACGCCATTCGCCTTGGCCGATGCTCATGGCGTCGTTGAAACCGGTGCCACCCGCCCGCCGCTGCGGCCCGCCGGCAGGCGGCGCGGGGGATGAGGACGGCCAGTCCTCGGGCGCCTCGGTGGGCCCATCCGCCTTGAGTGACGGCTCCGCGTCGTAGCGGATCTCCAGATCCCAGCCGTCCGGTGTGGAGGTCGCCTTGGTGGCCCGTTCGACGAGCACGTAGTACGCGCCGCGCTCCTGGCAGCTTGAGCTGCCCGGCTCTATCGTCCGGCCGGCGTACGCGGCGATCGGACGGGTGAAGGCGGCCGACTCGAAGTGCGCGTTCTGCGTGCTGCACCGGCTGTTCGAGCCGCTCTGGATGGTCACCGTGATGCCGTCGCCGTACTCCACCTTGCCACCGGCCCTGGGCACCGCGACAACCGAGACATATGCGTTCGTCCTGGCGTCGAGGTCGAGGCGGTAGTAGAGCTTGGCGTCCTTCTTGATGCTGTCCCGGTAGACGGAACCGGCTTCGAGTAGCTGGGCGTTGCTGCTGACGGTGGCGCCCCGGACCGGCTTGGCGGCGCTGTCGAAGGTGTACACGCCAGGTGCTTCCTCCGCCTGTGCCGAACCGCCCGGCAGCGCCACCACGGCGCACAGCGCCGCGCACAGCGCCGTCGCCACCCCGGTCCGGCCGCGGACCTTGCTCCGGCTTTCGCCGCGCTGCCTCATCGGTCCCTCCCCCATGTCGTGCCCGTGCGGCTGGTCCTGTTCCTGCCCCGTGCCGTCCGTACACGTAGGAAAGCGAAAGCGAATCCGGTGATCAGAACGACGGCGGCACCTCCCGCGACCATCGCGGTCGTGGTGCTGATCCATCCTGCCCCGTCGGTCCCGCCGCCGTCCTCGCGGGTGGCCTGCTTGTTGCCCTTGTCCGCCACCACCGGGGCGTCGTACTGCGGACCCGACTTCGCCTCACCGAGCACCGCGACCCGCAGCACCACCCCGATCTGCGGGTTCTCGGCGATCTCGGCGGCTCGGGCGCCGAGTGTGACGGCGATGTGGAAGTCGCCGCCCTGGTGCACGGGAATGACATTGGGGTGGTTCTCGTAGCGGTTGGTCCAGGAGACCGGGACCGTGCCCATCTTCAGCACGGCGGGCTGCCCGCGGTAGATCGTCTGCTGTGTGAACTCGGTGGTACCGCCGCCCACCGGTGCACGGGCCGGGGTGAACACCTCCGTGGCGCCGTACGACCAGTTCCCCGTGATCCCGTCCACCGTGGGCTCGTTCGCGAACTCCACGTCGTAGCGCAGCTGCTGACCCCAGCCGACGGGGACCTTGTACCAGAGGGTCTGCGAAGGGAGGATCCGGTCGCGCCACACGCCAGGGCCGATCTCCCTGGCATCGTTGAAGCCGGTGCCGCCTGCCACGTCGTCCGGGTCGCCCAGCGGCAGGGTCGCGTCCTTGCCGCCCTTGCCGTAGTCGGGACGCGACTCGGCCGGGGTGACACCCGGGGTGAGGGGCTTGTCGGTGCCGTACGTCAGCTCCAGCGGCCAGCGGGCGGAGTCCGAGTCCGGCGCGCTCCTGCGCTCGACGACGAGCCAGTAGCGCCCTGCCTTGTCGCAGGTGCCGCCGCCGTCCTCGCTCGGCACCCTGGCGACCGCCGAAGTGAGCGGGGTCGCACCCTCCGTCTGGGAGAAGAACTCGGTACTGGTCTCGCACGAGCTGACGGAACCTCCGGAGTCCTCTCCGGCGTACTCGATCCCGATGCTGAGCCTGTCGAGCCGATCGACGGCGGACCCGGGTTGCGGCACGGCCGTCGCCGAGAAATCCGCCGTCGAGACCGCGTCGAGGTCGACCGCGTAGTGCCTCTTCTCGCCCGGCCCGATGGAGTCCAGATACTGCCCGGCAGCGAGCACGGGCGCCCCGGTGCGCTCCGGCTTGCCCTCGACCGGCTTGCCGCGCAGCCGGTAGCCGTCAGCGGACAGCCGCGCGGAGCGCTGGAGTTGGCGGGCCAGGGCTGCGGCGTCGGGTGCGTCGTAGTAGCGCCCGTTGCCCGCCTCGGCGATGCACTCCAGTTGCTTGCGGGCGGCGCCGCGTACCTGGAATCCCACGGCGTCGATACGCAGCCCGATCCCGTCGTCGCTGAGCTGCTTCGCCACCTCGCAGGGATCCGGTGTGCCGCAGGTGACCTCGCCGTCCGAGACCAGCAGGATCGTACGGGTGCCGATCACCCCGCCATCGGGCCTGGGGAGGTCCTGGGCTGCCTTGCGGAGCGAAAGCCCGATGGGGGTGTCCCCCTTGGGCCGCACGGACGCGACCGCCCGCTTCAGTGCCGCACGGTCGAGCGCCTGTACGGGCCGGACGAGCCGGGTGTCGGTGCAGCCCTTGGGCTGATCCGCTCCGTAGACCCGGAGCCCGGTGGGGTGTCCGTCGGGGAGCGCGTCCACGACGGTGCCCACTGCCGCGCGGGCGGCGTCCATGCGGGTCCGTCCCGTACCGTCGTCGTCGCCCATCGAACCGGACGAGTCGAGCACCATGACCAGTCCGCCTGGGCCGAACCCTTGCGGAGCCTTCGCGGCCCCGCTCGGCGACCCGCCCGGCGCGGCGGCGGCGGGCAGCACCCCGCCCGTCAGAGCAAGCAGTGCCCCGCCCACGAGAAGCGTCGAACATGTTCGGCGCCTGCGCCTGGATTCCAGCTGCCGTCCCCCCCTCAACACAGACATCAACTTTGCAATCGCAAGCTAGTCATTCACTAAGGTGAAGGCAAGGTTGTTGTGTCACGGACATGCAACACGGCGCGGAACCCTACCCGGCCGCCGAACAGCGCGGAGCCCCGGCCGTTTCATCGGCCGGGGCTCCGTCACTCTGTTCCGCTTGTGTCTCACACACCCGAACCTGCGGGCACGGAGTCGGTCGCCTCCGTCCACAGATCCTGCTCGGCGCGATCCGCCTGGATCTGGCGGTACACGAGGAGCCCGCCGATGGCGGCCAGTGCGACCAGGAGAAGCTTCTTCACCGCGCGACCTCGTCTTTCCTTGACGTATGAGGACCTCTGGCGCCCGACTATACACACCGATCGATACCGTTCGGTGACCTGAGCCCGCCTCGGGACATGCCCACCGAGCGACCAACTCCCGCTTCCCCAGGGGATACCCGATCGGCCCGATACCGGCCGCGAACGCCGAAGACCCCCAACCACTGCGGGTTCGGGGTCTTCGTACTGGTGGGGCTAACAGGATTTGAACCTGTGGCCTCATCCTTATCAGGTCGATCACCGGCTTATCAGGTCGATCACCGGGGTCTGTCAACGTCGGCCAACGGCCCCTGCGCCTCGGTCGATCGTCCACTGAGGTCCGGCGCCGACCGCTGCTGTTCGTGCTTGTTGGTGTCAGCCGCTGGTGTCAGCCGTCGCACTCGGTCTTGACAAGGCTGCCTCGCCATTGCACAGCACTTGTTTGGAACACCGTTGCGGAACGCCGGAGTCTCGGACACATCACTTCGGCGTCGTGTCCTCGCAGTTCTCCGACACTTTCACCACGTGGAAGACCACCGGGTAATCCGTGATCTGCTGGTACGGGTCCGGCTGGGAGCTGCAGATCTTCCATGCAACCGGGTCGTCCACCGGACGACCCTGGCCGCTCGCGTCCTTGAAGATCATGTCCATTTCGGAGCTCATCTGCTCGTACGCACGCCCGGCATTGCCGCCGATGACATCGGGCATGGTGGCGCTGACCGGCTCGGCGTCTGCCGTACGACGCGTCTCGGCGGCCCCCGAGCTGGTAGAGGTGCTCGCCGAGGCCTCCGGCACGGATGACGCTCCGCAGGCCGTGGCTGAGGCCAGGAGCGTGGCGGCGAGGGCAGGTCTCAGAAGCTTGATGACGGTCATGTTCCCCCCAAGGGCGATGGTAGTTCGGGACAGTATCCAATTCGGTGGCCGTGCCCAGTCGCAGCTCAGCCAGCGGAATGGCTCGGGACGAGTGATCGCGGCCGGGCCTGTTCCCTGCCACCCTTCCCACCACTCACCCCGGGTCCCATCCCGTCCGCCGTCGACCCACACACCGTGGAGCGGGCGTGGTTCATGGCGTCCAGGTGGAGCGTGCCACTGTACGAACGACCTGGACGCCATGGGCCGCGTCTGCTCGGCTCTGCCTGGGTCGATGTCAAGCCCCGGGTTTCGTGGAGTGTGAGTTAGCTGGTTTTCTGGAGTGACGCAGGGGGTTCAGCTGCGGAGTAGGCAGCCTCGTGCTCGGCCGGGGTGATGTGGCCGAGCTCGCCGTGGAGGCGGCGCTGGTTGAACCAGTCGATGTACTCGGCGACGGCGATCTCGATGTCGTTGATGCCGGTCCACGGTCCCTTGTTGCGGATCAGTTCGGCCTTGAAGAGGCTGTTGAACGCCTCGGCCAGGGCATTGTCATACGAATCGCCTCGTGAGCCGACCGAAGCCACAGCAGCCTCTTCCGCGAGGCGTTCGGTGTAGCGGATAGCACGGTATTGAACGCCGCGGTCCGAGTGATGCGTGAGACCAGTGAGGTCGGCGCCGGTGTGCCGGCGGCGCCAGATCGCCATCTCCAGCGCGTCGAGGGCGAGGTCGGTGTAAAGGGTGGTAGCGACCTGCCAGCCGACGACCATGCGGGAGAAGACGTCGATGACGAAGGCGGCGTAGACCCAGCCGGAGAAGGTTCTGATGTAGGTGATGTCGGCAACCCACAGCTGGTTCGGTGCAGTTGCGGTGAACTGCCTCTCGACCAGGTCGGCGGGCCGGTCGGTCTCGGGAGCGGGCCGGGTGGTGCGCGGGCTCTTGGCCCGGATCACTCCGCGAAGTCCTGCCGCCCGCATGAGACGTTCGACGGTGCAGCGGGCCACCTTGTGTCCCTCGCGGACCAGAGCGGCATGGACCTTGCGGGCCCCGTAGACCCCGTAGTTGTCGGTGTGGATCCGGCGTATCTCCTCGGTGAGCTCCGCATCGCGCAGGCTGCGGGCCGACGGCGGACGGCCCTGAGCGGCGTAGTAGGTGCTCGGCGCGATCGGCGCGTCCGTCTCGGCGAGGACGTCACAGATCGGCTGGACGCCGAACGTCTCCTTGTACTGGTCGATGTAGGCGACCTTCATCGCAGTGGACGGTCCAGCTCCGCGGCGAAGAAAGCCGAGGCGGACTTCAGTATCGCGTTCGCCCGTCGCAGTTCCTTCACCTCCCGCTCCAGTTCCGCGATCCGGGCGGCCTCTGTGCCCGTGGTCCCTGGCACGACGCCCTCGTCGGCCTCGGCCCGCTTGACCCACCCCCGCAGAGCCTCGGGGTGCACGTCCAGCTGGTCGGCGATGCGCTTGATCGCCCCGGCCCTGCCGACCGGGTCCTTGCGGGCCTCGACCGCCAGACGCGTCGCGCGTTCACGCAGTTCGTCGGGGTACTTACGGGGAGCAGCCATGATCGGCATCCTTCCGGGTCTTCGATGTCTCCATCAAACCCGGGGCGATTCACGACGGTGGACGGGATGGGAGCACCCCGCGCACGCCACTACGGACTCGCAGACGGGAACGGCGCCCCCCTCCATCCCGGTGCCGGCCGATCCCCCGCCGGAGGCATCGTCTTGACCGTAGGCCGCTCTATGCGGTGATCGACTCATGCCTACCGGCCTATCCACATGTGGGCGCGCGTCGGCGGCGGCAGCGCCGAGCGGGCCGAAGGCAGGAGCGCGGGCGCAGCCAGAGCCGGGAAGCGCGCCCGGCGGAGCGGAGCGCAGCCGGGGCTTGATGAGGTAGAGAAACCTGTAACCTGCGGCCACTGGCCGGCCGCTCCATTACTACGCCCCACACCAGGACGACGAGACGCTGTGGGCCGGGCAGATCCTGGCTCATCACGCGCTCGTCGGCCGGGCTGTCCATATCGTCTGCGGTACGGACGGCTCCACCAGCGCGATCCGTCGCACGCTGAACGGCGAGGAGGCCAGCGGCTGGTGGCCGACCGGTGGGCACTACCCGTAGCGGGAGGGCATCCCTTACCTGTCGCCCGCCGATTTCGCCGCAGCGAGGACCGCGAGCTGGTCGCGGCTGCCGCGCAGCTGGGGGTGCCCGCCGTCCGCGTGCACCTGCGGACGGAGGAGCGCCGGTCCACGATCACCGTGGCCGAAGCGCGGGACCTGATCCTCAAGAAGGAGTCGGAGACACCCGGGGCGGGGCACTACACGACGCACTGGCTGGACACCGACCCGAATCACAGCGCACTCGGGACGGCGCTGCGGCAGCTCGTAGTTGAGGGGTCCGCAGGGTCCGCCCGGAGAGGCTGGGGCCGACGGGGCGGGCTGTCCCGACGGGTACTCGTGGCAGGCTCCCGAAGACGATCCGGCTGCACTGGTGTGCCGGAGAGACGGCGCTCCGGAGCCGGCTCCAGAGCGCCGCGGACTGCTCACCTTGGCGCTTGATCCGCATCGCCGCCAGTACTCATGAACGCCCCTTGTCTGGCCTTCGGGCCGGGCAGGGGGCGTTTTCGTGCGTCTACTTGCCGATGGTCCCGCTGACTGCGTCCAGCGCCACCGACCACGGGTAATCAGACGGGCGGCCCTGGCCCGGCTGGTTGGGGACGAACCCGCCTTCCCCGTACAGCACGGTGACGTCCATGGCGCGGAGTTCCGCCACGCTCCGCTCGAAAGCCCGGTGCCGCACGTAGGCCGCGTTCACGCACGGCATCGCGACGATCGGGATGCCCTTTCCGATACCCTCCGCCACGACCCCGACCACGAACCGGTCGGTGAGCCCGAGGGCCCACGCGTTGATGGTGTTGAATGTGGCCGGCGCGACCAGGACTACGTCAGCCTTCGGCCAAACGTCTGGCTCACCTGGCCGCTTGTACCGGGACCGCACGGGGTGCCCAGTCAGCGCCTCCAACTCGGGCAGAGAGTCCTCCAGCCAGTCGGCCGCAGTTGGAGTCAGCCCCAAGCAGACCTCCCAGCCGCGGCGTTGCGCAGCCTCGATGACACGGGCGACGTCGAACACTGGTGGTGCGGCGCTTCCGAACAAATACAGGGTCCTCGTCATGCGGACCATCCGATCACATGCGACCGCCCCCGAACCGGGCGGCTGCGGGGGCGATCGCGAGTACCGTTCCAGATGACGAGTCAGGAACGGAGCCCATTATGCCGAGACTGGACGACGACCACACCGGCGCGCGTATCAAGGAGCAACGGCGTCTCGCCCGACTCACTCAACGGCAACTGTCCGCGCGAATCCCCTACTCGTACAGTCTGCTGAACCAAGTCGAGTGCGGAGCGCGGCCTGCCAGCGTCGACTTCGTGGCAGCATGCGCCCACGCCCTCGGGGTTGACGTGACCGTCCTGACAGGACAGCCCTACATAACTGAGCTTCAACAAGACCGCCTCGCGGAGCTGGTGCGGCCCATCCGCGAAGCCCTCGACCTCTACGACCTCGGTGCGGACCCGGATCTGACGACGAAGACTGCGGCTCAGCTTGTGGCGGCCGCCGATCAGCTGTGCGCCGATGTCCGTGCCACCCACCTCAGGAAAGCCGCTCGGGCGCTCCCCGGCGTCATCACCGAGCTCACGACCACCGCGTACCGCGCCCCGGCGCGGGATATGTGGCAGGCACTCGCATCCACGTACCGCACCGCGCATGACATCTCGGTGAAGCTCGGGTACTACGACCTCAGCGCGGTCGCACTGGACCGCATGGACTGGGCAGCCCAACGCGCCTCTGACCCTTGCCTCGCCGCCGTACGCCAGTACATGCGAGCCCTGGTCTACTTCCGCGAGGGCGAGTACACGATCGGACAGCGCCTGATCGGGTCTGGCCACGCCATGCTCCACCAGTCTGGACAGGACCGGGAGACTCTCGCGGTCGCCGGGCAACTACACCTCGGCGCATCGGTCATCGCGGCCCGGGCCACCGACAAGGCAGCCGTCGACGCTCACATCGCCGAGGCCCGGTCCTACGCCAAGCGCACGGGCGACGCCTCGGACATCCACTGGCTCTCTTTCGGCCCGACGAATGTCGCCTTGCACAAGATGTCTGCGGCCGTGGAGATGCATCACTATGACGACGCGGTGAAACAGGCTCGCCTCATCGCGCTACCGGCATCGCTGGCGACGTCTCGCCGCGCACACTTCCTCATTGACCGGGCACGCTGCGAAATGGAGATCGGCCGCACGGACGCGGCCCTCACGTCCATCGTCCACGCACGGCGTGTCGCTCCGGAGCAGACCCGGTATCACCCAGGGGCCCGGGAGACCATCAAGGGCTTGGTCCACATTTCTCGCCGCACGCCCGAGACTCTCGGCCACATGGCCGCCTGGATCGGGCTCTGACGCTCACAGGCGCGCTCACAAATCTGTGAGCGTTGCCCCCTACCCCCACGGTCACGCTGGTCATGTAGCCAACCAGTGACAAGCCGTGATGAATCCGGGGGCGACGATGGCGCACCATACCGAGGACCTGGCAAGTGCTGTGGAGAGCGCGCCACCGGACCTCGCCACCATGCGGGATGTCGCCCGCCAGGTGATGGAAGACGAGGAGACCACATCGGCGGATCTCGTCCCCGCGATGTGCGGCTTCGTGTACCTGATGGTCCCCGAGACCCAGGCGTTGATCCGCCGCGCCCCGCTCGGTGACGTGCCCGCGCAGGTGGCGCAAGTGGCCGTGGACGGCGCCTGTCGGCGGGTCAAGACACCCCCTGGGACCGGGCCGACCGCCGCACGTCGGCACGCGCGGAAGGTCGCCATGGCGGTGCTGGCGCTGTGCGACCACTACGAAAGCCTCAGCACCGCCGTAGACGCGCCATGACCGGCCCCTGCCGAGAGCAGCCGGTACCGCCTGTCAGCGAGCTGAACTGGAACCAGTACAAGGGCCGCGCCTGCTTCGCCTGCGGCAAGGCCCTCACCGTCGGCGCCGTGAACCCCGGCCGGGCTCGCGGCCGGCAGGGCGTCCACGTCCTGGACGTCGACGTGTGGGCCTGCCCCTGATGCTCCCCGCTCGCCGGACTACGGCGGACCGCGAGCGGGGCACACTGCACCACGTCCGCCGACCGTGCACGACCCCACCACACAGGAGGTCACGACCATGAGCGACAGCGGCAAGCACGCCGGGCAGCCGAGCGACAAGCCGTGGACGCCGCCGCCGACCCCGCCGTCTCCTGACGGCAGTGGTCCGGGCAAGGTCACGGAGGACTGACGTCGTGACGACTGCCCAACTGGGCGGGCACGCCGCGCTCGTGCAGCAGCTGCACGAGCGCGGTCTGCTCGACGACACATGGCGCCGGGTGTGGGACGCCGTGCCACGCGAGCCGTTCATCCCGGCCCGCGCGTGGCGGCAGGACCCTAACGGCTGCACGCCGCTCACTTCACCGGCTGACCGGCTGGCTCTCATCCACGCCGACGAGCCGGTCGTGATCCAGCTGGACGACGGCGCCGAGGACGGGCCCGGCATCGCGACATCATCGAACTCACAACCCTCGATGGTCGCCCGATCACTCGGACTGCTCCAGATCGAGGATGACGCCCGCGTGCTGGAGATCGGCACCGCAACAGGCCACGTGGCGGCGCTGCTGTCCGAGCACCTCGGTAGCGATCAGGTCTTCAGCATCGAGTTGGATCCTGTGCTCGCGGCACACGCCGAGGCGGCGCTGCACACCGCGGGGTACAGGCCGAACCTGCGTTGCGGGGACGGTGAGGCGGGATGGCCCGGGGTCGCCCCGTTCGACGCGATCCTGGCCACCTGCGCCCTACGGCATGTCCCGGCCGCATACGTCGACCAGATGCGCCCAGGCGGGCTGATCGTCGCCCCGCTCGCCCGAGAGTTCTGGTCGGGAGCCCTGGTACAGCTCACCGTGCAGGAGAGCGGTACCGCGTCGGGCCGGTTCCACGGCGGCGCCTCGTACATGCCGATGCGCTCACACCGGGCCAGCGAGGGTGCACCGGTCGACAGCGGCACCGCTCGCTGCCGTCAGACCCGTCTGAGTGCGTCCGCGATCCTGCACCTTGGGTTCGCCCTGTACGCGGGCGCCCGGCTGCCGGGCGTACGGCTGTGGCACAGCCAGGGATCCGCAGGGGTGCAGGTGTGGGCACAGCATTCGGACGGATCGGCGGCGACCGCGGTCGCTGGCGACGTGTGGGAGTACGGGCCGCGCCATCTGTGGTCCGAGATCGAAGCGGCGCACCGCGGCTACGTCGACCTCGGCTCCCCGGCCTCCGAGTCGTTCGGGCTGACGGTGGGCCGCGAAGGCGGGTACCTGTGGCTGCACGCGCCGGACAACGTGCTTGCGCCGGTGGCCGTGTAGCGGCTCTCTGACTGCCCCGGCCGGTTCCTGTATCCCCGTCGCGCCGGCCGGGGTTCAGCGCTGCACGAGGTCGGCGAGCTCGACGCCGATGGCGTCTGAGATGCGGATCAGAGTGTCGAGTAACGGTGAGCTGTGGCCTTGCTCGATGCGGCTGTAACTCGCGATGTCGATGCCGGTCCGCTCGCACAGCTCGCGCTGGCTGAGGTTGTGGTGCTCGCGCACGCGACGGATTCGTTCTCCGACTGCTTGGCGGCGGGCGATGACACTGGCTGTCAGCGGAGTTGGGCGCGGCACTTGGACTACGCTCCCGACCCCATGATCATTTGTGATTAGGGTCGACCCTAATTGTTTGATCATGAGCACGGTCGGGAGGGCGGTGAGGGGCGGGCCGCGACGTGATGTGGTGTCCGTCGCGGCCCGCTCGGCTGTATTGGTCGAATCCCGACCGTTTCACGCCGTCCCGGCTTCTTCTGAGACGGGGCGGTTTACTGTGGGCATCACGACGCCCCCTGCTGCAAAGGGTCGTGTCCCGCGACGTGGTGTAGGGGATCAAGATCTGTGCGTTCCGGTACGCGGCCCGTGGTGATCTCCATCGGCGCAGCAGCCCACCAAGCCTGCCGGTGAGGCAGGTTGGGCGCCCGGCAGGGCGGAGCCGCCGTCCCTGGCCTGCGGATTCCGGCGCCTTGATCCTCTACACCACTTGGCGGGACGCCATCCTGCAAAGACCGGCAGGGGGCGTCTTTCCCGTTGAGGGCCTCCCGGCACCTCAACGGGAACTTGCCTGGGGCTGTGGTGTCAGGCAGACGGTGTTGCCACGCCTGCCTCCCCAATTGGCACTGTACCCGTGGCGATCATCCTTCTACACCCGGTAGCTGATCCTCTACGGAACTGCGACGTTGTGTTCGAGTTAGGTTACGGACCAGTAGTGGATTCTCAAGATCAAGACATGCAGAAGGCCCGGTAGAAGATGATCTCTACCGGGCCTCTGACCTGGATTCAGGTCACTGTGGGGCTAACAGGATTTGAACCTGTGGCCTCATCCTTATCAGGGATGCGCTCTAACCAACTGAGCTATAGCCCCTCCGCGCTGCGCGCTGACTCCTGAAGGTTAGCGCACGTGGGGGGTAGTCCCAAAATCGGTTCTCTACCCCCCGGACCCCCGCCTACTCGTCCTCCGCGAGCGTCAGCTCGATCCCGCCCACGAACCCGGCGGAGATGTTGTAGATGAACGCTCCCAGCGTCGCCAGCGCTGTGGCCAGCACCACATCGATCACGGCGATCACCGAGGTGAAGATCAGCACACGGGGCAGCGAGAGGAACGACTCCAGGTCGAAGCCGCCGCTGTCGCCGGCCTCGCCGCCGACCGACGTCGCGTCGCTGAACGTCCTGCCGACCTCCGTGAAGACGCCCATGGCGTCCATGACCATCCACAGCACCGCCGAAGCGATGATCGTGCAGATGCCGATGGCGATGGAGAGCAGAAAGCTCACCTTCATCACCGACCACGGATCGGCCTTGGCGACCCGCAGACGCGCCTTGCGCGTCCTCGGCTGAGTGGTCGCCCCGGTGCGGGGGCGGCGTACCGCGTCCGCGGCGACCGGCTGCCCGGCCTCCGTACCCGGCTGCGGGCCACCCCCCTGAGTACCCTCCTCGCCCTGGGGCGACGGGTACGCCTGAGGTGGGTGGTAAGGCTGCTTCGTTCCCTGCTGCTGCACCGGCTGCTCCTGCTCCCCGCCGTCGTTCCCGTACGGGGGCTTGAGCCCCCCGGTGTCCGTCACCGTAACCCCCCGAGGGCCACCTGCGGAGCCGGGGGCACCCATGGGTCGGGCGGCTCCGGCAGAGGCACCCTGACCGGCGCCCTCGGCTCCACTCACTTGCTACTCCTCGCGCTCCGCGGCGGCCTCTGCCACCACGGCACCTTCCTCGGCCCCGGCGGCGCCATCCGCGTCGTCGCCGTCGACTTCCTCGGCCTCGCGTCCCGCCTCGGCGTTGCGCGCGATACCGACCACGGCGTCCCGCTTGCCCAGGTTGATCAGCTGGACGCCCATGGTGTCACGGCCCGTCTCCCTGACTTCGTTGACTCGCGTACGGATCACACCACCGGACAACGTGATGGCGAGGATCTCGTCGGTCTCCTCGACCACCAGCGCGCCCACGAGGGAGCCGCGGTCCTCCACGATCTTGGCGGCCTTGATACCGAGGCCACCACGCCCCTGGACGCGGTACTCGTCCACCGCGGTGCGCTTGGCGTACCCGCCGTCGGTGGCGGTGAACACGAACGTACCGGGCCGGACCACATTCATCGAGAGCAGTTCGTCGCCCTCTCGGAAGCTCATGCCCTTCACGCCGGATGTCGCCCGGCCCATGGGCCTGAGGGCGTCGTCCGTGGCGGTGAACCGGATCGACTGGGCCTTCTTGCTGATCAGCAGCAGGTCGTCCTCGGCCGACACCAACTCGGCACCGATCAGCTCGTCGTCACGGCCGTCCTCGGTCTCCCTGAGGTTGATCGCGATGACACCGCCGGAACGAGGGGAGTCGTAGTCCTTCAGCGGGGTCTTCTTCACCAGACCCGCCTTGGTGGCGAGCACCAGGTACGGCACGGCCTCGTAGTCGCGGATCGCCAGGATCTCGGCGATCTGCTCGTCCGGCTGGAAGGCCAGCAGGTTGGCGACGTGCTGTCCGCGTGCGTCCCGGCCGGCGTCCGGCAGCTCGTATGCCTTGGCCCGGTACACCCGGCCCTTGTTGGTGAAGAACAGCAGCCAGTGGTGCGTGGTGGAGACGAAGAAGTGGTCGACGATGTCGTCCTGCTTCAGCTTCGTACCGCGCACGCCCTTGCCACCCCGCTTCTGCGAGCGGTAGTCCTCGGTCTTGGTGCGCTTGATGTAGCCACCGCGCGTGATGGTGACGACGATGTCCTCTTCGGCGATCAGGTCCTCGATGGACATGTCACCGTCGAAGGGGATCAGCTTGGAGCGCCGGTCGTCGCCGAACTTCTCCACCAGGGCGGCGAGCTCCTCGCTGACGATCGCGCGCTGCTTCTCCGGCGAGGCGAGGATCCCGTTGTACTCGTTGATCTTCGCCTGGAGCTCGTCGTGCTCCTGCACGATCTTCTGCCGCTCCAGGGCGGCCAGCCTGCGGAGCTGCATCTCCAGGATCGCGTTGGCCTGGATCTCGTCGATCTCCAGCAGGCCCATCAGGCCCTCGCGCGCGACCTCGACCGTCTCACTGCGCCGGATCAGCGCGATGACCTCGTCGATCGAGTCCAGCGCCTTCAGCAGACCGCGCAGGATGTGGGCCCGCTCCTCGGCCTTTCGCAGCCGGAACTTCGTCCTGCGGACGATGACCTCGATCTGGTGCGTCACCCAGTGGCGGATGAACGCGTCCAGCGACAGCGTGCGCGGCACCCCGTCGACCAGCGCCAGCATGTTGGCGCCGAAGTTGGTCTGGAGATCGGTGTGCTTGTACAGGTTGTTGAGGACGACCTTGGCTACGGCGTCCCGCTTGAGCACGATGACCAGGCGCTGGCCGGTGCGGGACGAGGTCTCGTCGCGGACGTCGGCGATGCCGCCGACCTTGCCGTCCTTCACCAGGTCGGCGATCTTCTGCGCGAGGTTGTCCGGGTTGACCTGGTACGGAAGCTCCGTGACCACCAGGCACTGGCGGTTCTGGATCTCCTCGACCTCGACCACCGCGCGCATCGTGATGGAGCCGCGACCGGTGCGGTACGCCTCCTCGATGCCCTTGCGACCCACGACCAGGGCGCCGGTCGGGAAGTCGGGGCCCTTGATCCGCTCCACCAGCGCGTCGAGGAGCTCCTCGTGGCTGGCCTCCGGGTGCTCCAGCGCCCACTGGGCGCCGGCCGCGACCTCGCGCAGATTGTGCGGCGGGATGTTGGTGGCCATACCGACCGCGATACCGGCGCTGCCGTTGACCAGCAGGTTCGGGAAGCGGGACGGCAGGACCGTCGGCTCCTGGTTGCGGCCGTCGTAGTTGTCCTGGAAGTCGACGGTCTCCTCGTCGATGTCCCGGAGCATCTCCATCGACAGCGGCGCCATCTTGCACTCGGTGTAGCGCATGGCGGCGGCCGGGTCGTTGCCGGGGGAGCCGAAGTTGCCGTTGGAGTCGACCAGCGGCATCCGCATCGACCACGGCTGGGCGAGACGCACGAGCGCGTCGTAGATGGAGGAGTCGCCGTGCGGGTGGTACGTACCCATGACGTCGCCGACGACACGGGCGCACTTGTAGAAGCCCTTCTCGGGCCGGTAGCCGCCGTCGTACATCGCGTACAGCACACGGCGGTGGACGGGCTTGAGGCCGTCCCGTACGTCCGGCAGCGCACGAGAGACGATGACGGACATCGCGTAGTCGAGGTAGGAGCGCTGCATCTCCGTCTCGAGCCCGACGGGCTCGATCCGCAGTTGCGTGCCTTCCTCTTCGGTACCGGTGGTGGCGGGGGTCTTCTCGTCGGCCATTGCTGGTCTTCAGTCCTTTCGAGCGGTCAGCTGAGACCGACTCAGATGTCGAGGAAGCGGACGTCCTTGGCGTTGCGCTGGATGAAGGAGCGCCGAGCCTCGACGTCCTCGCCCATCAGCACCGAGAACAGGTCGTCCGCCTGCGCCGCGTCGTCCAGGGTGACCTGGCCGAGTACGCGGTGCTCGACGTCCATCGTGGTGACGCGCAGCTCCTCGGCGTTCATCTCGCCGAGACCCTTGAAGCGCTGGATCGAGTCTTCCTTGATCCGCTTGCCCTGCTGCTTGCCCAGCTCGACCAGCGCGTCCCGCTCACGGTCCGAGTACGCGTACTCGAAGTCGTCACGGCCCCACTTGATCTTGTAGAGCGGGGGACGGGACAGATACACGTGGCCCGCCTCGACCAGTGGCCGCATGAAGCGGAAAAGGAAGGTCAGCAGCAGGGTGTTGATGTGCTGCCCGTCGACATCGGCGTCCGCCATCAAGATGATCTTGTGATAGCGGAGCTTCTCGATGTCGAAGTCCTCGTGGATACCGGTGCCGAAGGCCGAGATGAGGGCCTGGACCTCGGTGTTCTGGAGGATCTTGTCGACCCGGGCCTTCTCGACGTTGAGGATCTTGCCGCGGATGGGCAGGATGGCCTGGTACATCGGGTTGCGGCCGGACTTGGCCGAGCCGCCGGCGGAGTCACCCTCGACGATGAAGATCTCGCACTTGGTGGGGTCGTTCGACTGGCAGTCGGACAGCTTGCCCGGCAGCGAGGCGCTCTCCAGCAGGCCCTTGCGGCGGGTGAGGTCGCGGGCCTTGCGGGCGGCGACCCGGGCCGTGGCTGCCTGGATGCCCTTGCGGACGATGTCCGCCGCCTCGTTGGGGTTGCGGTCGAACCAGTCGGTGAGGTGCTCGTTGACGACCTTCTGCACGAAGGTCTTGGCCTCCGTGTTGCCGAGCTTGGTCTTGGTCTGGCCCTCGAACTGGGGCTCGCCCAGCTTGACCGAGATGATCGCGGTCAGACCCTCGCGGATGTCCTCACCGGTGAGGTTGTCGTCCTTCTCGCGCAGCAGCTTCTTGTCGCGTGCGTAGCGGTTGACGAGACCCGTCAGCGCGGCGCGGAAGCCCTCCTCGTGGGTACCTCCCTCGTGGGTGTGGATCGTGTTCGCGAACGAGTACACGCCCTCGCTGTACTGCGAGTTCCACTGCATCGCGACCTCAACGGAGAGCAGCCGCTCCTTGTCCTCCGCCTCGATGTCGATGACCGAGGGGTGGATCAGCTCCCCCTTGCGGGAGTTGAGGTACTTCACGAAGTCGACGATGCCGCCCTCGTAGTGGTACGTGACCGTGCGGGCCTTCGGCTCCTCCGCCGCCTCGGCGTCGGGGTCGTCGGCGCCGACCGTCGCCTTCGCGGACTCGCGCTCGTCCGTGAGGGTCAGGGTCAGGCCCTTGTTCAGGAAGGCCATCTCCTGGAAGCGGCGCGAGAGCGTCTCGAAGGAGTACTCGGTGGTCTCGAAGATGTCCCCGTCGGCCCAGAACGTGACCGTGGTGCCCGAGTCCTCGACGGCCTCGTGCTTGGCGAGCGGCGCGGTGGGCACACCCAGCTTGTAGTCCTGGGTCCAACGGAAGCCGTCCCGCTTGATCTCGACCGAGACCCTGGTCGACAGCGCGTTCACCACGGACACGCCGACGCCGTGCAGACCACCCGAGACGGCGTATCCGCCGCCGCCGAACTTTCCGCCCGCGTGCAGCACGGTGAGCACGACCTCGACGGCGGGCTTCTTCTCCACCGGGTGGATGTCCACGGGGATACCGCGGCCGTCGTCGACCACGCGCACACCGCCGTCGGCGAGGATCGTCACGTCGATCCTGCTCGCGTGGCCCGCCAGGGCCTCGTCCACGGAGTTGTCCACGACTTCCTGGACGAGATGGTGCAGTCCGCGCTCACCGGTCGAGCCGATGTACATGCCAGGCCGCTTGCGGACCGCGTCCAAGCCCTCGAGGACGGTGATCGCGCTGGCGTCGTACGACGAGGATGCCTCGCCGTTCCCATCGGCAGCTGTGGACGGAAGGTTCTCGTTGGGGTTGCCGGAATCGGCCACGAAGCGCCCTTTCTGGCACAGCACGAGCCGTTCTCCGGACTGGTCGGGAGCGGCTGCGTCGTTCGGCATTAAATCGACTGTCCCGCCTACACGGCGGGATTGCCTACCAGTCTACCGGTATCGCCGACCCGAATGGGGGTTTGCGGGCACCTGAGTCCGCATGTGCCGCCCTGAACGGGCGCCGACCGACTCCCCATATCCGGGAAGGGGCTCCAAGAGGCTCACACGGGCATTGAGCGCTTCTGCCTGTCAACCCTCGGCTACGGTGAGGGACACCCCATGGGTCCCCCTGGTTTCAGGGGGACGGGCGGCAGGGGGAACCCCGGTCCGCGAGGCGCCTGTCCGGCGTCTGCCCTGCGCCCGGAAACAGGGACCGCGGCGCCGCATCGAAGCCGCGTGCTCTCGACGGGGCGCGGCCCACCGGGGCATGCACCCGCCTGTGCCTGTACAGCCTCGCCCCATCTGCCGGATCGGCCATGCCGAATCGGGCGATGCCGCCTCGGGCACCGACCCCGTCGGACGACGGACGACGTCACCGGGTGCGGCCTCAGCCGTATGTGTCCCCCGGGCCCACACTCCCCGGTGCCCGCAGGGCCCCGTAGCGACGCACGGGACCGCCGGGTCCCAGCACCTTGATCACGCGCACCGTCCCCTGGCCCAGGTCCTCGTTCAGGCGGGCGACCAGCCGCGGTGCCAGCAGCCGCAGCTGCGTCGCCCATGCCGTCGAGTCGCACTGCACCGTCAGCACCCGCTGGTCCGGCTCCTCGTCGTACCGCAGCGGTACGCAGTGCTTCGCCAGGTCCTCGCCGACGATCTGCGGCCAGCGCCCCATCACCCCGCCCACCGCCGCGGGTGTCTCCCAGCCCCGCTCGGTGATCAGGCGGTTGATCGCAGCACCCAGCGGCAGCGGGTCGCGGCCGTCCGCGCGGGCTCCGGAGCGCAGCCCGCCGCCCCGCCTGGCCTGCCGCTTCTCCTGGGCCGCCGCACCGCGTGCCCGAGCCTGTTCCTTGGCCGCGCGCAGCGCCACCCGGGCCAGATCCACACCCGACGGCTCAGGCACGCCGGCGGCTCCAGTCGCCCCGGCCGCCTCGTTCTCGCTCATACGCGCTCCACCGCGCCCTCCGCCACCGCGTAGCGCGCCCCGGCCAGCACCACGGGCACGTCGTCCTCCACCGCCGCCGTCACCAGGACCTGCTCACCCGGAGCGACCAGCTCCGCGAGCCGCTCACGGCGCCGGGCGTCCAACTCGGCGAAGACGTCGTCGAGCACCAGCACCGGCTCGTTGCCCTCCGCCCGCAGCAGGTCGTACGAGGCCAGCCTCAGCGCCAGCGCGTAAGACCAGGACTCGCCATGGCTCGCGTACCCCTTCGCGGGCAGCTCGCCGAGCTTGAGCAGCAGTTCATCGCGGTGCGGTCCGACGAGCGTCACCCCCCGCTCGATCTCCTGCTTGCGCACATCGGCGAGCGCGCCGATCAACTGCTCGTACAACTCCGCTCGGCCCTGCGCTCCGCTGCCGCCCGAGCCCCGGTACTCGAGCGCCGCCGGTCCGCCTCCGGGGGCGAGCTGTTCATATGCCTTGTCCGCGAGCGGCTGGAGCGTCGCGATCAGATCCAGGCGCTGCGCCAGCAGCTCCGCGCCGGCCTTGGCCAGATGCTGGTCCCACACGTCCAGGGTGGACAGATCGGCCCCGCGCCCGCCATGGCGACGCGCCATCGCGGCGGTCTTGAGCAGGGTGTTGCGCTGCTTGAGCACTCGCTCGTAGTCCGACCGCACTCCTGCCATCCGCGGCGACCGCGCGGTGATCAGCTCGTCCAGGAACCGCCGCCGCTCTCCCGGGTCTCCCTTGACCAGCGCGAGGTCCTCGGGCGCGAAAAGCACCGTCCGTACGATCCCGAGCACATCGCGCGGTCTGACCTGCGACGATCGATTGATCCTGGCTCGGTTCGCCCGCCCCGGGTTCAGCTCGAGCTCCACCAGCTGGGACCGCTCCCCCTGGGTGACCGCGGCCCGGATGATTGCACGGTCCGCCCCCATCCGGACCAGCGGAGCGTCGGAGGCGACCCGGTGGCTGCCGAGCGTGGCGAGATAGCCGACGGCTTCCACCAGATTGGTCTTGCCCTGGCCGTTTGCACCGACGAACACGGTGACGCCCGGGTCGAGCGGGACCTCGACCCGGGCATACGAGCGGAAGTCGGCCAGCGACAGATGCGTGACATGCATATGGAACGCCGACCTCCCCCGGCTTCTACTCCGTGCTCAACCACGGTCCGTGCACATGTGCACGGACCACCGCGCACAGCCTGTGGACTACTTCTTGGCCTCGACCGCGTGCCCGCCGAACTGGTTCCGCAGAGCGGAGATCATCTTCATCTGGGGAGAGTCGTCCTGGCGGGAGGCGAACCGCGCGAACAGCGAGGCGGTGATCGCGGGCAGCGGGACCGCATGGCCGATGGCCGCCTCCACAGTCCAGCGGCCCTCACCGGAGTCCTGCGCGTAACCGCGCAGCTTGTCCAGGTGCTCGTCCTCGTCCAGGGCGTTGACCGCGAGATCGAGCAGCCAGGAGCGGATGACCGTGCCCTCCTGCCAGGAGCGGAAGACCTCACGTACGTCCGTGACCGAGTCGACCTTCTCCAGCAGCTCCCAGCCCTCGGCGTAGGCCTGCATCATCGCGTACTCGATGCCGTTGTGGACCATCTTCGCAAAGTGGCCGGCTCCCACCTTGCCCGCGTGTACGGCGCCGAAGTCGCCTTCGGGCTTGAGCGCGTCGAAGATGGGCTGCACCTTGCCGACATGCTCATCGCTGCCGCCGTACATCAGCGCGTAGCCGTTCTCCAGGCCCCACACACCGCCAGAGACACCGCAGTCGACGAAACCTATGCCCTTGATGCCCAGCTCGACGGCGTGCCGCTCGTCGTCGGTCCAGCGGGAGTTGCCTCCGTCCACGACGATGTCGCCGGGCGACAGCAGCCCTGCCAGCTCATCGATGACGGCCTGGGTCGCATGACCCGCGGGCACCATCACCCACACAACCCGGGGCCCCTCCAGCTTGTCCACAAGCTCATCGAGGCTGTGGACATCGGCGAGGTCCGGATCGCGGTCGTAACCGATCACGGTGTGGCCTGCGCGGCGGATCCGCTCGCGCATGTTGCCGCCCATCTTGCCGAGGCCGACGAGACCGAGCTCCATCAGTGATTCCTTCAGGTCGTGTGCAGTTCTGTGCCCGCGTCCGAGCCTACGCCCGGACGCGGGTGCACACCTGTGGGGTCCGTCGCTCGTACGAGGGCCCCGGGAGTGGACGATCGCCGGCGACCACGCAGGTCAGCCGCTGAGCCGCACCGGCATGATCAGATACTTGTAGGCCTCGTCCGCCTCCGCGTCCACCGCGGGCTTGCCGCTGAGCAGCGCAGGCTTGGTGGAGGTGGTGAAGGAGAGCTGGGCGACCGGGGAGTCGATGGCGCTCAGACCGTCCAGCAGGAAGTTCGGGTTGAAGGCGATCGAGATGTCATCGCCGTCCAGCTTGGCGTCCACGCGCTCCACAGCCTGTGCGTCATCGCTGGAACCGGCCTCCAGGATCAGCACGCCCTGCTCGAAGGACAGCCGCACCGGGGTGTTCCGCTCGGCGACCAGCGCGACACGCTTGACGGCCTCGACGAACGGGGCGGTCTCGATCACCGCGACCGAGTTGAACTCCGTCGGGAACAGCGTCCGGTACTTCGGCAGGTCGCCTTCGAGCAGCCGCGTGGTGGTACGACGGCCGGCGCCCTCGAAACCGATCAGGCCCTCACCGGCACCGGAGCCGGACAGCGCCAGAGTGACGGTGTCGCCGCTGGTCAGCGCCTTGGCCGTATCCAGCAGCGTCTTGGCGGGCACGAGCGCGACGGCGGATGCGTCGGGGGACTCGGGCTTCCACAGGAACTCGCGGACCGCGAAGCGGTAGCGGTCGGTGGAGGCCAGAGTGACCGTGTCGCCCTCGATCTCGATGCGCACACCGGTGAGCACCGGGAGGGTGTCGTCCCGTCCGGCGGCGATGGCGACCTGGGCGGCGGCGGAGGCGAAGACCTCGCCGGGGACCGTGCCGGTCGCGGTCGGCATCTGCGGCAGTGCCGGGTACTCCTCCACGGGCAGCGTGTGCAGGGTGAAGCGGGACGAGCCGCAGACCACGGTGGCTCGTACACCGTCTGTGGAGATCTCCACGGGGCGGTTCGGAAGGGCGCGGCAGATGTCGGCCAGCAGGCGGCCGGATACGAGGACGGTGCCGTCCTCCTCGACCTCCGCCTCGACGGAGACCCGCGCGGAGACCTCGTAGTCGAAGCTGGAGAAGCTCAGCGCGCCGTCCTCGGCCTTCAGAAGAAGGCCCGCGAGAACGGGCGCCGGCGGACGTGCCGGGAGGCTCCGGGCCACCCACGCCACCGCCTCCGCGAGTACATCGCGCTCCACCCGGATCTTCACCGGAACCGCCTCCTGCTGTTGCTCGCTCGCTCTGCTGGCCTTCGTGGTCGGCATGACTGCCGGCGGGGAGCCGGGGTGATGCCGGAGACCAGTCTGACGCACGGCACCCACACTCGGTGCGGCTCGGGGTCAAGTCAGGACAAGCGTTGGCCAGAGTTCCGGCGCCGAGTTGTGCACAGCACCCACTTCGAAGCGGATTCCTGGCTAACTCTAAGTGGGAGTAGTAGTAGGGCCTGTGGAAACCGTGGATAACCCCGTCCAGGCAGGTCAGAGGCGCTTTTTTGTCCACCGCCCCTGTGGGTGGAGTCGGTGGACAACCGGGGTCGTCTGTGGACGCGCGAAAGTTCTGCACACGCCGTACACAGGCCAAGGGGAGTTCTCCCCAGCGCTGTCCCCAGCTTTACCCGGGTTCCCCACAGGCCAACCCGGGAGCCTTGTGTGACGCCTTTCACTCGGTCCGGTGAACTCGGGTGTTTCGTTGCCGAACAGTGGACAGCCATGTGCACAAGCTGTGGGCAACCTGCCCCAGCCTGTGGGCAGGGTGGGGACAACCAGGATCACGGCCTGTGGACACCCGATTCATCCACAGTCTGTGGAAGCCGGTTGGCCACAATTCCACAACCAGCTGACCTGGTGTGATGAAGTGTTCGCGAGAGCCGCTGTGGACACGATCTGGACAACTCAGGAGTCCCCAGGCTGTGGACGGTGGATCTTGCTGACTTCTGTGGAGAACCGGCCCCCGACGATGGGTATTCGAACAGCGCTGACCTGTCTCGGTGACACCGAAGGACGCTCCGCCCGCGTGATGCCGGAGGCCTCCCGTCACCGAGACGCCAGAGACAGCCCCGCCCTCCAGGGCCACCCCTTCGCCTTTCGACTCGACGCCCTCTCGACGCCCCCGGGACGACCTCAGGACGACCTCAGGACGCCGAAGGGCGCCCCGGAACGGATTCCGGGGCGCCCTCGACCGTCGGCTGCGAGGCCCCTTGAGCGGGGTGCGCCGGTGCTGATGGTGGTGCGGCTGCTGTCAGCCGTTCTTGATGCGGTTGGTGAGCTCGGTGACCTGGTTGTAGATCGAGCGGCGCTCCGCCATCAGCGCCCGGATCTTCCGGTCCGCGTGCATCACCGTGGTGTGGTCCCGCCCGCCGAACTGCGCTCCGATCTTGGGCAGCGACAGGTCGGTGAGCTCGCGGCACAGGTACATCGCGATCTGGCGTGCCGTGACCAGCACCCGGCTGCGCGACGAGCCGCACAGGTCCTCGACCGTCAACCCGAAGTAGTCGGCGGTCGCCGCCATGATCGCGCTCGCGGTGATCTCCGGTGCGGTGTCCTCACCGCCGGGGATCAGGTCCTTGAGGACGATCTCGGTGAGCCCGAGATCGACCGGCTGCCGGTTGAGACTCGCGAAGGCCGTCACCCGGATCAGCGCGCCCTCCAGCTCGCGGATGTTGCGGGAGATCCGGGACGCGATGAACTCCAGTACCTCGGGCGGCGCGTTGAGCTGCTCCTGGACGGCCTTCTTGCGGAGGATCGCGATCCTCGTCTCCAGCTCCGGAGGCTGTACATCGGTCGTCAGACCCCACTCGAAGCGGTTGCGCAGCCGGTCCTCAAGGGTCATCAGCTGCTTGGGAGGCCGGTCGGACGACAGCACGATCTGCTTGTTCGCGTTATGGAGCGTGTTGAAGGTGTGGAAGAACTCCTCCTGCGTCGACTCCTTGCTCGCGAGGAACTGGATGTCGTCGACCAACAGGATGTCCACGTCGCGGTAGCGCTTGCGGAAGGTGTCGCCTTTGCCGTCGCGGATCGAGTTGATGAACTCGTTGGTGAACTCCTCGGAGCTCACGTACCGCACGCGGGTGCCCGGATACAGGCTGCGCGCGTAGTGCCCGATGGCGTGCAGCAGATGTGTCTTGCCGAGTCCGGACTCCCCGTAGATGAAGAGGGGGTTGTACGCCTTCGCCGGTGCTTCGGCCACCGCGACGGCGGCTGCGTGGGCGAACCGGTTGGACGCGCCGATGACGAAGGTGTCGAAGAGGTACTTGGGATTCAGCCTGGCGTGCGGTTCGCCGGGGCCGGGGGCCGGGGCCGGCTGGGCGCCCAGCGGCCCGGGTGCGCCGGGCACGGCGGTGCCTGGCGGCGTCGCCCCTCCGGGTCCGCCTGGGCCCGCGTGCCTCGGTTCGGGCCGCTCGTGGCGCTCGCCGCGCGGCTGGTCGTAGGGGCGGTGGCCGGCCACCGGAGAGCGGTAGTCGTGCTGCGGCTGCTGGACGTGGGGCGCGGGATAGGGCTCACGCCACTGCTCCGCGGCCGACTCGCGGTCCTGGAAGGCGCCGAGTCGAGGCTGCTGCCAGGACAGGTCCTCCTGACCGCGCGGCCAGGCACCGATCTCAGGGCGCTGCTGGTATTCGGGGTAGGCGGGGCGGACGGACGGCAGACCGTCGTCGGGTCCCGGTCGGTGCCCGTAGTCCTCGTAGCGGTGCTGCGCGACCGGAGCAGCCGGGGCCGGTGGCGACGGGGGGCCGGGTTCGGCCGCGGAGTCGTCCACGGTGATCGCGATACGGATCGGCCGCCCGCACTCACGGCTGAGGGTGTCGCTGATCAGCGGCGCCAGCCGTCCCTCCAGCACTCGCTTGCCCCATTCATTGGGCACGGCGAGGAGCGCGGTGTCGGCCACCAGCGCGAGTGGCTGGCAGCGCTCGACCCACTGCTTGTCTTTCGGTTCGATGGCCTGTTGGCCCTCACCGAGGAGTTGGTCCAGCACTCGTGGCCACACTGCGGCAAGATCGGCAGGTACGTCAGCCACAAGGCACGCTCTCTCACAGGTCCCACGAATGCGCGGTTCTCGGGACGGGTCGGTCAGGCCCGGTGGGCGGGAAGGACGGGTAGGACAGGAAGGGCAGGCAGGACAGGCGGGGACAGAAGGAAACGAATTCGAGTCCAGCCACGGTAGTCAGGGCGCCCCGTTGCGTTCAAGTCGTTGTCCACAGCCTGTGTACAGCCAGTCTGCCAGTCCCTGAGGGGTCCGACCCGCGATGAACCTGGTTTGACCGAATGGCGTAGTCGCGCGTACCGTAACCAGGTCGAGTTGTCGATGGCTGCTGCCGCCTGCCTCCGATGGGCAAAGGTCACGATCAGTAGATCATGGTCGGTGATTGTGAAGCGGTGCACTCGGGCGTATTGCGAGCTACTCGTGGGCGCACGGTGACAGCCAGGCGATGCCCCGCAACCATCCGATTCATTACTGGAGCCCCCGAGTGAGCAAGCGCACCTTCCAGCCGAACAACCGTCGTCGCGCGAAGACCCACGGCTTCCGGCTGCGTATGCGCACCCGTGCCGGCCGCGCGATTCTCGCGTCCCGCCGCAGCAAGGGTCGCGCCCGCCTGTCCGCCTGATCGCGTACAGGTCATGACGTGCTGCCTACCGAGAATCGGCTGAGGCGGCGCGAGGACTTCGCGACCGCGGTACGACGAGGACGTCGGGCAGGCCGCCCGCTTCTTGTCGTCCATCTACGCAGCGGTGCAACGGACCCGCACGCGCCTGGGGAGAGCGCTCCCCCGACGCGTGCGGGTTTCGTCGTGAGCAAGGCAGTGGGTGGAGCGGTCACTCGCACCCAGGTGAAGCGGAGACTGCGCCATCTGATACGCGAACGGCTGTCCGAGCTGCCCCCCGGTAGCCTGGTGGTCGTACGGGCGCTGCCCGGAGCGGGCGACGCCGATCATGCACAGCTTGCCCGAGACCTGGACGCCGCCTTTCAGCGGTTGCTGGGAGGGGGTGCGCGATGAAGTACCCGCTGCTGGCTCTGATCAAGCTTTACCAGTGGACGATCAGCCCGTTGCTCGGGCCTGTCTGCCGGTACTACCCGTCGTGTTCGCACTACGGATACACAGCTATAGACCGGCATGGCGCGGTGAAGGGCACAGCCCTCACCGCCTGGCGCATCCTGCGGTGCAATCCGTGGTCGCCCGGCGGCGTGGACCATGTCCCTCCAAGAAAACGACCTCGTTGGCACCAGCTGCTGCGTGAGTACCTGCGCGGTGGCAAGGGCGGGCAACCCCCTGAGACCAGCCCGGCCGCAGAGACCTCGCCCAATGCTCAAGGAGCCTGATTAGTGGACACGATTGCCAGTCTCTTCAGCTTTATCACCACACCCGTCTCCTGGATCATCGTCCAGTTCCACTCGTTGTACGGGGCGGTCTTCGGCCCTGACACGGGCTGGGCATGGGGACTGTCCATCGTGTCCCTGGTGGTGCTGATCCGTATCTGCCTGATCCCGCTTTTTGTGAAGCAGATCAAGTCGATGCGGAACATGCAGGCGCTCCAGCCGAAGATGAAGGCCATCCAGGAGCGCTACAAGAACGACCGACAGCGTCAGTCCGAAGAGATGATGAAGCTGTACAAGGAGACGGGTACCAACCCGCTCTCCTCGTGCCTGCCCATCCTGGCGCAGTCCCCGTTCTTCTTCGCGCTGTACCACGTGCTGAGCAAGATCGCCTCGAACGACACCGTTGGTGTGATCAATGAGCCGCTTCTGGCGAGTGCTCAGAAGGCCCATATCTTCGGTGCCCCGCTCGCGGCGAAGTTCACGGACTCCGAGGAGAAGGTCCAGGCGCTGCACGCCTCGCTCACGGATGTCCGCATCGTCACCGCGATCATGATCATCCTGATGTCGGCGTCGCAGTTCTACACGCAGCGCCAGCTGATGCAGAAGAACGTCGACCTCTCGGTGAAGACCCCGTACATGCAGCAGCAGAAGATGCTGATGTACATCTTCCCGGTGATCTTCGCCGTCATGGGCATCAACTTCCCGGTCGGTGTCCTGGTCTACTGGCTGACCACCAACGTGTGGACCATGGGCCAGCAGATGTACGTGATCAACCAGAACCCGACACCCGGTTCCAAGGCTCAGGACAGCTACCTTCAGCGTCTGCTGAAGGGCGTCATCGCGCATGGAGAGGTGCGGGGCCGCCGTAAGCGCAACATCGTCCAGGCCATCGTGGCCAAGGGGCCGGACCGTAATGAAAACGAGCGCCGGTTCATCACGGGCCTGGCCAAGGCCGGTTTCGTGGCCCAGGCCGATGGCACCGTGATCAAGGGTGACGCCGTCGGCGCCGAGGCTGAGAGTGGTTCCGGCGCCCGGCGTCAGCAGCCCAAGCGGCAGAGCAAGTCACAGCGTCAGTCCGGTGGTGCCGCAGCCGCGCAGACCACGACGGCGAAGCTCTCGCTGGAGAAGCAGGATGAACCGCAGGACACCGCGGCGAAGCCGGCGGGCAAGGCCGCTTCTGCTTCTTCCGCTCGCCAAGCCAAGTCCGGACAGCGCAAGGGCCAGCAGCGGCCCAAGCACCCGTCGTCCAAGAAGTAAGAAGGAGTCCATCCGTGACGGAAGGCACCACCTCCGCCGCCGAGGGTGGCGACACCCTGACCCGCCTGGAGCAGGAGGGGGAGATCGCCGCTGACTACCTTGAGGGCCTGCTCGATATCGCCGATCTCGACGGCGACATCGACATGGACGTCGAGGCGGACCGGGCAGCGGTCTCGATCATCAGTGATTCGGGAAGCCGGGATCTGCAGAAGCTCGTGGGCCGGGACGGCGAGGTGCTGGAGGCGCTCCAGGAGCTGACCCGCCTCGCCGTACACCGGGAGACCGGGGACCGCAGCAGGCTGATGCTGGACATCGCCGGCTTCCGCGCCAAGAAGCGTTCCGAGCTTGCCGAACTCGGTGCCCAGGCGGCGGACGAGGTGAAGAACACCGGTGAGCCGGTGAAGCTCAAGCCGATGACTCCGTTCGAGCGCAAGGTCGTGCACGACGCCGTTGCCGCAGCCGGTCTGCGCAGTGAGTCCGAGGGCGAGGAACCTCAGCGCTTCGTCGTCGTACTCCCTGCCTGACCCAGTGTTCCGTCGGCCCCGTCTGTTCGCAGGCGGGGCCGAATTTTGTCAGCCTGTAACTCAGCACCACTGCGCGGTTGCGCGGCACGGAAGGACGGTTCCGGTGACGGAGGCAGCAGAGCTTCCCCAGGCACCCGAAGAGGCTAGGACGGTATTCGGTGAGTTCTTCTCCGAGGCCGTCCGCTATGCCGAACTGCTCGCGGATGCGGGGGTCAAGCGCGGTCTGATCGGCCCACGCGAGGTGCCACGGCTGTGGGAGCGGCACCTGCTGAACTGCGCCGTGCTGTCCGAAGTGGTCCCTGAAGGGGTCACCGTCTGCGATGTCGGTTCCGGTGCCGGACTGCCCGGTATCCCGCTGGCCCTCGTCCGTCCTGATCTCAAGATCACACTCCTGGAGCCGCTGCTGCGGCGCACCAACTTCCTCCAGGAGGTGGTCGAGCTTCTGGGGCTCGACCATGTGACGGTGGTGCGCGGCCGTGCCGAGGAGGTGCTCGGCACACTGCCGCCGGTGCATGTGGTCACAGCGCGGGCGGTGGCTCCGCTGGACCGGCTCGCGGGGTGGGGCGTTCCTCTGCTCCGTCCTTATGGGGAAATGCTCGCCCTCAAGGGGGACACCGCGGAGGAGGAGATCAATGGTGCTCGGGCGGCTCTGACCAAGCTCGGTGTCGTCGATACCTCGGTTCTTCATGTCGGGGAGGGGGTGGTGGATCCGCTGTCCACGGTGGTGAGGGTCGAGGTCGGCGAAAGTCCCGGCGGTGTTCGGTTCGCCGCCAAGCGGGCCAAGGCGGCCCGAGTGGGACGTACGCGCCGTCGTCGCTGACCTGTGCCTTCAGTCGATCCCGCCGCCTGCTTCCGCGGGATCCCCTTACGTACGCATTTCGGAGTGTCGTAACGGTGTGACCCAGGGGCGCGGGCATCGTGTTTCACGTGAAACGTCGCTCACTACTCCAGGGAATCATCAGCCGCGGTCGTGCCGTCACGCCGCGCGACCGCAAGCCCATCCCGAGGGTCACGGGCTTGTCCACAGAGGTGGAATTCTCCACAGATCCACCGAGCGCGCTGGTTCGCGACCCCGAAACCATGGCAGGCTCTGCTCATTGCGAGCCTGAAGTCGAGGAGAGTGAATCCTTGCGGTCCGACGCCAACATCGCGGGACCGATGACCGATCCGGTCCCGAGTCCCCGTACCGAGTCGGCGGGGGAGGATGTTTCACGTGAAACACCGCCGCCGATGGACGACACCCCCATTGGTCGTGCCGCCCAGCTGGCGGTGGAGGCTCTGGGTCGTGCCGGTGAGGGGCTCCCCCGACCCCAGCAGACACGCGTCATGGTGGTCGCCAACCAGAAGGGTGGCGTCGGCAAGACGACCACCACGGTGAATCTTGCCGCGTCGCTTGCTCTGCATGGCGCCCGCGTTCTGGTGATCGATCTTGACCCACAGGGAAATGCCTCGACGGCCCTGGGGATCGACCACCATGCCGAGGTCCCCTCGATCTATGACGTGCTGGTGGAGAGCAAGCCTCTCTCGGATGTGGTCCAGCCCGTCCCGGATGTCGAAGGCCTCTTCTGTGCTCCTGCCACCATCGATCTTGCCGGAGCAGAGATCGAGCTGGTGTCGCTGGTGGCCCGGGAGAGCCGACTGCAGCGTGCGATCCAGGCGTATGAGCAGCCCCTGGACTACATCCTCATCGACTGCCCTCCGTCGCTGGGACTGCTGACCGTCAATGCCCTTGTGGCGGGTGCGGAAGTGCTGATCCCCATCCAGTGCGAGTACTACGCGCTGGAAGGACTCGGTCAGCTGCTGCGTAATGTCGACCTGGTGCGCGGTCACCTGAACCCGGGTCTGCATGTGTCGACGATTCTGCTCACGATGTACGACGGCCGGACGCGGCTCGCCTCGCAGGTGGCGGAAGAGGTGCGCAGCCACTTCGGCGAGGAGGTGCTCCGGACGAGCATCCCGCGGTCGGTGCGCATCTCTGAGGCTCCGAGTTACGGGCAGACCGTCCTCACCTATGACCCGGGATCCAGTGGGTCGCTGTCGTATCTCGAAGCCGCGCGGGAGATCGCCCTGCGAGGGGTCGGCATTCAGTACGACGGCCGGTCCGCGCATGTGATCGGTCAGAACAACCAGCAGCACAGTGTGTCGGAGGAGATCCAGTGAGCGAGCGACGTAGAGGGCTTGGGCGGGGGCTCAACGCGCTGATCCCAGCCGCTCAGGCACCCTCGGTGGGGCTGCTGCCCCCAGAGCAGCGCACTGCCGAGCCGGAGCCCGAGGCGCTCCCCGAGACGGTCTCGCCCGCGGTGGCGCACTTCGCCGAACTGCCTCTGGACGCGATCACGCCCAACCCCCAGCAGCCCCGCGAGGTCTTTGACGAGGACGCACTGGCTGAACTGGTCACGTCCGTCAAAGAAGTCGGTCTTCTTCAGCCCGTAGTGGTACGGCAGCTGGGTCGGGACCGCTATGAGCTCATCATGGGTGAGCGTCGCTGGCGGGCCTGCCGCGAAGCGGGCTGGGAGCGCATTCCCGCGATCGTCAGAGCCACGGACGACGAGAAGCTCCTGCTGGACGCCCTGTTGGAGAACCTCCATCGATCCCAGCTGAACCCGCTGGAGGAGGCACATGCCTACGAACAGTTGATCAAGGACTTCAACTGCACGCATGACCAGCTGGCCGACCGGATCGGGCGGTCGCGTCCGCAGGTGTCCAACACTCTCCGTCTGCTCCGGCTTTCCCCGCCGGTCCAGCGTCGTGTGGCTGCCGGGGTCCTCTCCGCCGGGCATGCCCGGGCACTGCTCTCTGTGGAGGACTCCGAGGAGCAGGACCGGTTGGCGCATCGCATCGTGGCCGAGGGGCTGTCGGTGCGTGCCATCGAGGAGATCGTGACCCTGATGGGCTCGCGCCCGTCGAGCTCGCCGAAGGCCAAGAGCCCCCGGGCCGGCAGCCGGGTCTCGCCGGCGCTGGGTGAGCTGGCCTCGCGTTTGTCGGATCGCTTCGAGACCCGGGTCAAAGTGGACCTGGGGCAGAAGAAGGGGAAGATCGTCGTCGAGTTCGCCTCGATGGAGGATCTTGACCGGATTCTGGGCACCCTGGCCCCCGGTGAGGGGCGCGTCATGGAGAAGAGTCTCGAGAGCCTTGAGGATGAGGACATGGAAGACCGCGAGGCATAGTCTCCAGCCGGTCATCAGGGCGGATCGTGTCAGGCAGTCGGCGGAACACGGTCCGCCCTTTGCCGTCTCACGGTAGGCGCGTCCTCGCTGGGTGGATACGATGCGTTCTGGTATGGCGCATCCACCTTTTACCCAACTCAGAGGAAGGCGAGCGATGCGATCGCTGAGCCGTAGCCAGCTACTGACAGCCGGCCTGAGCATTGGCGCGGTTGGCGGGTTCATCGGCAGCCTGCTCCGGGAACGGAGCGTGTTGTCCGCTGCCCTTGGCACGGCAGTCGAAGGAAGTGAGGAGCAGCCTTCATGGGGCGTCGGCTCGTACCGCTCACCCTGGACAACCTTTCAGACCTCCCCAAGCGATGCCGAGCGTGTGTCTTCTGGGAGCTTGATCCGGTCAGCGGAGAAGCGGCGGTAAAGGCAGGCAGGCCCGAGCTGGAAAAGGAAGCCTGGATCTCCGCCGTTCTGCTGGAATGGGGTTCGTGCGGTCGCGTTGTCTATGTCGACGAAGCGCCGGTCGGCTTCGTGCTCTATGCGCCACCCGCCTATGTCCCGCGATCCACGGCCTTTCCCACGAGCCCTGTCTCGGCGGACGCGGTGCAGCTGATGACTGCCTGGATCACCCCGGCGTACCAGGGGCAGGGTCTTGGCCGGGTGATGGTGCAGACCGTCGCCAAGGACTTGCTGCGCCGGGGCTTCAAAGCGATCGAGGCGTTCGGTGACGCCCGCTGGACCGAGCCGGCCTGTGTGCTCCCCGCCGACCATCTGCTGGCGGTCGGTTTCAAGACCGTCCGTCCGCACCCCGCGCATCCACGGCTGCGACTGGAGTTGCGCACCACACTCTCCTGGAAGGAGGATGTGGAGTTGGCTTTGGACCGGCTGCTGGGGGCTGTCCAGAAGGAACCTGCGCTACGGCCGTTGTGAGGCCCGGAGGCGATGAATGGGCCGACCCGTCAGGGGCGGCCCATTCATGTTTCACGTGAAACGAAGCGTGAGGCTTCAGCCCTGAGAGACCTCGTCGCTGATGTAGGCGTCCAGCTCACGCAGAAGCATGGCCTTCGGCTTGGCGCCGACGATGGTCTGCGCGACCTCACCGTTCTGGTACACGTTGAGTGTCGGGATCGACATCACGCCGTACTTGGCCGCCGTGGCCGGGTTCTCATCGATGTTGAGCTTGACGATTTCCAGCTTGTCGCCGTGCTCGGCGGCGATGGCCTCCAGCGACGGAGCGATCTGGCGGCACGGACCGCACCACTCGGCCCAGAAGTCCACAAGCACGGGCTTTGCGCTCCTGAGGACTTCCTCTTCGAAGTTGGCGTCGGTAACGATCTTCAGGGCCACGGTGGCCTCCTCGTCTTGCGGGGGTGTGGGGTATGGGGGCTGGAAGTCGTTGAGGGCGGTCAGACCGCCACCGCTGCCGCGGCCTTCTCCTCGTCCGCCAGGGCCGCGAGGTAGCGCTCGGCGTCCAGCGCGGCCGAGCAACCGGTGCCCGCTGCGGTGATCGCCTGGCGGTAGGTGTGGTCCACCACGTCGCCGGCACCGAAGACCCCTGTGAGGTTGGTACGCGTGGAGGGCGCGTCGACTTTCAGGTAGCCCTCTTCGTCCAGCTCCAGCTGGCCCTTGACGAGCTCGGTGCGGGGGTCATGTCCGACGGCGATGAACAGGCCCGTCACGGGGAGCTCGGAGGTCTCGCCGGTCTTGGTGTTGCGCAGGGTCAGACCGGAGAGCTTCTGCTCGCCGTGGATCTCGGCGACCTCGCTGTCCCAGGCGAACGAGATCTTCGGGTCGTCGAAGGCGCGCTCCTGCATCGCCTTGGAGGCACGCAGGCTGTCACGGCGGTGGATCACCGTCACGGACTTGGCGAAGCGGGAGAGGAAGGTCGCTTCCTCCATCGCCGTGTCTCCGCCACCGACCACAGCGATGTCCTGGTCCTTGAAGAAGAAGCCGTCGCAGGTGGCGCACCAGGAGACTCCGCGTCCGGACAGGGCGTCCTCGTTGGGCAGGCCCAGCTTGCGGTGCTGAGAGCCCGTGGTCACGATGACGGCCTTGGCACGGTGGACAGTGCCTGCGGTGTCGGTCACGGTCTTGATGTCACCCGTGAGATCAACGGCTACTACGTCGTCGGGGATGAGTTCGGCACCGAAGCGCTCGGCCTGACCCCGCATGCTGTCCATCAGCTCCGGCCCCATGATGCCGTCGCGGAAGCCGGGGAAGTTCTCCACCTCCGTGGTGTTCATCAGCGCGCCACCGGCGGTGACGGAGCCCTCGAACACCAGCGGGTTCAGCGAGGCGCGCGCCGTGTAGAGCGCGGCGGTGTACCCGGCCGGCCCGGAGCCGATGATGATCACATTACGGACGTCGCTCACGGGTTTCTTCCTCGTCTCTGGGGACTGCCTACTGCCTGCGGGGAGCGCCTTCAACCACTCACCCCACCCAACGGATCCTAAGGGGCAGGCATTCCCGCGGGGTCCCAGGCGCGTCCACTCCCGGCTCCCGTCCCGGCGTGGACCCAGGTGACGACGGTGGCACGGTGGTGGCGCGCTCAGGGACGGGGGTAGGCCTCCGTCAGCAGCAGCTCACCCTTGCCGGCAGGAGCGGACTCGACACATGAGGCGTCGACGACATACGCCTGCACCTGGGATTCATCGCCGGGCTTCGGGAACACCACAAGGAAGGCCCTGGTCCCCTCATACGTGCTCTGCTCCGCCGCGAGGGGAGGTTCACCGCGTCCTGTACCCCGCTGGACACAGGCTGGTACCTCCACACCCTCGGGTGTCCGCAAAGGCTGCATGCGAGGCACGGTCGGCCCGGTCTTGGACATGCCCGGTGATACCTCTTGCGCGGTGGCGCCTTGGGCCAGCAGTTGATGGACCCGGTCTCCGAGGGTGCCCTGGGAGAGCCCGCTCGCGGTATCGCCGGTGCTGAGCCCGGTCTGGGCCCTCTCGGCGCTGTCGGTGCCGGTCCCCATACCTCGGACCAAGAGCACGCTCATCCCCGCAGCGGCGATACCCAGAGCAGCGCCCAGGACGGCCGTGCGGCGACGTCGCCGAGTGGTGCGGCGTCGGCCGGGACCTGTGGCAGCGTGAGGCCGTCCCGCGGGACGATCCGTCGGAACGGTCCCGCCCGGCTCGGAGCGCCCCGGTGTTTCACGTGAAACACCGGGGGGATCGGCGGCATCCACCGGCTTCTCGGGGAGGGCGCCGGCGCTGAGAAGCGCCTCAGCGGCCAGCGCGGCATCGATGCGTCCCGCGATGTCGTCAGGCATCCGCGGGGCTCCCGGAAGGGTGCCCAGGAGGCCACGGATCTCCTGCAGGGACTCGTGAACCTCGGAGCAGAGTGAGCAACTGTCGATATGGCCTCTGATCTCGGTCTGACGGGAAGGTGACACCAATCCCTCGGTGAGATCGGCGATCTCCGACACATCCGGGTGCTGACTCGTGCCGGTCGAGGAGGTCACGCGCGCCCACCTCCGTCCTTCACACCGGCAGGATCACTCGGCCCTGCGTCCTTCGGTCCCATCACCGGTGGGACGGATGTCCCTGGCGTCCGGTTCCTTCCCCTGTTGCGACCTTCGCTATCCCCGTTTTCACCGGGCTTGCTCCCGGAGTCACCGCGCAGATGGGTGAGCATGGGCAGCAGCCGCGCACGGCCGCGGGCGCAACGGCTCTTCACCGTTCCCGTGGGCACATCCAGCATCGCCGCCGCCTCGGCGACGGGATAGCCCTGCATATCGACCAGGACGAGCGCGGCGCGCTGGTCCACCGGGATTCTGGCCAGGGCCGCCAGGAGCTCGCGATGAAGATCCTGGCGCTCGGCAGGGGCTTCGGCGGACTCCACCGGTTCGAGCAGCTGCTCCAGGCGCTCCGTGTCATCGACGGGGGAGGTCCGGCGGGAGGCGGCCTTCCGCGCACGGTCGAGACAGGCGTTGACCGTGATCCGGTGGAGCCAGGTCGTCACCGCGGACTGGCCACGGAACGTATGAGCCGCCCGGAAGGCCGAGACAAAGGCGTCCTGCACCGCGTCCGCCGCCTCTTCGCGGTCGCCCAGCGTGCGCAGGGCTACGGCCCAGAGCCGGTCGCGGTGCCGCCGTACGAGCTCACCGAAGGCGTCTGGATCGCCTGAGACATGGCGCTCCAGGAGCTCCTGGTCGCTTGCACCGTCGAGAGCGTTCTGCTCCACCGCATCATCCCCTCCCACGACATTGACCTTACGGTGACTCCGGTCAGGGCGGACAGAGCCATCTCTCGCCGAGGCAGGCATCACGAATCAGCTGTCGCCGCCCTTGACTGCGATCTCCGCAATGCCACCGCGGTACCCATCGGACGAGCCGTCACTGGGGAGCTCGGTGACGTGGATGAGCAGGTATCGAGTCGTGACCGGCTTGTCGAGCGGTTTGGCAACCTGCCGGCCGGCCTTGCCCGGCTCGGTGATCCGCTGTGGGAAGTCACTCAGCGAACTCGGGTCCGTCGCGTCCTTGTCCGCGGCGAGCAACTCGATCGTCTGGCCCGCCCGGTACATCTCGACAGAGATCTCCGAGACGTTCTTGGGGCTGCCCAGGTCGACGATGATCCCGCTTCCGTCCCGCCGCTCCGGCAGGTTGCCGAAGTTGGGGTAACCGATGTACTTCGGGGTGACCCATGCCGTACCGGGGTCGCCGTCGACGGCTTTGGGCACATCCTCCGGCTCCACGCCCGACCCACCGGGCGCGAACACCGAGGCGGCGGTGATGCGCAGCGGCTCGGCGGCGGGCGGCTTGTCGTCCTGCTTCCCGCTGTCGGTCTGGCTGTTCCCCGGGGTCCGGTCCGTCGACTTCTCGTTGTCTAGCAACTTGTCGGCGATCTGCCAGCTGCCGAGCCCCAGTGCGGCGATGAGCAGCGCCGCGACGGTCCACTTGAGCACCGTGCCCGTGCGGCTCTCCAGCGGAGCTGGAGGGGGCGGAACCGGCTGAGCCGGAGCGGTCCCCGGACGGGAGCCCGGGCGGCTGTATGTGCCTTGCTGGTACGTCGTGCGCTGGTACTCCGGGAGCGGAGCGAAAGTCGGCTCCGGGGGCCGGATACGGGGCATCTCCCCGACTGCCTTGGCCAGCTCGTCGGGAGTCGTGCAGGGCTGCTCCTGCCGGGATGCCGTCGCCCCGTCGTTGACCAGTGCTCGCATCGCCAGCTCCGAAAGCCCGCGGTGCACACCCGCGCGGACCTGGTCGGGTGGGATCAGCCCGACGCCTTTGGGAAGGCCCGAGAGACCGTAGGCATCGCTCTCGTAGGGCCAACGCTGGGTGAGCGCGGCGTAGAGCAGGGCGCCGATGGCCTCGGTGTCGGAGCGCTGTGGACGGTCCGAGCTGATGCCACGCAGTGCCGCGTTCACTGCGAGCCCGCGAATGCGGTACTGGCCGGTGGAGCTGCGCAGCACGGCGTTCGGGGTGAGGCGCAGATGTGCGAGGCCCTCGCGGTGAGCCGCCGTCATGGCCTGGGAGAGCTGGCTGACCAGCTGGTAGGCGTCGTGCGCCTCCATCGGCCCGGCGGCCAGCAGTGCCGAGAGCTCGATGGCGTCGGGCAGCCATTCATGGACGACGTAAACGATGTCATCGTCCTCGACCGCGTCGAGGACCTGTACGAAACGGGGGTCGCCGAGCAGCGCGGATGACCGGGCGGCTGCGAGCACGGACCGGGCGCGAGGGTGGTCGGCGGGGAGGATGTGGACCCCGACGGCTCGGCGCAGCTTCTCGTCGACCGCACGCCAACTGCTGAACCCGTCCAGACGGGTGACGCACTCCTCCAGCCGGTAGCGGTGGGCGAGTTTGTGGCCGCTGTGCACCTCGGGCGTCTTGATGGAGGACAGCTCGCTCTTCTCGTGCTCGCTGCCCATGTCCTCGGCGCTCATCTCCGCCGTGTCGTCGGCTTCCGCCACCCCGTCGGCCGTGGCCTTACCCGCCTTGGCGGTCAGCGGTTCGTCTCCGCTGTTGTCGGCCACGTCGACGGCAGCCGTGCTACGTTCCGCCACCGTCGTTCCCTGCCTCCCCATCCGTTGCGCCATATCCAACAGCCATGCCAATTGTGCCCACAGTCCGGCGCTATGCACGACACACGGTGGTGGACGAAGGTTGTGCACGACGTGGACGTTTGAGTGCGGCTTGCGGATAACTCCTAGCGGCCGAGGCGCCCGCGAACCATGCCGACCATGGCGTTGAGCTCCTCGATCCGCATCTTCCTGGCCGCGACGAAGAAGATGCCGAGAAGAAGCGCTCCCCCGGCGATCAGCGCCACCAGCGACCCGAAGGCACCCTCCCCCAGCGTTCTCAGCAGCAGGAAGCCCACACCACCGGCCACGAGGGCCGCGGGAAGCGATGCCAGGCTGAGCCGTGCGTAGGTGCGGACCACATGTGCCCCGTCCAGGTCACCGCCCAGCCGGTTCCGCAGGCGACGCCAGGCGACGCCGACGCCCACCGCGTACGCGAGCCCGTAGGAGGCGGCCATGCCCACCACGGCCCAGGCGGGCGGGAGCACGAGATAGCAGACGGCTGAAGCCGCCGCGTTGACCGCGGCCACGATGACGGTGTTGTAGAACGGCGTGCGGGTGTCCTCGTAGGCGTAGAAGCCCCGCAGAACCACGTACTGCACCGAGAACGGGATCAGGCCCAGGCCGAAGGCCATGAGGATGAATCCCATGGACCGAGCGGCCTCCACACCGGCGGAGGCGTACAGCAGGGTGCACATCGGGACGCCCAAGGCCAGGAACGAGAAGGCGACCGGCACGATCGCGACGGCGGAGTTCCGCAGACCCTGGGAGATGTCGTCGCGTACGGCACCGGAGTCCTCGTCGTGCGCGGCACGGGAGATCCGCGGCAGCAGCGCCGCCATGACCGACACCGTGATGATGGCCTGCGGCATGCCCCAGATGAGCTGCGCGTTGGAGTACGCGAGGATACCGGCGCCGTCCTTGCCGGACGCCGCTCCCGCCGCAGTGGACAGCTGGGTGACCACGAGGACGCCGGCCTGGTTCGCCAGGACGAACAGCACCGTCCACTTGGCGAGCTTGACCGTCTTGCCGAGTCCCTTGCCCTTCCAGTCGAAGCGGGGGCGGAAGCGGAAGCCGGTCTCGCGGAGGTAGGGGATCATCGCGACCGCCTGGACGGTCAGACCCAGCAGTGTGCCGATACCGAGGAGGCGCACGCCTTCCGGCGGAATGGTCTGCACACTCATCTGAGTGTCCGCCGAGGTGCCGTAGACCCAGATGAAGAGCCCGAAGGTGGCGATCATGACGATGTTGTTGAGGACCGGGGTCCACATCATCGCGCCGAACTTGCCCCGGGCGTTGAGGATTTGGCCCATCACCACGTGCACACCCATGAAGAAGATGGTGGGCAGGCAGTAGCGGGCAAAGGTGACTGCGACGCTGTTCGCCGGCGGATCGCCGGCGATGGTGGGTGACATGGCGGCGATCAGCAGTGGTGCGCCGAAGACCGCGATGACGACGATCACGCCGAGGGTGACCATGACCAGCGTCAGCAGCCTGTTGGCGTAGGCCTCGCCGCCGTCCTCGTCGTTCTTCATGGCGCGGACGAGCTGCGGTACGAAGACCGAGTTGAGGCCGCCGCCCACGGTGAGGATGTAGATCATCGTCGGCAGGGTGAAGGCGACGGTGAACGCGTCACCGAGCAGCGCGGCGCCGAGGGCGCCGGTGATCACGAGACTGCGGACGAAGCCCGTGATGCGCGACACCAGGGTGCCTGCCGCCATCACCGCACTGGACTTCAGCAGACTCGCGGCACGGCCACCGGCACCGGACTTCGGCTGCGCGGGTGCCGGTTTCGGCTCTGCTTCCGGCTCGGTCCTGACCTGGGTACGGGCAGCGCCCTGCTGCTGGTCCCGGTAGAGATGGGCGAAAGCATCCTGCTCCGTCTCGTTCTCTCCCGCGTGGCTCAGCAGTTCGTCGACACCGGTGAACCGCACCGCACGGGTGTCGTCGCCGTACGGCAGGCGGCGCGACGGGCCGTCCGGTTCGGGCGGGGGCGTCTGGGCCCACACCCGAGGATCGGGGGCGTACTGCTGGACCGGAGGCTGCTGGTACAGCGGCTGCGGCTGGGGATAGGAGCCGGGCGGTGGCGGCGGATGTGACGCACGGTCGTAGAGAGCTTCCGATACCGGGTCCTGGGCCGAAAGGTCCTGCGACCGGTAGGGGTCGTGCGCGTAGGCGTCCTGCACATACGGGTCGGCGGTGGCATCAGGGGCAGGCTCGTGCGCAGGCTGGGGCACCTGGCTCGCAGCCGGGGACCGGGATGCCCTGGGGCCGGGCGAGGGGTACCCGGCGCCCGGGGCGGGCGCGGTGCCGCCCGTGCCTTCCCCGCGGTCACCGTCGTACGGCGCGTTCATTGGATACCCCACCTCATCGTCCCCGGCCGACCGGCCACGCCATCGCTCAATGGTCCACCTTCTCACCCGTGTCCGACGGGTCCCTGCTTTCCGGAAGGGTGTCCGGCCCAGGGTCACTCGGCTGCTGCCCTGCGCTGTCGGCCGCGGTGTCGGCGACGGCATCGCCGCCATCGTCTGCGTCCTCGGGCGCGGCGGCATCAGCGTCGTCGGCGGTGCCCTCGCGGGCGGCGGCGCGCTTGCGCTGGGTGTACATCCTTACTCCGGCGAGGACAAGGAGAAGTACACCGCCCGCGATGACAAGCATCACGGTCGGGGTGACTTCGGAGACCTTGACTGTGAAGGTCATCCGGTCGCCGTAGGGGATCCCTTCCTTGGTGTAAAGCTGGGCGGTCACCTGGACCGGGCCGTTGGCGTTGGCAGCGGCGGCGAACTTCACGGACTGGCTGTGTCCGCCCTCGACCTTGATCTGCTGCTCCGCCGCATCACTTCGGTCATCGAGCTTCAACCGGGTCGGGTTGCCGGACTCCAGCCTGAGGACCAGGTCGACCCCTTGGAGCAGCTTGTTCTGCACCGTCACGGGGATCGTGGCGCTGCGGCCCGAGAGCGTCAGCGCGGACTTCTCGATCAGCCTGACCTCGGTCCTGAGGTCCTCCAGGAAGGTCTGCACCCCTCTGCGGTAGTCGGCCGCCGCGGCAGCTCTGCCCCGCCAGGATGTGGACATCTCCCGGTCCAGCGCGTTGCCGAACGGTGTCACGACCCGGTCCTGCGCTGTGAGGATGACCTTGAAGTTGTTCAGGGTCTCCTGCGTGGTGCGGATGTCCTGGAAGGTCTGGACCGGCAGCTCCTGGGCTCGGAGTCGGCCCGGATAGCTCTTCGCGCCCGGTACGTCCGTGGTCGCGTCGGGGTCGGGCTTCGCTGCCGCCACCGCGATGAGGTCCACCTGCTGGACCCAGCGCTGATCCGCGAGCGAGTGCAGGGCGTTCGCCATCGTCTGCGCCTGGGACGCTGTCAGCATCCGCTGCGGTGCGACCACGACGGTGCGCTGCTTGCTGGGAGCCTGGAGGGTCAGGGCCAGCGTCTGCGCCAGGAACCTCTGGACCGCGAGGGTCGAGCCGTCCGCCGTGGCCAGATCGCCCTGGAAGGCAGTGGAAAGCCGGGCGTCCGCGACGACCGCCGTGGTACCGCCGCCGATGGGCCGTGCCGCGGACGGTGTGTAGGACACCGGGCCGGTCTCCCTGAGGCTGTCACCGCGGGCGATGATCTTGTCGGCGCCCGCCGAAGTCGCGACATCGACGATCGACGGGTCGATCGCACCCTCGACCGGCCAGGCGAAGTCTATGGACGGCTTCACATGGAGGATCGTCTCCACGGTGCTCTCGGCGACCGTGGTGGCCGACTGGAGCTGGCTCAGGGAGCCGGAGACGTCCTTACCTCGATGGGCGAGAGACGCCAGGTCGGGATCGCCGAACGGCAGCGCGACGACGTTGCTCCCCTGCACCGCTTTCTCCAGCGAGCTCAGCCACTGCTTGGCCACGTCCTGGTTACGGCCGGGCGCCGTGGTGTCCGGCGCGGTCCTGACCTTGTACTCGCCGGCCATCGCCTCGACCGTGGCGAGCAGATCCGGATCGATGACCCAGGTCACAGGCAGTTCGCTGCCCAGCGACACAAGCCGCTCCAGCCGGCCACCGGGAGCCAGCTCCGCCGCCAGGGCCGCGTCATCCTCGAAGATCGGGCTCTGCCGTTCGTCCGTGTTGGTCTCCGCCGAGAGCCGTGTCGAGGAGATCAGCGGCCACAGGTAGGACATCTGGGTCTTGGTGTCCGCAGCCACCGGCTGCCAGGGCAGAAGGGTCCGCTCGATGCCCAGGACGTGCTCGTACTGCTCGCTGGAGGTCTGCCCCGAGAGGACCACTCCGAGCTGGTACACGCCGTTCTCGTCCTCGTCGAGACCGAGCTTGCCCACCGGGACGCTCAGCGAGAAGTCCTCGCTGAGGCCGGCTGCGATGGTCGGAAGCTCGACGGTGTACGGGGCGCCCAGCTTGTCGCCGTCGTCACCGGGCGAGTACGCGCCGCGCTCGGACACGTCGTCGATCTCGGAGCGCCCGTCCAGACGGGGGCCCACCAGGAGATCGACTTCGGCTTCGGTGACGGCTTCCTTGCCCTTGTTGGTCACGGTGCCGCTCAGGGTGAGCGTGTCGCCCTTCACGGGAGCGGCGGGAGACAAGGTGTCCAAGAACACATCGACACCGGTCGACGCGGGCGTCTTCGCGGCAGCCGGTGCGGTCTGTGCCACACCTGCGGTCCGGGCCGTCGGCGCGGCCTGCGCGGCCGGTGTCGCCGCTCCGTTGATCAGAGCGGCCAGCAGTGGTGCTGCCGCGATGACGGCGACTGTGCGCCGCAGCCACCGGCGGGCAGGAGAGGTCCCCATCCCCTGGAATTCTGCCGCCTCGGCCACGCGCTCGTCCGTCCCTTGTCGTCGTCTGCTGCCGTTGGTGGGCGGTGTCAGTGCCTCGGCTGAGTGACCTGGCCGCACCGGCCGTATCCAGGCATGGTAACGAGGTGCGCCATGGCGGAGTGCCGTCGACTGCGCCACATGATCGCTGCGGGGATGCGCTGGTGACCTTGATCCGGGGACCCGAGGCACCGGTAAAAGGGTGAAGCCCATGTCCGCACGGGCACGTACCCTGTGCTGTTGTGCCGAACGCCAACGAAGACAACCCCACCGCCCTGAATCAGGTGCAGCACCGCGCGGTCACGGAACTGCTGAGGGTGTCCCCTGTCGCCGATGAGCTTGCTCACCGTTTCAAGCAAGCGGGATTCCGCCTTGCCCTGGTGGGCGGATCGGTCCGGGACGCGCTGCTGGGGCGACTCGGCAACGATCTCGACTTCACCACGGACGCCCGCCCCGGGGACGTACTGAGAATCGTCCGGCCATGGGCGGACTCGGTATGGGATGTGGGGATCGCGTTCGGCACTGTGGGCTGCCAGAAGAGCGCCCCGGTCGGGGACGCGGTGCAGGATTTCCAGATCGAGATCACCACCTATCGCTCCGAGGCCTACGACCGGACCTCGCGCAAGCCCGAAGTGTCCTACGGCGAATCCATCGAGGAGGACCTCGTCCGCCGGGACTTCACGGTCAACGCGATGGCGCTCGCCCTCCCGGAGATGGAATTCATCGACCCCCATGGAGGCCGGGCGGATCTGGCGGCGCGGGTGCTGCGCACGCCCGGAACGCCTGAGGAGTCGTTCTCCGACGACCCGCTGCGCATGCTGAGGGCAGCACGCTTCGCCGCCCAGCTGGACTTCGAGGTGGCCCCCGAGGTCATCGGCGCGATGAACGACATGGCGGACCGTATCGAGATCGTCTCCGCCGAGCGCATCCGGGACGAGCTCAACAAACTGGTTGTCTCCCGGCATCCCAGGAAGGGCTTGGCGCTGCTGGTCGAGACCGGCCTTGCCGGTCATTTCCTCCCAGAGCTTCCCGCCCTCCGGCTGGAGAGTGACGAGCACCACCGTCACAAGGATGTATACGAACACTCGCTCACCGTGCTGGATCAGGCGATCGACCTCGAGCAGGGAGGCCCTGATCTGGTGCTGCGGCTGTCCGCGCTGCTGCATGACATCGGCAAGCCCAGGACTCGCCGCTTCGAGTCTGATGGCCGGGTCTCCTTCCACCACCACGAGGTGGTGGGGGCCAAGATGGTCAAGAAGCGGCTGACGGCGCTCAAGTACTCCAATGACATGGTCAAGGACATCTCGCGGTTGGTGGAACTGCATCTGCGCTTCCACGGCTACGGTGACGGTGAATGGACCGACTCGGCGGTGCGACGCTATGTAAGGGATGCGGGCCCCCTGCTTGAGCGGCTGCACAAACTGACCCGCTCGGACTGCACGACCCGGAACAAGCGGAAGGCGAGCGCGCTGTCCAGGGCCTACGACGGGCTTGAAGAGCGCATCGCTGAGCTGAAGGAGCAGGAAGAGCTGGACTCGATCCGTCCGGATCTGGACGGCAATCAGATCATGGAGATTCTCGGCGTCGGCCCGGGGCCGGTGATCGGCAAGGCTTACCAGGCGCTGCTGGAGCTGCGTCTGGAGCATGGGCCGATGGAGCACGAGGCTGCGGTGGCGGCGCTCAAGGAGTGGTGGGCCGGTCAGGACTGAGCCCCGTGCTGCGCTCATCGTGTTTCACGTGAAACACGCACCCGCGCGGTCGCGCCGGGCGCCGTGTTTCACGTGAAACATCAGCCCTTGTCTGCGCGGTGTCGCGTCAGGATGAGCGCAACCACCGCATAGAGCAGCGCCATCAGGATCACCAGCGGCCCGGACTTGCCGTCGGGGGGCAGGATCAGTGCCGCCAGCCCGACCGCCGTGACGAAGGCGACGTTGAAGAGCATGTCGTAGAGGGCGAACACCCGGCCGCGAAAGGCGTCGTCGACGGTTGTCTGGACGACCGTGTCCGTGGCGATCTTCGCTCCTTGGGTGACGGCGCCCAGGACGAACGCGGCGATGAGCATGGGTACGGGGGCGAAGGGCAGACCGAGGGCCGGTTCAAGGACGGCCGCGCCGCCCGCGCATGTCGCCATCCAGCCGTACGGGCCGAGCCGGTTCACCGCCCAGGGGGTGATGACGGCTGCGGTGAGGAAGCCGACCCCGGAGACACCCACCGCCAACCCCAGCAAGGTCAGCCCCTGCCTCTCGGTCGTCGGCCAGGCGTACCGGCACAGGGTCAGCACCATGACCGTCAGTGCGCCGTAGCAGAAGCGGAAGAGGGTCATCGCGCCAAGTGCCCTTGCGGCGGTCCGGCGTTCGGCGAGATGCCGCAGCCCGCTGACGAGCCCCCGCGCGGTGGAGGCCAATGCCGCCGCCAGTCGCGGCTGCAACTGCTCGGGGTCGGGGCCGAGCAGTGAGCGGGCCATCCTCAGTGAGGCCAGTCCGGCACAGAGGTAGAGCGCCGAGCCCAGCAGGACGACTGCGGCGTCAGAGTCGGCCATGCCTAGACGTACGGCGAAGGCGAGCCCGCCTCCGGCGGTCGCGGCGATGGTGCCCGCGGTCGGTGACAGGGAATTGGCCATCACCAACCGGTCCTCATCGACTACCCGGGGCAGGGAGGCTGACAGTCCCGCCAGGATGAAGCGGTTGATGGCCGTTACGCAGAGGGCTGAGGCGTAGAAGAGCCAGTCCGGGAGGGCGGCGACGATCAGTAGCGCGGTGACGGTGGCGAGCGCGGCACGCAGCAGATTGCCGTAGAAGAAGACCTGTCGGCGCTGCCAGCGATCCAGGAGTACACCGGCGAACGGGCCGACGAACGAGTACGGCAGCAGCAGTACGGCCATGGCCGAAGCGATGGCGGCCGGGGAGGTCTGCCGTTCTGGTGAGAAGACGACATAGGTGGCGAGTGCGATCTGGTAGACCCCGTCGGCCGACTGGGAGAGCAGCCTCACGGCCAGCAGACGGCGGAACCCGGAGAACCGCATGAGTACGCGCAGATCACCTACGACAGGCATGTCCGCCAGCGTCACACAGAACGAGGGTCCCCGGGCAGATGCCACGGGGACCCTCGGGTGTCCGGAAGGACGGGCGCACTCGCGCCCAGGAGGACGTGCGTGTTAGCGCTCGACCTCGCCCTTGATGAACTTCTCGACGTTCGCGCGGGCCTCGTCGTCGAAGTACTGCACCGGCGGGGACTTCATGAAGTAAGAGGACGCGGAGAGGATCGGGCCGCCGATGCCGCGGTCCTTGGCGATCTTCGCCGCACGCACGGCGTCGATGATGACACCGGCCGAGTTCGGGGAGTCCCAGACCTCGAGCTTGTACTCCAGGTTCAGCGGGACGTCACCGAAGGCGCGACCCTCCAGGCGGACGTACGCCCACTTGCGGTCGTCCAGCCAGGCCACATAGTCCGAGGGACCGATGTGGACGTTGTTCTCGCCGAGGTCGCGGTCCGGGATCTGGGAGGTGACAGCCTGGGTCTTGGAGATCTTCTTGGACTCCAGGCGCTCGCGCTCCAGCATGTTCTTGAAGTCCATGTTGCCGCCGACGTTGAGCTGCATCGTGCGGTCCAGGATCACACCGCGGTCCTCGAACAGCTTCGCCATGACGCGGTGCGTGATGGTGGCGCCGACCTGGGACTTGATGTCGTCACCGACGATCGGCACGCCGGCCTCGGTGAACTTGTCGGCCCACTCCTTGGTGCCGGCGATGAAGACCGGGAGCGCGTTGACGAAGGCGACCTTGGCGTCGATGGCGCACTGCGCGTAGTACTTCGCCGCCTCCTCGGAACCCACCGGCAGGTAGCAGACGAGGACGTCGACCTGCTGGTCCCTGAGGACCTGGACGACATCGACGGGAGCCTCGGCCGACTCCTCGATGGTCTGGCGGTAGTACTTGCCCAGGCCGTCGAGGGTGTGGCCGCGCTGGACCTTCACGCCCGTGCTCGGCACATCGCAGATCTTGATGGTGTTGTTCTCGCTGGCACCGATGGCGTCCGCGAGGTCGAGGCCGACCTTCTTCGCGTCGACGTCGAAGGCGGCCACGAAGTCGACGTCCCGGACGTGGTAGTCGCCGAACTGGACGTGCATCAGCCCCGGCACCTTGGAGGCCGGGTCGGCGTCCTTGTAGTACTCGACGCCCTGCACCAGCGAGGCGGCGCAGTTGCCCACGCCGACGATGGCTACGCGAACCGAACCCATTCCGGTTGCTCCCTGTCCCTGTTTGTTCTCGTACGAGACCTGCGTGTTCCGCGGGGTCTCACTTGGTGGTGTCATCGGACGGATCCGGCTGGTCGGGTGCCCTGGAAGGGCTCCCTTCCGAGGGCGCTGCCCCTTGATGCCGGGGCAGGCCGCCCGTCTCATCAGATGTGGTGTCCTGCCGAGGACCGTCTCCAGCGGAAGGGGACCGGCGCTGGTCCCGTCCCGCTCGCTCGCTCTCGATCAGCTCGTTCAACCAGCGCACCTCACGCTCCACGGACTCCATGCCGTGGCGCTGGAGCTCGAGCGTGTAGTCGTCGAGGCGCTCGCGGGTGCGGGCGAGCGAGGCGCTCATCTTCTCCAGCCGCTCCTCGAGCCTGCTGCGTCTGCCCTCCAGCACACGCATCCTCACCTCACGCTCCGTCTGCCCGAAGAAGGCGAAACGAGCCGCGAAGTGCTCGTCCTCCCAGGTGTCGGGGCCGGTGTGGGAGAGGAGTTCCTCGAAGTGCTCCTTGCCTTCGGCGGTCAGCCGGTAGACGATCTTGGCTCGTCGACCCGCCAGCGAGGCGGCCAGGGCGTCCTCGGGCGCGCTGCCCGGCTCTTCGATCAACCACCCGTTGGCGACCAGCGTCTTGAGGCAGGGGTAGAGCGTCCCGTAACTGAACGCCCGGAAGATCCCCAGCGACGTGTTGAGCCGCTTGCGCAGCTCGTATCCGTGCATCGGGGCCTCACGGAGCAGGCCGAGGACGGCGAACTCGAGGATGCCGGAACGCCTGCTCATCGATCGCCTCCTCCGTTCTTCCGGACCCGGGTGCACTTATGCCGCTCTGATGTATCGACTCGATACATCCAGACGATAGAACGGTGTTCCTGTGGCGACAAGTGGGACTCTCGTGACCGGCGTCACATCGTCAATTCACAGCGAGGGACTTGCCGGTTTAGGGGTTAATTTTCCACTCAAGACGTTTTTGTCCATGCGTAGGCTGTGCGGCATGCAGACCACCGGGAACCATGCGGCGCCTTCAAACGTCGTCCTCCCGGATGCATCACGGATGAGCCCGATCGCGGGCTGGTCCGTATTGATTGCGGGGGGACCGGATCACAACTGCCGCTTCCAGGCGTTTACGCCTGCCCGAGGAGTAGTCGTTCGATGAGCGAGCACCGTCGCAAACCACCCCAGCCGCAGGGTGGCGGACGTGCCGCGGCCAGGCGTGCCGCCCAGCAGCCGACAGGTCGCCGCGCAGCCCCGCACGGGGGCGCAGGCACGGGATCCCCTTCAGACGCATACGGACAGCCGTCGTACGGCGGACGTGCCGAGGCCCGCCGCGCCGCGCAGCGCGGCAGCGGACGCAGACGAGCCGCCGAGGCGGGCGGAGCAGGCGCCGGCGGCCACGGCGCAGGTCGCCGCGGTACCGGCGGCGGAGGCCAGGGCGATCCCGGCCGTGACTGGGGCGGTGACCCCGGCAAGCGGAGGTTGATCGACTACCCGCGGTACAACATGTACGGCTGGCGGCGCTGGGTGCCGTCGTGGAAGCTCATCACAGGTCTGGGGCTCGGGTTCGCCGGTAGTCTGATGGTGGCGGGCACCATCGGCTACGCCGTGGTGGCCGTGCCGGACCCCGCCGCCGCCGCCGAGGCGCAGAACAACGTCTACTACTGGAGTGACGGCACCCAGATGGCCGCCACGGGTGGTGAGGTCAACCGTCAGATCCTCACGCCCGAGAACATCCCGTCGGAAATGAAGTCCGCCGTGATCTCCGCGGAGAACAAGACGTTCGAGACCGACTCGGGTGTCGACCCGATGGGTATCGCCCGCGCCGTCTTCAACATGGCGAGGGGTGGTCAGACCCAGGGCGGTTCCACGATCACCCAGCAGTACGTCAAGAACGCCATGCTGAACCAGGAGCAGACTCTGAGCCGGAAGGCCAAGGAGCTCTTCATCTCCATGAAGGTGGACACCCGCCTTTCCAAAGAGCAGATCATGGCGGGCTATCTGAACACCTCCTACTACGGGCGTGGCGCCTACGGAGTCCAGGCGGCGGCGCGCACCTACTTCAACAAGGACGCGAAGGATCTCGACGCCAGCCAGTGCGCCTTCCTCGCCGCACTTCTGAAGGGCGCCACGTACTTCGATCCGGCCGGTGCCACCGAGATCGACCGGGCCGCCACCCCGGAGGCCAACACCAGGCGCGTCACCGAGCGTTGGACCTGGATCCTCGACGAGATGGTCAAGGACAAGCGTCTCGACGTGGCGGAGCGCGAGAAGTTCCGTGTCTTCCCCAAGGTCGAGAAGCCGAAGAAGAATGCCCAGCTGGGCGGGCAGATCGGCTATCTGGTGGACTTGGCCAAGGCCAACTTCATCAACAACAACGAGAGAGGCATCACGGTCGGTGACCTGACCAAGGGCGGTTATGAGATCCGCACCACCTTCGACAAGAAGAAGGTGGAGGCGCTCCAGAAGTCGGTCCAGAAGGTCTACAAGGAGAACATCGACCCCGAGAAGCGCCCGGACAAGGACACCCATGTCCAGTTCGGTGGTGCATCGGTGAATCCGGAGAACGGCGCGATCGTGGCCGTCTACGGCGGTACCGACGCGACCAAGCACTTCACCAACAACGCCGACGAGACCGGCGCCCAGGTCGGATCGACGTTCAAGCCCTTCGTGCTGGCCGCGGCCATGCAGGACGGCGTGCGTGACCCGTCGCTCGGTGACGACCAGGGCGCGGAGAGCCGCACCCGTGTCGATCCCGACAAGAGCAAGTACAACGGCGTCAACAAGCTCAAGATCAGGAACTACGACGGCACCGTCTGGCGCAACGAGAAGAACGAGGAATGGCTCCAGACCAATGACGGGGGGGAGTCCTACCGGAACATCACCCTGCGCGAAGCCATGATCCACTCGGCCAACTCGCCCTTCGCCCAGTTGGGCATGGACGTCGGCATCTCGAACGTCCGGCAGACCGCGATCAAGGCGGGTCTCCGAGAGGAGAGCCTGGTCAAGGGTAACGTCCCGTCGTTCTCGCTCGGTATCTCCAGCCCCAGCGCCATCCGCATGGCAGGTGCGTACGCCACGTTCGCCGCCGAGGGGAAGCAGAACGACCCGTTCTCGGTGACCGAGGTCAAGAAGGGGGGCGAGATCGTCTACAAGCACGAGGACAAGTCCAAGACGGCCTTCTCGTCCGCCATCTCGAGCAATGTGACCGATGTGCTCAAGGACGTCGTGGAGAAGGGGACCGGCACCAACGCCAGGCTCCCTGGACGCGAGGTCGCGGGCAAGACCGGCACCACCGACGGCAACAAGTCCGCCTGGTTCGTGGGATACACCCCGCAACTGGTGACGGCCATCGACATGTACCGGATGGACGACAACGCGGAGAACAAGAACCGCAAGTTCCTGGAGATGTTCGGGACCGGCGGGCAGAAGAAGATCCACGGTGCGTCGTTCCCGTCCGAGATCTTCAAGGACTACATGACGGTCGCTCTCAAGGGTCAGAAGGCCGTCTCGTTCCCCGAGCCGGAGCCGCTCGACGCCGAGGCCGTCTGTGGGGCCGGCAAGCGCTGCTCCTCGCCGTCGCCGTCCGTGTCCGCCTCGCCTTCCGAGGAACCCTCGCAGAGCCCCTCTGCGAGCCCTTCCGAGGAGCCGTCCCAGTCGCCTGATCCCGAGGAGAGCTGCGGGCGATTCGACTGGAACTGCGACCCCGTAGGCGGCCAGGACGGCGGAGGCGACAACGGCGGCAATGACATCGGAGGTACGGCGGACGGCGGCGCCACGGACGGTGGAGTGACCACCAGCCCGTCACCGCCGCCCGGCACCAACGGCAACGGCGGCAACAACGGTGGCAACGACGGAGGCGCCGACAACGGCGGCTTCTTCGGGGGAGCGGGAGGCTGACGCCGCGTTCACCCTGAGCCCTACCGTGAGGGCCGCCGCACCGGGACACCCGGCCGCGGCGGCCCTCACGGTTATCCACAGGACGGCGGCACCGACAGGGTGGTACGGCAGGATGTGACCCATGCCGAGCCCACAGAAGACGATCGTGCACCAGGACCAAACCGTGGTGCCTCCCACGCGGCGGGACGAGGTCGCGTCCGCCGGCAGTGAGCTGATCGGTGGCCCGTTGGGTCGGTTCGCGTGGGTAGGCGGGAGCTGGTTCACACCCGTACGGGTCATCGCCCTGGTCACGATCGGGATGTTCGCGCTGGGCATGGTGCAGAAGCTGCCCTGCTACAACTGGGCGTGGTTCCGGGGCGCCAGCTCGCAGTACACCCACGCCTGCTACTCGGACATTCCCCATCTCTTCCTCGGGCGCGGCTTCGCGGACGGGCTCACCCCGTACCTGGACCGGCTGAGCGGCGACATGGAGTACCTCGAATACCCGGTCCTGACAGGCCTGTTCATGCAGGTCGCCGCCTGGCTGACGGCGCCGTTCGACGGGGACCTCCAGTACCGCGAGCAGATGTACTGGCTGGTCAACGCGGGCATGCTGCTGGTGTGCGCCGTGGTCATCGCGGTATGCGTCACCCGCACCCAGCGCAATCGTCCCTGGGACGGGCTGATGGTCGCGCTCGCGCCCGCGTTCGCCCTCACCGCCACCATCAACTGGGATCTGCTGGCCGTAGCGCTGACGGCCGCGGCGATGCTGATGTGGTCCCGCGGGCGTGCGCTCCTGTTCGGTGTGCTCATCGGGCTGGCCACCGCGGCCAAGCTCTATCCGTTGCTGCTGCTCGGACCGGTGCTGGTGCTGTGCTGGCGGGCCGGGAAGTGGCGGGCGTTCGGCGCGTCCCTGCTGGGCGCGGCCGCCGCCTGGCTGGTGACGAACGTACCGGTGATGCTGCTCGCCCCCGAAGGGTGGAAGAAGTTCTACACCTTCAGCGAGGAGCGGCAGGTCGACTTCGGGTCGTTCTGGCTGATCATCACCCAGCGCACCGGCCAGGAACTGGACGTGGACCTCGTCAACGACTTCGCCAAGGTGCTGATGGCCCTGGTGTGCGTGGGCATCGCGGCCCTCACCCTGACCGCACCGCGGAGACCGCGGTTCGGTCAGCTGGCCTTCCTCGTCGTGGCCGCGTTCATCCTGGTCAACAAGGTCTACTCACCGCAGTACGTGCTGTGGCTGATCCCGCTCGCGGCACTCGCCAGACCCCGCTGGCGGGACTTCCTGATCTGGCAGGGCTGCGAGATCGGGTACTTCCTGGGTATCTGGATGTATCTCGCGTACACGACCAGTGGTGACAAGCACCAGGGGTTGCCGACCGAGGGCTACCAGCTGGCGATCGCCGTGCATCTGCTGGGGACGCTCTATCTCTGCGCCGTGATCATCAGGGACATCCTCATGCCGGAGCGTGATGTCGTGCGTCAGGACGGGTCCGACGACCCCGCGGGTGGGGTGCTGGACCGGGCGCCGGACGTGTTCGTGCTCGGTCGCGAGGTTCGTCCGGGTAGCCGGAGCGGCACCGCCCCGGCGGTGGAGGGACCGCGGGTGGAATGGGGGACCGAGCCCATGTCGAGCTGCTGACCGGCTGCCGGGCCTGGGCCGCTGCTCGAACGCGGCCCGGCCGGGCCCGGCACGCCCGTCCCGTGGCTCAGCGGTCGACCAGCCGGTCGTACTGGGTGGTCGTGTGACGCAGGTGGGCGACCAACTCGTCACCGACCTGCGGCTCCTGTGCGTCCGCCGGGATGAACAGGATGGAGACCTGCATATGCGGGGGCTCCGCGAACCAGCGCTGCTTGCCCGCCCAGACGAACGGTGAGAGATTGCGGTTCACGGTCGCCAGACCCGCGCGGGCCACGCCCTTGGCACGCGGCATGACACCGTGCATGGCCTTCGGAGCCTCCAGGCCGACCCCGTGGGACGTACCACCGGCCACCACGACCAGCCAGCCGTCCGACGCTGCCTTCTGCTGGCGGTAGCCGAATCGGTCGCCCTTGACCACCGGCGTCACATCGAGGACGGAGCCCCGGTACTCGGTGGCCTCGTGGTCGCCCAGCCACAGCCGGGTTCCTATCCGCGCACGGAACCGGGTCTGCGGGAACTGCTGCTGCAACCGGGCCAGTTCGTCGGCACGCAGATGGCTCACAAACATGGAGTGCAGCGGAAGCCGGGCATTGCGCAGCCGGTCCATCCAGCCGATGACCTCTTCGACCGCATCCGAACCGTCCGTGCGGTCGAGCGGCAGATGCAGGGCGAAGCCCTCCAGCCGCACGTCCTCGATGGCCGCGTGCAGCAGGCCCAGATCCTGCTCGGACACACCGTGGCGCTTCATGGAGCTCATGCACTCGATGACCACCCGCGCGCCCACCAGCGCGTGCACGCCGTCCACCGACGACACCGAGCGGATGACCCGGTCGGGCAGCGGCACGGGCTCCTCGCCCCGTCTGAAGGGGGTGAGGACGAGCAGGTCACCGCTGAACCAGTCCTTGATCCGCGCCGCCTCGTACGTCGTACCCACGGCCAGCATGTCCGCGCCGAAGCGGGTCGTCTCCTCGGCGAGCCGTTCATGACCGAAGCCGTAGCCGTTGCCCTTGCAGACCGGGACGATGCCGGGGAACTGGCCGATCACCGACTTCTGGTGCGCCCGCCAGCGCGCGGTGTCGACATAAAGGGAGAGCGCCATGGCCGGGACCGGGACCTTTCTGGGGGGTCAAAGGGTGCAGGGGGTGGATCGGTTGCGGGTGGATGCAGATCGAGTCACAGGTACGGCCGGAGGCTCGGACATGCTGTGGGGGACCGCGGGAGGATCAGCGGCGCGACATGTAGATGTCGAGAGCCTTGTGCAGCAGCTTGTTGAGCGGGAAGTCCCACTCGCCGACGTACTCGACCGCCTCGCCGCCGGTGCCCACCTTGAACTGGATCAGACCGAAGAGGTGGTCGGTCTCGTCCAGCGAGTCGCTGATGCCCCTCAGGTCGTAGACCGTGGCTCCCATGGCATACGCGTCGCGCAGCATCCGCCACTGCATCGCGTTCGAGGGACGGACCTCGCGGCCGATGTTGTCGGAGGCGCCGTAGGAGTACCAGACGTGTCCCCCGACGACGAGCATGGTCGCGGCGGAGAGGTTCACTCCGTTGTGCCGCGCGAAGTACAGGCGCATGCGGTTGGGGTCCTCGTTGTTGAGGACGGTCCACATGCGCTGGAAATACGAGAGCGGGCGGGGCCGGAAGCGGTCGCGCACAGCGGTGATCTCGTACAGCCGCTGCCATTCCGCGAGGTCGTCGTATCCGCCCTGGACGACCTCGACCCCGGCCTTCTCGGCCTTCTTGATGTTGCGCCGCCACAGCTGGTTGAAGCCCTTGAGGACGTCGTCGAGCGAGCGGTTGGCGAGTGGTACCTGGTAGACGTACCGAGGCTGCACGTCACCGAAGCCGGCCCCGCCGTCCTCGCCCTGCTGCCAGCCCATCCTGCGAAGCCGGTCGGCCACCTCGAACGCGCGGGGCTCGACATGGGTGGCCTGCACATCGCGCAGCCGCTTCACATCCGGGTCCTGGATACCCGTCTTGATGGCGGGAGCGTCCCAGCGGCGGATGACCACCGGCGGGCCCATCTTCACGGAGAACGCGCCCTGGTTCTTGAGGTGCGCCAGCATCGGCGTCAGCCACTCGTCCAGGTTCGGCGCGTACCAGTCGATCACCGGGCCCTCGGGCAGATAGGCGAGATACCGCTTGATCTTGGGAAGCTGGCGGTAGAGCACGAGGCCGGCGCCGACGAGCTCGCCGCTCCTGTCGAACCAGCCGAGGCTCTCCGAGCGCCACTCCGTCTTGACGTCCGCCCATGCGGGAACCTGGCAGTGGCTCGCCGACGGCAGGCTCTGGACGTACGCCAGATGCTGCTCTCGGCTGATGGTCCTCAGGGTCAGGCTCATGCGGGGCGCTCCTCGGCAGGTGTGTCCCCATGGGTACAGGGGTTCCAGCTCTCGCCGGAAGCCTACTTGTCCAGTGCAGCGCCCCGCGTGGCCGCGGGGTGGGGGAATCCGCGGTGGCGGACGGGCCGGGTGGGGCGGCGGCAGGCCGCGGAAAGTCAGTATCCGATCAGACCGCCGAAGAGCCCGCCGCGGGCCATACCGAGGAAGAAGCCGATGCCGGAGGCGCCGAGCCCGACGACCGTGAGGAAGCGCTCGCGGGTCGTGACGGAGATGAACTGGCCGTAACCACCGGCCAGGATGCCGATCAGCCCGGTCCACGAGGCGAGTAGATGCAGAAAGTCGAACTGCGCCGTCACGAGCGACACCAAACCCAGCACCAGGGTGGCCACCATCAGGGTGTCCTGGAGCCGATGGGGCTTGCCGTCCGTGGCGAGAAGGGAGCCTGTGGGGTTCGAGCGCATTGTCTGTGCCATGAAGCACCTCCTGGCGGTCCTGCGGGCCCGCATTCCCGGAGGGCGGCGCACTGTGACGCCGCCCACACCCGATGTGTACAGGGTGCGGCCAGGGGCCGCCGGATTTCAACCGGAAGCAGGGGTGAGGGTAGTGTGTACCGTCTGCATCGGTGTCTGCCCAGGCCTGCATTCGGATTCTCGGTTCTCGAGCCCGATTGTCAGTGGGCCCTGATTTACTCGTAGACATCGATGCTCACGCATCACGACCCTCCTGCCACGGAACGACCGTGGCCGCTGAGTCCAAAGGAGGTGGGTTCCACATGCGTCACTACGAGGTGATGGTCATCCTCGACCCCGATCTCGAGGAGCGCGCTGTCTCCCCGCTGATCGAGAACTTCCTCTCCGTCGTCCGTGAGGGCAACGGAAAGGTGGAGAAGGTCGACACCTGGGGCCGTCGTCGTCTCGCTTACGAGATCAAGAAGAAGCCCGAGGGCATCTACTCGGTCATCGACCTGCAGGCGGAGCCTGCGGTCGTCAAGGAGCTCGACCGCCAGATGAACCTGAACGAGTCGGTCCTCCGGACCAAGGTCCTCCGCCCCGAGACCCACTGAGCGCCTAGCTCAGAGGTCATCGGGTTCGAGTAGCAGCAAGCAGCCAGAAGCAATCCCGCCGAGAGGTTCACCCATGGCAGGCGAGACCGTCATCACGGTCGTCGGCAATCTTGTCGACGACCCCGAGCTGCGCTTCACCCCGTCCGGTGCGGCCGTCGCGAAGTTCCGTGTCGCGTCGACTCCCCGCACCTTCGACCGTCAGACCAACGAGTGGAAGGACGGCGAGAGCCTCTTCCTGACCTGCTCGGTCTGGCGTCAGGCGGCGGAGAACGTCGCCGAATCGCTCCAGCGAGGCATGCGCGTCGTCGTGCAGGGCCGGCTGAAGCAGCGGTCGTACGAGGACCGCGAGGGTGTGAAGCGCACGGTCTTCGAGCTGGACGTCGAGGAAGTCGGCCCCAGCCTCAAGAACGCCACGGCCAAGGTCACCAAGACCACCGGTCGGGGCGGCCAGGGCGGCTACGGCGGCGGCCAGCAGCAGGGCGGCGGCAACTGGGGCGGCGGCCCCGGCGGTGGCCAGCAGGGTGGCGGCGGTGCTCCCGCCGACGACCCCTGGGCGACCAGCGCGCCGGCCGGCGGCGGCCAGCAGCAGGGCGGCGGCGGTGGCGGCTGGGGCGGAAGCTCCGGCGGAAGCTCCGGCGGCGGCTACTCGGACGAGCCCCCTTTCTAGGACCTGGTCCCTCAGGGACAGGACCAAGAGGCAGCTCGTACCCCTACTTCTTGATCACACAGGAGAAACACCATGGCGAAGCCGCCTGTGCGCAAGCCTAAGAAGAAGGTCTGCGCATTCTGCAAGGACAAGACCGCGTACGTGGACTACAAGGACACGAACATGCTGCGGAAGTTCATTTCCGACCGCGGCAAGATCCGTGCCCGCCGCGTTACCGGCAACTGCACGCAGCACCAGCGTGACGTCGCCACGGCCGTGAAGAACAGCCGTGAGATGGCGCTGCTGCCCTACACGTCCACCGCGCGCTAAGGGAAGGGTGACCACGATATGAAGATCATCCTCACCCACGAGGTCTCCGGCCTCGGCGCTGCCGGCGACGTCGTTGACGTCAAGGACGGTTACGCTCGCAACTACCTGGTCCCGCGTGGTTTCGCGATCCGCTGGACCAAGGGTGGCGAGAAGGACGTAGAGCAGATCCGTCGCGCCCGTAAGATCCACGAGATCGCCACCATCGAGCAGGCCAACGAGATCAAGGCCAAGCTCGAGGGCGTCAAGGTGCGTCTGGCCGTTCGCTCCGGCGACGCCGGCCGCCTGTTCGGCTCGGTCACCCCGGCTGACATCGCTTCGGCGATCAAGACCGCGGGCGGCCCGGACGTCGACAAGCGTCGCGTTGAGCTCGGTTCGCCGATCAAGACCCTGGGCTCGCACCAGGTGTCCGTGCGTCTGCACCCCGAGGTTGCCGCGAAGCTCGGCATCGAGGTCGTCGCCGCCTGAGGCGACTGCTCATAGAGCCTGAGAGGGCCGCACCCGTCGGGTGCGGCCCTCTGTGCTGTTTCACGTGAAACGGCGCGGGTGCGTGCCCGATCAGCGGGTCGCACCCGTGACGATCCAGCGGCCGGAGCGAGTGCGCAGCCACAGAGTCAGCATGCGCACGGTCATCATCAGTGTCATGGCTCCCCAGAGTGCGGTGAGGCCACCGCCGAGGGCCGGTACGAGCAGGGCGACGGGAGCGAAGGCGGCCAGCGTCAGAAGCATGGCCAACGCCAGATAGCGGCCGTCGCCCGCGCCCATCAACACCCCGTCCAGCACGAAAACCACTCCGGCCACCGGCTGGGAGAGAGCCACCACCAGCAGTGCCGGAAGCAGTGCACTGCGCACCGCCTGGTCTCCGGTGAACAGGGGGATGATGAGCGGCCTGGCCAGTACGAGCAGCACACCCAGCACGACGCCCGAGACGATGCCCCAGAGCACCATGCGACGGCAGACCTGCCGGGCGCCTTCGGGGTCGTCGGCGCCGAGATGGCGGCCGATGATCGCTTGGCCCGCTATGGCGATCGCGTCAAGCGCGAAGGCCATCAGGGACCAGAGGGAAATGATGATCTGGTGCCCGGCGATCTCGGTGTCGCCGAGGCGGGCTGCCACGGCCGTGGCGATCAGCAGTACGGCACGCAGCGAGAGCGTACGCACCAGCAAGGGTGCTCCCGCTTGGGCGCTGGCGCGTATACCCGCGGCGTCGGGCCGCAGGGAAGCGCCGTGCCGACGGGCCCCCCGGACGACGACCACGAGATAGGCGGCGGCCATCCCACACTGGGCGAGCACCGTTCCCCAGGCGGACCCGGCGATACCGAGTCCGGCACCGTAGACGAGCCCGGCGTTGAGTGCCGCGTTGGCCGCGAAGCCCGCGATGGCCACATACAGAGGGGTGCGGGTGTCCTGAAGGCCGCGCAACACCCCGGTGGCGGCCAGGACGACGAGCATCGCCGGGATACCCAGGCTGGAGATGCGCAGATATGTGACGGCGAAGGGCGCGGCGGTATTCGATGCTCCGAACAACTCGACCAGCCAGGGGGCGCCGGGCAGCATCACGGCGATCACGCCGGCGCCCAGCACCAGGGCGAGCCAGATCCCATCGATCCCCTGACGGATGGCGGCGCCCAGCTCACCGGCCCCGACGCGTCGGGCGACCGCTGCGGTGGTCGCGTAGGCGAGGAAGACGAACACGCTCACCGCGGTCATCAGCAGCGCGGCAGCGACCCCGAGACCGGCGAGTTGGGGCGTGCCCAGATGGCCGACAATGGCGCTGTCGACGAGTACGAAGAGCGGCTCTGCGACCAGTGCGCCGAAGGCGGGGATCGCGAGCGCGACGATCTCGCGGTCATGCTTTCGCCGGCTGTTGTGCGGCGCCACGGTGGCCTGGGTCATGCGGGCAATCTAATCTTCCACAGGTAAGGAATACAAGGCATATGTGATCCTTACCAATCTCTGAGATGGGGCTTCGGCTGTGCGCCGTTTGTTCTGATCTTGGCCCGCCTGGGAAAGTTTTTCTCCCCCACAGCCCGTGGATGGAAAACATGCAGGTCAAATGGTGTGTCATGAGGAGGGCCCCGACTTGTCCACAGCTGTGTCCCCCGATCCGTGCACAGGTTCCGGGGGGTTCTCCACAGCATCTCGTCGCTCGTCCACATGGCCTGTGGATAACCAGATTGGCTGACGGTGCCGGGAGCCCTAACGTAGACCGGCGCTCGACGCGCCACAGGTGGAGTCGGGCCGCACGTTTTCTGTCAGTGCCGTGCCGTAGAAAGAGGGCACGGAGAGGTCCGTGGAGCGGACGGGAGGGGAGGCGGCCGGTGAGCATTCCCGAGCCCCTGGACGAGCCCTGGACCGACGTCGGTCCGGGTGCTCGACTGCCCGTCTCGCGCCAGAGGCGCGGAGAGGGCCGCGGGCGTGGCCGCGAGGAGCAGCACGAGCGCGGCCATGAGAGCGGCCCGTGGGACGACGGCGCACCCGGCGGGTTCGAGCGGGTTCCCCCGCAGGACCTCGACGCCGAGCAGTCCGTTCTCGGCGGCATGCTGCTGTCCAAGGACGCCATCGCGGATGTCGTCGAGATCCTCAAGGGCCATGACTTCTACCGGCCCGCCCACGAGACCGTCTACCAGGCCATCCTCGACCTCTACGCCAAGGGCGAGCCCGCCGACCCCATCACGGTGGCCGCCGAGTTGACCAAGCGTGGGGAGATCACCCGCGTCGGCGGTGCCTCGTACCTCCACACCCTGGTCCAGTCGGTGCCGACCGCGGCCAACGCCTCGTACTACGCTGAGATCGTCCATGAACGGGCGGTGCTGCGCCGCCTGGTAGAGGCGGGCACGCGCATCACCCAGATGGGATACGCGGCGGACGGCGACGTCGACGAGATCGTGAACTCCGCGCAGGCGGAGATCTACGCCGTCACCGAGCAGCGCACCAGCGAGGACTATCTACCGCTCGCCGACATCATGGAGGGCGCGCTCGACGAGATCGAGGCGATCGGTTCTCGCAGCGGTGAGATGACGGGCGTCCCGACCGGCTTCACCGACTTCGACTCCCTCACCAACGGTCTGCACCCCGGCCAGATGATCGTGATCGCCGCACGTCCCGCCATGGGTAAGTCCACCCTGGCGCTGGACTTCGCCCGTGCTGCGTCGATCAAGAACAATCTGCCCAGCGTGATCTTCTCCCTCGAAATGGGTCGCAACGAGATCGCGATGCGCCTGCTGTCCGCCGAGGCACGGGTGGCCTTGCACCATATGCGATCGGGCACGATGACCGACGAGGACTGGACCCGGCTGGCCCGCCGTATGCCGGACGTCTCCCAGGCCCCGCTCTACATCGACGACTCTCCGAACCTGTCGATGATGGAGATCCGCGCCAAGTGCCGCCGACTCAAGCAGCGCAACGACCTGCGGCTGGTCGTCATCGACTACCTCCAGCTGATGCAGTCCGGTGGCTCCAAGCGGGCGGAGAGCCGCCAGCAGGAGGTCTCGGACATGTCCCGTAACCTCAAGCTGCTCGCCAAGGAGCTGGAGGTCCCGGTGATCGCACTCTCCCAGCTGAACCGTGGCCCCGAGCAGCGCACCGACAAGAAGCCGATGGTCTCCGACCTGCGTGAGTCCGGCTCCATCGAGCAGGACGCCGACATGGTCATCCTGCTGCACCGCGAGGATGCCTACGAGAAGGAGTCCCCCCGCGCCGGCGAGGCGGACCTGATCGTCGCCAAGCACCGTAACGGCCCGACGGCCACCATCACGGTGGCGTTCCAGGGGCACTACTCGCGGTTCGTGGACATGGCGCAGACCTGACGACCACGTGTAGGTTCTCAAATCTCGTGTCATTTTCTCAGTCGCGATGTCATCCGAGTGGCCGATCTGACACGGGATTGAGAATCGCTGCTCATCGCCGTCACTCGTTTGGGTGACCCTGTCTCAGGTCCGGCCTGCGAGCCTCCCGCGGATGCGAACGTAGCGTCCGTGAAGGGGACTGCCTGCGATCCGGGGGTGACTTATGGCGGCAGGGCTGAGCCCGGGATCGATCACCGTGAGCCTGCGGGGCCCGAACGGCAGCTTGCTTGAGAACCGGGAGTGGACTGCTTCCTCGATCGACGGGCTTGCGGCGGCGGACCCGTGGCGGACCTTCCGCTGGTACCGAGGCCAGCGGCACTACTCGGGCACCTACTGGTCCGCCACAATGCGCGACCACGTCATCTACGAGTCGCGCCTCGAACTGGAGAGGCTCCTCTTCGCTGATTTCGATCCGTCCGTACGGCACATCGTGGCCCAGCCCTTTTTGCTCAAGGCCGAGGTGGACGGGGCCGTGCGCAAGCACATCCCGGACTATCTTCTGGTCACCGACGAGGGGCCTGTGATCGTGGATGTGAAGCCACTGCACCGGTTGTCCAAGCCGGAGGTGGCCTTCACTTTCGGCTGGACCCGTGAGGCGATGGAGGTTCGCGGGTGGAGTTACGAGGTCTGGAGCGAGCCACCTGCGGCTGAGCTGGAGAACGTCCGTTTCTTGTCGGGCTACCGCAGGGACTGGCTGTTCGATCGTGGGCTCGTCGACGAACTCCGTGGCGCTGAACTCGATGGAGTCTCTTTGCGACGCGCGGCGGTCAGCCTGCCTAATCACCCGGAGGAGCAAGTCCGTTCTGCGGCAATCCGTCGATCCGCCCAGGCGGTCCGGTCACGACTGGCTGCGGCGCCGATCTGACCTGTGTTTCGACGCTTCGCCTGCCTCCTGGCCATCCGGTTCTCATGGCGCAGGACCGGGTCACGGAGATCATCGACGGGCCGACAGCGGCCTTCGGCCCCTACCGGACTGTTCCCCAGCCGACACCGGCGGTGCTGGCCGACATCCGGGCCCTGGGCATCCGCGTCCTGAGCGACGTTCCCGCTGCTGTCCTGCGTGAACAGATGCCGGCCGACATCGCAGAAGCGCACCTCGCCACCGATCCGATCGTCCCGCGCACGGAACAGGCGGCGGACCGCCCGGGGTTCATGGCCCCGCCACGAGCCGCGGATGCCGCGGTCGCGGTCACCATGGCCCTGGGCATCCTGGAACAGCCAGGAATCCACCGGGCTGGTGAGGCCCTGCGGGGCCTGCTGGAAGCAGTACGCGAGGAACTCACGCAGATCTCGGCTACCAGCATCGACGACTGGGGCCAGGGCATCAGCCCGGTGCTGCAGTCCGTGCACCTGGCCGCCCTCGACCCCTCCCTCCGCCCCAGCGAGCACATCCGCTACCGCACGACCGAGACTCCCCGCCGGCCTGCAAGGACCACTCGGGACATCGAGCAGCGAGCCAGAAAGATCCCCACGATGTTCTGGCCGTACTGGACGGTCCGGCTCACACCGCCCGAAGGAATACATTCGCGGACCCTGGCCCCCGCCCTCGCCGCCCTGCTGCTGATCCCCGACAGCCGCACCTCCTTGGACCAGTCCGCTCGGCTGGTCGGCGATGCCATCGACGGCATCGAGATCTCACGCCTCCTCCAGGAACTCGACGACCTTCCACAATGGCCGGACATCGTCACCGCCCTGGACCGGCTCGCCGACCGCCTTGACGCCGATGACATCCCCATCGACTACGGCCGGCGTCGGCTCCTGGACTACACCGGACTGCTTCCCCATGACCGCTGGCTGGAGATCTGCCGCCGCACCGGAACACCGCCAGGGACCAGCCGGCGCGAACGCATCGCCCGCAGCCAACTCTTCCAACGCCTCAGCGGCCTGCCTGCCGAGTCCGTCCCCGACCTGGGCGGGCTCGACAGCGCAGAGTTCCGGGCGACGTCCTTGAGGCTCACCGCCCTTCAGACCCCCGAACTCGCACACGCCCTCCAACAGGAAGCCCTCGAATTCCTCGCCGCGCAACACATCCACGAAGAGCCCGCGACCTGGCAGCCTCCCACCGCCCTGCTGGCCGGACTCTCCCTTCCTGGCCCCGACCCGGCGCATATCGACCTCCCCCGCCTGCACCAACTCGTCCGAGAACGGCGGCACCCCGTTCAGCACGCCGCCCAAGTCCTGGGCACGAACGTCGAGGCCATCCGGCATGTCCTCGACGAACACCCAGCCCCCGCACCCCCGCTGACGAAGAACGCTGCCAGAGCCACCGGCCGCATCCGGCAGCAAGCCCGGCAAGCCATCCCGGCAGAGCGCTTCACTCAGCTCTACCTCGACGAACACCGGTCCCTCCAGCAGATCGCCACCCTTACCGGCTTCTCCCGCAGACTGCTGACCGATCTCGCCAAGGAGTACGGCATCCCGCTCAGGGAGGGTCCCCAGGACTACAGACACCGTGGCACCATCGAACGGGAATGGCTGTTTGAGCAGTACGTTGTCCACCGACGAACCCTGCCCGACCTTGCCCGCGAGACGGGTATGAGTACTGCGAACATGGCTCGGTGGGCCCACACCCACAACATCCCTCTCCGGCCCCGTGGTGGAGCAAGCCACAACGTTGCCCTCCGAGCGCGCGACCGCGCTCAGTCGCCCCCGCCGTCATGAGCAGATGACGACATGGATGCGCTGTCACTGGACGAAGAAGACAGCCCCACACCTCACCTTGCGCCGTGCCGTCGAACGGACGGGAACACCAGTACCACCCCGACCGCGGTCAGCTGCCACAACACACCGAGCCCGAGGAGCCGGTCTGCCCCCACGATGTTCGACACGGGCCCGGCCAGCGCCAGCCCGAGCGGCCCCAGGGCGAAGGCACCCAGGCTGTCGAACGCACTGACCCGTCCGCGGACCTCGGCGGGGATCTCGCGCTGGATGACGGTCGTCACGAGGGTGTTACACACCGCTGCCCCGGCCCCTGCGAGGAGTGCGGCCGCGGCCACCCAGCCCAGCGGCAACCGCGCCGCCAACGCTGCTGCCGGGAGTGCCCAGCCTGCGGATGCGGCCACGGACCAGACGAGCGCCCGGCTGGGGTTCCTGCCGAGCAGTGCCAGGCCGCTGCCGATTGACCCGATGCCGTACAGGGCCAGCACCAGCCCCCAGGCACTGGCACCGCCGAGCCGCTGCTGAGCAAGAGTCGGACCCAGCACCAGGAACGGTGCCCAGAGAACGAAGTTGAAGAGGCTGATGTGGAGGGTCGTGACCCACAGCCATGTGCGGGAGGTGAACTCCTTCCAGCCGCGCCCCAGGTCGGTGAACAACCCATGGCGGGGCGTGGCCAACTGCGACAGGGGCAGCCCAGCCAGGGCCAGGGCGCTCACGCCGTAGCTGACCGCGTCGACAGCGAGCACGGTGCCAGCATCAGAAACAGCGATGAGCAGACCGGCCAGACCTGGACCTGCGACCGAGGTCACAGCCTGGACGATCTGCAGCAGCGAGTTGGCGTCCGCAAGGTCATCTGCCGGAACGAGACCGGGCACCAGAGCCGTCAGACCCGGGCTGAACCCTCCCTCACCGATTCCGAGGACCACCGCCAGCGCGACCACTTCCCAGACCCTCGCGCTATGGGTGAGCAGCAGTACGGCCAGCGTGCCCTGGGCGGTGAACCGGAGCAGATCCGCTGTCAGCATGACTGCACGGGCTCCGAGACGATCGGTGAACACGCCGCCGAGCAGCAGCACGACCAGCACAGCGAGGATCCGCGCCGCCATCACCACGCCGACGGCGTCGACCCCGCCGCCAGGCATCTGCAGCACGGCGAAGGTCGTCCCGATCGTGTTCATCCCGGTGCCGAGTAACGACGTGCTCTGGCCGATGAGGAAGCGGCGGAACGAGGAGTGCCGCAGCGTGCGCAGGCGGTGAGTGGCTGTCTGGGGCTTGGATGCAGCGGGCGGGCGAGTGCGAAGCGTCATGGCTCCGCACTTTTCCTCCGTCAGCCTATTCCCTGCAAGCGTTTCCGAGAAAGAAATCTGATTCTTCCACGAGTAATTTCCATTCCGGGTAATTGGCGCAGTAAATGGCCTATATTTACTGCAACATGCCTGGTGGTAGGCTCAGCGGAAGAAGGATGGGGCAGGCTCCATGGAGTTCATTTACTGCGGATGGCCAGCATGAGTCAGCACCAAACCGACGGAGCGGGAACACCTCGCCTGGCGCCGGTGGAGTACAGCGCAGCCGTTGATCGCTATCTCGCCGCGGCCGATCTCGGCAGCGCCTCCCGCCGCGTTTACCGCATCTCGCTGGTCGGGTGGTCCTGGCCATTGGTCGACCGCCGGGCTCCGACCGGTCGCGAGCGCCGGGGGGCCCACCCGCCCGTCGTTCCTCTTGCCCTGCTCGACGACCCGAAGGCCCCAGAGCGGCTGCAACGGGCACTGGCCGACCGTGCCGCCGCTGCGGAGTCACGCACACTGGCCCGCGAACTGGCCTGCCTTCGAGCCGCTACGGCATGGTGGCTGGCAGAAGGCTGGATCACCGCAGACCCGGCCGCCGGACTGGCACCGCCGGCGCCGTGTCCTGGACCGGCACCGAACCCCTCCGACGCTTTCACGGCTGCGAGGGCGACTGCCGCCGACCCGGATCGGGCCCGCGCCGCCCTCGCCTTGCGGGCGCCACTCAGGGAGTTGACTCTGTGGCACCTCCTCCACGAGTCGAGAGCCCCCGTCGAACAGGTGCTCGCCCTCAACATCGATCACCTCGACCTGTCCAGCCGACGCACCAGGGCGCGCGCGGCAGCAGCCCTGAGCTGGGGATGGGGCACGGCACGCCTGCTGCCCATGCTGCTGGCCGGGCGCACTGCGGGGCCGGTGTTCGTCACCGACCGAAGGGCCCCCGCCTCCATACCGGCAGCTGACCGCTGCCCGGTGACCGGCCGAGGGCGGCTTTCCTACCGCCGGGCCGCAGAGCTCTTCACCGCCGCGACCAGACCACTCGATCCAGTCGGCCGCGGCTGGACCCTGCTTGTCCTGCGCGACCGGGCACCCCGGAGCAGGACGGTCCCCAGATGACGCGCCGGGGCAGGTTGAGTCTCCGTGCTCGCTGGCTGGCCCGTCTGACGGACCTACGTGGGCGCCAGTAGGAAATGACACGGATCTGAGACCGGCAGGGCCTGACACGACGTGAGGCAGCGAGAGAACGCCCAGGTCACGGCGTCGTCGAATGACATCGAAAGTGAGAACCTACAACGTGGAGGCGCCTCGGGACCGGCCCCATCTCGCCGCACTCTCAGCGCAGGGTCTGACAATTCAGACCGGGCAGCACATTCATGTGGAGGCTGTCATCACCTGGGATACTCGTCTCGTGGACACATCGAGGGCTTCCTGGGTCAATACGACGCACGATTGGTCCGGCCTCGTTGATGTGGATCACCTGTCGCACATCCGCCACAATCCCGACGAGTTCGCTCCGGGAGGGCCGTGGCACCTCGTCCTTGAGGTGCTTGGCTATGCCGCTGACGAAGCGGCAAGCAGGGGCGGGGGGCGATGCGTCGTAGTTCTCCATCCCGACGGTTCCCTGTCCGTGCGGGACGATGGACGGGGCACTGACACCCGGGTCGACGAGCACGGCCAGAGCGTGAAGAAGCCGGTCATGGCCACCAGGGATCTCCGGTTCTTCGACTTCCCCGAGACCGAGGTGCTTGGACGGCGATCTTTCGCGCCTGACCACGTCCTGGCCTCATCTGGAGGTTCAGCTCGAGGACCAGCGGCTGCGGCGTCACGCTCTACGGTCGTTCGCCGACTGAGCGTCCATCGGTGAGCCGGCGACCGGGCAGCAGTGACGCGGGCAGCAGCGCCAGCGCCAGCAGAGCCGCCGAGTTGCTGGAAGAACTCGGACTGTCAGCGAGCCATCTCATGGACGCCGTCCGCGAGTACGCCGACGGATGGGGGCTCGCCTTCGACCCGAAGGACATGAACGCCTCCCCGCAGCAGCTCAACGGGGATCACTGGGAGGACTGGCTTGCCAGCGACTGCCCGGCATTGCTCATCCGAGGCAGCCGCAGCACGGTGCTCGGCGCCGAGCATGCGAAGGATATGGCGGCACGTCGCCCCCACACCAGGCTCGTCGAACTCCCCGCCGGGCACACCGTCCATGGGACCGTCCCAGCAGAGTTCGCCGCAGCCGTAAGGGAGTTCCTCAGCACGATGTGAGTTGCCGGAAGGGGACATCGCGTCCAGCTACCGGCGGTCTGAATGGTCACGTCACTCGGGCGTTCTGCCGGTGCCGGTAACGTGGACGAGTGACCGGGCCGCCCAGTGGATCGGTGAACAGCACGTACCAGAACGAAGCCTGGGCGAGGAGACCGCGACCGCCATACCGGCGTCGGCCGGTCTCCTCGCTTGGATGTCCGGCTCAGCTTCCGCAGGCCGAGGCATGCGGCTTGCCCCTGGTTGGGGCTGCGGCATGAAGGGCCATGGCTCTCCTGCCGGTCATGGCCCCAGTTCCGCGATGACGGTACCGGCGTCAGGACTCGCGTCCGTGGCCCCGCAAGCGGACAGGCATCAGCTGTTGTCGGCCTTGCGGCGGCGAATGGCGAAGACCGAACCTGCGCCGAGTGCGACGGCAGCACCGCTCACGAGAGCGAGCCGGGGCAGGACGGAGGGCGAACCGGTCCTGGCGAGGGCGCTTCCGTTCGCGGTGGTCGTCTCCGGAGTGCCCGACGTGCCAACCGACTCGGTCGAGGTGCCGCCCTGCACGGACGGGCTTGGCTTGGGTGTCGGCCGGTCCTTGTCATCGACCGTGCCGGGCTTGGCGTCGTCGATCTCTCCCGGCTCGCTTCCGGCAGGCAGGACCTCGTAGTCATAGCGCTTCATCGGGCCGTGGATACACGGGTTGTATGCGCTGGAGGCATCGCCGGCGAACAGGGCGAAGCCCTTGGCCGACGGAGCCGCCTCATCGAGAGTGAGCCTCATCTTCACAGCGCTGCGGTCGCCCGGCTTCATGGCGTCGACGGTCGCGACATAGTTGTTTCTCCCGGCGTCGAGCTCCTGCCAGTCGGACCCGTTGGACCACTCCACCTTGAGGAAGTCCATGTTCTTCACCGGATTCAGGACGACCACGGCCAGCGGGTCCACATCCAGCGTCCTGTCGGTGCCATTGGTCACCGTGAACGAGAAGTCGACCGTGGTTCCGGCGACGATCTCGGACGGCAGGCCGTCCGCGAGGACGGTCAGTCCCGAAACACGCACGCACTCCTTGGCGGCGGCGAGCGCCTTGCCCGCGGCTTCCTTGATCTTGAGGGCTTCCTCAGGAGCGTTCTGGACGAGGCCGTACTCCTGCGCCGCCTTGATCCTGGCGTCGTTCCATGCGTCCCAAGCCGCCTCCTTCTCGGCGTCGGCTTGCGCCTTGGCGGCGGAGGCCTTCTCTGCATTCGCCCTGGCAGTTGTGAGGGCCTCCTGCGCTTTGGCCTTCGCGGCATCGTCCTGGGCCGCTTCCAGCTCGGCCTCGGCGTCGATGACGGCCTTGTCCGCGACCGTCTTGTCAACCGCCGCGGCCTTGGCCACCGCATCCTTGGCCAGGGCGGTGGCCTTGAGCGGGTGCGTGTCCAGGGCCAGGGCGGCCATGGTCGCCTTCAGCTTCTCCAGCCCGGCCGCCTTGGCGGCGACCGCGTCCTCGTACGCCTTCTCCGCGTCGGCGGCGGCCTTCTCCAACTCGGCGTAGGTCTTCGGCTGGTTCACCGTCTGCGTCGCGGGCTCGGTGTCGGCGAATGCCGAAGTGGCGGAGAGCAGCATGACGGGGCTGGCCAAGGCAACGGCGGCAGCTGTCGCGAGGGCACGGCGAAGCTTCACTTGATCCCTTTCGGGTGTGGTGGTCTGAGGACGGCCGGGGATTGACACGCTCATGTGGCAGCCGTAGGCGTGATCGTATGGCCGGTATCGGGGACGGGGGTATCGAGATCTCGATCCGGCCGCCTCACGGTCGAGAGGAACCCATCGGGCAAAATGGAATGAATATGGATAGTTGCTCGTGTTGTCGCGAATTCTCTGAGATCTATCTCATCGCATGTGAAGGAGGGGCAGAAGATCTCACCGCTCTCCGTTGCTTCAATTCAGGAACCTGCGGGCCTGGACGGAAATGCCGTGTGGGGACAGTGAGTCCGTCTGGTAGAGCTTGGGCGTGAACTCAGCGCACTCGCCGTACCCGTCGTCGGATGTCCCGCCCCTGCTCCCCGGCACCGTAAGAGCTCTGCTGCACCGTGTCGCCGTAGGGCAGGCAGAGGGGCGGGCGCCTTCCCTGGTCGGGGCAGTGGGAAGGGACGGCCGGTGTCTGTGGAGTGGGGCGCGGAGTTGCGTCGCCGATGAGGTGCCGGATGCCGACACCCAGTACCGCGTCGGGTCCATCACCAAGACCTTCACGGCGGTTCTGGTGATGCGGCTCAGGGATGAGGGGCTGCTGGATCTGAGCGATCCGTTGGAGAAGTACCTGCCAGGCACCGGTGTCGGTGAGGTGACCGTCGCCCAACTCCTCGGACACGGAGCGGGGCTGGCCGCGGAGAGTCCGTCTCCGTGGTGGGAGCGTACGCCGGGTACGGTCCGGCCCGGGTTGCGAGATGTGCTCGGTGACCAGCCGTTGGCGCACCCCGTGGGGCGCCGCCATCACTACTCCAACCCCGGATACACGCTGCTCGGTGCACTGGTCGAGGCGGTGCGTGGGGAGTCCTGGGAAGCCGTGCTGCGTCAGGAGATCCTCGAACCACTCGGGATGGACCGGACGAGCGCCCAGCCGCGGTCACCGCATGCGGGGGGCTGGGCGGTGCATCCGTGGGCCGATGTGATGATGCCGGAACCCGTCCAGGACCTCGGGTTGATGGCCCCTGCCGGGCAGTTGTGGTCCACCGCGTCCGACCTCTGCCGCTTCGGGGGCTTCCTCGCTGACGGCGATGAGCGGGTGCTGAATGCGGAGTCCGTACGGGAGATGCGTACGCCTTCCGTGCCGCCCGAGACGGGGGACTGGGAGAGCGGCTACGGTCTGGGACTTCAACTGGTACGCAGGGCCGGACGCACACTGATCGGCCATTCCGGCTCGCTGCCCGGGTTTGTCGCCGGCCTCTGGGTGAGTGTGGAGGAGGGGGTCACCGGGGTCGCACTCGCCAACGCCACATCGGGTCCGTTGACCGGCACTGTGGCAGGCGACCTCGTCGGCATCGTGGCCGATGCCGAGCCGAGGTTCCCCGAACCTTGGCGTCCTATGCCGGAGGTGGACCCGTCTGTTCTGGAACTCGCCGGGCCCTGGTACTGGGGCACCCATGCGTTTGGGCTGAAGGTGCTGGCCGACCGTGGTCTGGAGTTGTATCCACTCAAGGGGGTCGGACGTGGTGCCCGCTTCCGCGCCGGTGTGAGCGAGGTCGACTGGATCGGGCTCGACGGGTACTACGCCGGGGAGACGTTGACCGTGGTGCGGCGGAGCGACGGCACGGTGGACCATCTCGACCTGGGGTCATTCGTCTTCACCCGTGAGCCCTATGATCCGGCGGCGGAGGTCCCGGGGGGAGTGGACCCGGAAGGTTGGCGCGGGCTTCCGCGGTGAGGTGCTCGCGCGCTGACGGGATCGTGTTTCACGTGAAACAGTCCGAAGCCGGGCGGGGCTCCGATCCCCGAACCGGTCGCCCCTCGTGCCGCCTTCCTCAGCCCGCCGCGACCGTCAGGGGCGCGAAACGACGACCCCAGGAGCCCGGGAGCTCCCCGGCGCCCCGGAGCATCACGGTGTTGAAGGCGACCGTCGCCAATCCGCATGACTTCAGCCAGTGGAGTAGCTCGCCATGGCGTACGTCGATGTCCGTACGCAGTGGTCGGTCAGTGCTCGCCGCCAGCGAGGCGATCAGGGACTTCGCGGTATCCGTGTCACGGGCGATGAGCGGGCCCACCACATGGGTCTCCATGTTCGGCCAGAGCGCCCCGTAGCCCGTCAGCGCGCCATCGGACTCGGCGACCCTGAACTGATCGGCGAAGGCCGGAAGCCTTGTGATCATGTGGGTGCGGTCTTTACCGAAAGCCTCGGCGTCCAGCCGCAGGATGGCGGGAAGGTCATCGGCGGTCGCCGGGCGAGTGGTGGCTTGTGGCACCGGCCCGGTGAGCCGGAAGAAGCCCCGGACCATCTCGGCGCTGCCGACGGTACCGAAGCCCAGCTCCTCGTACAGAGGCCGGCCGTACGGGGTGGCATGGAGGGTGAGTGGTGTCTCGCGGGTCTCCGCGATGACGTATTCCATCAGCCGCCGACCCACACCCTGGCGGGCGAACCGCTCGGCCACCAGAACCATGCCGATGGCGGCGAGCTCGCCCTGCTGCCCCGACTGAGGCCCGTAGCGCGTCACCACGCACGCGGTGACAAGGCCCTTGCCTGATGGGTCATCAATGCCGTAGCCCGTGCCCGAGGCGAGAAGCAGACCCCATTTGTGTTCCTCGCGAGGCCAGCCGCGGTCTTCCGAAAGATCAGCGCATATGGTCACGTCTGACCTGGTCAGGCGCCGGATGGGGAGCTGGCCGAGCGGTGTTGACATGAGGTCAGGCTGTCGGACCGGATGATCGTTCGTCCAGTGCTTTACCAGAACTGGCCGAGACAAGTCCGGTGTTCTTGAAACCGGGCTACGGGCATGGGGCAATGCAGCGTAACGGGAGAACAGCCGCGGAGACCCGGACTTTCCTCTCTTCGTCTCCGTGGCGGTGTCCGGCTGGCATGCTGCGACGAAGGTGTTGCGGACAGTGTCACAGTTCAGTCCCACTCGTCCTGATTCCCGCAGGAGCGGGGATCTGAGGCACGTTCCTGGGCAGCGGGAAGTGCGTAGACCGACCGAAAGACGCTCGAGGCGAGGCACACATGGACGCTCCGACCACCGCGTCGGCGGACAAGGGCACTTCAGACGAGAACAGCGATAGCCAAGACGGTCGAGACGACCGAGAGCGCCGTGAGAACGGTGCCGACTGGTTCACACCGCGAAAGCGGGGCACCGCGCATCGTTCTACGCCCCATGAGGACGGGAACGGCGACGGTGCTGCCGCCAGTGGTACCGCCGGGGGCCGGGGCGCCGAGGGACGGAGAGCTGTGCCGCGCCGCCCCGTCGCCGCGATACGGCCGGTCGGAACGGGGGCGGCGAGAGCCGCGGCGATGCCCCCGCCTGTTGTACCGATCCCTCCTGCGATGCCCCCGCCTGCCGTGCCGAATCCTCCGGTGGCCCCCCAGCCGGCAGCACCGGCCACCCCTGCGCCCAATCCCCGCGACCGGAACCACGACGCCTCACCGGACGCCGTCCTGGTGCGGCGGACCATGGAGGAGATAGCCCCCGTCGCGGACAAAGTGACGTCCTACTTCTACGCGCTGCTCTTCGTTCGGCACCCGGAGCTGCGCGCCCTGTTCCCAGTGGCGATGGATGCTCAGCGGGACCGGCTGCTCAGGGCGCTGCTCACGGCGGCCGAGCACATGGACAACACCGAAGTGCTCGTCGACTATCTGGCGCACCTGGGCCGCGGCCACCGCAAGTACGGCACCCAGCCCGCGCACTATCCCGCCGTGGGGGAGGCGCTCATCGGCGCGCTCAGCCGCTTTGCCGCGACCAGTTGGAACCGCGAGACCGAGGCCGCCTGGATCCGTACGTACACGACGATCTCCCAGGTCATGATCGACGCCGCCGCCGAGAACGAGCGGTACGCCCCGCCCTGGTGGTACGCCGAGGTGGTCTCGCACGATCTCAGGACCCCCGAGATCGCGGTCATCACCGTGCGTCCCGACCAGGCGTACTCGTTCCTGGCCGGGCAGTACACGAGTCTGGAGACCCCGTGGTGGCCGCGGGTCTGGCGGCATTACTCATTCGCCGGGGCTCCGCGTAACGACGGGCTGCTGTCCTTCCACGTCAAGGCCGTCCCCGCGGGTTGGGTATCGAACGCGCTGGTCCATCACGCCCGTCCCGGCGATGTGCTGCGCCTCGGACCTCCTGCCGGGTCCATGACGGTGGACCACAGCTCCGACAACGGGCTGCTGTGCCTGGGCGGCGGCACGGGGATCGCCCCCATCAAGGCGCTGGTCGAAGATGTCGCAAAGCACGGCGAGCGCCGCCCTGTGGAGGTCTTCTACGGGGCGCGCAGCGACCACGACCTCTATGACATCGACACGATGCTGCGGCTCCAGCAGAGCCATCCCTGGCTCCAGGTGCGTCCGATCATCGACGACAGGGCCCAGTTGCCGGACCTCGTGCGCGCATACGGTCCCTGGAACGAGTACGACGCCTATCTGTCGGGACCGATTGGCATGATCCGCAATGGCGTGCACACACTCCGGGGCATCGGCATCCCCTTCGAGCGGATCCGGCATGACTCACTTGAGGACCTGGTCGCCGCGGCGGAATGAGCGACAGGGGCCGGCCGGAGACAGCCGCCGGAGGTGTGCGGGGACAGGGTGGGGCCCGCACGGGGCGGCGAGGCTCATTCGACGGACCGTTGCTCGTCGACTCAGGACCGCTTTCCGTCAACCCAGGTCGGGAGCGTGCATGGCTCGTACGCCCTCGATGTTGCCGTCCAGATAGTGCCGCAGGGACAGCGGTACCAGATGGACGGCCGCGATCCCGACACGACTGAAGGGCACCCGGACGATCTCGTACTCGCCGAGAGGCTCCTCCACTTCAGGGCCGTGTCGCCTCGACGTGTCCATCGAGGCCAGGCGGCAGACGAAGAAGTGCTGGACCTTCACGCCGGCGACTCCTCCGTCCACGATGTGCTCGACGGTGTCGACGAAGCAGGGCACGACATCGACGATCTTGGCGCCGAGTTCCTCATCCACTTCCCGGTGCAGGGCGTCCACGACGGTGGCGTCCGTGGATTCGACTCCGCCTCCCGGCGTGACCCAGTACGGGTTCATGCCCGGTTTGGTGCGCTTGATCAGAACGAGATCGTCGCCGTCGAGCAGAATGGCGCGTGCGGTGCGCTTGACCACTGGCCGTTCGGTCATGGCAAGAGAGTGGCCCATGACACCCGTTCTGAAACTCGTCTCCACCCGTTGTCGCTCGGTGTCACCGCGGTTCGCGCGAACGTCACGGATCCGCCGCACGTCACCAGTCAGCCGCCGCGCGCAGTAGTTGCTCGTGCGCGGGGGCGATGTGCGGCAGCGCCAGTGTCCCGGCGCGGACGACGAGGAAGTAAGTGCGCAGTGGTGGTACGTCGGGTTCCAGCAGGGTCACGATCCGGCCGCTCGCCAGATCCCGCTGGCACAGGTAGCGGGGCAGCACCGCGAGCCCGGCGCCGGCTGCCGTGGAGTCCCGAACAGCCCGCAGGTCCGGTGCGATGACGGTCGCCGTAGCGGCGGGACGGCTGTCGAAGACGGCGGACCAGTAGCGGGAGACGAAGGGCAGGGACTCATGGACCTCAACCACCGGCAGCTGCTCCAGCACCAGGGAGTGCTTGCCCCGGCGCAGCTCGGGTACGAGGCGCGCCGCCCAGCGCGGCGCTGCGACCAGGACGTGCTCCTCGTCGCAGAGGGGAGTCGGGGTGAGCAGCCCCCCGCGAGGGCGGGCCGTCGTGACAGCAAGATCGTGGTGCCCGGCCGCGAGTCCTTCCAGGGTCTCCTCGGCGTCGCCCGCGAAGGAGGTCCGTAACGCGAGGCCCCCCGCTATCAGCGGGGTGAGCGCCGGAAGCACTCGCAGCGAGGTGAATTCGGGCGGCCCGGCCAGATGCAGGGTACGGACCACGCCCGACTCCTCGTCCAGGTCGAGCCCTGCCTCGGTGATCTCCACCAGGGCGTCCAGATGAGGTGCGGCCCGGTGGGCGAGTTCGTCGCCGATGGGCGTGGGCGTGACTCCGCGCGGCTGCCTCAGGAAGAGCGGTCGTCCCAGTTGGCGCTCCAGAGTGCGGATCTGGCTGGTCACCGCGGGCTGGGAGAGGCCGAGGAGTGTGGCGGCGCGGGTGAACGAGCCGGCCCGGTGCACCGTGACGAATGTGCGCAACAAGGCCAAGTCCATCGTCCAACTATAAATAAGTCGATAGGTTGCTGTCGTTGGTGTGATTGGACACTGACGCAGAGTCAACTAGCCTTGTTCGAGCGGATCACCGCAGCGGAATCGGACGGCCGGTCCGAGCCACGAGGGGGGAGGCTCGGACCGGCCGTCCATGCTGTGGGCCACGCACCGTCCTCCGGTGACTCGGTCGTGCCGCCCCGTCAGTGGAAGGCGGCGGCCAGGGCGCGTCGTACGTCCGCCACCAGGTCGGCGGTGTCCTCGGCGCCGGCCGAGAACCGGACGAAGCCCTCGGGAACGGCGTCGCCGCCCCAACGTCCGCGGCGTTCGGCGCTGGAGCGGACAGCGCCGAAGCTGGTGGCTTCGTCCACGATGCGCAGCCCGGCCAGGAACCGTTCGGCATGCGCACGGTCGGGGAGTGTGAAGGAGAGCACAGAGCCGAAGCGGTGCATCTGGGTTGCCGCGATCGGGTGCGAGGGGTCGTCGGGCAGCCCCGGATACCGCAGCCCGGACACCTCGGGGAAGTCCTTCAGCTCCAGGGCGACCGCGAGCGCGTTCGCGCACTGGCGTTCGGCTCGCAGTTGCAGCGTGGCCAGGGAGCGGTGGGCGAGCCAGGCTTCCATCGGACCGGGGATCGCACCGACCACCTTGCGCCAGCGGCGTACGCGTGCCGCCGACTCGGCGTCGCGGCAGACGACATAGCCGAGCAGCAGGTCCCCATGACCGGTGAGGCCCTTGGTGCCGCTGGCCACGGCGAAGTCCGCGCCGAGTGCCAGCGGACGCTGGCCGAGGGGGGTTGCCAAGGTGTTGTCGACCGCGACCAGGGTCCCTGCGGCGTGCGCCGCTGCCACGAGCCGTCGCACGTCGCACACATCGAGCCCGGGATTGGACGGTGTCTCGATCCACAGCAGCTTCGCCCCGTCGAGTACGGAGAGCTGTGCGTCGCCGGCCGTCGGCGCGGTGCGGACCTCGACCCCGTAGGCCTCGAGCTGTTCGCGCACGAGTGGCAGCGCCTGATAGCCGTCGTCCGGGAGCACGACCGTGTCGCCGGCCTGCGCGTGGGACAGCAGCACGGCCGAGATGGCCGCCATGCCGGAGGCGAAGACCACGGTCTCGGGGCCTTCGGCTGTCCCGGTACCGCCGGACGGTGCTTCGAGTTCGCCGATGGCCCGCTCCAGCAGCGTCCAGGTGGGGTTGTCGTCCCGGCCGTAGGCGTACGGGCCGGTCGGCTCGCCCGGCAGGTGGTAGTGAGCGGCGAACACCGGCCCGGGCAGCGTCGGCTCGTGCTTCCTGGCCTCGGGGAGGCCTGCCCGTACGGCTCTGGTGCCCTCGCCCATGTCCTCGGTTCCGCTGACGCCGTTCATGGTGGTTCAGTCCCTCTCGGGCAACACGATGTTCAGCGCCCACGACACGATCGAGATGACAAGACCGCCCAGCACGGCCGTCCAGAAGCCCTCGACATGGAATCCCAGATCCAGCTTGTCGGCCAGCCAGGAGGTCAGCATCAGCATCAGGGCGTTGATCACCAGGGTGAAGAGCCCCAGCGTGAGGATGAAGAGCGGGAACGTCAGCAGCTTCGCGATCGGCTTGACGAAGAAGTTCACCAGGCCGAAGAGCAGCGCGACGAGGATCAGCGTCAGGGTCTTCTGCCCGGCGGTGTCCCCGGTGAGGGTTATGTCCTGGATGAGCCAGATTGCCACGGCAAGGGCCCCGGCGTTGGCGATCGTCTTGACGAGGAAATTCATCATGTGTCTGATCGTGGCAGACGCGATGGGACCAAGTGCAGGGGTAGGCGGGTAGCAACAGTGATGAAGGCATTCCGACTGGATGAGCTGGAGGCGGAGCGTGCCGCCAATGACGGGGCGTATTTGCAGTTTCTGCGCGAGCGGAACATGTCGGCGGGGCTCTACGCGCTGGACGCAGGGGAACTCGACCCCCAGCGCCCGCATGGTCAGGACGAGATCTACTTCGTGGTGAGCGGCCGGGCTTCGCTCACTGTCGGGATGGAGACCACCCAGGTGAGCCGGGGGAGCGTGGTCTACGTACCGGCAGGGGTGGCCCACAAGTTCCATCACATCACCGAGGATCTGCGGGTCCTGGTGGTCTTCTCTCCGCCTGAGAGCTGACTCGCCGCGCCGGCTTTCCCTAGGGGGCGGATCAGGGGACTCCAAGGGCTGCCGAGCCCCCGCGAGCCCCCTGTCCCGCCCTAGCATCGAAACCGGAACAACTCACACAGAAGCGAGGTAGGGGCGATGGCGGTGCAGGAAGTGCTTTCGGGAATGCCATGGTGGGTGAAGTGGGTAGCGATCCCTTTGATCGCGATCGTGGTGTTCGGTGGGCTCATCGCGACCGTGATCGGGTTCGTCATAGGCCTGCTCTTCAAGGTGTTGCTGTTCGCGGCGCTGGTTGGTGGACTCGTCTACCTCGTACGGAAGTTCAAGGGCTCGTCGGACGAGTCCTCGCACGGCAAGTGGTAGTGCGTACGCGTGTTAGCGGGTCTTCGAATTTAGTGGGGGGTGCGGCGGTGACGGGCGCGCTCGCCGGTCACGCTGTGTGAGGTGGTTGGGGTGCGGGCGCCCTGGACGCAAGGAGCCCGCGGGCCTTCGTGATCATGGTTGTTGTCTAGGCAACCGATCATGAAACCCCACGGGCTTGAACAGCGACGATACCGGCATCAACGAAGCGGCAACGCGACTTCTGGGGCTGGAGGGGGTGAGTGTGACGCAGGTCAAGGACGACGGGGCGGGCGGTTCGACGGTGTACGTGGTCACGAGCGAGGACTCCGCCCGGGCCTGCCCCTCGTGCGGGGTCTTCGCCACCCGGCTGAAGGACTACCGCACCACCCGGCCCCGGCACCTGCCCTGCGGTGGACGCCCTGTGAGTATCCGGTGGCGCAAGGCACGCTGGTACTGCGCCGAACCCGCGTGCGAGCGCGGCTCGTTCACCGAGGCGATCCACGCGGTGCCCGCCGGGATGCGCACCACCACCGCCCTGCGCCGGGCGGCGGGGGCCGCGGTCTGCGACGGATCCCGCACCGTCGTGCAGGCCGGCCGCGACCTGTCCTTGAGCTGGCCCATCGTGCAGCGATGCTTCGAGGACTACGCCGCGACGGTCCTGCCCGAGACGCCGCCCGCGACCGAGGCGGTCGGGATCGACGAGACCCGGCGGGGCAAGCCGGTCTGGGCCCAGAACCCGGCCACGCAGAAGTGGGAACTGGTCGCGGACGCCTGGCACATCGGCTTCGTCGACGTGATCGGCGGGCAAGGACTGTTCGGGCAGGTCGAAGGCCGCAACGCCACCTCGGTCGCCGACTGGCTCAGCTCCCAGCCCGCATCCTGGCGGGCACAGGTGCGCTACGTCGCCATCGACCTGTGTTCCACCTTCCGCGCCGCCGTCCACCGTGCCCTGCCGCACGCGACCGTGGTCGTCGACTGCTTCCACATCGTGCAACTCGCCCAGCGCCACCTCGCCGACCTGCGCCGACGCCTCACCTGGCGGCAGCACGGCCGCCGGGCCCGCAAGGGCGACGGCATCTACACCGTCCGCAAACTCCTGCGCCGCAACAAAGAAGACCTCACCGAAGACCAACGCCTCCTCCTGAAGACCGAGTTGGAGTACATGGGCACCTACGGCCGGCAGATCCACGCGGCCTGGCAGGCCAAGGAACTCCTGCGCGACCTCCTCGGCCTGGCCGTCAGCCGCACCCACCACGCCCCCGACCGCTCCGCGATCTCCGCCGCCCGCCACCGCTTCTTCACCCACGTCGCCGACCACGCCCACCTGCACGAACTCCTCACCCTCGCCGAGACCATCGAGCAGTGGTGGGACGGCATCGAGACCTACCTGACCACCGGCATCACCAACGCCGCCTCCGAAGGCAACAACCGCCTCATCAAGCTCGAAGCGCGTAACGCCTTCGGCTTCCGCAACCGCGCCAACCAGCGCCTACGCTCACGCTGTGCGACCACCCGCCGGAGCCGACGGCAGGCGCACCCCCACTAAATTCGAAGACCCGTGTTAGCCCGCTCGGGGGAAGGTGGACATGAATCCATCCGGCCGGGCGAGGGTCCTGGTGGGCGGGAATGCCGCTTCTCACCATGCCTATCTCGGCCTTCCTGGTGGCCACGCCCTGATGGGCGCAAATGGAATATGCACGCGGCATCCCGCTTGATGGGCGCTCTCTGTCAGTATCTGAAAAATCACTCCTTGTGATCTCCGGGCATGTGCAGCACCATGTCGGGCAAGAGGGCCAGTGCAAGGCGTTCCTTGGCCGTTTCATCTACTGCGGGGTACTGATGCGCGAGTCTGTTCGGGCCGAGGTCCTGATGAGCTTCTTGGTCTCCGAGGAGCTGTCCTTTCGGATCCCGGTGGAACTCCGATATGACACGGAGGATCCGTATGCGGTTCGGATGACCTTCCATTTGCCCGGCGATGCCCCCGTAACCTGGGCCTTCGCCCGCGAGCTGCTCTTGGACGGCATGGGCGCACCCAGTGGAGAGGGCGATGTGCGCATCGCGCCGACCGGCTCGGAGGCGGGCTCCGAGGTCGCCATCCGGCTCCAAGTCGGAACCGAGAGGGCGCTGTTCCGGGTGAGCGCCGCTCCCCTCGTCGCGTTCCTCGATCGCACGGACAAGCTCGTGCCACTCGGCCAGGAGCGCACACTCGGCGACTTCGAGGAGCATCTGGAGGAGACACTCGGGCGCATCCTCGCGGAGGAGAACGCCGGTTGAGGACTTCCGGTGGGGATCCGCGTGCCCGTGCTGCTCACTTACGGCGCCGACGGCCCTTGCCGCCGCGAGCCGGTGCTGCCGCACCGGCAGTAGTGGTGCCCGGGCGGTCGGCGGAGACCACCAGGGCAGCCAGCGCGGTCGTCAGCGGGACCGATGCGACGAGTCCGATCGAGCCCACCAGCGTCCGCACGATCTCCTCGGCCACCAACTCGCTGGTGGCGACCGTGCCTACGCTGGACTGCGCGATGGAGAACAGCAGCAGCAAGGGCAATGACGCGCCCGCGTAAGCGAGTACGAGGGTGTTGACCACTGACGCGATATGGTCCCGGCCGATCCTGATCGCTGACTGGTACAGCTTGCGCGGACCCATCGTGGGATCGGCCTGGTGCAGTTCCCACACGGCCGAGGTCTGGGTCACCGTCACATCGTCCAGCACACCCAGCGAACCGATGAGCACGCCGGCGAGCAGCAGACCGGACATGTCGATCTCCGGGAAGAGACCGTGGATCAGACCGGTGTTGTCGTCCGTGTTCCCGCCCAGCACCGCCCAGCCGATGAACAGCGAACCCAGCAGCCCGATCAGCAGCAGCGAGATGAGGGTTCCCAGCACCGCTACCGAGGTGCGGGCTGAGACCCCATGGCACATGTACAGCGCGATCAGCATGATTGCGCTCGCCCCGACCACCGCCACCGCCAGCGGATTCGAGCCCTGCAGAATCGCGGGCAGGATGAAGAGGGTGAGCACAGCGAAACTCACGGCCAGCGCGATCAGTGCCATCACCCCGCGCATCCGCCCCACCAGGACCACGGCGAGCGCGAAGAGTCCGGCGAGCAGCGCCATCGGCAGCTCCCGGTCCACATCGGTGACCGAGTACTGGAGCTCGCGGGGCGCGTCGGGGGCGTAGGCCACCACCACACCCTGGTCTGCCTGAAGTTGCCGTGAGGAGTCAGGCTGCACGATCTCGACGAACGTACGCCCCTTGTCCTTACCGGTGGTGACCTCGACGGTGGCCTTTCCACACGCATCCTGCTGCGAGTCTGGATCGGCGCGCCCCTCAGGGGTGGTGGTGTCCCCGGTAGGCGGCACCTGTCCGGCGTTCACGTCGGCGCAGTCGACCCGTTCGACCCGCACCACCCGCCCCTGCTCGGTCTGTCGGTCGAAGCCGACACCGGTGCGTTCGTGGTCCGGCGCACCGCCCGGCCACAGCACCACCAGACCCACCGCCACGGCGGCGGCGAAGGGGATCACCACCGCGGCGATGATCCGTCGCAGATGACGCGACACGGGCGCGGCCGGTCCGTGCCCGTGGCTGTGTGCGTGGACGGGCACGGGAGTGTGCCCGGGGCCGTGGGCGCCATCCGGCTCGTGGTCGGGTCCATGGGGCTGCGGCGAGGAAGTCACCGCCAGATCATCCCAACCCCGGAGGGGGCCCACTGTTCAGCACGCCAGACGGGGCGCTAGCGTGGTGACACCTTTGCACACGCGGGAGCTCGGAGCACCGGGCTGAGAGGGCGCTGAGACCAGCTGCGCCGACCGCCGAACCTGTTACCGGGTAATGCCGGCGTAGGGAGTAGGTCACGATGACCGTTCAGGACACACGCATGCCCCCCTCCGGCCCGAACGAGGGTGAGAACGAGGGCGGGAAGTCCATCGGCTGGCACAAGGGATACATCGAGGGCTCACGCCCCGACATCCGCGTGCCGGTCCGTCAGGTGCACCTCACCAATGGCAAGGACGTGACCCTGTACGACACGTCCGGACCGTATACCGATCCGCACACCGACACCGATGTCCGCCGCGGGCTGTCACCGCTGCGCGAGAACTGGATCATCGCCCGCGGAGACACCGAGGAGTACGCCGGCCGCCCCGTCCGCCCGGAGGACGACGGGATCAAGCACACCTCGCCGCGCGGCGGGCTGCGCAACCTTGACGCGGTCTTCCCGGGCCGCCCGCGCCAGCCCCGCCGCGGCCGCGGCGGACAGGCGGTGACCCAGCTCGCGTACGCCCGCCGCGGTGAGATCACCCCGGAGATGGAGTACGTGGCCATCCGGGAGAACGTCTCCCCCGAGGTCGTACGCGAGGAGATCGCCGCCGGGCGCGCCGTGCTCCCGGCGAACGTCAACCACCCCGAGATCGAGCCGATGATCATCGGCAAGCGGTTCCTGGTGAAGGTCAACGCCAACATCGGCAACTCCGCCGTGACCTCCTCCATCGAAGAGGAGGTGGAGAAGATGACCTGGGCGACCCGCTGGGGCGCGGACACGGTCATGGACCTCTCCACCGGCCGCAACATCCACACCACCCGCGAGTGGGTGCTGCGCAACTCCCCCGTGCCGATCGGCACCGTGCCGCTCTACCAGGCCCTGGAGAAGGTCGACGGCAGGGCAGAGGAGCTGACCTGGGAGATCTACAAGGACACCGTCATCGAGCAGGCCGAGCAAGGCGTCGACTACATGACGGTCCACGCCGGAGTGCTGCTGCGGTATGTGCCGCTGACCGCGCGCCGCAAGACCGGAATCGTCTCGCGCGGCGGCTCGATCATGGCGGCCTGGTGCCTCGCGCACCACAAGGAGTCGTTCCTGTACGAGAACTTCGATGAGCTCTGCGAGATCCTCGCCGCGTACGACGTGACGTACTCGCTCGGCGACGGACTGCGGCCTGGCTCGATCGCGGACGCCAACGACGAGGCGCAGTTCGCCGAGTTGAGGACGCTGGGCGAGCTCAACCGGATCGCCAAGCGGCACAACGTGCAGACCATGATCGAGGGGCCGGGGCACGTCCCGATGCACAAGATCAAGGAGAACATCGACCTCCAGCAGGAGATCTGCGAGGAAGCGCCGTTCTACACCCTGGGCCCCCTGACGACGGATGTGGCGCCCGCCTACGACCACATCACCTCGGGCATCGGCGCCGCAATGATCGCCTGGTGGGGCACGGCGATGCTCTGCTACGTCACGCCCAAGGAGCATCTGGGCCTGCCGAACCGGGACGACGTCAAGACCGGCGTCATCACCTACAAGATCGCCGCCCATGCCGCCGACCTCGCCAAGGGCCACCCGGGTGCCCAGGAGTGGGACGACGCTCTGTCGGACGCCCGCTTCGAGTTCCGCTGGGAGGACCAGTTCAATCTGGCTCTGGACCCGGACACGGCGCGGGAGTTCCATGACGAGACACTGCCCGCGGAACCGGCGAAGACCGCGCACTTCTGCTCGATGTGTGGGCCGAAGTTCTGCTCGATGAAGATCAGCAGAAGCATCACAGAGCAGTTCGGCGGCGACTCGGAGGCTACACCGGAGGAGATCGAGGCCGGGATGCTGGAGAAGTCAAAGGAGTTCGCGGCTTCCGGTAACCGCGTCTATCTTCCGCTGGCTGACTGACCTGCGCAAACGAGGCTGACCGACGATATTCCGGGGAGTCGTCGGTCCGCCTTGCCCCCGCCGGGAAGGGCGCACAGATCGTTGTCGCGTCGACGCTGGAGCAGGATGCGCCCCTGTTCGTCGGTGACGACAGCCGAAGCTGCGACGACCATGCTGTTCGGCTTGGGTGCGTTCGGGTCGTTCTTCCCTAGTCCGGCTGGTGTTCCGGCGGTCCGAAGTCCGGGCTGGTGAAGTCCGGGCTGGTGAAGGCCGGACGGGACGAGCCCGATGAACCCTCGCTGGGGCTGGTGAAGTCGGGGCCGCTGTAGCCGACCTTCGGGATGCGGTTGAGCGGACGGGGTGTGCCGGACGAAACACCTGCGCTCGGGTCGGCCAGTGCGGAGCGGAGGAACGGGATGACGCCTCGTTCCAGTAGCGCGTGGCGCCAGGCTTCGCGGGCCCGGGCGACCTCCGCCACCTCCTCCGGGACCACGCCGCTTGTCTCGTCGGCGGGAACCTCCGTCGCGCTGTTGCGCAGTGCGGTGATCAGCAGCCCTATCACCGCCGCGAGTAGGCTCACCGCTGTGAGCGCCCCGAAGAACCAGCCTGCTGCCAGCAAGGTCCGGGCGAAGGACGGTTCGGGCTTGAGGGCCTTCAGCACATAGCCCACGAAGAGCAGGATCACCGCGGTGGTACCGGCCAGTACGGGTGCCAGCACGGTGAGCACCGCGCCGAGGCCGGCGCCTGAGCCGGGTTCCGACAGGTCGGACGAAGCGAGGTCGATCGTGCTGCCGTCGGCGGATGAAGGCGCGTGGGAAGAGCGCAGTTCTTCGCGGACCTTGACGAAGTGTTCGTACTCGGCGGCGGCCGCGCTGGTTATCAGTGCGGTGGCGCCGAGCGCCATGGTGCGCAGCTGTTCGGTGTTGAGCCGTTCACCGACCGCGGCGAGATCCGGGCGGTCGTGTGCCTGGCGCAGCACGTCATCGAGGATCCGCTCGTACGCGGCGCGATCCTCGGACAGCAGGTGCGGAGCGCTTTTCATCTGCATCCCCCGATGCTCCGTAGGGCCGTATCGCCCGCTTGGGTGGGCGGTTGGGCGGAAACGGAGGAGAGCCTGCTACGGATAAGCCGATGGTAGAGCGGTCACGGCACGGGGTGACAGGGGGTTTCCGGAAATCGCTGATGTCGTATCGCCGTGAAATTTCCTCAGTCGGCGAGTGGAAGCCGGACCACCAGCAGTTTTCCGGCCATGGTCACTCCGCCGTCCATGGCGATCGCCAGCCCGCTCGCGTACACATGCGGACCGTCGACCACCGGCCCTGAGCTTTCCTCGCCGTCGGCGGCGTCCTCGGTCCCGACCTGCCCGAGGAGATAGGGGATCGGGCTGTGGCCGTGCACGACACGTGTGCCGCCGTATGCGGCGAGCAGTTCGCGCACCGCTTCCGGTCCCTCCTCGTCGTCACGGAAGGAGAAGCGCTTGGTGAACTTGCGGAACAGGTCCCAGCACTCGTCCGCGTCGTTTCGGGTCAGGATCTCGTGGACGGTGTCGTTGACCTCCTCGATGGTGGTGCCGTACTCCAGGTACGCGGTCGTGTCGGAGTGCAGCAGCAGATGACCGTCCTCCTCGGCCACCGCGTCCAGCCGGGACATCCACTGGAGGTGGACGTCCTGGAGCCGGTCCATGTCGTTCTTCTGGCCTCCGTTGAGGAGCCAGGCGGCCTGGAAGGTGGCGGTTCCGGCGCCGGAGTTGACCGGGGTGTCGCTGAAGCGTTTGGCGCCGATCAACAGGAGTTCGTGGTTGCCCATCAGGGCCTTGCAGTAGCCGCCTGCCGCCGCGGCTTCCGCGGAGAGCCGCATGACGAGGTCGATCACGCCGATCCCGTCGGGACCGCGGTCGGTGAAGTCGCCGAGGAACCACAGCCGGGTGTTGCCGGCGGCCCAGTTGCCGTCGGAGTCGATCAGGCCCTGCTCGGTGAGCGCGGCGACGAGTTCGTCCAGGTACCCGTGGACATCGCCGACGACGTACAGGGGGCCGAGGCCGTCGGGTGCCTGCTGTGGTGCCTCGGCGGCAGCGAGTTCCACCTGCACGGTGTCCCCGCGGCGGCTGATGACGGGCAGGTCGCGCTCGGTGGGGGTGTAGCCCTCAGGGAGTTCGTCGCCCGGCAGAGCGTTGCCCGGGTGGACGGGAGGCTGGGCAGGGGCAGGGGCAGGGGCAGGGGCAGGGGCAGGGGCAGGGGCAGTGCGGGGGTCACTGGGGACCGCGGGAGCGCCCATGCCCTCCGCGGTCGACTGCTCGGCGGACGACTCCGGCAGCGGCTCGGTGTGCGCGGGCACCGGTTCGGGATGCACGGGCTCCTGTTCCGGACGCTCGGGCATCCCGTCGGGCAGGGGGACCTGCGACTGCACCGGGACCTGTGCGTACGGAGGCACCCGAAAGTCGCGCACCGTGTCCGTCCGCACCACGGGTCCCTGACCGGCCCCCTGAGTCATCGACCCCTCCACCACCGTCGCGCCGCCGTACACCGTCGGACCGTCCTGGTCGGGGAGCTCCGCGGTGTCGTGCGCCCATCATAGGAATGCGGCCCGTGTTGTGTGATGCACCAGGGGTGCTGAATCCGGGTACACCCCGAATTCACAGACCGTTTCGCCCGGATTTGGGGGCTCTCAGTCCTGGGACGGCGAGCGTGGCGGGCTGATGGTGGTCCGGGGCGAACGGCGCTGTGAGGACGTACGGACGATCAGCTCCGTCGGTATCACCTGCTCGATCGGTCCCCCGCCGTCGACACCCTCGATGGCGTCGATGAGCAGTTGCACGACGGCCGTGCCGATACGCCGGGGCTTGAGCGAGAGCGTGGTGATGGGGGGTTCGGTGTTGGCGTACACCATCGACTCGCTGCAGCACACCAGCAGCAGGTCGTCGGGTACGCGCAGGCCGTAGCGTCGGGCGGCGGCCAGCAGGTCCGTGCCGTTGGGGTCGAAGAGCCCGTACACCGCGTCGGGGCGGTCGGGGCGGGCGAGCAGTCGGTCGGCGGCGACGGCGCCCGCACAGGGGTCGTGCGCCGGATAGGACTCGTATACCGGGTCCTGGCCGACCCGCTCGCACCAGTCGAGGTACGCGGTGGTGGACAGGCGGGTGTAGGTGTCCGTGCTGGTGCCGGTGAGCAGGCCGATCCGGCGTGCGCCGGCCGCCGCGAGGTGGTCCAGCAGATCGAGTACGGCGGCTTCGTGATCGTTGTCGACCCAGGCGGTCACGGGCAGGGTGCCCGCCGGACGGCCGTCGGAGACCACGGGCAGACCCTGGCGGACCAGTTCGGTGACCACCGGGTCGTGGTCGGAGGGGTCGATCACGACGGTGCCGTCGAGGGCGACATTGGACCAGACGTCATGGCGGGAGGTGGCGGGGAGGATGACGAGGGCGTAGCCGCGGGCGAGGGCCGCGGAGGTCGCTGCCCTCGCCATCTCGGCGAAGTACGCGAACTCGGTGAAGGTGAAAGGTTCATCCCCGTAGGTGGTCACTGTCAGACCGATGAGGCCCGACTTGCCGGTACGGAGGGTCCGGGCGGCGGCCGACGGACGGTAGCCCAGCCGGTCGGCGACCTCGCGTACATGGCGGCGGGTGGCGTCCGGAAGTCTGCCCTTGCCGTTGAGCGCGTCGGAGACCGTCGTGATGGAGACACCGGCCGCGGCGGCCACGTCCCGGATGCCCGCCCTGCCCTGCCGGCGGCCCCGGCGCGCTGTCTCTGTCCGGCTTACCTGGTGCTTCCCTGCTGCTGTCATGGCGAGCCGATAGTAGGGCGATGACGAGCGGTTGGTCCGGCCGCATATGCAGCCGTTGACAGGCACGATTCTGCATGGTGTCGCGGGCATAAATGCCTTTGAAAAACAGGAAGTTGACGGGCTTCAGGGATGGCTTACGGGTTGCGTGGGGGAGGTGCCTGTCGATGGTGCGATGTATCGAAGAGGTCTCAAGTCACTACTACGGGTGATGCGCGCCACGGAGTGAGCTACCGGCGTGCAGTCGCTGAAAAGCGCCCCCTTCCCAGGCCTCCCCCCCCATGCACAGGGGCCGGGAATCCTCATATGGTGAGCAGTATTGGCGAGTGAACGCGTGTATGACGGTCGAGGAGGACCTGCGGTGAGCGAGACAAGCCCCAAGCTGCGCGCCGAGCTGGACGGCATCCCCACCTACAAGCCGGGAAAGCCCGCCGCTGCCGGCGCCGACGGGCCCACCGCCTTCAAGCTGTCCTCCAACGAGAACCCGTATCCGCCCCTGCCCGGTGTGATGGAGTCGGCGGTCGCCGCCGCTTCGGCCTTCAACCGCTACCCGGACATGGCCTGCACCGGGCTGATGAACGAGCTCTCGGACCGCTTCGGCGTGCCGCTGTCGCATCTCGCGACCGGCACCGGCTCGGTCGGCGTCGCCCAGCAGCTGATCCAGGCCACCGCGGGCCCGGGTGACGAGGTCATGTACGCGTGGCGGTCCTTCGAGGCCTACCCGATCATCACTCGGATCAGCGGTGCCACACCGATCCAGGTCCCGCTCACCGCGGGCGATGTGCACGACCTGGACGCGATGGCGGATGCGGTGAACGATCGCACGCGGCTGATCTTCGTCTGCAACCCGAACAACCCCACCGGCACGGTGGTGCACCGGGAGGAACTGGAGCGCTTCCTGGATCGGGTGCCGTCCGATGTGCTGGTGGTCCTGGACGAGGCGTACCGCGAGTTCATCAGGGACACGGACGTGCCAGACGGCCTTGAGCTCTACCGGAGCCGCCCCAATGTCGCCGTGCTGCGCACCTTCTCCAAGGCGTACGGCCTCGCGGGGCTGCGGGTCGGCTTCGCCGTCGCGCACGAGCCGGTGGCTGCCGCCCTGCGCAAGACGGCGGTGCCCTTCGGGGTGAGCCAGCTCGCGCAGGACGCGGCGGTCGCGTCGCTGCGGGCCGAGGACGAACTGCTGGGGCGGGTGGGGTCGTTGGTGTCCGAGCGCAACCGGGTCTACGAGGGCCTGCTGAAGCAGGGCTGGACCGTGCCGCCGACCCAGGCGAACTTCGTCTGGCTGCGGCTCGGCGAGCGTACGGTCGACTTCGCGACGGCATGTGAGGGTGCCGGGGTCATCGTGCGGCCGTTCCCCGGGGAGGGCGTGCGCGTCACCGTCGGCGAGTGCGAGGCGAATGATGTGTTCCTGCACACGGCGGAGGCCTTCCGCGCGGAGATGTAGTCGGGCTCGGACCGACGCCGAGCGCGGAAATCGGCACCGCCGAGGACCCTGGTGAGCCACTGCTCACCAGGGTCCTCGGCGTTCCACCCGGGGTTTTCCGGTTCCTCTGCGCCGCCCGGTCCCTGGTTGTGCCGGGTAGCTGATCACCCTCAGGCAGGGGACCCGCCCACCAGTGCGGTTTTGAGGTGGGGCATAATGCTTGTGAATGTGAACGCGTTCACAAGCTCGTTCGCAAGCTCGCCCGCAAGGAGGACGATGTGGACCCAGTCCTGGCTCTGGCGCCGGAGACCCTGGCGCGCTGGCAGTTCGGCATCACCACCGTCTATCACTTCCTCTTCGTACCGCTGACGATCTCCCTGGCCGCTCTGACGGCAGGCCTCCAGACCGCCTGGGTGCGGACGCAGAAGGAGAAGTACCTCAAGGCGACGAAGTTCTGGGGCAAGCTTTTCCTGATCAACATCGCGATGGGCGTGGTCACCGGCATCGTGCAGGAGTTCCAGTTCGGTATGAACTGGTCCGACTACTCGCGCTTCGTCGGAGATGTCTTCGGTGCCCCGCTCGCCTTCGAAGCCCTGATCGCCTTCTTCTTCGAGTCGACCTTCATCGGACTGTGGATCTTCGGCTGGGACAAGCTGCCCAAGAAGATCCATCTCGGCTGCATATGGATGGTGTCGATCGGCACCGTTCTCTCGGCGTACTTCATCCTGGCCGCCAACTCCTGGATGCAGCACCCTGTCGGCTATCGGATCAACAAGGAGAACGGGCGGGCGGAGCTCACCGACTTCTGGCTGGTCCTGACCCAGAACACCGCGCTCACCCAGGCCTTCCACACCCTGACCGCGGCGTTCCTGACCGGTGGCGCGTTCATGGTCGGCATCGCGGCCTTCCACCTCAGGCGCAAGAAGCACATTCCGGTGATGAAGACCTCGCTGCGGCTCGGTCTGATCACCCTCGCCATCGCGGGCCTGCTCACCGCACTCAGTGGTGACCTCCTCGGCAAGGTGATGTTCAAGCAGCAGCCGATGAAGATGGCCGCGGCCGAGGCGCTGTGGGACGGGGAGCAGCCGGCGCCGTTCTCAGTCTTCGCGTACGGCGATGTGGACGAGGGCCACAACAAGGTCGCCATCGAGATACCCGGCCTGCTGTCCTTCCTCGCCAACGACGACTTCACCTCCTACGTGCCGGGGATCAACGACACCAACAAGGCGGAGCAGGAAAAGTACGGGCCCGGCGACTACCGGCCCAACATCCCCGTCACCTACTGGGCCTTCCGCTGGATGATCGGGTTCGGCATGACCTCGCTCACCCTGGGCCTCATCGGGCTCTGGCTGACCCGCAAGAAGTTCCTGCTTCCGGCGGCGCTGCGGGTGGGTGAGGACGAGGTGCCGCATCTGGTGCTCTTCAGGAAACCGCTCGGCGCGAGGCTCAGCGGGCTCTACTGGTTCGCGGCGGTCTGGACACTCGGATTCCCGTTGATCGCCAACTCCTGGGGGTGGATCTTCACCGAGATGGGCCGCCAGCCCTGGGTGGTGTACGGCGTGCTGCGCACCCGTGACGCGGTCTCCCCCGGGGTGTCCCAGGCCGAGGTCCTCACCTCGATGATCGTCTTCACCGCGCTGTACGCGGTACTCGCCGTGATCGAGGTCCGGCTGCTGGTGAAGTACGTCAAGGCCGGGCCTCCCGAGCTCACCGAGGCGGACCTCAGCCCGCCCACCAAGATCGGCGGCCATGACCGCGACCCCGACCGCCCGATGGCCTTCTCGTACTGAACCCGCGTCTGAGACTGAGATCGAGACTGGGGCTGGGAGCTGACACATGGAACTCCACGACGTCTGGTTCGTCGTCATCGCCGTCCTGTGGACCGGCTACTTCTTCCTTGAGGGTTTCGACTTCGGGGTCGGCATCCTGACGAAGCTGCTCGCCCGCGACCGGGCCGAGAAGCGCGTGCTCATCAACACGATCGGACCCGTCTGGGACGGAAACGAGGTGTGGCTGCTGGCGGCCGGGGGCGCCACCTTCGCCGCCTTCCCCGACTGGTACGCCACGCTCTTCTCGGGCTTCTATCTGCCGCTGCTGGTCATCCTGGTGTCGTTGATCGTGCGCGGCGTCGCCTTCGAGTACCGGGTGAAGCGGCCGGAGGAGCGCTGGCAGCGCAACTGGGAGCACGCCATCTTCTGGACCTCGCTGGTCCCCGCCGTGCTGTGGGGCGTGGCCTTCGGCAACATCGTGCGCGGGGTCAAGATCGACGCGGAGATGGAGTACGTCGGCACCCTCGGCGATCTGCTCAACCCTTACGCGCTGCTCGGCGGCCTGGTCACGCTGTCCCTGTTCACGTTCCACGGGGCGGTGTTCGCCGCGCTCAAGACCGTGGGGGACATCCGGCCGCGGGCGCGCGGCCTCGCGCTGAAGCTCGGACTGGTCACGGCGGTGCTTGCGGTCGGCTTCCTGAGCTGGACGCAGGCGGACAAGGGGGACGGCTCCAGTCTGGTCGCGATGCTGGTGGCTGTGGTCGCGCTGCTCGGGGCGATCGGGGCGATCCGGATGGGTCGTGAGGGCTGGTCGTTCGCGCTGTCGGGAGTCACGATCGCGGCCTCGGTGGCGATGCTCTTCCTGACGCTCTTCCCGAACGTGATGCCGTCCTCGCTCAACGAGGCATGGAGCCTGACGGTGACCAACGCCTCTTCCAGCCCCTACACGTTGAAGATCATGACGTGGTGCGCGGTGATTGCCACCCCGCTGGTCATGGTCTACCAGGGCTGGACGTACTGGGTGTTCCGCAAGCGGATCGGCACGCAGCACATCGCCGACCCGCACTGAGCCCGCCGCCCCGGTCCGGACCGCATCGCATCGAGCGAGGGATGTTTCACGTGAAACCCATCGACCCGCGCCTGCTTCGGTACGCTCGCGCCACCCGCCGCTTCATCGTGGCGGTGGTGGTGCTGGGCGCGGTCGGAGCGGCGCTGGTCGTCGCCCAGGCGATGCTGATCGCCGAGGTGGTTGTGGGGGCGTTCCAGCGGGGGCTGGATACCGCCGCGCTGGGGCTGCCGCTGGGCCTGCTGGTCGCCGTCACGGCCGGACGGGCGCTGGTGAGCTGGTTGACGGAGCTCGCGGCGCATCAGGCGAGTGCGGCGGTCAAGAGCGAACTGCGGATGCGGCTGCTGGAGCGGGCGGCACGGCTGGGTCCGGGTTGGTTGAACCAGCAGCGCACGGGCTCCCTGGTGGCCCTGGCGACGCGCGGGCTCGACGCTCTCGACGACTACTTCGCCCGCTATCTGCCGCAGCTGGGGCTCGCGGTGGTCGTGCCCGTGGCGGTCCTGGCCCGGATCATCACCGAGGACTGGGTGTCGGCGGCGATCATCGTGGGGACGCTGCCGCTGATCCCCGTCTTCATGGTGCTGATCGGCTGGGCCACCGAAGCGCGGATGAAGCGCCAGTGGGCACTGCTGTCCCGGCTGTCCGGGCACTTCCTGGACGTGGTCACGGGGCTTCCGACTCTGAAGGTGTTCGGGCGGGCGCAGGCGCAGGCCGAGTCGATCCGGACGATCACCGGTCAGTACCGGCGGGCGACGCTGCGGACACTGCGTATCGCGTTTCTGTCGTCGTTCGCGCTGGAGTTGCTGTCGACGCTCTCGGTGGCGCTCGTGGCCGTGGGTATCGGTATGCGCCTCGTGCACGGCGAACTCGACCTCTACACCGGTCTGGTGGTGCTGATCCTCGCACCTGAGGCCTATCTGCCGATCCGGCAGGTCGGGGCGCAGTACCACGCCGTGGCGGAGGGCCTGTCGGCCGCCGAGGAGATCTTCGAGGTACTGGAGACGCCGGTACCCGCTGCCGGTACCGGCGTACTGCCGGGCTCCGGCGGGATCCGGCTGGAGCTGGACTCGGTGACCGTACGGCACGCGGGGCGCCCGGTGCCCGCACTCGACGGTGCCTCGCTGACCGTACGGAACGGTGAGACCGTCGCGTTGGTCGGACCGAGCGGGGCGGGGAAGTCGACCCTGCTTGACGTGGTGCTGGGTTTCATCCGCCCGGACGAGGGTGCAGTACGGGTCGGGGCGGCCGATGCTGCGGCGGTGGACCTGTCGGGCGTGGACCTCGACGCATGGCGCGAGCGCATCGCCTGGGTGCCGCAACGGCCACATCTCTTCGCCGGAACGATCGCCGAGAACATACGGCTCGCCCGCCCGGATGCCAGTGACGCGCAGATCGCGGCGGCGCTGCGGGACGCCGGGGCCCAGGACTTCGTGGCCGGGCTCCCGGACGGAGCGCAGACCGTGCTGGGGGAGGACGGCTCCGGCCTGTCCGCCGGGCAGCGGCAGCGGCTCGCGCTCGCCCGCGCGTTTCTGGCCGACCGCCCGCTGCTGCTGCTGGACGAGCCGACCGCCGCGCTGGACGGTGAGACGGAGGCGGGCGTCGTGGCGGCGGTAAGGCGGCTGTCCGCAGGGCGCACCGTGCTGCTGGTCGTGCACCGGCCAGCCCTGCTGGCGGTGGCTGACCGGGTGGTCGAGCTGAGCCCGGGTGCGGCCCCGTGCGACGGTACGGACACCTCGGACATCAGCGGTACACGGGTGGTTCACGGGGCGGACGACCCGGAGACGAGCCCGGATACCGGCCATGAGGATGCCGCGCGGGACGATGCCGAGCCGGATCACGCCGAGCTGGATCACGCCGAGCCGGTGTCCTCCATGGACGTGCTGTCCAAGGCCACCACTTCGGGCGGGCCGCTGGGCCGGGTGCGTGCGACGGCCGGAGGTTTGCGCGGGCGGCTTGGGCTGGCGCTGCTGCTGGGAAGCCTGGCGCTCGGGTCCGCCGTGGGCCTGATGGCGGTCTCCGGATGGCTGATCTCGCGAGCGTCCGAACAGCCGCCGGTGCTCTATCTGATGGTGGCGGTGACGGCCACACGCGCCTTCGGGATCGGTCGTGCCGTGTTCCGCTACACCGAGCGGCTGGTGTCCCATGACGCCGTGCTGTCGATGCTCGCCGAGCTGAGGGTCGGCGTCTACCGGCGGCTGGAGCGCATCACCCCCGCAGGGCTGCTGCGGACACGGCGCGGCGATGTGCTGTCCCGGCTCGTGGCCGATGTGGATGCGCTCCAGGACTACTGGCTGCGTTGGCTGCTGCCCGTGGGAGCGGCCGGCATCGTCGGTGCTCTGTCCGTCGGCTTCACGGCCTGGCTGCTGCCCGAGGCCGGGGCCGTACTGGCGGTGGGGCTGCTGGTCGCCGGAATCGCCGTGCCGATGGCCGGAGCGGCGTGGGCGCGGCGGGCCGAACGCGCCGTTGCCCCCGCGCGAGGTGTGCTCGCCACCCGGATCGTGGAACTGCTCCGAGGCACTGCCGAGCTGACCGTGGCCGGAGCGCTCGGCCGCAGGGTGGGCGCGGTGCGCGAGGCCGACGCACGACTGGCCCGGATCGAGGCGCGCACCGCTTCGGCGTCCGCGCTCGGGGGCGCGCTGTCCGCCCTGGTCTGCGGGCTGACCGTCGTGCTCGCCGCGTATGCGGGTGTGTCGGCCGTACAGGCGGGCCGGATCGAGGGCGTGGAGCTGGCCGTGGTCGTGCTGACACCGCTCGCCGCGTTCGAAGCGGTCAGTGGGCTGCCGCTCGCCGTGCGCTATCGGCAGCGGGCGGTGCGCAGCGCGGAGCGGGTCTTCGAGGTGCTCGACGCCCCGGTGCCCGTCCGGGAGCCGGTGGATCCGGACCCCGCGCCCCGATCGGCCTTTCCGCTCCAGGTGCGCGGGCTCTCGGCGCGGTACCCGGGGCAGGTGCGTGACGCCCTCAGCGGATTCGAGCTGTGCCTCACCGAGGGCAAGCGGGTCGCCGTCGTCGGCGTCTCGGGATCGGGCAAGACCACCCTCGCCCAGGTGCTGCTGCGCTTCCTCGATGTGAGGGAGGGGACGTACACCCTCGGGGGGGCGGATGCGGCCGCGCTGGACGGTGACACGATCCGTCGTCTCGTCGGGCTCTGCGCCCAGGACGCCCATATCTTCGACAGCTCCATCAGGGAGAACCTCCGGCTCGCCCGTACCGACGCGTCCGAGACCGATCTGCGCAGCGCGCTTGCGGGCGCACGGATGTCGGACTGGGTCGAGAGCCTGCCGGACGGCTTGGACACCCTGGTGGGCGAGCACGGCGCCCGGCTCTCGGGAGGCCAGCGCCAGCGCCTGGCCCTCGCCCGTGCGCTGCTCGCCGACTTCCCCGTACTGCTGCTCGACGAACCCGCCGAGCACCTGGACCTTGCCACTGCGGACGCCCTTACAGCGGATCTGCTGGCGGCGACGCAGGGGCGTACCACCGTGCTGATCACCCATCGGCTGCACGGTCTCGATGCCGTGGACGAGGTCCTGGTGTTGGACGGCGGCAGGACCGTCCAGCGTGGTCCGTACGCCGAACTGGCCGTGGTGGAAGGGCCGCTGCGGCGCATGCTGGAGCGGGAACGTGCCGCTGAGCCGCTTGCCGTGCCGCACCGCTGATCGGGCCGATTGGCGCGACGACACCGGCTAAATGCCGCACATCCGACAAATGAGGTGTGACGATCCGTGAATGGGCTCCCACCACCGCGATCGCTGCCGACTGCTGACAGAACTCGGCTGGGGAAAGGGACTGGTGACGCTGGCCTGTCTGGTGCTCCTCCTGCCCGCGCCGCCGGCCTCGGCAAGTGACGGGCCCACCGTCAGTGCACAGGTGGCACGGCTCTATGAAGAGGCGTCAGAGGCGGCGGCGTCGTACGAGCAAGGCAGACGCGAAGCCGACGCCGAGCGGGCCCACACCGAGGAGTTGGAGGAGCGGCTGTGGCAGGCGCGCCGTGAACTTGGGCGGCTGCACGACAGGATCGGCATGGTCGCGCGCGCCCAGTACCGCAGTGGCGGGTCCCTAGCGGTCACGGCGAAGCTGCTGCTCGCAGACGATCCCGAGGAGATGATCCGGGGCTGGCAGCTGGCCCTGCGGATGGAGCTCGCGGTGAACCGGCTGCTGGACGACGCCAGACAGGCCGAACGCCGCAGCGCCGAAGCCGAGCAGAGGGCGCAGGAGGCACTGGAGGTTCTGGAGGTGCAGGCCGCGCGCCTGGCCGAGATCAAGAAGAAGATCGAGACCAAACTGCAGGCGGCGCAGTGGATGCTGCAGGACAAGGCCAACCGCAGTGCCGCGGCCGGTCAGTGCGCGGGAGCGGTGCGGTTTGACCAGTCGGAGTCGCCGGACGGCTCCCAGTGGGTCGCGCCGGTGCGCAACTACTCGCTCTCGGCCGGTTTCGACAAGGCGGGTGAACGCTGGGCGAAGCGGCACACCGGCCAGGACTTCGCCGTCAGCATCGGTACTCCGGTGCGGGCCGTCGGCAACGGCCGGGTGGTCTCGGTGTCCTGCGGCGGGGGCTTCGGCATCGAGATCGTCATCCAGCATGAGGACGGCTGGTACACGCAGTACGCCCATCTTGCCGCGGTCACTGTGGACCAGGGGGAGTCGGTGAACGCCGGGCAGTGGATCGCCCAGTCGGGAACCACGGGGAACTCGACCGGCCCGCATTTGCACTTCGAGACGCGGGTCACCCCGTATCTGGGGTCGGGGGTGGACCCGGTCGGGTGGCTGGCGGACCGCGGGGTCTTCGTCTGAGCGGTCCGCTCCCCCGAGCCTCAGGCCTGGAGTGCGGCGAGAATCTCCTCGATGACCACGGCGACCCCGTCCTCGTTGTTGGCGACGGTACGCCCGGACGCCGCGGCGACGACTTCCGGGTGGGCGTTGCCCATGGCGTACGACCTGCCCGCCCAGGTCAGCATCTCCACATCGTTGGGCATGTCCCCGAAGGCCACGACCTGGTCCGACGAGATCCCGCGCTCGGCGCAGCAGAGCGCGAGCGTGGACGCCTTGGAGACACCCTTGCCGCTGACCTCCAGCAGGGCCGTGGGGCTGGAGCGGGTGAAGGAGGCGATGTGACCTGCGGCTGCCCTCGCCAGAGCGAGGAAGCCGTCCGGGGCCAGTTCGGGATGCTGGGCCAGCAGTTTGAGCACCGGGGCGGTGGAGTCCGGGCCGTCGTCGCTGAGCAGCTTCTCGGCGGTGGCGACGGTGGCGCCCGGGTCGAGATGGAAGGGCGGGTAGTCCGGCTCGTAGTGGATGCCGGTGCTCAGCTCGACCGCGAAGGTGGTGCCCGGTGCGGCGTCACGCAGGGCCCTGACGACCCTGAGTGCGGTCGCCCGCTCCAGCGGCCGTGCCTCGATCAGTCTTCCTCCGGCATGGAGATCCACGACCGCGGCGCCGTTGGCGCAGATCGCCAGGCCATGACCGTGGACATGGTCGCTCACGACGCCCATCCACCGGGCCGGGCGGCCGGTGACGAAGAAGACCTCGATGCCGGCGTTCTCGGCGGCCGCGAGCGCGGCGATGGTCCGGTCCGAAACGGACTTGTCGTCGCGCAGCAGGGTGCCGTCGAGGTCGGTGGCGATCAGCCGGACTACGGCGGGGAGCGGCTGGGTCTCGTTCGCTGAGGTCACACGCGCATTCTCGCGTACCTCCCGCACGTGCGTGCGGGAGGGTGCACATATGAGTACGCGCATGGAGACTCAGAGTGGTTGTCGCGGGCAGGGTGATCGGCACCAGTCGGGTACGGACAGGGCATCTGCCGGGACGTCTGTGCGAGGGACGTAGGCTCGACTCCGAGAACCTGAGTCTGAGCACTGCGATTCTCCCCGTCGACCGCTGGCACCACGGAGGCCGCCAGAAGTGGCGGCGGGTCGAGGAACTCGGGTTCCGTGCCGCCCACACGCACGACCACCTGTCGTGGCGCACCTTCCGGGACGGGCCGTGGTTCGGCGCACTGCCCACGTTCACAGCCGCTGTCAGGGCCACCGGCCGGTTGCGACCGGGCACACCCGCGACCTCAGTCAAGCCTCGTTCACCTATCACGGTCTGACCGGAAAACTCGGGGGTTCGACGGGCATGGCGATGTGGCCCCTGGGGCTGTGCCGACGGGGTTGAGGGGCGGTGCGGTGGTGTGTCAGGCGCCTGCCGGGGTGAGGGTGACGTCGTGGCCGAGGGCGGTGAGCTGGCGGACGAGGTCGCGGGTCTTGCGGGCGGGATCGAGGTTCTTGGTGTGCCAGTCGGGGCCGAGGTCGCGGTAGCGGGCGGTGGGGTCGTTCAGGAGGTGCCAGACCGTGACCAGGATGGAGCGGGCGACGGCGACCAGTGCTTTGAGGTGGCCTCGGCGTTTGACGATGCGGCGGTAGCGGGCGCCGAGGAAGGTGTCGGTGCGGGCGGCGGAGATGGCGGCTTCGCCGAGTGCTCCGCGCAGCCAGGGGTTGCCTTTGCCGGCGGGTCCGGAGGTGTTCTTCGGGCCGGACTGGAAGGTGCGTGGGGATAGGCGGGCCCAGGAGGCCAGGTGGTCGGCGGTGGGGAACACGCTCATGTCGGTGCCGATCTCGGCGAGGATGACCTGGGCGGTGGCCGGTCCCACCCCGGGGATCTCGTCCAGGCGCTCGACGTCGGTCAGCGGCATCAGCATGCCCTGACCGGGCCGGTCGTCGTCCCTGTCACCGTCCCTGTCGTCGTGGGTCGTGGACAGCTCGGTGAGACGGGTGGTGATGCGGGCGGTGAGCTTGTCGATCTGCATGGTGAGGTAGTCGACGGTGTCCAGCAGCATCCGCAGCATGAACGCGTGGTGTTCCTCGAACCCGCCCGCCAGTGCCTCTTGAAGGGCCTGGGGGCTGGCTTTGATGGTGCCGTGTGCCAGGTCGGCCAGGGCCCTGGGGCTGCGTTCGCCCGCGATCAGCGCCTCGAGCATCGCGCGGCCGGAGACGCCGAAGATGTCGGAGATCACCGAGGACAGCTTGATCTGCGCGTCCTCCAGGAGCTTCTCCGCGCGCTGCTTGTGCCGGGTGCGCTCGTGGGTGAGGACCGCGCGGGAACGGGTCAGGTCCCGCAGCTCCCGCACCGGCTTTGGCGGCACGAACGAGGCTCTGAGCATGCCGCGTTCGGCGAGCTTGGCCAGCCACACCGCATCGAGCCTGTCGGTCTTCGGGCGGCCAGGCACGTTCTTCACGTCACGCGCGTTGACCAGCCAGCATTCAAGCCCCCGCGCCTCCAGGAGAAAGAAGAACGGCTTCCAGTACGTCGAGGTCGCTTCCATGACCACCCGGGTGACGCCCTGGCATATCAGGTGGTCCGCGAGATCCAGGATGGCGCCGCTGGTCGCGGCCACGTGCCACACACGCTGTACTCTCCGGCCGGGCTTGTCCTCGTGCGGCACCCGGGTGCACACCATCCCGGATGCCTTGGCGATATCGATCGCCGCGACCCGCTCCACCAGCTCCGGTCCCTGCTCGCTCTCCTCGGCATCCGTCTCCGCCACGGGCGCGTGCCCCTTCCCCCTCGTTCCGTTCGTACAGGCGGCGCCCGCCCCAAGGGGCCACGGGGAAGACGAAATCTGACCGGCGTGCTCTACGGCAACAAGGCAAGGCCCCGCAGCGGCCCCTGCACCAGACTGACCTACGGGCTTGGTGTCCCAACGAGCAACCGGAGTCGGCGAGCGGGCGCCGCGATCATGTTTTCACGCCGGCAAGGCGTTCCCCGACAGGGACCAGAAGGGCTGACCGGAAAACTCGGGGGTTCGACGGGCATGGCGATGTGGCCCCTGGGGCTGTGCCGACGGGGTTGAGGGGCGGTGCGGTGGTGTGTCAGGCGCCTGCCGGGGTGAGGGTGACGTCGTGGCCGAGGGCGGTGAGCTGGCGGACGAGGTCGCGGGTCTTGCGGGCGGGATCGAGGTTCTTGGTGTGCCAGTCGGGGCCGAGGTCGCGGTAGCGGGCGGTGGGGTCGTTCAGGAGGTGCCAGACCGTGACCAGGATGGAGCGGGCGACGGCGACCAGTGCTTTGAGGTGGCCTCGGCGTTTGACGATGCGGCGGTAGCGGGCGCCGAGGAAGGTGTCGGTGCGGGCGGCGGAGATGGCGGCTTCGCCGAGTGCTCCGCGCAGCCAGGGGTTGCCTTTGCCGGCGGGTCCGGAGGTGTTCTTCGGGCCGGACTGGAAGGTGCGTGGGGATAGGCGGGCCCAGGAGGCCAGGTGGTCGGCGGTGGGGAACACGCTCATGTCGGTGCCGATCTCGGCGAGGATGACCTGGGCGGTGGCCGGTCCCACCCCGGGGATCTCGTCCAGGCGCTCGACGTCGGTCAGCGGCATCAGCATGCCCTGACCGGGCCGGTCGTCGTCCCTGTCACCGTCCCTGTCGTCGTGGGTCGTGGACAGCTCGGTGAGACGGGTGGTGATGCGGGCGGTGAGCTTGTCGATCTGCATGGTGAGGTAGTCGACGGTGTCCAGCAGCATCCGCAGCATGAACGCGTGGTGTTCCTCGAACCCGCCCGCCAGTGCCTCTTGAAGGGCCTGGGGGCTGGCTTTGATGGTGCCGTGTGCCAGGTCGGCCAGGGCCCTGGGGCTGCGTTCGCCCGCGATCAGCGCCTCGAGCATCGCGCGGCCGGAGACGCCGAAGATGTCGGAGATCACCGAGGACAGCTTGATCTGCGCGTCCTCCAGGAGCTTCTCCGCGCGCTGCTTGTGCCGGGTGCGCTCGTGGGTGAGGACCGCGCGGGAACGGGTCAGGTCCCGCAGCTCCCGCACCGGCTTTGGCGGCACGAACGAGGCTCTGAGCATGCCGCGTTCGGCGAGCTTGGCCAGCCACACCGCATCGAGCCTGTCGGTCTTCGGGCGGCCAGGCACGTTCTTCACGTCACGCGCGTTGACCAGCCAGCATTCAAGCCCCCGCGCCTCCAGGAGAAAGAAGAACGGCTTCCAGTACGTCGAGGTCGCTTCCATGACCACCCGGGTGACGCCCTGGCATATCAGGTGGTCCGCGAGATCCAGGATGGCGCCGCTGGTCGCGGCCACGTGCCACACACGCTGTACTCTCCGGCCGGGCTTGTCCTCGTGCGGCACCCGGGTGCACACCATCCCGGATGCCTTGGCGATATCGATCGCCGCGACCCGCTCCACCAGCTCCGGTCCCTGCTCGCTCTCCTCGGCATCCGTCTCCGCCACGGGCGCGTGCCCCTTCCCCCTCGTTCCGTTCGTACAGGCGGCGCCCGCCCCAAGGGGCCACGGGGAAGACGAAATCTGACCGGCGTGCTCTACGGCAACAAGGCAAGGCCCCGCAGCGGCCCCTGCACCAGACTGACCTACGGGCTTGGTGTCCCAACGAGCAACCGGAGTCGGCGAGCGGGCGCCGCGATCATGTTTTCACGCCGGCAAGGCGTTCCCCGACAGGGACCAGAAGGGCTGACCTGTGGAAACAGGGCAAGGAGCGGCCGTCGGCGCTCAGATCGGCTCGACGGCGATGCGAGGGAGGCACAGCCGGCGGAGGTCATCCGTGTCGCTCGTGATCACAGTGACATCGCCGTGCTCCAAGTGGGCCGTGGCCGCGAGCATCGCATCGATGGCGTACTTGTGGCCGTGCAGGCTTTCTGCTGCGAGCACTCTGCATGCCGCACGCGCGATCTCCTCCGTGACCGGGCGCACCTTGGCCAGGGAAACGGCATGGTCGAACGCCGCCTGCGGCACCTTCGGGTCGCGTGCCTCCACCAGAGTGGCGGCGCTCGTTACGACGAGCAGGTCCAGTCTGCGAGCGACGTCCAGCCATACGGTCATATCGCGGTGCCGACGGAAGAGCTTGGAGAGGGCCTCGCTGTCGAGAACGAGGGTCCCGCTCATGCGGCGTCCGCCGGGGCGGACTCACCGCGGCGGGCTGCGTGATGGGCACGGATGCGCTCGGCCTTGTCCGACACCTCGGCAGGGTCGACAGGGCCGTGCTCCGCTTCAGCGGCGGCGATGTACTCGTCGATGGCCTCGCGCTGGAGCTGCCGCTGCACGGCCTCCTCGATATAGGAGGAGACGCCTTGCTTGCCGGCGCGCGCGCGGATCGCCTCCAGGGTCTCGGCTCGCAGGGAGACGCTGGTGACTCGGGTCTTGCCGGGGCGGGGCGTGTCCATAGGGGAAGTGTAGTACATGACCTATTAACCCGTCGGCGACTCCGCGGTGACTACCGGCTGCGCACGTATCTGCGCGAGGAGTCGATCGCGCCGTTGCCGTTGAGGAGGTCCTCGGCTTCAGCAGGCGGAAGGACCAACTCGTCGCCGCCGCAGAACTCGACGAACGCGGCCCGGTCCTCCCGCATCCGCTGTCACCCCTGCTCGATCTTCTGGGGGTTGCGGAAGACCAGCTCGGGTTGGCTGGTGGCCAGTTCGAGCGCCGCCTGAGCGATGTCGCTGGCACTGGACCTGGGGTAGTACGACATCGCCCCGGACACCAGCCACGCGCCGCCGACCGACTGAACGGCCGGCCCAATGGCGGTACGCCTCGATCCACTCCACACCTTCGGGCGCAGGGGCGGGCAACGGCAGGTCAAGGATGCCGATCGACTGCCGGACACGGCCACGCGAGCACAGGGCGACGATTCTGCCGTCCGGCGTGAGGGCGACGCCGCACACCGTCACCTCGACGCCGGAGAACCACGGTGACGAAGGGCAGGCCGAGGCGCTCCTCAAGTATGGTGAACAGACCGGTCCGCTGTTCGTCCTCGCCGTAGGCGTCCACTGTCGCCTCTTCGATCACGGCCTCGATTTCGGCCCTACCCCGTGTGCCCATGACGCCACGGTAGCGACGCCCATCGCGACGCCGTCGTGGCTTCCCGAATCTGCTTCGTCGGTATACCCGTGGTGTCCGTGGCAGTGGAAAGGCCGCGTATGGTCGAGGCCATGCGTCTGAGCACGGTGATCCTTCCCATCCACCGGTGGGCCGAAGGACAGAAGATCTGGCGGCGGGCCGAAGAACTCGGGTTCCATACCGCGTACACGTACGACCACCTCTCCTGGCGGACCTTCCGGGATGGGCCGTGGTTCGGTTCCGTGCCCACCCTTACGGCCGCCGCGATGGCAACGCAGAGTATCCGCTTGGGCACCCTTGTGACCTCAGTCAAGCCTCGTTCACCTATCGCAGGCTGACCTGTGATTTTGGCGTTATCTGCTGGAGTGGTCACCGCCCGAGACGCTGATAACGCTGCCTTCCGTTCCGCTTCCAGCAGCCATCCGCTGTCCGGGTAGCTCCAGCGTCGAGCCAAGTACCGCCTCGGGGAACGGAACCACACGCGCCCGAGACAAGCTGATCACGGCGACCACCACGGTTGCCAGAACAGTGGCGGCGAGTGTCCCCCCAGGGGCTGTCGTCCATCCAGACGCCTGCAGACCGATGGGCCCGCCAGAGGTCAGAGCAGGCAGCGCGGCCAACAGTGCCGCACCGGCGGCCCACCGCCGCTTGACCCGATAGCCGGAGCACGCCGCAGCAGACATGGTCGCGAGCAGAATCGCGGCGAGGAGTGGCGCTCCAGGTGAGCGAACATGCCATGCCGGGTGCAGATCCGACAGGATCCGCAACCACAAGGCTCCGTAGAAGGCGAGCACGGCGCCGATCGCCAACGACAGGGAAGTGGTGGTTCGATACTCGGGTGGAACAATCCTGACAGGCGGGTCGGCCTGGAGTTGCCCTCGCAGCTCCGCGTCGAGCAGGGCGACCATCTTCCGGTGGCTTCGCCGACCGCGCCAGGTGAACACAACGCTCAGCACCACCGTCATCAGCCCGAGGGGCAGCCACCCTGCGAGGACCGCCTCGACCAGGGTCGCTCCACGCGCCATGCGAGGTACCAGGACAGCGAATGCCGCCCACAGCATGAGGACTGCTTGAAAACAGCGACGCCGGTCATGCTGCTTGCGCAGGGCCCGCTCGTAGCGGGCAACTGTTTCCATCCACCTGCGTCCTCCAAGACGCCAGCGAGTTGAAGATTCGACGTCCATGAGCAGCCCGGCTGCCAGGCGGCGAGTGAGCAGTCCCTCGCCGTCGAAGTACGTCGTGTGGTCGCGCAGTGGGTGTCCCAGGACCGGTGTGGCCTCCTGTTCCACTCCCGCAGGGAGCGTGGGCAGCAGCATCCTGCCCACCATGTCGTGCTGGCTGCTGTACTCATGCCACTTCAGAGGCTTCGCCCCGTTGGGCGTCGGGAGGACGAACGGCGCCTTCGCGTCGGGCGCGATACGGAACTTGATGATCAACCCGCACGCGACGGTCAATGCCCCGCTTACGGCGATCGCTGTCCACCTGTCCCAGGTCATGTCGCCCACGAGGAGAATGCCCGACTGAATCCTCTCCAACGACTCGGCCACGCCTTGCATCATGGTCGTACCGAACTCGGGGGACTGCGCGGCCAGTGGAAGGGCCAGCGATGACGTGGTCGCCGTCAGTTGCATCAACATGCCTGCTGCTACTGCGGAGTTGCTCGGCTCGAATAGCGGTGAGGTTCCCCAGGCCAAACAGATGGAAGCGAGAGGCAACACCCATGCCACGGCTGCGACAAATGGCCGCCTGGCCTGCTGAAGGATCCAGATGGGCTTGAGCCCTGATCCAACCCCCACCAGCCGAATTACCTTCCGCTGATTACGGCCTCCGTGGCGAGCCATGAGCTGGTGGGCCAGGAAGCCCCCTTGAGAGTGAGCGACGATCACGACCTTGTCGCAGCGCTCTCGCATCCAGCGCAGTCGATCTTCCAGATAGTCGAGCAGTTTCTCGCGCTCCTGGTCCCGGACGGCTGCCGTGATCACGTGATCGGCAACGTTCAGGCGAGTGCTCAGCAGGACTACGAGTACGCCGGCGGCACCGCAGGCAACCCAGGGGTGCTCCGAGAGTAGCGCCATGAATGCGGCCAAGAGCATGAGCGAAGTGAGAAACCGCCAACCCATGCGCCCCATGTCCGGACTGGTGAGAAAGCCTATGGGCCACAGCCCATTGCGGATGGAACGAAAAAAGGTGCTCTTGGAGGAGGTCTCGGTCGGCACCCAGAAAGAGCGGTCACGGCGATCTGGCCCGACCAGGAGAAGCACCGCAGGCAGACTTCGCACGAGGTAGGTCAGGGTCAGCAGCCAGCGGAGGTACCAGGGGGGTCGACGGAAGCGGTCCGACCACACGGCCTCCGCGATGAGCACCGTTGCCGCTCGGTGCCCGGGGATGGTAAAGCTGACGGTCGCGTGAGCAGGAGACCCGAGCGGCCACTCGGCAGAGCTCTCTCGGCACTCCGCCGTGTCCGTCCAGGTGACCGACGACGCGCCATGAGCTTTGGCGAGTGGGGCCACGATGGTCTTGCCCATGTGGCGCAGGACCGAGCGTTCGGAGTCGACGCCCCGATGTTGGTTGCCGACTCCGTGCACAACGAGATAGCCGACGCGTGGCTTGCTGGTGCCCTGCCTGCGGACCTTTTGCTGCGTGGGGTTATCTTCCACAGACACCCCCTTGCGACGAGCTTTGCCCACCTCAGTCTGACCGCGCCGCCGTCGTGACTGCTTCATCGCGCTCCTTGTCGATCGTGCCGAGCCAGGAGCGATCATTCAGCATCACGGACACCTGCTGCATCCGTACGGATACTCAAAGCAACTCAGAGTGCTGGTGTGCCGGGCAGCGTCAGCCGAGCCGGGCTGCGGCCTCGTCGGCGATCTTCTCGAAGACCGATCAGGTCCGCAGAGAAATCCGAGTCGGGGATCGGCCTAATCCGCCAGGAACGGTAACTCCGAGCTGTGCACGCCCTCAGGCACGAGCCGGTTACTCCGCCGATCTGGCGATCCACCGGGCCACACCTTCGAAGGCATTGAGCGCCCGCGCGTCATGTGGCCCAAAGAGGTCCTGACAGTCACGGCCGAGGCGGTTGTACAGGGCTGCGGCCCCTCGTGCGTCGCCAGACTGGCCAGTGAGTTCGGCATGCTCTATGCGCGTATCGATCACTGCATGGCCATACGGCCCGAACCGGAGTTCCAGTTCGAAGATGCGGCGATCCAATTCCCGAATACGCTCCGAATGGCCAGCATTGCTGTCCACGGCGTCAAGCGCCTGCCCCCGCCCCATCGCAACGGCTACCTCCTCAGCGCCCAAGGAGTGCTGGATATCGCTCATCACCACGGCAACCGCTTCCGCGCTTCGCGGGCGCTCTCCTGGATCCTTGGCCAGGAGGATTCGGACGATGAGGTCGAGTTGATCGGGCACGCCTGGGCGGTGGGCGCTGGGTGGTGCCGGCGAGTTGTCTTGGTGCATTCTGCCCACGGTCATGGGGTCGTCCTGCGGGCTGCCGAAGGGCGGGCGCCCCGTCAGCATCTCGTACAGGACGCAGCCCACGGAGTACAGGTCACTGCGCACACTGCCCGGACTACCGGCCCACCTCTCGGGCGCTTTGTACAGCGCGGTTCCCACACCAGTGTGGGACTGGGTGACATCGGCGAAGGACGCGAGCCCGAAGTCCACGATCTTCACCTCGCCCGCGTTCGTGATCATGATGTTGTCGGGCTTGATGTCATGGTGGAGCACCTTGCGTGAGTGCGCGGCGTCCAGGCCCTCGCAGATCTCCCATGTCCACCTCACGGTTCGCTCGAGCGTGAGAGTAGGCCCTTCCTTCAAATGGCCGGCGAGCGATCTGCCCTGGATGTACTCCATGACGATGTAGAGCTCACCCTCGTGTTCGCCCGTGTCGTAGATCTGCGCGACGTGGGTATGGCTGACCCGTGCCATGGCAACGCCCTCCCGCCCAAACCTTTTCACCGTCCAATCGGTGAACTCCGTGGCGGCTCCCTGCTGTCGGAGACGTCGTCGTGCGAGGAACTTCAGGGCCACGGTGCGGCCGAGCTTCGTGTCCTCGGCTGGCCAGACGTCACCCATGGCACCGCTGACCGCGCGGTCCTTCACCTTGAAACGGCCGCCGATCAGCTTGGAGGTGTCCATCTGGTTCCGTTTCCGCTCCCTGGCAGGATCCCGACGTAAGGCGATCAGTCCCGCTTCTGACTCTCTCCCCAACGAGTGAGGAGATCCAACTGCTCCACGGCCTCGTGCCAATCCTCGAGAAGGTTCTCGCACTGGCGGAGCGCCTTGTCCATTGTTGCGACAGCCTCGTGTCGCAATCGGTCTCCCTGATCACGTACGCGCCTCCTGCGGAGCGGGACGCTTCCAAACTCCCACCCCGCCCCCGTGAACAGGCCGATCGTGAGCAGCGCGAAGATCCATCGCGCCGCGCCGTCGACGAACGGCACCACCAGCGCCAAGGTGAAGGTGCCGATCACCAAGGCGGCGATCACACGTGGCCATCTGCGTACTACAGCGTCCGACCGGACCTGAGTCTGTCGCTCGATGTGCGTGGCGAGTTCATCGATAAGCCGGCCCGGCTGCACCATCAGCTGCGGGTCCGTCGGGACGGAGCAGTCCCAGCCTGCGACGCTCAACGTGATGTGACGCGGAAGGCGATCTCGGGAGGCGGTGACGAGGCGCTGTGCAGCCTCCTCCAAATCCGGCCAGATGGCCCGCAGGGCCATGCGGCGAGCCGGTTGGCCGAGCCGCACTTCGTCTGGATCGAAGACAGCCTGATCGAGGAGTGTCATGAGTGCGACCGGGGCTGCGTCGGGGGTCAATGGCGACTCGTGCGCCCGGTCGGCTGCCACAAGGTCGCCGCCGTGTTCGATGACGCGCTCGAGTCGTCGCATCTTCTCGCGCATGTCTGCTTCATCCGGCTCGAGTTGGTCGATGAGCCGTTCAAGGGCGCTCTCCACATGGCCGCCACTGCCGACCGGCGTGTCGACCTCGTCGGCCCCGTCGAACCCATCCGGAAACATGTACTCGAGGTGGGTCAAGGTCCTGTCGGGCACGGTCGACAGTTCCCAACCGCCCCGGAGTACCTCCCACTGGTCTCCGCATGTCTTGCGCAGAGCTGCGTACCGATTCTCAGTAAGGCGACCGCGGAGGGCCAGCAGCCGGGACTCCAGGGGGGAGCCACCACCCCTGCTGGGCGATGCATGCTTGGTGCTTGAGAGGGGTGAGCCGCCTCGGTTCCATCGCGCCATGGCCTGCTGGGTGTACCCAAGCGCTTTCTCGCCCAGTTCCTTGCCGGCGATCGCGTCCAGAACGACCAAGAAGTCCTGGCCCAGTTCATCGGGGTCGAGCGACTGGAGGTAGAGGTCCATCCATGCAGCGGCTTCGGTCTCGTCTCCGAGGCGAGAACACGTCAACGAGAAGAAGAGATTGGCCTTTGCGGCGTCCAAGGCGCAGGCGTGCGCCCGGGCTCGCTCACCCTGCTCTTCCTCATTGCGGAACTTGGCTGCGACCGCCATGGTGGCAGGCGCAAGCCAGTACGTCGGTTCGAGTAGCAGTCGCTCTTCGGAGCATGCCCGCACGGTGGCTGTGTTCACCACGTTTCTGTAGACGGCCTGCGCGGTGAGGGTGTGCACAAGGCCGCGGGCCAGGGCACGGGTCTGCTTACGTTGTGCGAAGTTTGCGTGCCACTCAGTAGTTAGACGAGACAGTTCCGCCTGGGCCTTGGAGACTTCCCGGTCGCGTCCGTACTGTTCGATGAAGGTGTCGAGCGTCTGGCGTGTGTCGGTGACCGCGCTCTCCAGCCCTGCGATCTCCTGCCGCACATTGCTGACCTCACCGCTGAGCCTCACGACGTCCGCTTCCACGTCGTGCAGCCCCTCCCTGAAGACGTCCAGCGTCTCCTCGTGACGCCCTTGCCTCTCCCTTATGCCTTCGATCCGTTCGCCGATTCGCTGAAGTGCCGAGTCCAGATCAAGCTCGTCGTCCATGACATCCCCAGAGGTCATCACCACCTGCGGTGTGCGCCTGCTCATTGTCGACTCCGCCTGGACAACCGTGGAGCAACTGGCTTGATTCAATCCGCAATTGAGCTGTTTCGGCCACTGTCAGTGTGGGGTGGCAGTATGGCGTGTCACGTGACCAGACCGACCGAACGGGAGCGCACCGTGCGCGAGATCGTCTATCTGTCGGAAAGCAAACTGCGGCAATTCGTACCTGCGCCACGGCGTGTCCCGCGTACGGGTGCTCTCCGTGTGACCACGCCGTTGGGTGGCATCGACATGGACGCGCCCGCGGCAAACGCGGAGCAAGGGCAGCTACGGCACCTTCGCGATGTATCCAAGCACGTTGAGCTTATGTCGGATTGGTACGCGCAACCTGACCTGCGTCCTGGCCAGTGGGTGCAGTTCGAAGCACCACTTCGTTGCGTGACGCTCGGTGGCGCTCACCAAGATCTCGTACTGTTCGTGGACCCTACAGGCCGAGGGAGAACAGGCTCCGTAGCGGACGAGGACTGTCGTCTGCTCATGCATGGGTCGGTCCGTCATCTCAGAGGCTGGACCCCGATGTCAGTAGACGGTCCCGCGCTGGAAGTGGAGAACTCGGCCTCCAGCCTGGGGACCGCATTCGTCACCAGGGCCGGGCAGGTCGTGGAGGCGCTCACCAGGCACCGCGACCCGCTGCCACTGGAGCAGACTCCATCCCGGGAAGCGGTGCGCCTGCACCGCCAGGGCGTGCAGGAGCTACTGGATGCGTTGGACGATGAGGACGACAGCATCGACACGTCGGCGATGATGACTGGGTACGCACGTGTCACAGGGCTCCTTTCGAGTGCCGGTGCCACCTCTCGGTGCGTCGTGGCGAGCCCCCTCGTCGTGGAGTACGCGGCAGCCGACTCTCTGAGGGATCCCGTGTGATTGAACGGCGACTTTGCGTGCCAGGAAGCTGAACCAGGATGTCAGCGAAGCTGCTGGGCCTTTCCTCCTGGCAGCGCAGTCATTAGCCGAGTTGCTTGAGACCTTCGGTGACGATCCGCTCGAAGACCGCGTGGTCAGCAGCGAAGTCGGAGCCCGCGATCGGCCAGTGGATCACGATCTCCGTGAAGCCGAGCTCCTGGTGGCGGCCGGCGAAGTCGACGAAGGCGTCCACAGACTCCAGCGGTCGGCCCCGGTCCGGGGTGAAGCCGGTCAGCAGGATCTTGTCCAGCTCGGCCACATCCCGCCCGGACTCGGCGCACGCCTTGCCGAGCTTCTCGACCTGGGCGCGCAGGGCCGCCACCGACTGCTCCGGGGTCCCCTCCTCGTACAACTTCGGGTCGCCCGTCGTCACCCACGCCTGCCCGTACCGGGCGGCCAGCCGCAGCCCGCGCGGCCCGGTCGCCGCCACGGCGAACGGCAGTCGCGGGCACTGGACACAGCCTGGGATGTTCCGCGCCTCCTCCGCCGTGTAGAAGTCGCCCTTCTGCGAGACCGCGCCCTCGGTGAGCAGACGGTCGAGCAGCGGCACGAACTCGCCGAACCGGTCCGCCCGCTCCTTCGGCGTCCACGCCTCCTGGCCGAGCGCGGTGGCGTCGAAACCGTTGCCGCCCGCGCCGATGCCGAGGGTGACCCGCCCGCCGGAGATGTCGTCGAGCGAGATCAGCTCCTTGGCGAGCGTCACTGGATGCCTGAAATTAGGCGACGTGACGAGGGTTCCCAGGCGTAGGCGGTCCGTGGCCGTGGCGGCGGCGGTAAGGGTGGGCAGGGCGCCGAACCAGGGGCCGTCGCAGAAGGTCCGCCAGGAGAGGTGGTCGTAGGTGTACCCGGCGTGGAAGCCGAGTTCCTCAGCGTGCTGCCACTTCGCACGGCCTCCCTCGTGCCAGCGGTCGACGGGAAGGATCACGGTGCTCAGGCGCAGGCTCATGCCACCGAGCCTACGTCGGACCCTGGGGTGTTCCCGTGCGACTCCGGAACGTGACGTCCTCACGCTGCGGCGATCCGGTCTGGTGCGAGGTGGGTGGTACCCGACGGAGCCGTCTCAGTGTGGCGACCAGGCCCGCCGATCGCCTGGTGCCGACTCATTGCGCGGCGGTGACCGACCACCCATGGCGTGAGAAGGACGGGCCTCCGTCCCGGTACGCTGCCAGGGCCTGCGTGGGGGTCGGGAACGCGGGGGTGGGCAGAAGGCTCGCGGTGACCCACTCGGCCGTCAGGTGCTTGTCCGGCTCGGTGTTGGTCAGCTCACCGGTCCACGTGTCGGTGGCGAAGACGAACAGGACGAACTGCCCGGCCTGGTCCGAGCCCTGTTCGACGTGGATGACGTGGACGAGAACGAGATCCGCCGGGTCGACGAGCAGGCCGGTCTCCTCCTGGAGTTCGCGGGCAGCGGCCTCGTCGACGGCTTCGCCGGGTTCAGCTTTGCCACCGGGGAGGGTCCAGGCCGGCTGCGGGGACCAGTTACGGGCGGTGTAGAGAACGGCGGCGATCGTGTCGGCGTGCTTGTCATGGACGATCACACAGACTGCGTTGCGGCTGTTCATCACGCTTGTGTTGATCACGTGCCCACTCCTCGTCGACGTGCCGGAAGGTGTCGGTGGTCCTGGCGGGCGGCTCGGACCGGCCGGGCCGCTCGAAACGTGGGGGTAGGTGCTGCTCAGCGCCCGAGTGTGAGGCGATCGGCGTTGACGCGGGAAAAGATCAGGTCGGTCATGTGCTTCGGGGTCTCGGTGCACCGGACCGGCGGCTGCGGTCGGCGCATGGCCCGGGGGTAGGTGGCCGGGTCGTAGTCGTTGGTGAGCGTGTACGCGTGGAAGCCGTGCTCGTGCAGGGTGTCGATGATGTCGGCGACACTCTCGCCCTGCTTGGCAAGCAGCTTTGGGGTGACTTCCACGACGAGTTCCGCGTCGTTGCGCAGGTACGTGAGCGCGGGTAGCAATCCGCGGATGGCTGCTGCTTCGGCGCCTTCGACGTCGATCTTGATGATCCGGGTGGTGGCGAGCTCGGCCCTGCTGACCAGGTCGGTCAGGGGTGCGGTCGGCACCTCGAAGGCCATGTGTACGTGGCGGGGCTGGACGGCGGTGGTGTGGCCGAGGTTGGCAGGGTCCTCCAGGTACAGGGTCAGCGTGCCGTGGGTGTCGGAGGCGGCGGAGCGTACGGCTCGGATGTTGGTGCGGTGGTTGGCGGTGGCCGCGGCGGTCAGGTCGTCGTGGAACTGCGGGAAGGGCTCGATGGCGACGACGTGGCCGTGGGGGCCGACGGCGTGGGAGGCCAGGAGGCTGAAGGCGCCGCGGTGGGCTCCGACGTCGATGAAGGTGTCCCCGGGACGGAGCCGGGCGCGTAGGAAGGTACTCAGGTTCGGTTCCCACTCGCCGAACAGGTACTGGTAGCGCTGGATGACGTCGCTGGTGGTGACGCCGATCTTGTCGCCGGTCCGCAGCCGGACGGTGGTGTGGACGGGATGGGTTCGCAGGTGCTCGTCGAGGAAGCGGCCGACGAGCCCGGCCTTGGCCACCGTTCCGGGGGCGTGGCGGACATAGGCCCGCAGTGAGCGGGCGAGTGCGGAGGTGGACACGGGCGGCTCCTTCGGGTGGTGGTGATGAGGAACGGGGTCCTGGGCCGGCCGGCGGTGGCAGACTGGCCAAGGAACGCTTGTGATGTTGAGGGGAGTTGGCGGTGGCCGAGCGCACTCCGGTGGTGTTCCTGCTGGTGGGGCTCACCGGTTCGGGGAAGACCACCTATGCCCAGCGGAAGCTGGAGCCCGAGGGTGCTGTGCGGCTATCGGTGGACGAGGTCCTCTATGAACGGCACGGCCGGTACGGCGTCGACTACCCGGAGAACACCTACTTCGAGAAGGAGGCCCCGGTCGTCGCTGAGCTGCACGAGCGGCTTGCTGAGCTGGTCGCGGGGGGCCGGGATGTGGTGTGGGACCACGGGTTGTGGCCGCGTAAGGACCGCGAGGCGATGAAGGAGCTGGTGGAGTCGGCCGGCGGGCGGTGGCGGCTGCTGTACTTCCCGGTTGTGCGTGACGAGCTGCTGCGCAGGCTGGCGGAGCGCAACGACCGGGAGGACGCCAACGCGCTCGTCGTGACGCCAGAGGCTCTGGACGACTTCTTCGCCCGCTTCGAGGCGCCTCAGGGCGAGGGCGAGGAAATCGTGGAGCCGGGCTGGCTCTGAGCCGTGTGCGGCCGCCAGGTGGTGGCGATCTTGGCAGCTTCGGGGGCCCAGCCGTCCGGCAGGCGGTCGAGGGTGACGCGGCGGAAGGCCAGACGGGGATCGGCGACGTCGATGCGGCCGTTGTGACGGTCGATGTGCTGCAACAGGCGGGACGCCTCGCTGCGGACGGCCGGAGTGTGCTCGGCCCACTCGCCGGAGGTGAACAGATCGACCCGCCGGCGCAGGTCGTCCAGGACACCCGAGCGCCACTTGAAGTGGTGCACGCACGCGAGCGTGTCCGAGTCCGGCTTGTGGTCCGGTGCCCGGTGGTTGCCGGACGCCACGGTCACCGAGGAGTGGGCGAGGACGATCTTGCGGGGGTCGCCCTTGAGGAGCCGGCGCGTGAGGTGCCCGCCGAGCGGGAAGGCCCGGTCCAGCCCGATCTCCGGGCGCCACAGGGCCAGGCGGCCGTCGTTCGTGACGCGGTCGAGCATCAGCCCGCCGATCACCTTGTGCCTGGCGGCCTCGGCCCGGGCGATCATCTCATCGAGCGGGGCGGGGTAGGTCTGGAACTCATCGGAGTCGGCGATCAGGTGCCAGCCGGTACCGGCCTGCTCGCGCAAGGCGTCGCGGAGCTGGGTGTTGATGTGCTCATGCCACGGCCCGGTGCTGATCTGGGCGGGGACGATGCCGAGGTCGTGGCTGGCCGCGATGAGCTGGTGCCGCCAGGCGTCGGGGACGTGGTTGGGGAAGTGGAAGGCGAGCAGGAACCGCTCGATGCCGAGCCGGCGGTAGTGGGCGATCCAGGCGGCCAGCAGGGCCGGTTCGACCGGCCCGACGACCGCGACCAGAGTGGGAGGAATGAACGTCATCGGCGGCACTCCTTGGTCAGACGGGTGTAGGTGTCGGTGAGGAAGGCGGCCTGCCCGGCCGCCGAGTTCATGTCCAGTGCCCCGGGCGCCGAAGGTCCCGGGCGAACGGGCGCCTGGTCCGTGAGGTGGTCCAGCGTCTTGGCGAGGGTGTCCGGATCACCGGCCGGGAAGATCCGGACCCATGGTTCCCCGTCGAGGCGGGCGGTCAGCTCGGGGTCGTGTGCGGAGACGATCAGCGGGACGGCGAGGCGGGCGGCGTCCATGACCAGTCCCGATTCCTTGCCCACGCCGGGCTTCCGGGCGACGAGGGCCGCGTCGGCGGCGGCGTAGACGAGTCGCAGCACCTGATCACCGACCGGTCCGGGCACGGTGTGAAGGCGGACGTTGGGGAGTTGGTGCCAGCGAGTGAGGACGGCGTCGTCCAGTGGAGTGCCGCACACCAGGACGTGCAGGGGGGTGGTGAGACGGGCGAGGGCGGCGTCGATGGTGGGGATGTCCTTGTACGGCCACCAGCCGCCGACCACACACACCGCCGTCGCGTCGGTGGGGATGGTGAAGGCGGTGCGGGCGCCGTCGCGCTCGGCGTCGGTCAGCGGGCGGCCGTCATCAACCGCGAACGCCCGCACCTCGCCGGGAAGGTCAAGAAAGGCCGGTGCGACCTGGTCGCGGACGGCGGTGGTCGGGTACAACGCGATCACGCGCTTCTCGCCCGCGCGGGCAAGCCGGCCCAGCCACCGGACCAGGCGGTCTTCCGTCGTGACTACCTCGTGGATGAACCGCAGGTGCGGGGTGCCGCCGAGCAGGGCGGCCACGCCGTGCAGGGCCTCGCTCGCGCTGAGGATCACCACCGCCGAGGCCCGCGAGGCGAGGTGGCGTGCGGTGCGAAGGCAGGCGGCCTCGGTCAGGCACCGGGCGAGAAGGGTGACCTGGTGCGGGGACCTGCGGACCGCCAGCGGCCAGCGTCGGGAGGCGAAGACCTGCTGGCCGGCGGCGGAGACCCGTGCTGCCGCCTTCGCGGCAGCCAGAAGGATCTTCGCCGCGGGCCCGGCCGGACCGACGGCGACCTGGGTACCGGCCCGCACCAGCGGGCCCAGGTCCTCGCTCAGGCCGCCCGGGGCGATGAGGAGGCTGTCCGGCCACGCGGCGGCGAGCGCCGCCAGCGTGCGCTGGTGGTGTCCGCCGACCCGGTGCGCGTACGGCTCGATCAGCACCAGCCGTCCGGGGGCGGTGTTCATCCGGTGACCGCCTGCTCGCCGTACAGCGTGGTGAAGTGCTGGTGCAGCCAGGGCGGGTCGTTGAGCGCCTCGAAGCGCTGCGGGTCGCGGGCTGCGGCCTTGGCGAAGCCGATTCCGTCGCGGGCCCCGGCCGCCGCGTAGGCGGCGAATTCGCCGTCACGACTGGCCGTCCAGGCGGCGATGCGTTCCTGGGCGGAGGCGTCGGTCATGCCGTACTCGCTGCCGCGCGCGAGCATCGCGCACTCGCGGAAGCCCGCCTTCCACGCGTGGAACGGGCTCTGGTTGAACCGCGTGACCCCGGCGGTCTGGCGGCAGAACTCGACCCGGCCGGGCAGTGCGGCCAGCACGTCGACGGCCTGGCCCATCTCCCTCAGCGCCGAGCGGCGGATCAGTTTGAGCCCGCCGTAGCCGTAGGTCAGGCCGTTGACCGGGTTGACCGCCTGCCATACCCGCATCGCCACCCCGTCGGCCAGCGGCTGGACCGCGGCGGTGGGGAATTCGGGGTCGATGGCGAAGTCACCGTCGGCGAGGAAGAACTGCTCGGTGTCGACCAGCTCGGCCGTGAGCCGGTAGGCGCGTCGCATCCCGCGTACGCCGTGCAGGCGCTTGACGGTGCCGCCCAGCACCCGGGTGAGGCGGGTGTGCAGGGAGCCGGCCAGCGGCTCGTCGTAGGAGAGCTGGACCGCGTCGAAGCCGGTCACTTGATCGCCTCCAGGTAGCGGGCGGCCACCACGGCGGGCGTGAGGTCGGCGGTGGAGGCGTACGCGCGCTTGGCGTGCACCAGGTAGAACTCGGCGTCCGTGGCGAGGCGCTCGGTGATCTGGACGGCCTGCTCGTCGGTGCCGAACAGCAGCTCGTGGTCGATGTGCTCGGCCAGCCAGCCGGTACGGGGGCCGATCACGGGCAGACCCATGGCCTGGCAGTCGATCACCGACATGGACCAGGGGCAGCCGGGTCGGAAGGGCGCGATGCCGAAGTGGGCGCCGGTCAGGAGGTTGCGGTAGCGGATGCGGTCGCCGCGGTCGGAGGCGATGGTGACGCCGTCCGTGGTCGCCAGCTCCTCCAGGTGCTGTTCGGGGCTGGGGTCGAGGCGGATGCGCTCGGGGCTGCGGGTGCCGAACAGGTCCATCACCGTGAGCCGTACCGGGGCGTCGGCGACGAGGCGGCGGGCGAGCTGGGTGAAGCGGGCGGTGCCGTAGTGCTTGTACAGGCGGTGGTTGTAGATGCCGGCGGCCCTGCCTTCGGGCGGGGTGATGTCGGCCGGGTCGCGCACCAGCCGTACGTCCCTGGGGGCGGGGACGATGTGCAGCTTGTCGCCGAGGTCGACGCCGGTGCGGGCGGCGGCAGCGGTGGTCCAGGAGGCGGCGGTGGAGGAGTGGACCAGGATGCGGTCGCAGGCCGCGAGGCCGGCGGCGAAGGCCAGCAGCACGCTTCGGCCCAGGTCCCGGTCGTTCATCGCCGGGTCCAGCTCCAGGACGCCGGTGTCGGTGAAGGAGTACGGCAGGTAGTGGCAGTAGCCGGCGATCAGCGCGTCCACCCCGGCTTCCAGGAGCGCGGCCCGGATCGCGGGGGCGGCCTCGACCTGGTTGGCCACCACCACCTCGGGCCGCCGGTCGCGGATCAGGGTGACCAGGGCGTCCATGCCGGGGTCGAAGCGGGCCCGGTACTTGGTGGACGGCGAGGCGGTGGGCGCGAAGTGCACGCGGGTGTCGCCGACTGGGACCGGCGAGACCACGGTCACCTCGGCCCCGGCGTCGGTCAGAGCCGGGGCGAGCATGTCGGCAAAGGTGTAGCCGGAGTCGGCGGACAGCTGACTGGAGTTGGAGACGTTGAGCAGATACAGCACGCGCATCGCTGGGACCCTCCTGGTTTGGGCCCGGGGGTCGACCTGGGCCGGTAGAGGAAGGAAACTGGCGACCGGGACCGTGACAGAATGGTGAATCGAGATCACTCACGGTTCATTCATCTCATCCGACGGCCAGGGCGGGGGCTTCGATGGACGCGCGGGACGACGCCTTGACGGTCGAGCAGGCCGCCGAGGCGTTCGCGGCGGAGGTCGCCTACTGGCGTGAGGTGCGGGGTCTGGCCAAGCGGGAGTTAGCCAGAAGGATGGGATTCGACCCGTCCTACGTGAGCCATGTCGAGTCGGGCCGTCACAAGCCGACCGAGGACTTCGCCCGCCGCGCGGAGGAGGCCCTGAACGCGGGCAAGGCCATCTGGAAGCGCTGGCTGGACTACGAGACGGCCAAGGCTCCCGTGGCACCGGCGGCGGTCGTACCCGCCCCTCGCAGGGCCGAGCAGCCGTACGCGACCGGCTCGGCGATCGTCGTCGAGCACGACGCGGCCCGCCTCGACTACGACGGGCGCCTCTACCGGCTCACGATGCGCCGGCTGCTGCGGAACACCGGCAGTGAGCCGATCACCCGCTACCTGATCCGCATCAGCGTCGACCGCTACCCGGGCGAGCCGGAACGGTCCAACGCCCACTACCGCGAGCACCCGCTGACCTGGGACGAGCTCTCCCTGACCGCGACCTGTCGCGGTGAGGCGATGCGCTGGCAGGCCAAGCATGATCGCGACGCCTTCAAGGAGGTGTGGCTGCTGTTCGAGAACGAACAGGGCCGCTTCCCTCTGTACCCGGGCGAGTCGGTGTGGATCGAATACGCCTACTCGGTGGGCGAAGAGAAGTGGGGCCGCTGGTTCCAGCGCGCCGTCCGTCTGCCCACGGAGCACCTGGCGGTCGAACTCGCCTTCCCTGCCGAGCTCGACCCCGCTGTATGGGGCACCGAGACCTCCATGACCGCCGAGGCGGCGCCGCTGCGAACAGCACCGGTCCAGCGCGAGGAGAACGGGATGCGGGTCTTCTCCTGGAGCACGTCCACACCCGCACTCCACGCCCGGTACCGTCTGGAATGGCGGTTCCGGGCGCGACCCGAACGTGAAGCGAACCAAGGGGAGTTCAGGTGATCCAGGTGCGGCCCAGCGAGCAGATGCGCGGCCTCGGCGTCGTGCAGAACGGTGCCCCCGTCCTCGCCGAGCCTGCCCGCGTCTTCGACCTCCCGGCCGAGCGCGAGGCAGGCGAGCAGGTCATCGAGCAGCTGTTCTCCGCGATGGAGCGGATCGGGCAGGTCCACCCGTTCGCCAAGGGCATGGGCATCGCGGCCCCGCAGATCGCGATCGGCCGGGCCGCTGCCGTGGTCCAGCCCCCTGGCCCCGGTGCCCCGGCGATCGTCCTGCTGAACCCCCGCATCACCGACCGCTCCAGCGACGAGGACGAGCAGTACGAGGGCTGCCTGTCGTTCTTCGACGTCCGCGGCCTGGTCCCCCGGCCGCTACGGATCACCGTGGAGACCACGACGCTGGAGGGCCATCTGGTGACCACCACCTACGAACGCGGGCTCGCGAGGCTGGTCCACCACGAAATCGACCACCTCGACGGCCTGCTCTACACCGCGCGGATGCGGACGGGCGTCGCTCCCATCCCCGTCGAGGAGTACCGCCAGACCGGCCGGGCGTGGGCCTACGAGCAGTAGCGCCGCCACGGCTTCGGGGCCCGCGACGGCGTCGTCGCAGCCGAAAGGATTGTCAGCGATGGCGTGCAGACTGTGATGCATGACCTCGGCAACCGGACATGACTACGCCTGGATTCGTTCCTCCTCACTGTTCCGCAATGCGATGGAGGGCGGATACGGCCTGACCCTCGTACGGGACGTCGCTCCCGACGACGTACTGCGTGCGATGGGGGCGGAGGTGCAGGGCACGTGCACGGGGTTGGACGAGCTGATCGAGCAGCATCTGGACCAGCGTGATGCGACGGACTACTGGGACGATGCCTTCATCGCGGGTGTCTTCACCGTGCCGGGTACGCAGGGCGGCTGGACGCTCATCCTGCAGTTCGACGGCGGTGTGGGGATGCGGCCGCGATTCCTGGAGGCCCTGTCGGCGGATGGTCGCGCCGTGACGCACTCCACCAACGGCGGCGCACCGATCGACCTGTTCCACTGGTACGAGGCCGGTGAGCTTCGGACTACCTTTGAATGGCCCACTGACAGGTATGGCAGCACCCCTGACGATCTGCTCCCCATGATGAGTGAGATCGGATTCGATCTGTCAGAGGACGAGGACGACACCGGCCCGAGCACCGACACCAAGGCAGCGGTCCTTGCCCTCGCCGAGCGGCTGACCGGCGTACGGGTCACGGAGGAACTGCTCAAGGATGCGGTGTACCAGCTCGGGCACGTGCCTGAGGAGCCCGCCGAGGAGTGGACCAAGGTCGTCATCGACATCACTGACGCACACGGGGAACGGATCTACAGGGAAGTCACCCGCGAGGAGGTCGAGGCCGGCTCGGCACGCGCCCGCGAGGAGGCCGAAGCGCCGATCGTCATCCTCGGGCCCTCATCGCCCACCCTGTGACCCTCACGACGGCCGAACCCGGGTGGGGCGGTGCCGTTGATCGGCGACGTCCGCGCTGCTGCGCTGTCCGAAGCGGTGGGGTGGTTCGTGGCATGAGCGATCGTCCTCGGGGCCGGCGGTCACTCCGACCCCGAGGACGTGCAATGGATCAGTCCAGGGTGATCAAGCGCTGGGCGAGGGTCCGGGCTACGGGTGCGAGGCCGTCGAGGATGTCCCGGGCGTAGGGGGTGTCGGGGCGGGCGGCCAGGTCCTGAACAGCGGTCCAGTGCTCGGCGATGACGTGGAGAGCTTGCCTGGATCGCTGGATGCTGTCCCGTCGGTGGACGGCGAACTCCTCGGCACGCTGGTGTGCCTCGGGCCAGATGATGTCTCCCCGTTCGACGAGTTCGGCCAGAGGCGGGGTGGTGTCGCCATCGGCGAGACGCACGGTGTCGGCATTGATCACATACTGCCGGAGCCGTTCGGTCTCCAGCCGCTCGTCCAGCGCCGCTGTGGCGTCATCGAGAGTGATCTCGCTCTGGGTGACCCGTTCGGCAAGGTCCGGGGCGTGCTCGCGGAGGCGGTCGTACGTCTCCTGTAGGGCGGCGGCCCGGGCCTTGCGCTCGGAGACGGTGTTGTAGGCAGTGTCGAGCGGGACGGTGCCGGTGCGGACCTGTTCGGCGAGGTCGGGGGCGTGCTTGAGGACGACGTTGGCGGCGGAGAGGCGGCTGCGGCTGAGGCCGTGGAGCTTGGCCAGGTCCCGCAGGGAGTGTCCCGAAACGGAACGCATGGCCATCGCGGTAATCATGGCCTGCTGGCCTTTGCTGATGTGCCGGCGGTACACGTTGTTGGAGAGGATCAGCGCCGTGGGGTTGTTGCCGGTGTAATTGGTGAAGCGGGGTTCAACGCCGGCGATCTCGCATGCGGCGAGGCGGTTGCGGCCGTCGAGGAGGACGCCGTCGGCGTCGAGGACGATGTCCTTGTGCTGGCCCTCGGCCCTGATGGACTCGGCGAGGTCGAGCAGCTCGTCCTTGCTGAGCATCGGGAACATGCTGGCGGTGGGGTGGATCTTCAGGGTGTGCTCCTTGTGGTTGTCAGCGCTGTCGGTGGCGCTGGGCGTTGGGTGTCGCTGCTGCCGTGGTGGGCTGGAGGTTGCGGGCCTGCTGTCCGGCGGGCGTGGGCGCCATGGTCGAGCGGCGGCGGGCGGCTTCGGCTCGGGCGTTGGGGGCGGGGTTGCGGCTGATGTGCTGGATGCGGGTGATCAGGACGCGGGCAGGTTGGCGGGCGGTGGCGAGCTCGCGCTGGGCGGCGGCCTCCTTGAGGAGCTGGTGGGGTTTGTGGCCGCCGGCTTCGGCCTCGGCGAGGACGGTGGCGAGGGCCGGCCAGGCGGGGTCGGTGAGGATGTGGTCGGCGTGGTCGGGGACGGCGGCCCGTACGTCGTGGGCCAGGGTCCGGCGGGCCTGATCACTCGGCCCGCGGGTGGCGAGGCTGTCGACGACGGGCGTGAGGGCTCGGTCTGCTGCGGCTTGGAGGTGGTGGAGGGTCTGGCGGGCGGCTTCGGCCTGGTGGGCGTGGTTCTTCGCCTCGTGCCAGCGGGCGGCAACGATCGTGGCCCAGACGAGGGCGGCCAGCAGGGTCGCCAGGGCGCTGCCGTCGGGGCCGGTGGCGGTGTGGGCGAGGTCCCGGGCCGCCTTGCGTAGGATCGTGGCCGCCTGGTCCTCAGCGCGGATCTGGGAGCGCTGGGCGCGACCGAATGCCCTTGACGCTGCTCGGAGTTCGGCGTGGAGACGGTTGGGGGCCTTCTGGGCGGTGGCTTCGATGAGGTCGCCGAGCGCGGTGATGTGGGCCTGGGCGTGGGTGTCGTCGGCCATCCCCTGGTGGAGGGTGTCGAGGGCGTCGATGGCCTGGTGCCAGGGAGTGGCGGGCTGATCGCGGCGGGCGGTGGGGTGTTCCTCCGGCGCGGTGGTCTCCAGGCGGGCCTTGAGTTTGGGGATGGTGAGGTCGGGGGCGATCTTGCCGCCGGGGTGGAAGATCTGTTCGCCGTCCTTGTTGAGGTCGCCGGGGCGGCCGACGGCGTAGCCGAGGAGGTCTCCGGAAGGTCCGCGGCGGGGTTTGACCGCGATGCCCATGGCTTCGAGGTAGGAGAGGAGTTCTTCCGTGTTGCTGGCGTGGGGGATTGCGGCGCGGATGCGGTCCTGGAGCCAGTCGCGGCTGGTCTGCTCCCAACCGAGGCGTTCGGCTTTGTGTATCTCGGCCTGGGTGGGCCGGCGTCCGGCGGTGCGGTCGCCCTTCTTCAGTTGGCGCAGGCCGTAGTCGGCTTCGATCTGGCGGCAGGCGTCGCCGACGCGGATGCCGCTGTCGTGGAGCCGGGGGCGGCGGCCGTCTTCGCGGACGGTGGTGGCGAGGATGTGGATGTGGTCGTCGGCGTGGCGTACGGCGATCCACCGGCAAGCCAGGTCATCTCCGGGCGGTGCGATGCCGGCGGCCTCGACGATGCGCTGGGCTATGTCGGCCCATTCCGTGTCGGAGAGGCGGCGATCTTCGGGGGCGGTGCGGACGGGGCAGTGCCAGACGTGGTCGGTGACCTTCCTTCCGAACTCGCTGTTCCGAAGATGGACGGGCTCGTCGAGGTGGCGGGCCAGCTGGGTGAGGGTGGCGTCCGGGTCACGTCCGGGGTCGGGCATCCCGAGCATCGCGAATCCGGCGACGATGTGCGGGTCGGTGTGCTCGTCGTGGCGGCCGGGGCCGTAGAGGTAGGCGAGCAAGCCACGGGTGTTGGACCCGGCCGGTTTGATGGCGGCGATCACGCGGCCAGGTCCTTCCTGGATTCGGTCGGTTCGCGCAGGGCCTCGGCGATCAGCTCCAGCAGGCGGTGGAGCTCGTCGAGTCGGTGGCGGATGTCGGGCGGGGTGAGGTCGCTGTTGAGGGCGCGGGCTATCTGGTTGACGTTGACGCCGATGCGGTTGAGCTCGCGCAGCACTTGTGCGCGGAACATGTGGGTGCGGCGGCGGTCCTCGGACAGCGGCAGGTTCGCGGTGAACCGGCCGGTGATGAAGGCAAGGACGATGTCGGCAGCGAAGCCGGATTCCCCCTTGTAGCCGTGCTCGGCAGCACCCTCTTGGAGGTCGGCGTGCTCGTCGCCGGTGAACCTCAGCGGTCCGACACGGACGGTCCGCTTGGTGCCGGTGAAACGGCGGATCGCCGGCTGCACGTTCTGCACCGCTCGCTCGCCGACCGGAGGATCGGCGGCGAGTGCGGGGCGGAGGATCTGCTGCTGGACGGCGTGGAGCCCGTCCGGGTCGGGGCCGCCCTCGGCCCCGGCCTCCCGGTCCGGCGCCCCCTGGCGCTGGGCCGTCTCCGCCACCCCCGGGGCGGAGACCCCCGAAGACCGGCCTTGAGTCGGACTCGGGGTACTACTGGCTCCGCCAAGGGCCGTCCGTCCGAACGCGCGCCGCAAACGGTCTCGCATCGTAGGCGACTTCGCCAGCTGCGGCAGCACGTCGGGGGTGTGGTCGGTGTGGTGGGCTTCGTGCGACACGAACGTGTTCTCCGGGAGGGGCAAGGAGGGCAGGGGGACCAACGGGGAGGGTCTTGTCGCGCCTGAGCAGTCACCTCCTTTATCCACAGGTGTGGACAAGGGGGCGGCCGACTCTCGGCGGGCCGGCCGTGAGGTTCCGGCCGGTCACTGGGGCCGGCAGCCGCTGACCGGGTCGGTTCCGACGTCGGGCTCGAATTCGGGCCGGAGGATGTTCATCACTTCGGTCAGCCGTTTGCCGCTGACCGAAAGTCCCTTGTCCCGTATGGCCTGCTGGACGATTGCCCGTGTGAGGCTGCTCTTTTCGGCGACGGCGATGCGGCCGATCTCCACGAGTTCGTCGAGCGTTGCCCCGGGCGGTCGGCCGCCGCGCGGCTTGCTCTGCGGAACCAGCTGCTGGGGTTCCGGTTGCTGAACGGAAGTACCGGCCGCCGGTCGAGGTACCTGATCGGGAACGGGGACCGGACGGTCGGCAGGCTCAGCGACGAGCTGGTGGATCTGCCGCATCAGGACGCCGAAGGCGAGGAGCGCGGCGGTCGGCGGGACCGCAGCGACCACGTAGTCGAGCCAGTGCACAGTGCGGGAGTCACCCGCTCCGCTCACGCCCGCCACGTTGAGCGCGATGGAACCGACCGACCCGATGGCGGTGATGGCGATGGCCCATCGATCGGTGACTTGTCGCAGACCTGCACGGAGCATGAGCAGCTCGCCCGCGACGATGAAGGCGTCCAGGGTTGCGGGCCACGCCCACCGCCGCGCCGGGGAGCTGCCGAGCCCGTGCTTCCCGGCGACCTCGGCGAGGTGCGCGTACGAGAGCCAGAAGGCACCGACGGTAAGGGCGACGATGACGCCTCCGGCCGCCGCGAGCGCGTATCGCTCGGTGCTTTGCTTGGTCATGCCCACGCTCCTGTCGCCGTGACGACAAGCTCTGGGGCGGTGCCAGCCGGGGGTGTGGTGATGAGCAAGGAAATCTCCACGAGCTGTGAGGGCGGGGCGCTTACGCTGCCCCCTCTCCAAGGAGGGGGCAGCGCGTACGCGCCAAGGGTGTGAATGCGCCGTTCGATGGCACGTAGGCGTCTGACCTGCGGTTTCCCGAGATTCGTACGCGGTGGAGGCGGTGCGTACGCGCCTTCGGCGGTTCGGGGCGCGTACGGCACCGCGTACGGGTCCGCCCGGTCAGGACACGGCGCTGATGTGGCGGGCGACGGCCTTCCAGCGGGTCGCCTGGCCGCCGCCGGTGCCGCCGCCTGCACCGGTCTCCTGCGTGGCGTGCCCGCTCTTGGTGAGGTTCTCCAGGCGACGCCTCGCCCTGGCGATGTCCGCCGCGATGGGCTTGTCCTCGCCGGTGATCTGGGTGGCGAGTTGGCGGGCGGTGAGGCCGCTCGCGCCTGCCTGCCGCAGGAGGGTCAGCGGGTCGAGGCTCGTGTCGACGCGCGAGGTGCCACGGGGGTGGTCGTGGATGACCGGCAGCGGGCCGATCTCGTCGTTGACGGTCTTGAGATGGTGGAGGTGGACCACCGGGTCTCCGGCCGCGCCGCTGAGGAACAGGACACTTCCCGCGCCTGCGGTGAACCAGGCCGAGCCGTAGACCTGGTCGAGGACAGGGCGCTGGGTGCGCGAGGCGTCGGGGCCCTGCTTGCGCTGGTGGTGCAGTTCGAGAAGCTCGACGCCGTCGCGAAGGAGCTGCTGGCGGGCGTTGTTGTACGCGAGGCCGGCCTCGTCGTCAGTGAGCTTGCCGACCACGTCCTTGAGGCTGTCGATCACGACAGTGTCCGCCCCGTGTTCGGCGGCCAGCTCGGCGAGAAGCTGAGGCTCGGTGTTGAGCGAGGCGGGCAGCGGTCCCGACCAGAAGACCAGGCGCTGGCGCAGGATGTCCCGGTCGGCCTGGTGCACGACCCGGGTGAAGGCGCGGGCGAGCTGGCTGGGCCGGTCCGCGGCGATGTAGAGGACCTTCTCGCCCTGGCGCACGGGCATGTCCAGGACCTGGGCGAGCAGGCCGAGGCGAGCAAGGACGATCTGCTGCGCGATCGTCGACTTTCCGACGCCAGGTGGCCCGACGAGCATCAGGCTCTCACCCGAGGCCCAGGCCGCTTTTCCCGGCGTCCCCCACACGGGATCGGCGGTGGAAGGGGTGTCGGTGACGAAGGACCAGCCGTCCACGGCGTACCTCTGGAGCCGCCCGCCTGAGCTGCGGCGGGCGCGGTCCGCGGCCTCGCTGAGCGACGCCGCCAGCAGGTTCCGTACCTCGGCGGGGTCGGCTCCCGGTGCGGTGGCACCCTGGAGTACGCGGACCGCCGTGGCCTGCAGGACGCGCAGGTCAGCATGGCTGCGGACGATGTCCGCGTAGTACGAGGCGCCCGATCCCACGGCTGCCGAAGCCGCCAGAGAGTGCAGGTACTGGGGTCCGCCGACCCGCGTGAGGTCGCCCGTGGATTTCAGCTGGTGGGACAGGGCGATCGCGTCGGTCGGCGCGTCCTGCCTGCGCAGCTCCAGCAGGGCGTGCCAGATCGTGGTGTGCGCGGGCCGGAAGAAGTCGCCGGGCTCCAGCACCTGCCGGACCTCGTCGATGACCGCGCTCTGGAACATGCACGCCCCGAGCACGGCCGTCTCGGCGTCTGAGTCGTGAGGCGGGGTGGCAGAGACGCCGATCGCGTCCTGCGGGCCGGGGTGGGAGTGAGTGAATGGTGCTTGCCACTGCGGGGTCGTACCCTGGGGCACAGAGCTTCCTTGTCTCGGGCCGATACGGACTGGCAGGTCCCGGCACCGTGTAGATCGTTTTGGGCGGTCGTCTTGGGAGTCGCTGCGGCCTTGGTGCTCCAACACCGGGGCCGCTTCTCTGTACGGGTCTCAGGCGGCCTTCTCGTACCGCGATCCGGTCATCAGGTCGGCCAGCCGCGCCGCGCTGTGCGGGCTGATCGTCGTGGTGAATCCGGCGCAGACGCGTCGCAGGGCCTGGGCTCGGGCTTCCTCCTGTCGTGTGGCTTGAGTCGTCGTGGACGTGGTCGGTGCTGTGCTCGCCTCGGGCAGCAGGCGCACGGGCAGCTCCTTGTGGGCGGTGCGGGGATGGCAGTCCCCGCACCGCATGAGGTCGTCGGGCGGTCGGTTGCATCGCGCTGCTTCCAGGTGCTCCAACACCTGGGGCCGCGCGTGCCGCGCTCACGGACGACTGGCAGGTCATCCGCACGCGACGCCCTCAGTTTCCGGAAAATGGCCGGTTGGGCTAACCGGCGATTTCGTGGATAATGCGCCCTCGCCCGAGCCCGTGCCCTGTGGTCAGAGCTGGTTTTGCTCGATGTCGATGCGGTCCCAGTCGAAGACTCCGCTCGGCTTGCTCGACGCGTCGATGACCACGCCGGAGAAGAGGAAGCGGAGCACGGCGTTGCGCCGCTCGTCCGTCATCTCGTCGGCCTCCCAGGCAGCCCTGGCCCCCGGCCCCGTGAGCCCGTCGAGCAGCTTCACCGGCCGCACGACCATCCGTCGCTGGGCCTTGGCGATCCGGTCTGTGATCTCCTTGCGCATCGCCCGGTACTCCGCCGTGGAGATCTCCTTGGCGGTCCACATCTGGTTGAGCTCGGCGAGCTGCCGCTGGTCCGCCTCCACCGCCTCGGTCAGGGCGTTCGTCGGTGTGGCGGAGGCGAGTTGGCCGGAGACCGTGAGTCGGCCGAGCAAATCGATCGCGGCCTCGGTGACGAACTCCTCCAGCTTCACGGCGGCGATGCGGCGCACGCACTTCTTCTCGTCGTTGCGGCTCTTGCGCGTGCACAGGTACGAGGGCACGGCCCCGACCTTCGTGCCCGACATGAGGGTGCCGCAGCGCCTGCACATGACCAGTCCGCGCAGCAGGTAGAAACGGCGCAGTTCCAGGTTGGTCTGGTGGATCGCGGACCGGTACTCGCGGCGGGCGCGCACCTCGGCCCAGGTGCCGGCGTCGATGATGGCCGGCCACTTCCCGGCACCGACCTCCTCGCCCTGGTGCATGCGGATGCCGGCGACGTGGCGGGAGTCGAGCAGGGCCCGGACCGTGCCCTGGGTCCACTCCTTGCCGTACACGGTCTTGATGTCGCGCTTGTGGAGGACGAGGGCGATGGCGACCGGACTCTGGCCCTTGAGGTAGCGGTCGAATACCTCGCGGACGATCTCGGCCTCGTCCTCCCTGACGGTCATGCCGTCGGCCTCGTACCCGTATCGCCGCTTGCCCGAGTGCGGCATGCCGGTCTCGGCCCGCTCCGCCAGCGCGGACTTCAGGCGGCGCGAGGTGTCGTCGGAGGAGCGGCAGGCATGGGCGACCTCGATGCGGAGGATGAAGCGGTCGTCGGGGTCGGAGAGGTTCCGGCGGTTCGCTTCGCCGTGCAGCACGATCTCCTGCTCGTCGGAGACCTGGAGGAGTTCCTCCAGGTCTCGCGGCTGCCGCATAAGCCGGTCGGGGTGGTACGCGATGATGTGCCGGAACTCGCGGCGCCGGGCGCGTTCGAGGAGCTGGTCCCAGCCGGGGCGCTTGCGGTTGCGCCGCCAGGCGGATCGGCTGTTGTCGACGAAAACGTGGGCGGGGTCGATGGCCAGGCCGCGCCGTTCGGCGATCTCTCGGCAGATACGTTCCTGCCGGTCGACGCCGGTCTGGTCGTCATCGTCGGCCTGGGATATTCGGCAGTACAGGGCGGCCGGTTCACCTGGGGTGATGGTCGGCTCTCGGCGTTTGGGGCGGGGCATGGCACCGATGGTATGAGCATGGGTTGGGCTCGCCCAACTTCCGGCACCCCGTGACGCTCGCCAAGGAGCTGATCTCCCTGGACGACGTCTCGGACGGACGGTTCACGCTCGGCATCGGGGCGGGCGGCAATGGCTTCGACGCGACCGCACTGGGGCAGGAACCATGGACGCCGAAGGAGCGGGCGGACCGGTTCGGCGAGTTCGTACCGCTGCTCGACCGGCTGCTCACGGAGGGCGCCGTCAGCGCAAAGGGCACCCACTACTCCGCCGTGGAAGCGCGCAACCTCCCCGGCTGCGTTCAGCGGCCCCGGCTGCCGTTCGCGGTGGCGGCGACCGGCCCGCGGGGGCTGAAGCTGGCGGCACGGTACGGACAGGCGTGGGTGACCACCGGTGACCCGAAGCTGTACGAGGAGGGCACGCCGGAGCAGTCCGTCGAAGCCATCCGCGGCCAGGTCGAGAAGCTCGGCAAGGCATGCACGGAGATCGACCGGAAAGAGGCAGATCTCGACAAGATCCTTCTCACCGGCTTCACCCCGGACCGTGGACGTCCTCTGGAGTCACTGAACGCCTTCGTGGACTTCGCGGGGCGCCACCAGGACCTGGGCTTCACCGAGATCGTGATCCACTGGCCGATCCCCGACTCGGACTTCGCCGCTGACCTGTCCGTCTTCGAGAAGATCGCCACCGAGGCAGCCGCCCACCTCCGCTGAACCGCGCGCCTCGCCGGGCGGTTGGGGGAGAGCTCAGCCGCTCCTGTCCGGGAAGCGCAGGAACTCCGGTGGCACCGTGTCCGCCAGCCAGACGCCGTTCGCGCTCACATGGAACACATGACCGGCTCGGTGCATGGCGCCCGCGTCCACACCGAGGACGACCGGCCGGCCCCGGCGGGCGCCCACGCGGGTGGCCGTCTCGCGGTCGGGTGACAGGTGTACATGGTGGCGGGCCATGGGACGAAGGCCCTCGGCGCGGATCGCGTCCAGGAGGCGCGCGACAGTGCCGTGGTAGAGGTGCGGAGGCGGTTCGGCGACCGGGAGTTCCAGATCGACCTGGACGGTGTGCCCCTGGCTGGCCCTGATGCGGTCGCCGTCGATCGTGTAGCGCCGCTTGTCGTTGACGGCGACGACATGCTCCAGCTCGGCCCGGGTGATGGGGAAGCCGTGCGCGTCGGCGGCGCGGAGCAACTCCTCGATGGAGATCCAGCCATTCGGGTCGAGAGCGATCCCGATCCGCTCCGGCTGATGCCGCAGATGCTTCGCCAGGTACTTCGACACCTTCACGGCGCGTCTTTCATCCATCTCGCTCGACCCGCTCACCGTTCACCCCGTTCAGCCGTCCGTCTCGTCAGCGTGCCTGGCCGGTGGCCTCACCGCCATGAGATTTCATCCGGACGATGGTGCTGCATATGTTTGGTCCACAGCCAAGTCTGTTATCCACAAGGAGAATTGCCGCTCCTGTGGACAACCACCTTGTCGTTCATCGCATTTGATCAACTTCATCGGATTTGGGCTGTATTGGTGCGATTGTGTCCAAAATCCGGGTGTGGAGCTCGCGTTCCACCGCCGAGGTGATGAACGCGCTCGCGTGTGCCGCCCCAACAAGACGCTCCACGGAATGGATTGTCGTGACCGGAAGCATCACCGTGCGGGGCGCGTCGTCTCTGGCCGGCGGGATTTCCACCTTCAGGTGATGGTCGAGCTCCCTGGTGGCGAACATCCTCATGGCACGAGCCAGTTCGGCATCGACCGCCTGCTGTGCCAGCGGTCTGAGCCGCCGTACCATCGCCGCCGCCTCCGCGGCGTCTGCGTCCGTCGGTGGGCTATGGCCCAGGTAGCGGGCGAAGACATGCTCGGTGGTGAACTCCAGGAAACGGGAAGCTATGTGCTCCATGTGGGCGCGAAGTTCGCGCAGGTGCAGGGTGATCGCGCCGAGCGGTGCACCCGCCTCGTGCAACTCGAATGCCACAGACAGCTCTTGGGGGCTCGGGACCAGAAACTCGTCTTCCTCGCCTGGGACGCGCTCCAGAACGCCGAGCTCCAGGGCCTCGGCGATAGCCGCCTCGCCCGGTGACCCCCGGAACCTCGCGGCGAGTTCGGAACGGCTGATGCGGTCGGCCACCTCGTCGGTCCAAGGGCCCTGGACCTCGGCGACCAGGCCGAGTACGCCGCCGAGTCCCCGTCCCGTGTCCCATGCCTCCAGCAGCTCCTTGATCGAGGCCAGTGTGTAGCCCCGGTCGAGGAGTTCGGCGATCTGCCGCAGTCGGGCCAGATGCGAGTCTCCGTACACATTGGACCGCCCGCGCCGCTCAGGCTTGGGCAGCAGCCCCCGGTCCTGGTAGGCGCGAATCGTCCGGACCGTGGCACCACTGTGGTGCGCCAGGTCCTCGATCCGGTACTCGGCGCGGTAGCCGGTGGACGGCTGCCCCGACATGCTCACAGCCGTGGCTCCCAGCGGGCCATCGCGCGCGTCGCCCCAGGGGTGGCACGGGACAGCAGACGGGCACCCCTGGCCTCCGGGGTCACCGCGACCACCGCCTCGTTTCGCAGTACGGCGTACAGCACCGCGTCGGCGACCCGCCCAGGAGGGTAGTTGCGCCGTGCGTACAGCCGTGACGACTTCTGCCGCCGGCGCTGCTGCTCCTCGTCCGACACCCCGGTGAACCGCGTGGTGGCGGTGATGTGGGTGTTCACGATGCCGGGGCATATCGCCGACACCCCGATGTCCTTTCCCGCCAGCTCCGCCCGCAGGCACTCGCTGAGCATCAGCACCCCTGCTTTCGACGTGGCGTAGGCGGACAGCGTCCTGGACGGCTGAAAGGCCGCGGCCGAGGCGATGTTGACGATATGGCCGCCCTGGCCGCGCTCGACCATCTGCCTGCCGAAGATCCGGCAGCCGTGGATGACCCCCCACAGATTGACGTCGAGCAACCGGCGCCAGTCCTCGTCCGTGGTGTCGAAGAAGGAGCCAGCGAGCCCGATCCCGGCGTTGTTGACCAGCACATCGACAATGCCGTGGTCGGCGGCGACCCGCCCGGCGAGCTTCTCCATCGCCTGCTCGTCGCCGACGTCCGCCTGCTCCCCCCAGGCTTCCGGAGAGCCGAGCTGCCGGGCCCTGGCGGCCGTGCCCGCGGCTCCCGCGGCATCCACGTCGACGGCGACGACCCGTGCACCCGACCTGGCGAACGCCAGCGCGGTGGCCTGTCCGATCCCGCTTGCCGCGCCGGTGACCAACACCAGTTGGCCACCGAAGCGTTCGGCGAACGCGCGATGCCGTCGCCGGTGTCGCCCGGGGACCGAGGAGGCGCTCTTCGACCCGGTCGTCGGACGAGGGACGGCCTCCGCATCCGCTTCCCGTGCGTTGACGAAGTCGGTGATCCAGACAGTCAGTTGGTCCGGCCGCGTGCGGGGCACCCAGTGCTTGGCGGGCAGCGTGTGGCGCACAAGACCGGGCGCCCACTGCCCGAGGCCGTCGTAGAGCCGCCCGGACAGATAGGCGTCCTTGGTCGGGGTGATCAGCTGCACCGGTACGTGTGCGTACGCGTCCGAGCGGGGGCGGCGCAGCCGGGCGCGAACGTTGTCACGGTAGAGCCAGGCGCCATGCGCGGCATCGGACGGAAGCGAGGCCGTGGGGTACTCCCCGCCAGGCACCTTCTCCATCCGCTGGAGGATCTTCGGCCATCGCTTGCCGAGCGGACCGCGCCACGCAAGCTCGGGCAGGGCCGGTGTGTGCAGGGCGTACACGTACCAGGACTTGGCCCATTGGCCGACGAGCTGGCCGACGCGGCGCGGGGTCGGCCGGGTGAGGCGCTGCTTGATCCAGTGCCCGAAATGATCGAGCGAAGGCCCGGACATCGAGGTGAACGAGGCGATCCGGCCCTTGGTCCGCGCGACCGTGACGAACTCCCAACCCTGCACGGACCCCCAGTCGTGCCCGACCAGATGCACCGGGCGGTCGGGGCTGACCGCGTCAGCGACCGCCAGGAAGTCGTCGGTCAGCTTCTCCAGGGTGAAGCCGCCGCGCAGCGGCAGCGGAGCCGTGGAGTGCCCGTGCCCCCGCACGTCGTACAGCACCACATGGAAGCTCGCGGCCAGCCTGGAGGCGACCTCGGACCACACCTCCTTGCTGTCGGGATAGCCGTGCACCAGCACCACCGTCGGCCGGGTCTCGTCGCCGAGCTCGGCGACGCACAGCTCGATTCCGCCCGTCCGCACCCGTCGTTCGCGTGCGCCCTCAAGGCTCATGCCCACACCGCCCTCCCAGGCTCCGTCCCCCGTTTCGAACGCGTCGTCGACCACGGTTCGCGGTCGCGCTTCGGCACGCGCCGGCCGTCGGCCCCATGCCGGCCCGGACTCTTGTCCCGCGGCGCTTCGCGCTCCGTGTCCGCATGGTGACATTGATGAATGTGACAATGCCCGACGACTGCGTCAAGGGCAGTGCGCAAGCCTGTGGACAACTCCGCCGGTGCTCCTCGGCCGACTCCGGCCCCACGGGGCCCCCTTCTGTCACCGGGCCCGCTCCTCCTGTCGGGGCTGTCGTCCCTGGAATCCGTACGACCAGAGTCTGATGCGGAACAGCCGTCAAGGCTGACGACGGCTCCGGTCCCCGCCACTACCGTCGTAGCGTGACTGTGATCGTGACCGAAAGCCTCAGCAAGCGGTTCCCCCGGGTGACCGCGCTTGACCGGCTCTCCCTGGACATCGGGCCCGGCGTGACCGGACTGGTGGGCGCCAACGGGGCCGGCAAGTCCACACTGATCAAGATCCTGCTGGGTCTGTCCCCCGCCACGGAAGGCCGCGCCGAGGTGCTCGGCCTGGACGTCGCCACCTCCGGCGCCGCCATCCGCGAGCGGGTCGGCTACATGCCCGAGCACGACTGCCTGCCGCCGGACGTCTCCGCCACGGAGTTCGTCGTCCACATGGCGCGCATGTCCGGACTTCCGCCGACCGCGGCCCGCGAGCGCACCGCGGACACCCTGCGCCATGTCGGGCTCTACGAGGAGCGCTACCGCCCGATCGGCGGCTACTCGACAGGCATGAAACAGCGGGTCAAGCTCGCCCAGGCGCTGGTCCACGATCCCCAGCTCGTACTGCTCGACGAGCCGACCAACGGTCTGGACCCGGTCGGCCGCGACGAGATGCTCGGCCTGATCCGCCGCGTGTACACCGACTTCGGCATCTCCGTTCTGGTCACCTCCCATCTGCTGGGCGAGCTCGAACGCACCTGTGACCATGTGGTGGTGGTGGACGGCGGCACCCTGCTGCGTTCCAGCTCCACCAGCGACTTCACCCAGACCACGACCACCCTCGCGGTCGAGGTCACCGACAGCGACGCCCACCCTGACGGGGCGGCGGCGCTGCGGAAGGCTCTGACCGCCGCCGGGATCACCCTGCACGCCGAGGTCGAGGAGGGACTGCCGGGCGCCGGCCACATCCTCCTGCTGGAGGCGACCGGCGAGGAGACCTACGACATCGTCCGCGACACCGTCGCCGCCCTCGGCCTCGGACTGGTACGGATGGAACAGCGCCGCCACCACATCGCGGAGGTCTTCCGTCCGCAGGCAGCGGCTCAGCCCCAGCCCATGGAGGTCCCGGCGCGATGAGCACCCCGACACCCCGCACCGTGGACGCCCACCGCGACACACGCGACCGCGGCACCCGTATCCACAACATCGGCTACCGCAGCTACGACGGCGCCAGGTTGGGCCGGGCCTACGCCCGCCGCTCGCTCTTCTCGCAATCGCTGCGCGGTGCGTACGGACTCGGCCGGAGCGCCAAGTCCAAGGTGCTGCCGATGATCCTGTTCGCCGTGATGTGCGTGCCGGCGGCGATCATCGTCGCTGTCGCGGTCACCACGAAGATGACGGAGCTGCCGGTCGAGTACACGCGCTACGCGATCATCATGCAGGCGGTCATCGGCCTCTTCCTGGCCGCGCAGGCGCCGCAGTCGGTCTCCCGGGACCTCAGGTTCAAGACGGTGCCGCTGTACTTCTCCCGCCCGATCGAGCGGGTGGACTACGTGCTCGCCAAGGTCGGCGCCATGGCGTCCGCGCTGTTCGTGCTCACCGGTGTGCCGCTGCTGATCCTGTACATCGGATCGCTGCTCGCGAAGATGGACTTCGCCGACCAGACGAAGGGCTTGGCCCAGGCGCTGGTGTCGGTGGCCCTGCTGTCGCTGCTGTTCGGCGGGCTGGGTCTGGTCATGGCGGCGCTCACGCCGCGTCGCGGCTTCGGAGTCGCCGCCGTCATCGCGACCTTCACCCTCTCCTACGGGGCGGTGTCCACGGTCCAGGCCATCGCGGGCGAGACCGGAGCCACCGGTGTGGTGCAGTGGATGGGGCTCTTCTCGCCCATCACGCTGATCGACGGAGTGCAGACCGCCTTCCTCGGCGCGACCACCTCCTTCCCCAGCGGCGACGGCCCCGGCGGCGCTGCCGGCGCGGTGTATCTGCTGGTCGTCCTCGCGCTGATCATCGGTTCCCACGCCGTGCTGATGCGCCGCTACCGGAAGGTGGGGCTGTGACCTCCCAACCGTCACCCACCACCACCCCTCGAAGGAATGGGCTGCGCCCATGAGTACTCTCACCATCGACCACACCTCCCGCTGGTTCGGCAACGTGGTCGCCGTCAACGACGTGACCATGGAGATCGGTCCGGGTGTGACCGGGCTGCTCGGCCCCAACGGCGCGGGCAAGTCCACACTCATCAACATGATGGGCGGCTTCCTCGCCCCCTCAACGGGCGCCGTCACTCTCGACGGGCAGCCGATCTGGCGCAATGAGTCGGTCTACCGGCAGATCGGCGTCGTGCCGGAGCGGGAGGCCATGTACGACTTCCTCACCGGCCGGGAATTCGTCGTCGCCAACGCCGAATTGCACGGACTCGGCGCCAAGGAGGCCCAGCAGGCCCTGGCGACGGTCGAGATGGAGTATGCGCAGGACCGCAAGATCGCCACGTACAGCAAGGGCATGCGCCAGCGGGTGAAGATGGCTTCCGCCCTCGTGCACCAGCCCAGCGTGCTGCTCCTGGACGAGCCGTTCAACGGCATGGATCCGCGCCAGCGCATGCAGTTGATGGACCTGCTGCGGCGGATGGGCGCCGACGGCCGTACGGTCCTGTTCTCCTCGCACATCCTGGAGGAGGTCGAGCAACTCGCCTCCCACATCGAGGTGATCGTGGCCGGTCGGCATGCCGCGAGTGGCGACTTCCGCAAGATCCGGCGCCTGATGACGGACCGACCGCACCGCTACCTGGTCCGCTCCAGCGACGACCGGGCGCTCGCCGCCGCGCTGATCGCCGACCCGTCGACGGCCGGTATCGAAGTGGACGTACGCGAAGGCGCGTTGCGGATCCAGGCGGTCGACTTCGGGCGGTTCACCGAACTGCTGCCGAGGGTCGCCCGCGAGCACTCGATCCGGCTGCTCACGGTCTCGCCGTCGGACGAGTCCCTCGAGTCGGTCTTCTCGTACCTCGTAGCGGCCTGAAAAGGAGCCATCGACATGTACAACCCCACTGTCGCCCGGCTCACCTACCGGGCCCTTCTCGGCCGCCGCCGGGCCGCGGTCCTCTTCGTGCTGCCCGGGCTGCTGCTGCTGATCGCGGCCATGATCAGGCTGTTCAACGGTGTGGACGACCAGATCGCATCGGACGTGCTGGGCGGTTTCGCCATCGCGACCATGGTGCCGCTGATCGGTGTGATCGCCGGCACCGGTGCCATCGGGCCGGAGATCGACGACGGTTCGATCGTCTATCTGCTCTCCAAGCCGGTGAAGCGCCCGACCATCATCACCACCAAGCTGATCGTGGCGATCGCCGTGACGATGGCCTTCTCCGCCATCCCCACGCTGCTGGCGGGCCTCATCCTGAACGGCAACGGCCAGCAGATCGCCACGGCCTACACGGTCGCCGCACTGGTTTCCTCGATCGCGTACAGCGCACTCTTCCTGCTGCTCGGCACGGTCAGCCGACATGCTGTGGTGATCGGACTCGTCTACGCCCTGGTGTGGGAGACCCTCTTCGGCAGCCTGATCGAGGGTGCGAAGACGCTCAGCGTGCAGCAGTGGTCGCTTGCGCTGGCCGAGAGGGTCGGGCCCGAGGGCATGATCGCCTCGGACGTGGGTCTGCCCGTGGCCGTGTCGCTCCTGGTGGGCGTGACACTGCTGGCGACCGCGTACGCGGGGCAGAAGCTGCGGACGCTGACCCTGGCCGGAGAAGAGTGACGCGGTATACCCCAGGTGATGCGGAGCGAGAGGTGACGCGACACCGCCGGTGACGCGGTATGGCAAGCGTGTTGTGGAGAGCCCCCGGAATCCACCGATTCGTCGGTTCCGGGGGCTTCGCCGTGATCCCGTGTAATTCGGTGGCGCCCAACCGCCTCGCACGGCAGAGTGATGGAGACAGCGCACGGCAGTGCGACGCAAAAGCCCGACGAGATACCGAGACCGGGGAGGAGAACGGCGATGACCGGATGCACGAGTCCGCCGAGCTCCCCGCAGGGCGGCGCGCGGCAGGCTTCGGAGTAATCATCGGACTCCGTCGAGCCGCCCGCACGCTGCCCGGGGTGGCCGCTTCGAGCGCGCGAAAGCGCGGGCCACCCTCCCGGAGGATTGGCCGAGTGGTAAGGCACCGGCTCGCGCTGTGTTCGATGTTCGCTCAGCGGAGAGCCATGGTCGGGGATTCCCCCGCGCGCGTTCGATCCGCGCATCCTCCGCGATCCGGCTTGCTCAGCCGGCCAGCAGCTTCTCGATCACCAGCGCGATGCCGTCGTGGTCGTTCGAAGCGGCGATCTCCTGGGCCACGGCCTTGAGTTCGTCATGGGCGTTGGCCATCGCCACACCATGACCGGACCAGGCGAGCATCGGGATGTCATTGGGCATGTCCCCGAAGGAGATCGTCTGCGCGGCCTTCACACCCAGCCGGCGTGCGGCGAGCGAGAGTCCGGTGGCCTTGGTGAGTCCCAGGGGCAGCAGCTCGACGATCCCCGCCCCCGCCAGCACCACATCGACCAGGCCGCCCACCGTCTCACGTGCCATCCGCGTCAACTCGTCGTCGCCGAGTGTCGGATGCTGCACATAGACCTTGGTGAGCGGCGCCGACCACAACTCGGCCGGATCGGTCGCGGCGACCACCGGCAGCTCGTAGCCCTGGAACTCATAACCGGGCCCGAGGACGACCTTGCCGTCCAGGCCGTCGCGGGAAGCGGCCAGTGCGAGCGGCCCGACCTCCGCTTCCAGCTTGGCGACCGCGATCCCGGCAAGCTGCCGGTCCATGGTCACCGAGGTCAGCAGCCGGTGCTCCCCCGCGTGGTAGACCTGAGCACCCTGACCGCAGACCGCGAGACCCCGGTAGTCCAGGGCGTCCAGTATGTGACGGGTCCAGGGCACGGCACGCCCGGTGACGACGATGTGCGCCGCGCCCGCCGCCGTTGCGGCGGCGAGCGCTTCGCGCGTACGCCCGGAGACCGTGCCGTCGGAGCGCAGCAGCGTCCCGTCGAGGTCTGTGGCTATCAACCGGAACGGAAGAAGGGAGGCGGGGCTCACTTGTCGACAGGCTCCAGGACCTCACGGCCACCGAGGTAGGGGCGCAGGATCTCGGGCACCCGCACCGAACCGTCAGCCAACTGGTGGTTCTCCAGGATCGCGACGATCGTGCGCGGCACGGCGCACAACGTGCCGTTCAGCGTGGCGAGCGGCTTGACCTGCTTGCCGTCCCGCACGCGGACCGACAGGCGGCGGGCCTGGAAGCCGTCGCAGTTCGAAGCGGAGGTCAGCTCGCGGTACTTGCCCTGAGTGGGGATCCACGCTTCGCAGTCGTACTTACGCGAGGCGGACGAGCCGAGGTCGCCGGAGGCCACGTCGATGACCTGGAACGGCAGCTCCAGGGCGTTCAGCCACTGCTTCTCCCACTCGAGGAGCCGCTGGTGCTCGTTCTGGGCGTCGTCCGGGTCGACGTAGGTGAACATCTCGACCTTGTCGAACTGGTGCACACGGAAGATTCCGCGGGTGTCCTTGCCGTAGGTGCCGGCCTCACGCCGGAAGCAGGGCGAGAAGCCCGCGTACCGCAGCGGCAGCTTGTCCGCGTCGATGATCTCGTCCATGTGGTACGCCGCCAGCGGCACTTCGGACGTGCCCACCAGGTAGAAGTCGTCCTTCTCCAGGTGGTACACGTTCTCCGCGGCCTGGCCGAGGAAGCCGGTGCCCTCCATGGCGCGCGGGCGGACCAGCGCGGGGGTCAGCATAGGGATGAACCCCGCCTCGGTGGCCTGGGCGATCGCCGCGTTCACGAGCGCGAGCTCCAGCAGGGCACCGACACCCGTCAGATAGTAGAAGCGCGACCCTGAGACCTTCGCGCCCCGTTCCACGTCGATGGCGCCGAGCGCCTCGCCGAGCTCCAAGTGGTCCTTGGGCTCGAAGCCTTCGGCGGTGAAGTCCCGGATCGTGCCATGGGTCTCCAGGACGACGAAGTCCTCCTCGCCGCCGACGGGCACATCGGGGTGGACCAGGTTGCCGAGCTGGAGCGCCAGCCGACGGGTCTCCTCGTCGGCGTCGTTCTGCTCCGCCTCGGCCGCCTTGACGTCGGTCTTCAGCTGCTCGGCCTTCTTCAGCAGCTCCGCGCGCTCGTCGGGCGACGCCTTGGGGATGAGCTTGCCGAGCGACTTCTGCTCGGAGCGGAGTTCATCGAAGCGGATGCCGGACGACCTGCGCCGCTCATCGGCTGAGAGCAGGGCGTCGACAATGCCGACGTCCTCTCCACGGGCGCGCTGGGAGGCGCGAACACGGTCGGGGTCCTCACGGAGCAGGCGAAGGTCAATCACCCCCCCAGGCTACCGGTGCCGTCTGTCGCTTCCCCACCCGATTGATATCGCGTGCGTGTCCCTTTATCGCAATTGCCTCGACTGTCAGAAAATGTCGGATATGGGAAAAGCGGTCGTGGATCCGGAACGGCATCGACTGTTGGTCGGGGCGGTGGATGTCCGGCCGGTGATCCGGTCGCCGAGGGGGTGGTCGCGGGGGGTGGTCGCGGGAGCGGGCGCTTGCTCGTCCCGACTGTCGGGCCTGGGTGCCGCGCCGCGGCATTGTCGGTGCGGGTTGTCCACAGGGTGTGGCGTTCCGTGAAAGTTATCCACAGGGTGCTTCGGTTGTCTGTGGATTGCGGAGGGGATCGTTCCGGCGTTGAGGCTGATCCTGGTTTAAGGATCATCGAGTTTCAGGTGGGCCCTCTCTTGAACCCGCTTCGTGCACTCTTTCGGGTGGCAATTCCCGGATCTGTAGATTCGATCAAGGTAATTGCTTTGAGGGGCCGTCGTGACGCGCTGTGGATGCATGTGGGGCCAGTGGAGCGATTTGTCGACCATGTCGATCGACGGTATCGACTTGTCCCCAGGCCGAGGGATGGCCCTGTGGATAACTTTTGCCGATGGGTGACGGAAACTGGGCGAGCGGTTACGCGCGGCCGTCCTGGCAGCGCGCCAGCCAATCCGAGGCCGCCACGAAATCCGCGTCGGATGTCCCCCGGCGCAGCGTCCGCTCCTGGGGGCCTTGCTGCTCCGGCGGTGACACACCCGCCTGCGGATACGACCCGAGGAACCGGACTTTCGGGCAGATCCGCTTCAGTCCCATCAGTGCCTCGCCGACCCGGCGGTCCGCGATATGGCCCTCGGCATCGATCGCGAAGCAGTAGTTCCCGATGCCCGCGCCCGTCGGCCGCGACTGCAGCAGCATCAGGTTCACACCGCGGACGGCGAACTCCTGGAGCAGTTCCAGCAAGGCGCCCGGGTGGTCGTCGCGCTGCCAGATGACGATCGAGGTCTTGTCGGCACCAGTCGGTGCGGCGGGCCTCGCGGGACGCCCGACCAGCACGAACCGCGTCTCCGCGTTCTCGGCGTCATGGATGTCGGTGACCAGTGGCTCAAGCCCGTAGGTCGCCGCCGCGAACTCCCCCGCGAAGGCGGCGTCGAAACGCCCCTCCTGTACCAGCCGCGCACCGTCGGCGTTCGACGCGGCCGACTCCCACACGGCGTCGGGCAACCGGGCCCGCAGCCAGTTGCGCACCTGCGGCTGCGCCACCGGATGCCCGGTCACCGTCTTCACGTCGGACAGCGTGGTGCCAGGACGTGCCAGCAGCGCGAACGTGATCGGCAGCAGCACCTCTCGGTAGATCATCAGCGGCTCGCCCGACGCCAATTCGTCCAGAGTCGCGGTGACCCCGCCCTCCACCGAGTTCTCGATCGGCACCAGCGCGGCGGCGGCCTCTCCGTTGCGTACGGCGTCGAGGGCGGCCGGTACGGACACCATCGGGACAAGCTCCCGGGTCGCTGCCTCGGGCAGGGTACGCAGGGCCGCCTCGGTGAAGGTGCCCTCGGGGCCGAGATAGGTGTAGCGCATGGCGGACATACCCGTCACCCTAGTGCGCCCATGCCCCTCGGCGCGTTCGCGATCAGGCTTCCAGGAGCCGCTGCCCCACGTACTCGCCCTCCCCCGGCGCGCCCGGCACGGCGAACAACCCGCTCGCCTCGTGCCGGACGAACGGCGACAGGGCGTCGCCGCGGTCCAGCTTGCGCTGCACCGGGACGAAGCCCTTGAGGGGGTCCGCCTGCCAGCAGACGAAGAGCAGCCCGGCGTCCGGTGTGCCGTCGGCGGTGATTCCGTCGTGGAAGGAGAAGGGGCGTCGCAGCATCGCGGCTCCGCCGTTCTGCTCCGGAGCGGAGATCCTGGCGTGGGCGTTGTCGGGGATGACCAGTTTCCCGTCCGGGCCGGTCTTGTCGAGCGCGAGTTCGGTGCTCTCGCCACCGCCCGTCAGCGGGGCCCCGTCCGACTTTCGGCGGCCGATCACCCGCTCCTGCTGGGTCAGGGACAGCCGCTCCCAGTCGTCGAGCAGCATCCGGATCCTGCGGACGACCGCGTACGAGCCGCCCGCCATCCACGCTGGCGTGCCACCGGCCGGTACGAAGATCCGTCGGCTGAAGTCCTGGTCGGAGGGCTTCGGATTACGGGTGCCGTCGACCTGGCCCATCAGGTTGCGCGCGGTCATCGGCTGGGCCGTCGCACCCGGCGAGCGGTTGAAGCCGCTCATCTGCCAGCGCACGCGCGCCGCGTCGCCCGCGTCCTTCTGGATCGCCCGGAGGGCGTGGAAGGCGACCAGGGAGTCGTTGGCTCCGATCTGCACCCAGAGGTCGCCGTCCGAACGCCGGTTGTCGAGCCGGTCGGACGAGAACGGCGGCAGCGGGTCCAACTCGGCCGGGCACCGCGCGGTCAGGCCTGTGCGGTCGAAGAAGGTGCGGCCGAAGCCGAAGGTGATGGTGAGCGAGGACGGGCCCGCGTCCAGCGCCACGCCCGTGTCGCCGCTGCCCGCGGGCTTTCCCGCCATCAGCAGGGCGGCCGCCACCGACCAGCGGCGCATCAGCGCGGCGGCCTTCCTGCGGCTCGCGCTCGCGTCACCAGCGGTCAGGTCGAAGGCCATGAGATGGCCGCGGGACTGGAGGGGAGTGGTGATTCCCGCCTGGTGGCCGCCCGCGGCCGCGGCGTGGAAGCGCTCGGCCGTGGAGCCGACCGTGGCCAGCGCGATCGGTGCATCACCGGCTGCAGCGGCATGGGCCGCGGCCCCGGCGGCACCGCCCAGTGCGAGGCCGGCTGCCCCGGCCGCGCCGAGCAGCCGCCGCCGTGAGACACCGGGGCCGTCGCCGCCGGCGGCTGCGGCCGAGGCGGTGGATGAGGTCGCCGCCGTGGCTGCGGCGGTGGCCGTGGTGGATTCGGTGGTCGTGCTGGTGCTGTCGTTCATGGCCTCGTCAGCCGCCGATCTTCACGTTCTTCTCGACGGACGTCTGATCGATGTCCGATGTCCGTACGGTGAGCAGGATCCGCCACTCGCCAGGTAGGGGGACCTGGATGTTGTCCGCCCCCCACCGGCCGGGCGCGGAACGGGTGAGCCGGGCTGGAAGCGGTCCGATCGCCTGGTCCTCGAGGGTGAAGGAGACCTTTACCTCCGGGACGTCCAGCGGACGCCCATCGGGTCCGTTCACCTGGATCCGCAGTGCGTTGGCGCCGGAGCTGCCGGGCGTGACGTTCATCCGGAGCGTGCCCTTGCCGTTGGTGCCGCCGGCGTCGAAGCCGACGGCGAAGTCCACCGGCTTGCCGGGGGTGGCACCGGTGGACGCCTGGGAGCCGTACGCCCGTGCCGCGTTCTCCTCGGTGCGCCCCGGCTCGGTGGAGGTCAACGCGGTCGTGACGGCGAGGAGGGCGATGGCGATGCCCGCCTCTGCCAGCACCGAGCGCCGCAGGCCGGTGCGGGCGGGGTCCGCGTCTCTGACGCGCTTGCGCTGTGCGGTCGCCAGCGCGACCTGCTGGCGGGCGAGTTGAGCGGCACGCTCCGGGGCGACCGGCTCCGGCTTCGACGCGGTCTCAGCGCCGGTGCCGCCGGTGCCGGTCCCTGTCTCGTTCCTGTTCTCAGTCTCGGTCGCGGCTTCGGGGCCGACTCCGCTGCCGACCCCCCCTCCGCGAGCGGCCTCCGGCTCGCCGTCGCCGTCCGCGTCGAGCTTGCCTTGTTCCGTGTCCGTGTCCGTCCGGGTGCCGATGCTCTCCGCGCCCGTGCCCTCCGTGCCGGCGGCCAGTCGCGTCGTCCAGCGCCGGGAGATCGCGGCGGCCCCGACCAGCACGGCCACCAGACCCACCTTGACCAGCAGCAGCCGCCCGTACGAGGTCCCGGTCAGAGCCGACCACGAGCCGACCTGGCGCCAGGACTGGTACGCGCCCGTCAGTGTCAGGACGACAACCGAGACGAACGCGAGCCGAGAGAAGCGAAGCACCGCCGCGCGGTCCAGTGCCGGGGTCCGGTACAGGGCCACGAGTACCGCGGCCAGACCGCCCAGCCAGGCGGCGGCGGCCAGCATGTGGAGCACGTCCACCGGCATCGCGATGCCCGCCTGCAGACCGGTCGACGCGTGCTCGGAGAGCGCCCAGCTGCCGGCGATCCCGGCCGCGATGACCGTGCCGCCGATGGCGAGTCCGAACGTGAGGTCGTTCTTGTCCGCCCTATCCGCCTTGTCCGCCTTGTCCGTCTGCTCGGACTGCTCTGCCTCGGTGCCGCGCCTCGCGTACGCCCCGAACAGCACCGCCAGGAACAGCGCCGCCGCGCCGAGTAGCAGCAGCCTGGACACCAGCGCGGTCCCGGTCTTGGTCCCCAGGACGGCCTTGAGCCCGCCCAGATCGAGCACGTCAGCCAGCTCCCCGGAACCGGTGTACGGGGTGCGCAGCACCAGCATCGCCAGCGTCGCGGCGATCAGCGTCCCCCAGCCCCGCACGATCAGCCGCTGCAACGGCCGCTCGCCCGCGCCGTCCCGCCAGCAGGCGAGGACGAACGCCGCACCGCCCGCGAGCATGATGAAGCCCGCATAGGCCGCGTACCGCGCGACCCCGTACAGCGTTCCGACGAGGCCGCCGCCCGCCTCCTGCTTCGGCAGGGCGACCACGGTCCGCGAGGGGGCGCCGATCGAGAACGTGAAGGCGCCGGCCACCGGATGGCTGTCGGCGGACACCGCCTGCCACGCCACGGTGTACGTGCCCTTGACCAGGCCGTCGGTATCGATGGAGACGCCGTACCGGACGACGCCCGCACCGGACAGATCGCGCAGCAGGCCGCTGTCGACCCGCTTGCTCTTGGGGTCGAGAACCCGGATCGAGTCGTTCCCCATGGCGACCTGCTCGGAGAAGGTGAGCGTGACGTCCTTGGGTGCGGTGGCGAGCACCGCCCCGTCCTTCGGGTTGCTCCCGGTCAGCGCGGCGTGCGCGCTCGCGGGCGTGGCGCCGGCGAGCAGCGTGCCGATCAGGGCGGCGGTGACGAGCAGCAGCCGGACCAGGGCGGTGCCCAGGGTCCCGAAGCGCGGGGCGGTGGCCGTCATGGTGTGTTCCCTCGGTGCGTCAGTGGTGCTTCGGGTTGTACGTGGCTTCCTTCACCGGAAGCTCAACCTCGACCTGGCCGGACTTCTCGAAGTGCAGTTCCACGGACACGTTGTCGCCAGCCTTCAGCTGCCGCTTGAGCCCCATGAACATCATGTGACTCGCGCCGCGTTCGAGGTTCAGCTCCCCGTTCGCCGGGACGTCGAAGGCCGTGACGTGCTGCATCTTCTGGCCTTTGGTCTCGTGGATCGTCACCTCGTCGGCTATCTCGCTGGTGACCGAGGTGAGTTTGTCCCCCTCACCGCCGCTGTTGGTGACGGTGAGGAACCCGGAGGCCATGTCCCCGACAGGCTGGGGCATGAAGGCGCCGCTGATCTTGATGTCCGGGCCGTCCGGCACCGCGCCGGACGAGCACCCCGCCAGTGTCATGCTCGCCGCGGCGACCAGGCACGCGGCGATGGCGGCAGCGGTGCGGCGGTTCACGGTCGCTCCCCCTTGATGAGTTTCGGCAGGTCCTTGGCGTAGTCCTCGGTGCTGGTGTCCTCCCCGTAGAGCACGTAGCCCTGGTCGGTCTTGGGCGAGAAGGCGATCACCTGTGCGCCGTGCATGGAGACGACGGAACCGTCCTTCTCCTTCTTCGGCGGGTCGATCCCGATGCCCAGCTGCCGCGCGCCCGCCTGGATGGTCGGAAAGTCGCCGGTGAGCCCGGTGAAGGAGGCGTCACCAGCCGACGGCAGCCACTTGGCGAGCTCGGCGGAGGTGTCCCGTTCGGGGTCGGTGGTGACGAAGACGACCTGGAGCTTGTCCTGGTCGGCCTTGGGCAGCTTCTTCTTGGCGACGGCGATGTTGCTCATCGTCAGCGGGCACACGTCCGGGCAGTGGGTGTAGCCGAAGTAGACCAGCGTCGGCTTGCCCTTGGTCTGTGCGCGGAAGTCGTAGGCCTTGCCCTCGGTGTCCTTCAGGACGAGGTCGGGCTTGGTGAAGGGGCGGTCGAGGACCGTGGCCGCCTTGGTCTTCGGCTCGGCGGAGACATCGCCGAAGCCACCGGCCCCGGCCGGTGCCGGATCGTCGGCGGAGCCGCAGGCGGAGAGGGTCAGCGCGGCGGCCGCCGCGAGGGCGGCGGCTGTCAGCTTCTTCGCGTGCTTCTTGTTCTGCTTGTTCTGCTTGTGCATGGAGGAATGTCCCAGTGGTGACGTGATGAGGTGCCGGTACACAGGGTTGCGAGGCGCCTGGTCGGGAGGCGCCTGGTCAGGAGGCGCGGTCAGGAGGTGCGTCGCCGCCCCGCCAGCACGCCGAACGCGACCCCCGCGACGCCCACCGCGATACCGACGACGGCCAGCACACGGGCGGTGGTGTCGCTGCCCGACGCGGCCGCCGCGGATTCGGACCCGCCATCGCCGTGCTCGCCGCCTTGGTGGCCCTTGGCGTTCTTGTCGTCGGTCGCGGCGCCACCGCCGTGGTGATCACCCGTCGCGGCCGACAGGGTGAGCACGGGCGCCGGGTTCTCCGGCTCCGCAGCGCCTTCCTTCGGCTCCTCGATCCAGCGCACGACCTCCTTGTTGTCGTACGTCTGGAGGGCCTTGAAGACCAGCGAGTCGGTGTCCTCGGGCAGCTTGCCGAGCGACACCGGGAACTGCTGGAACTCACCGGGGGCGATCTTGCCGCCGTCTGAGGTCCAAGTGATCTTGGTGACGGCCTCGGTGATCTGCTTGCCGTGCACGGTGAGCGGCTTGGCCAGCCTGGCCTTGGTGACGGCTGCCTTCCAGCCGGGGACGGGCTGCGGCATCACGGAGGACAGCGGGTGCTCGGTGGGGAGATTGACCTCCAGCTTCACCGTGGAGGCGGAGTCCCGCTCGTTGGGGACCTTGAAGTTGACCGTGGCGTAGCCGCCCTTGGCCGCTTCGCCCTGCGGCTGCACGCTGACATGGGCGAAGGCGGGGACGGAGAGCAGCAGCACGGAGGAAGCGGCGATCCCGGCGGTGACGGTGAGACGGGAGAAGGTGTTCATGGTGAAGGACACTCCACGGAGCAGAAGCTGAAAGGTGATCGGCCCGTGCGCGGGTACGCCCGGACACTGCGGCACCACCCCCCTGGAGTGGTCCGCGTCAGGCTGCGAGTTCGAGTTCGCGTACGAGTTCGCGTATGGGGGCGGCCGGCGGGCCGCGCCTGATCACCGTGTGCTGGAGTGCCCCGCTCGCCGGTGGCAAGGGAGTGTCGAGAGGCAGGGGCAGGGCACGCGGAGCCCGTCCGGGCGCCCCCGGCAGCCCGGCGAGCAAGGCCCGCGCGAATACGAGCGCAGCGCGCAGGGCTCGTGCCCGCGCCTCTTCGGCGAGTTCCGTGCCACCGCGTGCCGAAAGCCGGGCCAGCCGGAACAGCGCGATCTCACCGCGGCGCAGCAACCAGCCGATGGCGAGGGCGGCCAGCAGATGGCCGAGCACCATCGGCAGGTCGGGCAGCAGCCCGGTGGTCTCCGGGGGAGCAAGCGCCGGATGCCGGTGCGCCGCTCCCGCGGCGGAGTGCAGGCTCGCCGGGTCGATCCCTGCGCGGGTCACGATCCGGTGCGCGTCGGCCGGGCTCAGCGCGGCGGCCCCCGATCCGCACAGCAGCTTCGCCGCCGTCCTGATCAGGGCGTCGTCTGCGGTCGGCGCCAGCGTGAGCTGCCGCTGACCGAGCCCGAAGAGGGCGTGCAGGGCGAGTTGTCCACCGGTCAGCGCGGCGGCGATGACCGGCATCGACCGCTCACGCCCGGCGAGTGGTACCACCACGGTGAAGACGCCCAGGAACCCTGCCGCCAGCGTCCACCACGGTACTGCCGCGCATGACGCCATGACGTGCCCGAGCGCGGACAGCACGACGCAGACCGCGGCGAACACCGCGGCCCTCAGTAGCCGCAGACCGGCTCCGGCATACGCGGTCGAGGTCTCGACCGCCGGTGGGGCAGACATGGCCGGGTCATCATCGCACTGGGGGTGTCGGCGCCGGGCGGCAGGTCCGGAAGGTCGCTTTGCGGCGGCTTTACGTGCGGGCCGGGCCCCTCCGTACGTCCTCGTGCCCTGTCGTACGCTCCTGTGCTCCCCGTCCCGACTGCGTGGCCAACCCGTGCTCCGGTTGTGCGCCGCTTCTCGGACGCGGGCCGCAACCGGCCCTCGTACCCCGGTATGCGCGGTCTTCGCGTCGGCCGAACGAGGGGCAATGCCGTCTCTCGGTACAAGGGGCGCTTACGAACGGTGCTGCGCGGCAATACGTATCGGTATGTCGAGCCGCAGCCAGGAGGCTGGAGCATGAGCATCTGGTGGACCCTCCACTTGCGGCGCGAGGCTGCGAGCGTTCCGCTCGCCCGTCGTCTCCTTCTCGGCACGATGGAGACCGCGGGCGTCGATCCCGATATCTCCTACGACCTGTCGGTCGCGCTGAGCGAGGCGTGTGCCAACGCCGTCGAGCACGGCGGCGACGAGGCCCGGACGGGTGCGCCATCGGCGGCGTACCGGGTGACGGCTTACCTCGACGGTGAGAAGTGCCTGATCGAGGTGTCGGACTCGGGCCCGGGCTTCCCCGTCGGCCGGGCAGCGGCCCCGTACGTACCTCTCGCCGATGGATCCTCCCTGTCTGCCGAGTCCGGGCGGGGCCTGTGCCTGATCGAGCAGCTCGCCGACCACGTCCACTTCGGGAACAGGCCGGGGCGTGGTGCGGTGGTGAGCTTCGACAAGATCCTCAAATGGCGGGAGGACGCCCTGCTCAGAGTCACCTGAGCGGGCGCCCTCCGGATACCGCGGCGTCCCACGGAACAGCGAGCCCGGGGCAGAGGCCTAGTGGAGCTGTCAGCCCTTGAGCCGCGCCATCCACGCCTCGACCTCGTCCGCCTGCCGCGGCAGCGCAGCCGACAGGTTCCGGTTGCCGTCCTCCGTGACGAGGATGTCGTCTTCGATCCGGACGCCGATGCCGCGGTACTCGGCCGGCACGGTCAGATCATCGGCCTGGAAGTACAGACCCGGCTCCACCGTCAGGCACATGCCCGGCTCCAGGGTGCAGTCCACGTACATCTCGGTCCGTGCGGCGGCACAGTCGTGCACGTCCATGCCGAGCATGTGGCCGGTGCCGTGCAGGGTCCAGCGGCGCTGGAGGCCGAGCTCAAGCACCTTCTCCACATCGAAGTCGCCGAGCAGCCCCCACTCCACCAGCCGGGTGGCGAGCACGCGCTGCGCCGCGTCGTGGAAGTCCCGGTAGGCGGCGCCGGGACGCACCGCGGCGATTCCTGCTTCCTGGGCCTCGTGGACCGCGTCGTAGATCTTGCGCTGGAGCGGGGTGAAGCGGCCGTTGATCGGCAGGGTGCGGGTGACATCCGCGGTGTAGAGCTCGGCGGTCTCGACGCCGGCGTCGAGCAGGAGCAGCTCACCGGAGCGGACGGCACCGTCGTTGCGCACCCAGTGCAGGGTGGTGGCGTGCGGTCCCGCGGCGCAGATCGAGCCGTAGCCGACGTCATTGCCCTCGACGCGGGCGCGCAGGAAGAACGTTCCCTCGATGTAGCGCTCGCTGGTGGCCTCGGCACGGTCGAGGACCTTGACGACGTCCTCGAACCCGCGAGCGGTGGAGTCGCAGGCCTTCTGGAGCTCGGCGATCTCGAAATCGTCCTTGACCAGCCGGGCTTCGGAGAGGAAGCACCGCAGCTCCTCGTCGCGTTCGGCGGTGACCTTGTCGGTCAGAGCCGCCTGGATGGCGGTGTCATGCCCGCGGACGACGCGGACCGGTCCTGTGGCCTCGCTCAGCCGCTTCGGGAGCTCGCGGACGTCCTTCGCGGTGATGCCCAGCAGCTGCTCGGCTTCCGCCAGCGAGTGGCGGCGGCCGACCCACAGCTCGCCCTGGCCGTCCAGCCAGAACTCGCCGTTCTCGCGGTTGGAGCGGGGCAGCAGGTAGATGGTCGCCTCATGGCCGCCGGTGCCGTCCGCGCCGGCCACCGGCTCCATGACCAGGACGCCGTCCTCGGTCTGGTCACCGGTGAGGTAGGCGTACTCGGTCGAGGCGCGGAAGGCGTACTCGGTGTCGTTGGAGCGGGTCCGCAGGTTCCCCGCGGGGACGACGAGACGCTCGCCGGGGAAGCGCGCGGACAGCGCGGCGCGACGGCGGGCCGTGTGCCCGGCTTGTGCGATCGGCTCCAGACCGTGCAGCTCGGTATCGGCCCAGCCGGACTTCATGTTCTCCGCGAGCTCGTCGGAGACTTCCGCGTACAGGCCGTTCTTGCGCTGCTTGATCGGCTCTTCGCCCGACTCTTCCGGGGTCTCCGGAGTGAGCTCCTCTGCCACGGGTCCGCCTCCTTTTGGTATGACACTGAACCCTCACCCATCGTACGGGCGTGCGGAAGAGCGTCCGCTGTTCCCGGATGTCCCCGGAGCTGTTCCCGGATGTTCCCGGATCTCAGCCGCCGCCCACGGACCACGGCGCAGCCGCGTCCAGGCCGCAGCCGTCCGCCCCCGGGCACTGCCCCACGAGTGCGAGCCGAGGCCTGGCCCCGAGGCCGCCGTCACTCGAACCAGGCGGCCAGCATCACCACGTCCTCGGTGTCACCGCACCCGTCGGCCGTGCTTGGTCCCGTTCCCGGCCCTTCTGCGTCGGCGCCCGGCAGCGAAGCCCCCGGCAGCGCGGTCCGAAGCACATGGTCGACGACCGCCGCCGGGTCGTCCCGCAGGGCCCTGGGCACACTCGCCGCCGCCGAGTGCAGCCGTGCGAAGGCCCGGTCCATGGAATCCCCGGTATGCCGGAGCAGCCCGTCGGAATAGAGAAGCACCGTTTCTCCGGGAGCGGGCGAGAATTCCACGCTCGGTGCCTCCCAGCAGGCCAGCATCCCCAAGGGGGCCGACAGCGAGGTCTCCACGAACTCGGTGCGCCTGGTGCCGGTGATCAGCGGCGGGGTGTGCCCGGCGCCGGCCAGCACGACCTTGCGCAGCGCGGGCTCGCAGTAGGCGAACAGCGCGGTCGCCGAGCGGGCCGGCTCCGTCAGCCGCAGCAGGAGTTCGAGGTCGGAGAGTACGGCGACGGGGTCCTCGCCCTCCATCACGGCGTACGCCCGCAGGCTGGCCCTGAGCCGTCCCATCGCGGCCAGAGCGCTCGGGCCCGAACCGGACACCGCGCCGACGGCCAGCCCCAGCGCGCCCTCCGGCAGCGGCAGCGCGTCGTACCACTCGCCGCCGCCGCGTGGTCCTCTCAGATGGCGGGCGGCGAGCCGCACTCCGGGCACCCGGGGCAGCCGGCTGGGCAGCAGTTCCTCGGTGATGGTGGCCAGCCGCCGCCGCGCCCGGTCCAGTTCGAGCAGCCGGGCGAGATGCTCGGTGGCATAGCGCCCGTAGAGGCCGACGAGATGGCGCTGCCGTTCGACCGGCTCCGCCGGTTCGTCGTAGAACCAGACGGCCACGCCCAGCTTTCCCGCCTCCTGGGTCGCCAACGGCAGAGCGTAGCTCGCGGCGTAGCCGAGGCGGGCGGCGACCTCGCGCAGCCGTGGGTCCAAGCCCTCGTCCCGGAACAGGTCGGCCTGGGCGACAGCCCCGGGGACCGAGCTCGGCGATCCGTCGAGGATCCGGCCGTGGGGGGTTGCGCTGCGGGGGACGGTCTCGATGTGACCGAGGTCGGCGTGGGCGAGGCCCAGACCGGTGGTGATGGCGGGGCCGCGGCCCTCCGGGGGTTCGAGCACGACCATGCCCCGCCGGGCGCCGACCAGGGCGGCGCCCGCGCGCAGGAGTTCATGGAGGGCGTCGTCCAGGGGCGCTGCCCTGGCGAGGCGCTCGGTGAGTTCGTGGAGCGTGGTGAGGTCGGAGACCCAGCTCGCGAGCCTGTCCTGGATCAGTGCGCCGGTGCCGATGGCCGGGACAGGGCTCGGATCGGCCGCAGTGAGGGCTTCGGCGGCGGTGAAGGCTGCGGAAGCGTGCGCCTGCGTGTGTGCCGCAGTGTGCTCGGGATCGTGAGTGGATGAATCGATTCCGGCCACTTTCGGCAGGTGAGGGGTGCTCATGCCTGCCGGCTTTCCGGCTGGCGCGTTTCGGCCAATAGCATCGCAAACCCCCATGTCGCGCTGCTCCGCTATCAATGGATCCACATCTACACGTACTCGTAAGGGGATGTCCAGCATTGTCCTCGCGGAATCGCCGGTGTCCACGGGGTGTTCGAGAGATTGTGGGACTGAGGGGCCCGGGAAAAATCTGGCCAAAAATTGCCTCAGGCGGCGGCTGATTGCGGTCGACTGAGCGCGTTCGAGAGGCCGAACCTCCCCGCAGTGGACACCGAAGGCCGGTGCTCCAGGAGGAGCGTCTTTCCGAGCGCGTTGGGTACGTACATTACGTACACGGTGATGGCCAGGGGTAGTTGAGACGGCCCTGGAACCTGGCGGGGAGCCCGGGCGTCTTAACCGCCGAGGCCGCCGCGCCCCATCCCTGGCGGCGGGACCAGTTCCACGGGACAGCAAAGCGCCATGCATGCGCCACCCCTCGCCATGCGTTTAATGGACACAGCCCATCTCGTTCGGCCCCTGCGGTGCTCGTTGCCGCAGCTCATGCCTGTGGCAAGTCCACGGTGCGGAGTGGTGGCGGCCGACTTGGACGCACAGCGAGACACACAGACGCACGTCACGTACAGACATCTGTACGGGCACACGTACGGGCACACAGCGAGTCGTACGGCGGTACGCGAGAAGACGCGCACGTAAATGCACGCTGGACGCACAGCGACACGCATGACCGTTCGCACGGCAGTACGCAGCAGTACGCACAGCGGCACGCATGGTGAAGTGACGCACACATGGTGTGATGTGGCCCTCGGCGTTCAACGGAAAGGAACGAGCGCTCATGCGCGAGATCCCTGGAAGGCGACGCAGGCTCTGGTCCCGGGCGGGCCGGCAGGACCGGGAGAACTGGCAGGAGCGGCAGGAGCGGCAGGACCGGGAGAACCGGCAGGAGCGGCAGGGCCGGGAGAACCGGCAGGAGCGGCAGGGCCGGGAGAACCGGCAGGAGCGGCAGGGCCGGGAGAACCGCCGGAGTCGGCAGAAGGTGCCCCCCACCCTGCTCGACATGGCGCTTGTCTGCGCCACGGAGTGGCGGTGGCCGGTGCTCCCCGGTGTGGGCCTCGGGCCCGAACGGCGCGGCGAGCGGGCACGCGGCTGCGCCTGCCCCGATCCCGAGTGCGTCGTTCCCGGCGCGCACCCCTTCGACCCCGGAATTCTCGCGGCGACCACCGACGGGCGCATGGTGCGTTGGTGGTGGAGCAACCGCCCCAAGGCTCCGATCGTGCTGGCGACGGGCGGCAAGGCTCCCTGCGCGGTGAGCCTGCCCGCGGTGGCGGGGGCGCGGGCGCTGGCGGCGCTCGACCGGATGGGTGTCCGACTCGGCCCGGTCGTGGCCACACCGACCCGCTGGTCGTTGCTGGTGGCGCCCTACTCGATGGAGCAGCTGGGTGAGTTGCTGCACGCGAAGGACAGCGTGCCCGGCTCGCTCCGCTTCCACGGGGGTGGTGGCTATCTGGTGCTGCCCCCGTCGGAGGCCGGTACGGGCCCGGTGCACTGGGTACGTGAGCCGCTGCCCGGGTCGGCGCGGCCCTGGCTGCCGGATGTGGAGGCGGTTGTCGACGCGCTGGTCGAGGCGAGCGTGAGTGTGCCGGCCGATGGGTTCAGCCCGCCGGAAGCCGGTGACGGGGCGTGGCTCAGCTACTGAGCCTGCGGATCCCCCGCCGGGCTGCTGCCTCCTACTGAGCCTGGTGCGGGGTTCGCAAGAGGGCGTGGCAGTCGCGAATTCTGGCCGGAATCGATATGCCGCCACCTCGCCTTTGCCTCGTCTATGCCTCGTCGCTGAGAGGAAGCGTCGCACGAACCCGGGACAGGAACGGTGAGTGCGTCGGCGTGGTCTCGCCATGGTGCCGGCCATGCGGTGGCGGCGCTGCGAATCACCGCTGAGATCGATCTGAGAGCACCCTGTGTGAAACCCATGCCTATGAGTCGGTCGTCGAGTTCGCGTTGTCGAGGAGTTCAGCGCTCAGTTCGGGGGCCACACGGCTCTTCCGGGTTCTCGGCGGAGAGCCAAGTCACTGCGCTCCGTGATCAACTGGCGCACGGTCGGCGCGAGTTGAAGGAGGCGGTGCGGCAGCCGGTCGATGCCGGGCCGACCTGCGGATGCGGGGGCGCGTAATCCGGAAATAGCAGCGCCCGGTCGCTGGCGACGGGGGATGCACCAGCGACCGGGCTTCAAGAACGGTAACAAGAGATCTGCTGTTCGCAAATTCGATCTCGGGTATTCGGACACCGAATTACCGTTCCAAAGCGGTGTTTGTGACCGGAATCACTTACCCCCGGTCACGCGTGGACAGGAATATCAACTTCCGCTTACGCCGACCGCACGGTCGGTCTGTCGGCTATTCAGCTGAGGGTCACCTGGCGGTTGGTGAGTCCACCGCGAGCCCGTCGCTCGTCGGCGGTCAGCGGTGAGTCGGCGGAGAGCGCCGCCGTGAGCCGCTCGGCGAACTCGGCTGCCGGCTTCTCGCACTCCTCCGCGCCCATTCCGCTCGGCAGGTCCCACACCGGGACCATCAGCCCGTGCGCGCGGAAGGAGCCGACCAGGCGGGTGCCTTCACCGAGGCTGGAGGTGCCCGCCGTGTGCAGTCGGGCGAGGGCGTCGAGCAGCTGCTCCTCCGGGTGCGGCATGACCCAGCGCAGGTGGTTCTTCTCCGGCGTCTCGCACCAGTAGGCCGCGTCCACGCCGGACAGCTTGACGGTGGGGATGGCGGCGGCGTTGGCACGCTCCAGCGAAGCGGCGACCTCCGGGTTCGCATTCTCGGCGGAATCCGGGATCCAGAACTCGAAGCCGCTGTGCACGACGGGCTCGAACGGCGCGTCCAGGTCGAGCAGGTCCTGGAGTCGAGGCCCGTCCGCCGGCACCCGCTCACCCGCGATCGGGGTGCCGGGCGCGGCCGTGAGCGCACGCTGGAGTGTGTGAGCCATGTCGCGGCTCAGATCGCCGGACGAGGTGTCGTTCTGCAGCGCAAGCAGTACGGCGCCGGAGTCACGGCGCAGCGCGGGCCAGGCCATCGGCAGCACGGTCGCGAGCGTCACGGACGGTACGTCGTCGGGGAGTCCGCCCTTCAGGGTCAGTTCGACCGTGGCGGCGGGGACCAGCTCGCGCAGGGCGACCCAGTCGCACTCGCCGGGAAGCCCTTCGAAGGGGCGCTGGACCAGTTCGGTCACCGCGTGAGCGGCGGCGCGGCCGTGGCAGGCCTTGTAGCGACGGCCCGAGCCGCAGGGGCAGGGCTCGCGGGCCCCGACCACCGGGATCTCGCCGTCGGTGAGCTGTGACTTGACGGCCTTCGTCTGGGGGCGCTTCTTGGCCATGGTGTGGCTCTCTCCCGAGGGCTGCGGTGCTGTGTGATGCCTCTGTCTCGGGCGCGAGCCTAGCCGTTACGGGACGCGCTCAGGCGGCAACGTAGGCCGTGCCCGTCCGCCGGCGTCACCGGGCGGCGCGCGCCCGAACTCCCCAGCCGTCCAGGACGGACCCGGAACTCCGGACGCACGGGACGCGGCTTCGGACACACGGAGCGAGAGGGCCCGGGCGGGACTCCTCGGACTCCAGTGCTGCGAAGCCCTTAGGCGCACTCGTGGGGTTCGTCATACGCACCGCGGTCGTAGGAGTCGTACGCGTCCGCGAAGTCGAAGCCCGGCCTGGGGACGGCTGTGCCGGGACCGGTGACGCGCGTAGCGAAATCGGCGTGCCGATGGCTCCCGCTCACAAGTGCCCACACCGTGACCTCGCCCGCGGCGCTGTCCCGCACTCCCCAGTCATGGGCGAGTGCGCTGATGATGTTGAGCCCCCGGCCGCCGCGAGCGGTGACCGAAGGCGTCGCCGGAACCGGGCGGGTCGGGCCACCCCCGTCCGTCACCTCGACGGTCAGTCGGCCTGCCGGGTCCATGTGCCAGGCAGCGCGGATGGCGCCGTCCCCGATATCCGACCGGCCCAGCGGTCTGCCGTGCCGGCAGGCATTGCTGAGCAGTTCGGAAAGAATGAGAACGGCATCGTCCACGACCGATTCCGGCACCTCGCTGCGCCGAAGCTGCTCGCGCATCCGGCGCCGTGCCTCGCCCACGCCCGCAGGGCCATGGGGAACGGCCATGCTTGACGACGCGGGCACCTCCTGTGCCACCACCAACGCCACCCCCGAGACCTCCTTCACCCACGCCACGGTGTGGATGCCCCAATGGACTGGACCGGAAACCGGCCAATCCGTGTCTGGTGACGCACTCGTCACATCCCGCTACGCACCGAACGCGCCGGTGCACTCCCCGTAGTCACGCGAGGTGCTCAGCCGCGCCCCAGCTGCTCCAGGACCTGCTTCGGGCGGTTGGTGATGATCGCCTCGACACCGAGCTCGACGCAGAATTCGACGTCCTCGGGCTCGTTGACCGTCCAGACGTGCACCTGGTGACCGGCCGCGTGCAACCGCTCGACATAGGAGGGGTGATTGCGTACGAGACGGATGCCGGGTCCCGCGATCCGCGCACCGGCCGGCAGTCGCGCCTCGCGTGCCCGCAGCGGCAGGAACTGCATCAGTGACACCGTGGGGATCTGTGGTGCCGCAGCAGCGATCCGGTGCAGCGAACGCGCCGAGAAGCTCATGACCCGGACCGGGGACTCCTCGTACCCGACCGGACCGTCCAGGCCGAACCGCTTCAGCAGGTGGAGCAGCCGTTCCTCCACCTGACCGCGCCAGCGGGTGGGGTGCTTGGTCTCGATGGCCAGCTGGATGGGCCGCCCGGCATCGGCGACCAGCTCCAGCAGGCGCTCCAGGGTCAGGACCGAGGTGAACTCCCGATCACCCCAGTCAGGGCTCTCCTCGCTGTCCTTCCAGGAACCGAAGTCGAGGGCGGCCAGCTCGGCCAGCTCCAGGGCGGAGACCGCGCCGCGGCCGTTCGACGTACGGTTGACGCGGCGGTCGTGCACACAGACGAGATGACCGTCGGCGGTGAGACGCACATCGCACTCGAGGGCGTCGGACCCATCCTCTATCGCCTTCACATAGGCGGCCAGGGTGTGTTCCGGAGCGTCCTCGGAGGCGCCTCGATGAGCGACGACCTGGATCGGGAGTTGTGTCACCGCGTCATGGTGCCACTGTCCGAAAGGCGCCGTGGCGCCGCGCCGTACCGCTGCCCGCTATGTCCGTGATAAAGGTCGCGGATGGTGTCGCGCCCATATGCACAGCTCCTGTTTACAGTGGCCTGACAGCCAGTGGGAAAAGCTGGCACCTGACACTGACACTGACACGGCTATCGAGGAGACACCTGTGAGCACCGAGAACGAGGGCACCGAGGGCCCCGCGGGTCAGTCCGCCCCGTCCGCACCTCCTGTGCCCCCTTCTGTGCCGCCGGCCGCTCCCGACAGCGCGCCTTACGCGGGCCATCCCGGACTCGGCGGCCATACCGCCCATGCCCCCTCCACCCCTGCGGCCACGGACGCACCGACCCAGCAGGTCCCGCCCGTGTCCCCGACGCAGCAGCTGCCGCCCGTACCGCCCGGTCCGGTCGCACCGGCGGCGGCCGTCCCTCCGATGCCGCCCGCCGCCGGGCACGGCTCAGGAGGCTGGCCCCCGCCCGCCGCGCCCTGGGGTGCGGCGGCACCGGGCGCCCCCGCCCCCGCGTCCCGGCCGCGAGGCCTCGCCAACGGTCTGCTCGCGGCCGTGATCGGCGCCGCGCTCATCGCAGGTGGTGTGGGCGGCGGCATCGGCTACTGGGCGGCGGAACACGGCGACGGCGGCGGTGTCTCGACAACGGTCTCCGCGGGCGACGCCCCCGCCGACTTCAAGCGGGAGCCGGGCACGGTCGCCGCCGTGGCCAACAAGGCGCTGCCCAGCGTCGTCACCATCGAGGCCAAGTCCGGTGTCGCCCAGGGCCAGCCCGAGGGCGGCACAGGCACGGGCTTCGTATACGACAGGGAAGGCCACATTCTCACCAACAACCACGTGGTGGCATCGGCGGCAGACGGCGGTGAGCTGTCGGCGACCTTCTCCGACGGTAAGAAGTACGACGCCGAGGTCGTCGGCCGCGCCCAGGGTTATGACGTCGCCGTGCTGAAGCTGAAGAACGCCCCCTCCGGTCTCACCCCGCTGGCACTCGGGAATTCGGACCGGGTGGCCGTCGGTGACTCCACCATCGCGATCGGCGCGCCCTTCGGCCTGTCCAACACCGTCACCACCGGCATCATCAGCGCCAAGAACCGTCCGGTCGCATCGGGTGACGGCTCAAGCGGCAAGAACTCGTACATGAGCGCCCTCCAGACCGACGCATCGATCAACCCGGGTAACTCCGGGGGCCCGCTGCTCGACGCCAGCGGCGCGGTGATCGGTATCAACTCCGCGATCCAGTCGGCGGGTGGCAGCGGCCTCGGTCAGTCGCAGGCGGGGTCCATCGGCCTCGGCTTCGCCATCCCGATCAACCAGGCCAAGAACGTGGCCGAGCAGCTGATCAAGACCGGCCAGCCGGTCTACCCGGTGATCGGTGCCACGGTGAACATGAGTGACGAGAACGGTGCCGTGATCGCCGCCCAGGGCGCCGGCGGCTCAGCCGCGGTCACCCCCGACGGCCCGGCCGCCAAGGCAGGGCTCAAGGCGGGCGACGTGATCACCAAGTTCAACGGGAAGGCGGTCGACAGCGGGCCGACCCTGATCAGCGAGATCTGGAACCACAAGCCCGGCGACACGGTGACCGTCACCTACAAGCGCGACGGCAAGGAGTCCACGGTCGACCTCACGCTGGGCGAGCGCAAGGGCGACGGCTGACGCGGTCGACAGCCGACATGACGAGGGCGAGGGGCCTGCCGATTCTCGGTAGGCCCCTCGCCCTCTCCCGGCTCAGGTGTTCGGGTGCAGCACGACCTTGGTGTAGCCCTCGATCCGCTTGTCGAACTTGTCATACGCCGACGGTGCTTGGTCCAGGGGCAGTTCATGGGAGACGACGAAGCTGGGCTTCGCCCTGCCCTCGATGATCATGTCGCGAAGATGGCGGTTGTAACGTTTCACGTTGCACTGCCCGGTGCCCATCCGCAGTCCCTTCTCGAAGAGCTTGCCGATCGAGACCAGCAGCATCCCGTGTTTGGCCTGCTCGTCGGGGCCACCCGGATCGGCGGGCACGTACAGTCCTGGCACGCCCAGCGCCCCGGTCGCCCGCACCGTACCGACCAGCGAGTTCAGCACGGTCGCCGGTTCCTCCTGGTCCTTGCCGTGCGCCATCGCCTGGTAGCCGACGGCGTCCACGCCCTTGTCCGTGCCGATGCCCTCGGTCTGCTCCTTGATCTGCTCGACCGGGTCGCCTTCGGCGAAGTCGATCGGTACAGCCCCGATCTCCCGGGCCTTCTGCAGCCGTTCCGGTACCCGGTCCACGACGAAGACCTTCCTCGCGCCGCGCAGCAGGGCGGAGTAGGCGGCCATCAGCCCGACCGGACCGCCTCCGTACACGGCGACGCTTTCGCCGGGGCGTACCTGAGCGAGTTCGCAGCCGTGGTACCCGGTGGGAAAGATGTCGGCGAGCAGCATGAAGTCCGTCTCGTGCTCGTTCCCCTGGGGCAGCTTCAGGCAGTTGAAGTCGGCATAGGGCACCCGCAGGTACTCGGCCTGGCCGCCCATCCAGGGCCCCATGGCGACGTATCCGTATGCGCCGCCTGCGAAGCCCGGGTTGACGGTCTGGCAGAATCCTGTGAATCCCTCGACGCAATTGGTACAGAATCCGCAGGCGACATTGAAGGGCATGACCACACGGTCGCCCTCCTTGAGCGCGGTGACGCCCTGGCCGGTCTCCTCGATGATCCCCATGTTCTCGTGCCCGAACACGATGCCGGGCTCCGCCGCCGTCCGGCCCTCGTACATGTGCAGGTCGGAGCCGCATATCGCGGTGGATGTGACGCGTACGATCACGTCGTTGGGGTGCTGTATCCCCGGTTTCGGAACGTCCTCGACCGCGACGGTGAACGGTCCCTTGTAGACGACGGCCTTCATGCCTGCCACCTCCGCTCGGCGATGCATGTGCTGTGCCGCCCCCCGGCCCGTCCCCGCCCGCGCTTCGTCCCGCCCGCGCCTCGCGTGACCCATCTCTCATGATTCTCCGACCTCAGGTGACGGACAACCCGGTAATGTCGGAATGAAGCCTATAAGCCCTGGTGAGCCCTGGTATGAACCGCGGAATCGGAAAGCGAGGACGAGAATGGCAGCGCAGCGACTCGGGACCCTGCTCGTCCCCGTCCCCGGCCTGTCCGGCACCACCTACCCGCCCGGTACGACGGTCACGGTCCGTGGTCGCGGTGCGACGGTGGATGCCTTCGTCAATGGTGACTGGCTCCCCCTGTCGTGGTGGGAGTTCTCCGACGGCCTGCGCGAGGACATCGCCGATCGCTGACGCCTTCACGGCGTAGCCGCGCGCCTCAGGCTGCCACGACCGCGGATCGCGACCGCCCCAGGGCTGATCGGCTCGTGGTGCTCGACAGGTTCGTCGCGCGCTCGCTCGGTGGCTGAGTCTGGGAGCAGCGCCGACACGACCAGCCGATGAGGTCGTGAGTCTGACCGCGTATTCCACCGGTGACGAGGCAGGGACGGGCTCGCGCACGGGCCGGGGCCCGCTCCGCCGACCAGCGTACGGAGCGGGCCCCAGCCTCGGCCGCCTCAGCGCGGGATCGCGTCGGACGCAGCGTGTCACCTGCGACCTCTTCGCGGACCCTCCGAGTTCGTGCAGGGCTGTCAGGCGGGCAGCGGGTCGTCGACCGCGACCCACGTGCTGCCGCTGAAGTCGAACGAATCCGTCTGCAGTGAACCGGTGCGGGCCCCCGGCAGCTCCCACACTTCGCCGTTCTGGAAGAGCACCTTGACGTAGGCGGTGTCGCCGGCGGCCGCGGTTCCGGCCGAAGGCACCGAGACCGAGACCGAGCAGGCCCTGTAGGCAGTACCCGTGGGGTAGCCGGTGTTGTCGTCGACCCGCACCCAGGCGTAATCGTTCGTTCCCGCCTCGCCGTTCAGCTCGAGGTCGCGCTGGCCGACGAAGACCCGTCCGTTGGTGCGCAGCGCCACACTCAGCTCTTCGCGAAGCGTGAGCTCGGAGACGTCGAGTGCGAAGTACTCGGTGGAGTCGATGTCGGTGCACGGTCCGGCCGGACCTGCCGGACCACGGTCTCCGCGTGGGCCCTGCGGGCCCCGGTCACCCCGGTCACCCCGTGGGCCCTGCGGACCGCGGCCGCCGCCGCACCAGTCTCCGCCGCCTGCCGCGAGGATGCTGTTGACACCGTCGGAGAAGTACCCGCTGCATGCCGCAAAGACGCCCTCGGCCACGGGAGTGCCCGTGTCGGCTGCCACGGCCGGTGTGGTGAGGCCCAGCATCGTCAGCGTCAGCGAGGCGGTCGCGCAACCGGCGAGCAACCTGGCCCGCTTGGGCCGCGGGCCGAAACCCGATCCGGTCCTGATCTCAGGACTCATGAGGTCCCCTGCTTTCTGGTGGATTCGAACTCATCCGGAGGCCGCGGCGAAGCGCCTTGGCCCCTCCGGAATCATTTCGATGACCACCGCTGCATACGGGAGAGGCGCGCTCAGAGATCAACACTTCAGCCGAGTGACTACTTCCGATAGGTCAATACGCGCCGCGAAGGGCTGGCAGCATCGGTGGCCGGTCGCCGGGTACAGGCAGAACGTTTCAGCCGCTGTAGCGCCAACGCCATGACATCACCCTCAAAGCCGCATCCTGGGCTGCTCTATATTCAAGTTCGTGAGCATCGACCAGCAGTTCAACCCGCAGAATGGACGTGGGTACGGGCATCGGAATCCAGACCGCGACGGGGCCGGCTCCGCGGAGTGTGATTATCGAACTCTCCTGGTGAGGCTTGGCCCGTGGCTGCCAGACCCAGCTCCCGGCGCGTCAGGTGCCCGAAACAAACGGATCCGTCCGGCTGGCGGGCGAGTCGTGCACGGGTTGTTTCCCATTATTCGAGGACGTCGGTCAGGGATATCAGGGTTTGTTTCCCCTGGTGGGTTGAATCTTCTGGCCTGCTTCGGATGCAGTGAGGTGTTCCGACCTGCAATGATTCTTGCTTCTCGGTTTTCCTGGGGCGCTTCGGTGATGCCTACGGATGAAATCGGATGCGGGGAAACAACCCTACCTCCCCTGAGGAGATGTCGATCAGGCCGCAACTCCCGTACCCGTGCCGAGACCTCGGGAGGACGCAATGGGACGCCCCGAAAAAGCAATCACTTCGTACGAAAGCGCGGCCGGTGGCTTCTGCTGCCGGATACGGGGTGCGCGCGAGCGGGCAGGAAACCCGGACTACCGGGCCATGGCTGCTCGATGCGGCCTGGCGCACTCGACCCTGTCCAAGGCTGCCGCCGGCAGCCGCGTACCGACCTGGCCGGTGACCGAGGCCTTCATATCCAGCCTCAACGCCCTGTCCACCGCCGAGGCCAAGGAGGACCTCGACACATGGTTCGAGAGTTGGACCAGAGCGAAGCAACGGGAGGAATCCGAGCCCGCCGCCCCCTCGCGGCGCCGACGAGCGAACCCCCCGCGGCCGTATGAGCCTGCATACAGGGCGCTCGCTGCGAACCCGCACACGGCCGGAACGGCTGAAGCCTTCATCCTGCAGCTGAGGATGCTTCAAGCCTGGTCCGGACTCTCCTTCGTGCAACTGTCGCGCCGAGCGGCCAAGGGCACCCTGCCGACCAGCACCATCAGTGACACCCTGCGGCGGAAGAAGCTGCCCAAGTGGTCCTTCGTGGAAGCGTTCGTCTCGGCCTGCGGGGGAAGCGGGACGGACACGGCGGCATGGGGCCGCGCCTGGGAACTCGTCAAGGCCCAGGAACTGCTGGGAGACGCGCCTGCCTTGAGCGATGGAGCACGCCGTGCGGAACAGGGGCTGAACGCCGAGGAGGCCACCGGGCAGGTCGCCCAGACCTTAGATCATCTGAGACACGGAGCCTCGATTCCGAAGCAGCCCACCTGGTTGCGCAAGGCGGTGGAGGAGGAGACCACGTCGACGAAGTGACCGCATAGCCCGATTACCTCTCCGGGTTGAGCACTCGATGGCCTGTCGTCCTGCAGGGCCACAACGAGCGGGGTAGGAACGGGGCACTCGAGCCGCCCCATCGCCGCCCGCTCGAACCTCCCGCCAAGCGGCATCGCGAAAGCCGCCGAATGGACCGGGGGCACATCCGGCACCCTGCGACCAGGCTTCGGCGCGCGAGGCACCCAGCGGGTAGGCTGTAGCCCGCTCCGCAGCAGGTGATGCGGGGCTTGGGTGGGTTGCCCGAGCGGCCTAAGGGAACGGTCTTGAAAACCGTCGTGGCAGCGATGTCACCGTGGGTTCAAATCCCACACCCACCGCCGCAGGTCAGAAGCTTGCAGGTCAGAAGGGGTGCCACTCTCCGGAGCGGCACCCCTTCTGCGTGCAGGCTGTCTCACCCTGAATCGGCGGTATCCCACCTCTGACCAGCGCGTGCGGCCAACCTGCGGCCAGGATCTACGGCTCTTCGGCCTCGTCTTCCTGCTCCGCCAACCCTTGATCGATCAGCTCGTTCATCCTCGCTTCCTCACCGTCCAGCACCTTGGCGTAGTAGCGCTGAAGCACGGCGACGCTCTGACCCGCTCGCCGCGCGGTCTCGGCCAGGCTCACCCCGGAACGGAGCCAGAACGACACACAGGCGTGGCGCAGGTCGTACGGGATGGCGGCCAAGGGAGAGGCGACCTGGGCGGCTGTCAGTGCCTTCTTGCGAGCCTCCTTCCACACCGCGCCGTACTCCTGCGACCGGACGGGCCCACCACGCACGGCACTGAACAGCTGACCCCCGGTCGTAGTGCCGAACGCTTCGAGGTGGGCGCGAAGGATGGCCACCAGTACCGGCGGGATGGGCACCGGTCGGACCGCGCGGCGGGCACGATGCTTGAGCTGCCGCACTTCGTATGGCTTGCCGTCATCGGTCCAGGCAGATCCCACCTGCGGTCGTGCACCAGCGAGCATGAGCCGTCCCCAACCGTCTGGAGGTAGTTCGCACTGATCCGCGCTCAACATGGAGACCTCCTCTGGCCGCATCGCGGCGTAGTAGATGCATGCGTAGAACGCGACCAGGTAGGCGCCGCGCGGCCCCTGCGCGCGGACTGCGTCCAGCAGCGCCCGCGCCTGTGCCGGAGTGGCGACGCTGCGTACGTCCAACTCCTCCACCGCTTTGGGGGTCTCCCAGTGCACGCGGTGCAGGGGGTTGCCGGGCAAGAGTTCCTGTTCCACGGCGAGCCGTAGGCAGTTACTCAGCACTGCTCGGCGACGGCGAAAAGTGTTCGCTGCGGCTTCCTTGCCGTCCTGGCGCTTGGCCAGGGCTTCCAGCACCACGCGCACGCGCTTCGCGCTGTCCAGGTCGACAACCGCCGGCGAGTTACGTGCCACCCATGCCAACGCCTTGGCCTCCGCTTCCGGTGGCTCCTGGTCATGGCGTCCAGCATTGAATCCCCACTGGTAGAGCGCCCGGCGCAAGAGATCGTCCGCAGGGCGTCCCTTCCCTTCCGTGCACAGCGCCATCGTGGTGACAGTCAGGCTCTCGGCGATGCTCGCGCGGTGCTTCGCGGCAGCTGTCGGCCACTTTCGCGCGGCGTGAGCACGGGCATGGTCGTACCAAGTCGTACGGTTCCGCTCCCGGAGCTCCGACACGGGGAGGCCCGTTTCGGTGTCGAATGGCTCGCCCCTGCGGGCCGCGGTCAGCAATTCCGCGCGGCGAGCCTCAGCCTGTGTCTTCGTGGTGAAGCGCTCTGGGAACTCCGTCCCGTTGACGTACCAGCGGAGTTGGTATGGAGCTGACTTGCTGGAACGCTTCCGGACGCTCCAAATACGGACGTCGTAGCTGTGCATCGTGCTCCTTCATGACGAAGGGGCTCCGCCGCACGGCGGAGCCCCTTCGAATTGGGCAAAGGTCAGGCGGCGATCTCGTGCTTGTCCCACCACGCGTCCAAGTCGCTGCGACGGCAGCGGATCTGCCCGTTCGGCAGCTTGATGAGCTTGGGCGCCTTGCCGCGGGCGCGCATGCGATAGAAGGCAGCGCGGCTCATCTCGATCTCTTCGAGGACTTCGGGGAGCTTGAGCATCTTGGGTCGGGCCATCGTTGCGACTCCTCGTTCTGGGCCTTTCGGGGAATCCGCAACATCCGCCACGCCGCAACATTGCTGGTCAGCGGCTTGAATCTGTGGCGGATGCCGGTCGTGTTGCGGATGGGTGCCGCCGCGCGGGGACGCGGCGGCACCCATGGCGTGCGATGGGTCAGCCGACGATCCGGAGTTGGCGTGTGTCGGGACCCGCGGACATGTGGCGGCTCTCGGAAGGGGTTTCCGCCACAGATTCACCCCCGTTGACCTGCGGTGTTGCGGGTGTTGCGGGTGTTGCGGATTCTCCGGGGGGCGGGGGGCAATAGCGGGTCCAGGCGTCGCTGAGGTCTTCCGCGTAGTAGCCCTTCGGGGTGGTGCTGCCGACCCGGATTCCGCGGGGCTTGATCGTGGTGTTGTCGGGGCGCACGTACTGGCTCAGGAGCTTGGACAGAGCCCGTGCGGTGAGCGGCTTGCTGCTCTGCCCGTCCTCGCTCAGATCGGACCAGGGGGCGTCATCGAGCTGAAGGAGGACTTCCAGGATGGCGGCTGTGGGCATCCGGTCGACGCCACAGAACACGCGGTCCCGCAGATCGGTGAGCAGCTTGACGCCGAGGGAGGCTTGGTCGCCTTCGGATGCGGCCTTGATGAGGGCAACGCATGCGGCGCGGGCCCGCTCGGGCCAGTGACCACCGGCCGCGTCCGCGACGGCGAGCAGCGGTTCCCACACGTCTGCGGGCCGATCGGTGATGCCGTCAGGCATCTGCGGCCACGCTTCCGCGATCTGGTCATGGATGGTGTCGGTCCACTCCGCGAGTCTGTCTCGCAGGGCGTTTCCCTGCTTCTCGTGGACGCGGCGTCGGTAGGGCTCGCACTTCTCGTTCGGGGCCTTCTTGCGCATGCGGATGATGACGGACCTGGTCAGGATGGTGTCGGGCAGAGAACCGAGTCCGGCCATGGCGACCGCGCAGAACGAGTCGAACCATCCCGCTTTCTGCTCGGAGCCCTCTCCGACGCAACGCAGGGATTTCGCGCCGCGCCGGTAGCCGGAGTTGAGGAACCCGCGGACTTCTTCGTTCCCCCCGGCTTTGGGGCCGAAGACGGTGTCGATCTCATCGAACAGCAGCGTCGGCGTTCCCGCATCGGCCGCCACCAGCCGGAACAGTGCGTTCGCGGAGGCGTTGACGGTGGTCGCGGAGCGCGGGGTGAGTGTCTCGATGATCTCCAGCGCGCGTGACTTCCCCGACCCGGGTTCAGGGCTCAGGAAGGCGATGCGTGCGGTGCCGTCGAGTGCGTCGATCAGGTGGGCGTGTGCGTCCCACAGGGTGACGGCGACGTAGGCGTGTTCGGTGGGGAAGACGTTGAAGCGGCGGTGGAACGCTTCGACCTCATCGAGCAGTGCGGCGCCGCCAATGGTGGTCTGGTCGGTACTGGTCATGCGGCGTTCCTCCCTTCCTGGTCAGTGGTGCGGAGGGGGCAGAGGGCGCGGTGGGCTTCGTGGTCGGTGATGAGGGCGAGTACGCGGCGATGGCCGATGGCGCTGCGGTCCCGGCCGCACGCGCACTGCGAGGTGGCGGTAGGGGTGGCGCCGCGAGGTGCTCGGATGTGGAGCCACGCGATAGGGAAGCGTCCATTGCCCGGGGACGTGGCCATGGAGCGCTGGGCGGAGGGAAGGACTGAGAGGACGCCCTGACGGGCGGCCTCGCTCTGGTCGCATTCGTCAGTCTGGGGTGCGGCGCTGGTAGCGGAGTTGGTCCGGACAGCTGTGTCGGGACGGCATTTGGGCTGCGGGCGGGGAGTGTGGTTGGTCATGCCGTCTCCCGGGCGCGGCAGGTACGGGCGGAGTAGGCCAGTGCGTCCCTGATCGTGGCGCGGCACTCGGCTGGCGGCAGTCCGGCTGCTTCCCCGGCCGCCCCAAATGCCGTCTCTACCGCTTCTTTGGTGATCTCGCCCCAGTCGACGAAGCGTCCGATGGCGATTGTGCGGGTGAGCAGGAGGTGGTGCCGCTGACCTTCCAGGGCGTTGCGGACCCGTGCGGTCTCGCGTTCCAGCGCCACCGTGGCGCGGCGGGTGGCCCGGCCCGGGACCAGCAGCGGAGCGGGCGACGCGGGGATGGCAGCCAGGGTGGGTACGGGCTGGAGGAGGTGCAGCAGCCAGTCGGGAAGCTGTGCGGCGGGCGCGGGCTCGGTCACCTGGTACGGCCCGGCGGGAGTGGTGCTGCCCGCAGCGACGATGTTGCCGCCCCACGCGCGGGTGTCGACGTTCGGCGCCACGGTCTTGGCTGTGGACGGCAGCCGCACCCCGGCCGGGGAGTGGAAGTACAGGTGCATGCCGCCGCTCGGGGTCCGCACCGCGTACGTAGTTGGCCAAGGCTGTCCGGCGCGCTCGCAGAGCGCTTGGAAGGACGCCGCGCCGCAAGGCGCGTCCGAACTGCTCTTCGCGCTGCTCTGCTTGGGCACGTCCAGGTCGATGACGATCAGGTCGGAGGGGCCGGTGGCGATACCGACGTTGAACGCGCCCGCCGCCCATGTCCGGCGGATACGGTCGGAGTCGGTGGTGGCACGCTGCTCCCACTTCACGTGGCCCCGATCGCACGGGCCGGTACGGGGGCAGGCGGGTTCGCCGTGCAGGGCGGATGCCTTACCGCCGGGGCGGAGCGGGTGGACGCGCCAGCCCCGGGCCGCGGCGTCCAGCGCCGCGGACAGGAGCGTACGGGGTGGGTGATGGGCCATGCTGGATGTCTCCAGTTCTGTGATGAGGACGGAGAAGCCGGGGCGACCGCGCATCTTTGGCGAGAGCGGGCGGTCGCCCCGGGCGGGTCTAGAACGGCGGCTTGTTGTCCGTGGCGGGGTTGCCTGCGGTGTTCCACGGGTCGCCGGTCGGGGCGGCGCCGTTGCCGCGCTTGCCGTTGATGGTCACGGTGGTGAAGCGCAAGGACGCGCCGATCTCGTCCACTTCGACGGCGAGCATCGAGCGGTTCTCGCCCTCGGGGGTCTGCCAGTCGTGCTGGCGGATCCGCCCGGACAGCACGACGCGGGAGCCCTTGGTGAGGGACTCGGCGACATGCTCGGCCAAGGCGCGCCAGGCGGAGCAGCGGAAGAACGTGGAGCTGCCGTCCTTCCACTGGTTCGTCTCGCGGTCGAAGGTGCGCGGGGTGGAGGCGACGGTGAAGCGGGCCAGGGCCTGGCCGGATTCGAGGAACTTGATCTCGGGGTCGGCGGTCAGGTTGCCGATGATGGTGATCGGGGTCTCTCCGAACGACATCGTCACTCGCTTTCGGGCGTGGTGGGCTGGTGGTCGGCGGTGATGTACAGGCGAGTCCGCCTGGTGTCGCGGGCGGGGTACAGGCGGGGCGGGCCGGTGTCGAACACTTCGGCCAGAGCGGTCTTGATGCGATCGGCGTCGTGGTCGTCGCAGATGATGCGGATCTCGAACACAGGTGTCCTTCGGGTCAGAACGGCGGTTCGTCGCTCGCCCACGGGTCGGGGTGGTTCGTGTGGCGGCGCGGCCAGCGGGGCCGGTGCGGGAGAGGGAGCAGAGTCCAGCGGCGGGTTTCGTCCCAGCAGTGGCAAGGGGCCCAGTCGCTGTCGGCGTATTCGCCGGTGTAGTGGTCGCCGTAGGGGTGCTCGATGCCGCCGATGCCCTCGCAGTCGGGGCAGTTCGGGTGGGGTGTGTCGGTGAGGATCAGGGCTTTGCGGGGCCAGGTCGTGACCTGGATGCGCGGTCGGATCACGGGGCGCCTCCTGTCAGTTGTGCAGGTGGGTGTGGGAGCGGGAGAACGTGCTCCGGGTGTGGGTGGTGACGTGGGTGTTCTTGGTGACCGGCCCGGTGTAGACCGCCTTGGAGACGCTGCGCTTGGCGCGGGCGAACGCGGCACCAATGGACAAGGCCGCGAAGGCGATGCCGGAGAGGAGGACGCCCATGCAGATGACGCCGGTGACGCTCATGGAGGCGAATCCCTTCAGCACGAGCCAGACGCCGCAGCCGATGCCGGTGGTGCCGGCGCCGATGCCGATGGAGGCGATGGCGGTTCCGGCGGCCCAGGCGGGCACGATCCGGTGGTCGTACTGCCAGACCGGCTGCGCGTCCCCGACGCTCGGCGACTCGGTGGTGTCGCGGTAGGACGTCGGGATGGGCGCCGGGGGCGGTGCGGGCCGGTAGATGTCGTTGATGATGCGGCGGGCTTCGGCGTTGGCTGCCTCGTCGCTCATGCGCGGCCACCAGTCGGCAGGGGTAGCCGGGGTGTCGGTCTCGCTCACGGCCGTGCCTCCCTTCGGGGTTAGGTGATGTTGGACGCGGCGTTGATGAGGGCCTGTATCGCGGAGCGGATGGCGGTGGAGGCCCCGGTGTCGGCGGTGAAGAACCCGAAGAGGAACACCACGAGCGCGGCGGCGGGGCCGACGTAGCGGGAGCGGATGAGGACGAAGGTGATGAGCCCGAAGAGGGCGACGGCGGACAGGGTGACGATCACGAGCGGGCCTCCCGGGAACGGCTGGCGGGCAGCACCCCGAACCTGGGTGCTGCCCGCCGATGGCTTGTCGTCTGACTTGTCGTGCGGCTTGTCGCTTGTCTTGTCGCCTTGCTTGTCTTGTCGCTTGTCGCCTCGCAGGTCACAAGCCGTTTCCGACCTCCACCACACCCCGAGGACGGGTGTTCGTGTGGGGCAGGTGACAGGCGACAAGCGCTACTCGCCCGAGGGCGGCCCGGGGGTGTGGTCGCGGTGGACGTAGCGGGCTTTGGTGCCCTCCCCGACCCGCACCGCGGTGCCGTCCTCAGCCCACGCCTTGAGCCATCCCACGACCGTCTGCCGGGTCGTGCCGTACTCGTCCGCAAGCGCGCGGGCGATCGCGGACGCCCCGGTGCCGTCCGGCCCGGCCGCGAGGAGCACGGCGAGCGCGGCCCGCTGCGCGGGACTGTCCTCCTGCTCCTTGCGCAGCGCCGACAGGTTCAACCCTGACGCGGGCGGCGGCGCGCTCGGGTCGGGGGCGGTGGCGAACTGGGCGTCGATCTCCTCACGGAACCGGCGCAACAGGTCATCGTCCCCACCCGCCTGCCTGGCCCGGTCGGTGCGGTGGGCGGACAGGTTCAACCCACCCCCAGCACAGGGCGCGGATTGCTCGGGGCCGGTCGTATCGGGGGTGAGGTCGCGCATCCACGCGGTGCGCTCCGCGTCCCACCGCCGCGCGTAGTCCGCACCGGCCGCGTTCACCGACACCGCGTCCAGCCGCGGACGCCGGTCGCTGGTGGCGACGGTGATGTCGCGGATCTGGCTCGGTTTGATCCGCCACGCCTTGAACAGCGCCCCGGGGGACTCCGGGGTGCCCATGAACCCGGCGCCCTTGAAAGGCGCCTGATCCACCCGCAAGCCCCGGCGGCCGGGGAACATCTTCGACAGGTCCATGCCCTCGGTCTCGCCACCGGTCAGGGCAACCTTCACCTTGGCCTCACGCCGGATCATCAGGTTCCCCAGCACACTGCCAGTCGCCCCGAGCGCGGTGATGATCGTGCGTCCGCCCATGGAGCGGTGCATGCGGATGAACTCCAAGATGCGCTTCGCGAGTTCCTTCATCCGCCGGTCAGTGGACACCAGGATCTCCGCGCCCTCGTCGATGACCAGCATGATCTGCGGAATCTTCGCGCTCACCGGCAACAGGTCGGTGTCGTGCTTGGCCATCAGCTCCTGGTAGCCGCGCTTGCGGGCCAGGCCGATGGCGATCGCCGCATCGAGCAGCTTCAACGCCTCCTCATACGTGCCGGCCAGCCAGTCCACACCGGGCTGCACCGGATTCCCGTCCGCCTGCTTCAGCTCGCCTGCGAGGGCGGGACGTACCCAGGGCAGGCCGGCCGATCCAGCGTTCAGGTCGATCACCCAGGTGAGGACGTCTTCGGCGCGGGCGAGTCCGGCCAGGATCGTGTGGAGCATGTTCGTCTTGCCCGATCCGGTCGGCCCGACCACGAGCGCGCACTGTTCGCGCAGGTAGGCGAGCACGTCGTCACCGTTGGTGCGAAAACCCCAGGGGATGCCGGTCAGGATCGACAGCGGCGTGTAATCCGTGGGGTACTCGCGCGCTTCGGCGAGGACATTGCGGGTGGTGACGTCCACGATCGCCCGGCCCTGGTGGGCGCCGGGGCCTACCGCGGCGGTGCAGCCGTGCGGCAGCTTCGCATCAGCGGACAGGGCCGCGGCGTACTGGGCGATGCGGTCGTAGGTGATGCCGCCCTGCGGTTCGAGATCGAGGGAGTAGCCGTTGCCGGTCTCCCACATCTCCACCGCCAGCACACGCACGGTGATGTTGCAGATCCGGCGGATCCGCTCCACCCACTCCGCAGCGATCTGACGCCGCTCCGCGCTCATCTCCTGCGCGACCTGGCGCCGCTCCGCGGCCAGGGCCTCTTCCTCGCGGGCCTCTTCGTACAGGGCGACGGATCGCGCGCCGGCACCCATGCCGACACCGATCGTGGCCAGCGATCCAAGGGCGGCCCAGGAAAGGGGCCCGGTGGCCATGGCCCACGTGGTCCACCCGGCTCCGACCAGCCACGATGCGGCCTTGAAGGCGAGGGTGCGGCCCGCGTTGCGGACCTTCAGCCCGGCCACGGTGTGACCGAGGGCTCCGGCCGCGCCGACCGCCATGGCCCACATGGGGGGCATGCCGGTGGCGGCGCCGGTGGTGGCGATGGCCAGGGCTCCGGTGGTCGCGGACAGGGCGCCGGTCACGGGTCCGTGACCGGCGCTCCAGTCCAGCACCGGGCCACTGTCCGCCTGCCTCTTCTTCTTGTTTGCGGCAGTGGTGGCGGTCATGTCAGACGTTCCAGCCCTTCTCGGCTTCCGGGCCGTTGCGGGGGTCCTCGTGACGGGCGATGTCCTGCTCGTGGGCCTGGCGGAACAGCGGCCCCATGTCCTCTGCGACCGCGACCGCGGACATCAGGGCGCCGAAGATGTCGTTGAAGCCGTCCGCGACTTCCTTCTCCAGCGGGAACTCACTGTCGGCGCGCTCGGCGAGGGTCTTCATCACGTTCGCGACGCTGGTCAGCGCGGCGGGGAGCCCCTCGACCATGGCGAGGATCTCCATGGCGTCCTCGGGGTCATAGGACTGGGCGGCCTGCTCCATCTCTGCGGCGTGCTCTTCGAACTGGAACCCGGACACGTGCTCTCCCTCACTGGTTGATGACGTGTGATCGCTGCTGTTCGGGACGGGCCCGGCCGGGCGCTCCACCCGGTCCCCGAGCCCTTCCGTGGTCTCCTTGGCGGCTTCCTCATCCGCCGTGTCTTCCTCGTCCGCCTGTGCGGCGCGGATGGCCTTGTCCCGCTCGCCGCGCTGCTCAGCGGCCTTGATGGCCAGATGCCGGAACAGCCACCGCCCGGGGTGCTGGAGCCACTCCCACCCGAGCTTGCGCCCGAGCGGAGTGGTCAGGCAGCCCAGCAGCCCGACCGGCAGGGCGAGCAGTGCGGCGAGCAGACGACGCCCGTGGAACCGTGCCGCGGAGCGACGCAGCGCCTTCCGTGCGGCCTGCCGGGCAGGCGCTTTCCGCACGCTCGACCGCCCGGCGGATACCTTCCGCGCGGTGGCCGCATCCCGACGCGCCCGCTGCTTGGCAATGGCCGCTTGCTTCACTGCACGCGCCTTCCGGCCTGCACCATTGAGCATCCGTCCCGCCACACCACCCGACCGCCCCCGCGCCCTGCCGGCACCGGGCCTGTTCGTGCCAGCCTTGGGCTTGCTCGGCTTCGGGGTGTTGCGGCGAGCATCAGCTATGGCGCGCCGGGCCGCGGACGTCTGCTCCCGCTTCTGCGCGCGGGAGCTCCCAGTCTGCTTCTGCGCCTTACGCAGTGCCTTGACCTGCCCCGCCTTGGACAGCGCACCCGAAGCAGCGCCGCTGCTCTTGAGCCCGGCGGGCTTGTTCAGGGAGACCGGAGCGCGGTGCTTGCCCGCCCCGGAGCGGCCTTGACCAGCCCCGCCGCGCCCCGAACCGGGGCCCGGTCCGCGCCGCTTCTGACCGTGCACCTTTCCCGGTCCGCCAGCGGTACGACCACCGGCTGAACCGGCCTTCCGGCCAGCCGTACTGACTCCGGCGGAACGGTGGCGGGCAGCCTGTTGGCGGGCCGCGGTACGCGCGGCGGCCCGGCGCGCGGCCTGCCTCGGACGCGGATTGCGACTGCGGTAAGAGGCGAGGGAGCCGAACACGACCATGCCGGTGGCGGCGACCGCCGCGGCGATCGGCCCGCCGGTTAGACCGGCCGCGGCGATCGTGGAGACGGTCGCGTTCGCACCCGATAGGGCCAGCGGCGCGACCGGCCAACCCCCGGGCGTGTGCTCCACGCCCGATTCGGGCGGCGTCTTCGTGCTCTGCTCGGGTGTCGTGGGCGGTTCGGGCGGCGGGGTCGGGGCCGCCGGGGCGGCTACCGGTTCTGTGCTGACTTCGGTCATGCTGAAGGCACTCCCTTCGGGAGCAAAGAGGGGCCCGACCAGTGCTGTGGAGGCGTGTGGTCGGGCCCTGTGGATTTCAGGCAGCGCGCTGTTCCTCAAGGTGGATGCAGGTTCCGCACATGCCGGCCGAACGTGGGATGCGGTAGCCGACGTCCAGGCGGCAGTTCGCGCAGACCTGCTGGGCGGCGTGCGCCTTGCCGAGTGCCGCCCACTTGGCGGGGGTCATCGGCCGCACCGGCAGAGCGCGGTCGATCCGGTAGAGGTAGGCGACCAGCGGGCCCCGGCGGCGCCGGGGACGTTCGAGCTGTGCGGCGACGCCTTGGCCCCCTGGTCGTAGTCCGAGGGCGCGGAGTTGGCGGTAGGTGGCGTAGCCGTCCGGGGCGAGCCGCCACCGGTAGACGGGCAGGGTGCTCACGGGGTGCTGCCGAGGGGAAGCGGCTGGATACGCCACAGAACCTCGCAGGCTGCAGGCTGCGCGGCGCCCGGTGTGTGGGCGGTCCACCCGGAGCGGGGCGCCCCCTCAGCCTCCGCCGCCAGCTCCGCCCCCTCCATGCTGGGGTGCAGGCTGTGCAGATGCCCGCGATGGAAGAGCACGTAGACGCGATCTGTCGAAGCGCGCTGCTTGCGGGTGATGCGCAGCAGCGTGCGGAGTGCTTGCCGGTCCTCGGTGTCCAACAGCGACTGCGCCCGCAAAGCGTTCAGCTCACCCTCAAGGCGAGCCATGTCGGCCGCTGCGCGGGCGAGTGCTGCATGCAGTTCCTCAACGACGGTCTCCGCCGCCCGGATCGCGGAGTCTGTGGCCAGCTCGGCCTCATGGCGGTGCTGCTCGGTTTCGTTGCGCGCGGCAGCGCTCTCGTTCTCCGCCTCCGCCAGGCTGGTTCGCAGGGTGTTCAGGGTGCGGGTACGGACCAGGGTGATCATGCGGAAGCCCCCTCAAGGACGGTGCTCTTCGCCGGGTTGGGGTCGCGCAGTTCCTGGTAGCGGGTGGAGACCCAGCCGACCGACCAGCCGCACAGATCAACGGCTGTGCGCACGGGCAGGCCCTCACCGAACGCCGCCTTCACGATCTGGCGGGCACGCTCCTCGGGGAGCTTCTCGTTCACCGGCCCACCGGCCAGGAGCGCGGCGCGTTCACGGCGTTCACGCTCGGCCCGCTCCTGCTCCTGCCGGCGCGCCTGCGCCTCACGCTCCAGCCGCTCTGCCTCACGGCGCTGTTCAGCAGCGTGTTCCAGGCGTTCACGGTCTTGCTGCTGCTGTTCACGCTCGTGTTCACGGCGTTCACGAGCCTCCCGCTCCACCCGGGCCGCCTCTTCCGTCCGGGCGGTCTCCTCGCGGCGCCGGGCATCCTCACGCTCAGCCTGTTCACGGGTGAGGCGGGCTTCATGTTCACGCTGTTCACGCGCCAGCATCGCCGTGTGCTCCCGCTCCTCACGCGCCTCAGCACGGGCCCGCTCGGCACGGTCTCGGGCCGCCTGCTCCCGCCGCTCCCGCTCCGCCCGCTGCTTGGCATCCAGCGCGACCAGCGCGGCAGCGATGGCGCGACGGTAGGCGAGTCCGGTCTCAGCGGTGACGATCAGCAGCAGTGGCGCGACCGAGTGAACCGCGACCCCGACCAGGTCTTTCTTCAAGGCGGAGTCGGCCACGTTCAGCGCCCAGGTCATCAGGCCGGTCATCCAGCGCAGCACGATCGGCCACCGGCCGCCGTGCCCGCCCAGACGGGCCAGGACGTCATCGAGCTTGACCACGATGACCACCGCCGCGTCCACCACCAGGGGCAGGATCGGAGCCGTCCACGCCCACTCGTCCGGGGTATGCCGGGCCGCCAGCGGCGTGACGGTGAGGATCGAATAGAGCATCGCCCCCGCCACGATCGTCCACGTCCCCACCGACAGCGCACGCTCCGCTGAACGGATCTGAACACTGTTCACCGGCCGACCTCCGACAGCGCTCGCGCCGCCACGGACACGGGGATGTCGGCGTAGCTGATCAGCCGCAGCCGCGCCCCGGCGAAGGCGACGTGAACGTCCAGGACCCCGGTCTGACCGTCACCTTGAACACGGTGAACAACATCGTCCGGGGGAACAGCCAAGGCTTCTCGCCACGCCTCGAAGTCGGCGTGACCGTCGTAGAACGACAGCGTCAACTGATCCGGGTAGACCGTCGACACGGCCACGGACGGCGCGGGCAGATGCCCGCACTCCGTAGAGAGCAGCCGAAGCGCCACCAGCGGCGCCGACAGGTCCGCGAGAGTCTGCGCGCTCACGCCGCCTCCCCACACGCACCGCGGTTGGCCAGCGCCGCGCGGGCGGCCAGCACCCGGTTGCGGGCACGGCGGACCCGCCGCACATCCAACGGCGACGGCTCCCGGTCCAGGGTCGTGATCTGCGCGTCCAACAACTCGACCTCCGCCACGATCAGCGGCATCTCCCGCTCGATCGCATCCAGCTCCGCGGCCGTAGGCTCGCAGTCGATCCGCTCGGCGGTAACAACCGCCTGAACAGCAACGATGTGCTTCATGAGTCGTGTCTCCCTAGCAGGTGGACGGCTCGAAGCGGTCCCGGTGGTAGGACACCGGGGCCGCGCGCCGTTGGGTGGGTCGGTCGTGGGCTACGAGCGACCACGGCGACCCGACACCCGCCAGCCGGAACGGCGATGGGATGTCGGGCACCGTGAGCGCTGGTACAGGTTCGGATCTCCTGTTTCGCACGACGCTGCTCGACCCGGGGAGGTCCGAAATCCCGGATGTCGTCGCAGTTTCAAGGTGTGCCGTGCGGTTCTTAGAGCCGATGGCGTTCCCGGTTAGGGGTGTGGGCCCGGGTGTGACGCGGGCCGTTTCTCGGTCGGCTGGTCTCCACTCGCCTCGGCCGGGTTGGTCACGGCCGAGATGCTGCGGTGGATCACGCTGTTGAGTTGTTGAGCGGCGCGCCCGTCGCACGGGCACGCTGAGAACCGCGATCGAGCCGAAGCTAGATGCAGTACCTCTATTACAGGTACTGCATCGAGTTCCGTCAAGCTTGCTGGCGGACTCTCCGTGCTTCGCGCCGGGACTTCTTGGCGCACCATCAGAATCGATGCAGGTAGGGGGCGTTGTTTACCCCGCTCGTGGACACCTTGGGGAGATCTCAGTACCGTCAGGAAGTCCCTAGACGTCCCACCGGGGGTTGAGATGTCCAACGAGCGCTTACGGTCGGCCCTCTTGGCGCAGGGCATGACCGTTCAGGACCTGGCGGACGCGATCGAGGTCAACCCGAAGACCGTCGAACGCTGGATCACCCAGGGGAAGGTCCCGTACCGGAGGCACCAATACGCGACAGCGTCACTGCTCAAGGTTGATGTAACGACGCTGTGGGAGGACTCCCGCACGGTCGAAAGCGCATCGGACCTGAGCAAGGCCGAGATTGTCACGGTCTACCCGCACCGGCACATGGTGCCCGCTGGCCTGTGGCGCGAGATCTACGGGCGGGCCCAGGCGCACGTAGACGTTCTCGTCTACTCCGGCCTGTGGCTGTCAGAGGACCCACTCTTCCACGACCTGCTCAAGGCGAAGGTGCAGGCCAATGCCCAGGTGCGCATCCTGCTCGGCGACCCAGGCTGCGCAGCCGTCAAGCAGCGCGGCATAGACGAAGGTCACCAGATCATGGATGGCAAGATTCGCAACGCCCTGATGAACTACCGGCCGCTGTTTGCCAGTCACCCGGACATCGGCTTCCGGCTTCATGACGCGACGCTCTACAACTCGCTGTTCCGGGCCGATGACGAGATGTTGGTGAACACTCACGTCTACGGCATTGGCGCGTACCTGGCCCCGGTCCTGCACCTCCGGCGCCTGCCGGGCGGCGGCCTCTTCGACACGTACGCGAATAGCATCGAACAGACCTGGGGAGGCGCGCGCCAGGTGACGGATCACGACCTGACGGGAGTCTGACCATGGGACGCATTGACTATTTGCACGACCCTGACGCCCCGCCGGCTAATTCGGTAGTGCCGTCCGTCGTCGCGTTCGTCCAGAACGACGCGGGCGAGGTACTGGTGATCCAAAGGTCCGACAACGGCCGGTGGGCCCTCCCCGGCGGCGGACACGACGTAGGGGAGTCCATCAGTGACACGGTCGTGCGTGAAGTCTGGGAAGAGACTGGAATCAAGGCCGAAGTCATCGACATGTCCGGGATCTACACCGACCCCGGACACGTGATGCTGTACGACGACGGCGAGGCGCGGCAGCAGTTCAGCATCTGCTTTCGGGCCCGGCCGGTCGGCGGTGACGTGCGTACGAGCAGCGAGACGACACAGGTCCGCTGGGTTGACCCAGCGGACCTGGCCGAACTCGACATCCACCCGACGATGCGCCTGCGCATCGAGCACGCCATGGACCGGACGCGCGCGGTCCCCTATATCGGCTGACGTTTCGCGGCGGCAACCCGCTCCAGCACGCGGGCGGTGCTGGCCAGGATCTCCGGTTCGGCGCGGCGGATGAACGTGCCGATCAGGCTGTCCGGCCCGTATCGCCCAGCGATCTCGTTCACGCGGTCCACCGGGCTGGTAGGGGTCCCGTCCGGCGTGGTGTTCATGTCGCAGTAGCAGAGCGCGTCCCCGAGGTGCGGGCGCTCGCGGGGAAACTCGCTCTCCAGCTCGTCGCGCAGTCCCCGCGCCTCAGCCTCCATCCACGCACACGAGTGGTGAGCCACCAGCCGGATCACCCGCACGTCCGCATCGGTGTGATCCCGCAGATACCGGGCACCGTCCAGCGGATGAAAACCGGTCTTGGCAAGGTCCGGTGAGTACCCGATGTCATGGAGTACCGCCGCAGCCTCCAACAGCTCGGCATCCTCCCCCAGGATGAGAGCGATGGTTCGCGCTCGCTCGGCCACCCCGAGCGAGTGTTTCCACCGCCGCGGCAGAGGTTCGGCCAGTAGCGACTCGGCGAGGGGGTACGCCCGCTCTGTCAGTCCGGGTGTGCTCACAGCTTCGACCCCTCCTCCCTTTTCGGCACTGCCAGCACAGTGCGCTGCTTTCCTTGCCGCGTCGCTGAGAGCAGCCCCGCGGTCTCGAGTTTGTCCAGCGCCTTGGCCACGGTCGGCCGGGAGACCCCAAAACGGGTGGCGAGCGCCGATGCACTGGGGAACGACTCCCCTACAGCGATGCCGTCCGTCGTGATCACCTCGGCAAGCTGCTCAGCCAGCGGGCGGCGGTCGATGCTGTGTCCTTCTCTGATCACGCGCCACGGGCCCCCGGGCACCGGTTCGGCCACCCCCTCCTCCCTGAGCACGTTGAAGGCCCGGAGCACCACGCCGCGGGAGACCCCGTACCGCTCCATGAGCGTCGCCAGAGTCGGCAGTTCCGTCATCTCAGGCTCTGCCTCGATCTCTGCCTTAACGGCACCCGCGATCTTCACAAAGGTTCCCCGAGGGCTGGTCTGCTGCGACACTCGCTCTCCCTCTCCATCTGCCGTCGTCTGTCGTCAAGACTCCCATGGCCTTCTACAAAGGGTGACAGCCAGAGCAGGGGCCCCGGCGTAGCAGCGTGCCGCTCCAGCGAGGGTGCGGCGACACGCATCGCTCGACCTCGCGGCCATCCTCCGGCCAACTTTGGTCGGACGACGCGCACCGGGACACCTGGGGCGCAGGTCAAAGCCTATTTCGCCGCTCAGAACCGGCTGGTCTTGAAAACCGTCGTGGCAGCGATGTCACCGTGGGTTCAAATCCCACACCCACCGCACGCAGGTCAGCGTAGATGCTGGTCAGAAGGGGTGCCCCGGTTCCGGGGCGCCCCTTTCCCATGGGCTTGTCTCACCGTGATCCGCCTCTGTCACGTCGTTGATCAGTGTCTGTGGACCAGGCATGGACCAAGATCCGGCTCGCGGAAGACGAGAAAGCGCAGGTCACGATCATCGCTGTGGGCCATGTGTGGGCCAGGTCCCCGACAACGCGAAGGCGCCACCTCTCAAGCCTGCCCGAGTTGCCGGGCAGCGTACGGCCCCCTGAACATGCCCGACCCCAATCCGAACAGGACACCGGCCAAAGCCACTCCGGCAGGCCGCGTGGATCAGCGCGCCTGCCAGAGGGAACGGTCATAGCGCGCGGTGGATGGAGTGCGAGAGCCCCGCTGCTACGCCTGTGTGGTGTGCGTGAAGCCGAGAGAGGTGAGTCCTTCGGCTTGGCACAGGTTGTCGGAAGGGCCGCCGATTTCGGTCTGAAGGAGTTGGTAGAAGGCGCCGTGGGATTGGCCCCAGTGCATGGCGGCTCGCCACAGGGCACGGCCCAGGCCCAGTCCTCGGGATTCGGGCAGTACGGCGAAGTACTGGGGCAGGAGTTGGGGGCGCCCGATGGCGTCGGGGCGTACTTCCATGGGGCCGATCGCGCCCACAATGCGGTCTTCGAAGGCTGCCGCGAGGACGGGGCCGCACTGCCGGGCTTGCATCCGGGTGTGGAGGAAGGCCAGTCCATCAGCGGCCATGGCGGTGGCGAAGGGAGCGAAGGTCTCCTGCACGGCGGTCGGCCAGTCGGTGATGGCGCGCACCGGCCCGCCGGGGTCGGGGCAGTGGGTGGTGAAGTCCTTCAGATGGATGCGGTTGCCCCGCGGGCGGTCGATCTCGGGACCGAGGGGGCGCACGACCCGCGCATTGACCACGTCGTGCACGGCGGCGAGCTTCACGGCCAGTTCGGCCGCCTCGTCCACAGTGCTGTCATGGCGCCCGTAGGCGAAGACCTTGACGGTGCCGCGTCCGCGCCGGTTCAGGGTGGGAATGAGGGTGTGATCGTGTTGGTGCACCACATCGCCGCGCAGAACCGCCTCCTCCTTCTCACCGCCCCAGCGGTGGTCCTTGTCGTAGGTGAGGAAATCCCCGGTGACGGCCGCTCGCAGGATGTCCTCGAAGACGTCGACTGTCAGTGCATCGGGGTGGACGGGACCGAGGGTTGGCACGACCGGCGCGGTCAGTACGGGCCGGAGCCAGTCCCAGCGGAAGAACATGAGCGGCACCCTAGCGGTCGGCCGGGCAGGGCTCAGGCCCCGACGCGAACGCGCCAGGGCCTGAGCGGAACCGACCGGATGCGTCGGTCAGTGGGGGTTGTCGTCACCGGCGTCGCAGGAGCACTCCGCGCTCTCCACGATGTCGTCCAGATCCAGCACGGCGGTTACCGAGTGGGCGGCGACGGGTGGCGCCGCACGACGGGCCGAGGTCGGCGGACCGGGCAGAAGGTTCACCAGTACGGGCGGGGTCATGACGCTTTCTCCTTGTCTCCGTGTTGGCAGTAGCTGTGCAGCGGCGCCTTGGCTTCCTGGTAGTGCTTGGCCAGGGGGCGGCAGACCCGGCAGGTGCCGGACAGGGCGCAGCCCTCGCACCCACCGGTGCGAAGCATGAGGCGGTCGGCGATGGCGCCGAGCCGGGTGAGGCCGTCGATGCCTTCGGTCATGAGGTCGATCTGGTCGTCGCGGCCGACCTTGCAGATCGAGACCTTGGCTGCGGGTCGGCGTGGAAGAAGGTGTGTCCCGCGTTGCAGCCGGCGAACGGCTTGCGCTGCCGCAGGTGGGCGGCGGACTGGGCAAGGAGCGGTTCGCCGCCGCCGTAGATCGTGGGCGTCATATTCGTGTACGCGTGGTTCTCGACGTTCCACTCGTTGGCGAGGGCGGCCATTTCGTCGGCCTCGGAGGCGTTGTCCTCGGTCACCACGACGTTGATGCGCAGCGGCAGGCCCGCCTCGCGGGCGGCGTCCATGCCGCGCCGGAACGCCTTCCACGAGCCACGGCGCTGGGTGAGCGTGTCGAAGGACTCCTCGCTCGCCCCGTACATGCTGACGACCAGCCGGTAGGGCGGGCAGTCGTGGAAGAGCTTGAGGAGGTCGGGCCGCCAGAGCAGCGAGCCGTTGGTGGAGATGGTGAGCATCATCCCGGCCTGCCAGGCGTACCGGTAAGCACCCTGGAAGTGCGGGTCCATGGTGGGCTCGCCACCGTTGATCTGGAGCCAGAGGACTCCTGCCTCGCGCATGATGTCCAGCAGCCGCACCTTGTCCTCCCAGCCGAGCCCGGAGAAGGGCCGCTCGCCGAGGTAGCAGTGCTTGCAGCCGAAGTTGCAGCCGAGGTTGATCTCCCAGGAGGCGCGGCAGTAGCCGTACGGGGACGGTTCGCGAACCAGCACCGTGCTCTGGGCGGGTCGGCCGCTCAGGTCGAGGCCCCACACGTCGGCGGCGATGCGTGCCGCCCAGGCAGGCAGCGCCTCACCACGGGCGGCAGCGTGTCGGATGCCCTCGTAGTGGTCGGCGGGGATGCGTGCCCCGGCTCGCGCTCCGGGCCTGAGGAGCAGGTGCCCGTCGAGGAACGGGGATGCGATCAGAGCGTGGATCATGAGCTGCTGTCCTTCCGGATCATCGAAGGCGACGGCAAGCGTGCGCCCTGGTAGCCGACACGGCAGTAGATCTCGCCGAGTCCGTTGCAGGTGCCGCAGCTCTTGCCGGACGAGTCGGCGCCGCTTCCTCCGCAGTCCGCACAGCTCTCGTTGCGCGGGGGACGGGGCCGGGGGCGCCAGGTCAGGGTGGTCGGATTGGCGATCATCTGGTGCACGGGATCTCCGCCACGGCGTCCTGCCAGGTGTGTTGGTCGGCGTGGTCGGCGAACAGGCAGCAGCCCTCTCTGCCAGGCCCCGGGCTGACCACCGGGCAATCCGCGAACACGATCAGCTCCACCTCGGTCGCTCCTCGCCAGCGGAGCCACAATGCGGTCCCGTACTCGCCGAGGTCATCGAGAAGGCCGAAGTGCTCACCATCGCTGTGCGTGGCCAACTGGCGCTGCACAGCCCTGTCGACACATTCCGCAGCCCATCTCTCCCGCGCTTCCCGCACCAGGAGCAGCGGCACCCTGCGCCAGCGCGTGCACCGCATCACGACTTCGCCCGAGAGGGCGCCCCGGAGCGCTGGGGGCGGCCCGTGCACCGCGGGCACTTGCCGGTGGGAAGCGGCCGGGATCATCCGGGAACACCGGGTCGTCGCTCGCGCGTACCTCCGCGAGAGGCCCCCATGTCCGGCCGGAGTCACGGGAGACCCCGAGTGACATGAGGACTCTCTGTTCAGTGTTCGGGCTCTGCGTCCGTGCATTACCGTCCGGCTCGCCCGCCAGAGTCTCGTCTCTCGTCACCATGACCGAACTCCTCTGTGATCCCGATGCTCGTCCGGGGCAACATCCAGGAAAGCGCCGGGAGTCGAAGGTCTCCACGGCATCCATGCGGCAGGCTTGACGCAGATCCGTGCGCGCGAGCCGAGGGGCCAGAAGGCACGGGAAGGGATCGTCATGGGACTGGCGGAGCGGCGCAGGACCCTGGGTTACAGTCAGGAGAAGTTGGCCGAGTTACTTGGCGTGGACCGCACAACGGTCGGACGCTGGGAGAGCGGCAAGATCGCACCGCAGCCGCTCCAGAGACCAGGCTTGGCCGCCGCCCTTGAAGTCAGCCTCCACGAGTTGGACGACCTCCTTCGACCGCCAAGCGCCGAAGGCCGGGACGTCGCAGGGCAGGAGTCCAGCTACCCGAGCGCGGGAGACCCCGACGAGATGATCCGCCGTGAATTCCTCCGCGTCCTCAGCGTCACCTCGTCCGGTGCGCTCGGCGCCCGTAAGTTGATCGGCTCTGGCGGCTGGAACGCCATGGCCAACCTCATCGCGGTAGGCGACTTCTCCGGCGACGGGCGTCCCGATCTCGCCGCCGTGACCAACGACAAATACGTGATCGACGGCTTCCGGGGCCACTTCGGCTGGCTGGTCACCTACCGGGGGCTGGGTAACGGCCTGCTGGCGAGCGGTGAGCGGACCGATGGTGAGTGGTGGGGCCTCAACGGCTTCTGCTGAGCCCGTACGCGCGGACGGGAACGGGGTCGGGCGCGTACGGGTCCGGCCCCTCCGAAGGCGGTTCGCCAGTCGGCATCCCGCGCCGGTCAGGCGCTCTCGGTACGGCGACCATGAGGGCCCGGTGGTCCCCGTGGCCGGCGGTGCTGCTGCGTGCACCGCGATGAGGACGGGGCAACCGGACGGGATCTACCGCCCGGGTTGCTCCGGAGACGGGTCGAGGGCGGCCCTGCCGGGGTAGTCCGAGTCCTCGTGGGCCACCGGGAGGGGCCGGTGGCCTTCGGACCAGTGGTTGACCCAGCCGCAGACGGGGCATGCGTAGCGGCCGTCGATGCCGAACACCTCGGTGCCGCAGCGCTTGCAGTCGGTGCGGGTGATCTCTGCGCCGGTCTCGTCGGTGTCGAGGACGGGACCGGGGAGCCGTCCGGTCATGCGCGTGACTGTACCGGTGCGGGGGCCGGGCTGTGCCGGTACATCACTGTTCGACGGTCAGCGCCCAGCGGGCCGTGGTCGGAGCTGTGATCCGGATTGCGCCCTCCTTGGCGCTCGCCTCGTTCGTGTGGAACTCGTTGTACTGGCCGGTCACCTTGTCGCCGCAGGACAGTCCGAAGCTGAGGCCGATGGGTGCGACGGAGACGGTGAGGGGACCCTTGCCCCGGCAACTGATGTGGACGCCGATCCTGCCGGCATCTGTCGGCTTCAGCGGCAGGACGGCATTGCCGGCGCGCGAGGCGACCTGGATGACGGCCCTGCCGCTGAAGGGCGCGGGTGCCTCCGTGATGGTCTCGCCGGTCGAGTCAGCCGCTTGCGACGCGGCCGCGTCGCTCTTCGGGGGCGCGCTCGCCGTAGGCGGTTCCGCCGCTCTGCCGTCGTTGTCGGTACAGCCGACCGCGCCCCCTGCCAACGCGGCGATCAGCAGGCCCGCGGCGGTCAGGCGTGAAGCGGTCCCGGCGGACGTTCCCATGTGAAGCTCCCCCTGCATGCCCAAGTCGGTGTGTCAGGAGCGAAAATAGAGCCCACGGCTGACCACGCCACAGAGGAACCGGGCATTCCTGAGCAACTTCTGAGGTGCTCGCACCGCCCGCTCAGGAGTAGGTCATCGGGCAGCCATGGCGCAGGGTGTACTGAGCGGCTCGCCGACGCAGCGCGACATGGAATGCCGCGTCCAGGTCCGCACCCCATGGCCTGGCTTGGCGGCGGCCAGACTCCCGGCCGCGCCGTCCGTGCGCCAGGCCGTCAGAGCCAGGTGAGTGCCCGGCACCGGGATGTCCGGTGGCAGGGCTATGGCGGACGCCAGCCGTTCCATGCACGCCGGTATCCGGGGTGCTCCCACGATCAGGGTCCTGCCGTCCATGTCGTTCGCGATCGGCAGCACGATCTCCGGATCGAGGGAGAGCGGCATCAGCAACGTCCAGTCGCCGACCATGTGTCTCTCCCGGGACGGCAGGTGCTGCGCACACAGCGCGTTGAATCCGTCCATGGGTGGGCTGAGCTTCTCCTCGAAGCCCAGGGGCTCCCGTCCGGGCGGGGCGCGTACCGCGGCAGCCCCCGTCGTGCCGGCTCATCGTCCAGAGCCGACGCGACCTCGGCCCGTCCGCCTTCCTGATCGCCGGACCACTCCTGCGCGCCGAGGTCATACAGACAGCCACCCATGGCCGCAATGCAGGGCGGGTCTCTGACATCCGGCGCTGCCCGCGGGCGTGGGCGAATCGCCGCCGTACGGGGGAGGCGGCTTCAGGATCCGACTGGGTGTGCCGATGACAGGGATGGCGGACAACAAGGACGCACCAGGATCCGCGTTGGCGAACGGGTGAGGTGAAACCGCACGTCAGCACGGTGATCGAGACGTGTGTACGAGTAAGTGGCGTCGGTGGCTGTTACAAAAATCCAGGTCGTTCAGAGGTGGCGTGGAATAAGCCATTTGGGTGACTCGGCAGCTTTTGGCAACCGCTTGTTGTTGATTGATCAACGGGTCGATGTAGTGCACAGTGAACCCGCGGTAATGGGCCGTTCGAAATCGGTGCCGGATGCAGGCGAGAGTTACGGAGATGTCCGGTTTTCGTCATGAGGGTCGATTTGGTGGAAGTTGTCACCGCTCGTCGGCCAGAGTTTGGGCCCTCGGCACCAGCCGGGATCCTGATCCCCCTCAACAGCCCTGAACGGGGCTTTGCGGGCACGTTCTTGAGAGGGCCCCTCATGTCTGCTTCTCGCACCACCCGTCGTATCGTCGCCACCGTCCTCGCGTCCGGCGCGCTCGTCGCCGCGGCGGCTCTGCCCGCGGCGGCCGATGTGCACCACCGCGGCGGCCGTGTTGGCGACCTTGTCGACCTCGCCCGGCAGTACGACCGCGGCCACGGTGGGCACAACAACGGCCGGGGTCACGACCGTGGCCGGGGCCACGACGACCGCCGTTCCCCGATCGTCATCGGCGAGGTCCGGCACGACGGATTCGGTCGTGACAACCGTTCCAACCGTGCCCTGAACTCCGAGTGGGTCGAGGTGAGGAACATCGGCCGGGCGCCGGTGAACCTGCGCGGCTACACGATCTCCGACCGGGACGGCAACACCTACCGGTTCCGCAACCTGCGTCTCGCTGGAGGTTCGAGCGTCAAGGTCCACACCGGGCGGGGCTTCGACAGCCACCGCGATGTCTACCAGGACCGTAGCCGCCAGGTCTGGAACGCGCGCGACACCGCCACGCTCCGCAACGACCGCGGCCGTGTCATCGACCAGGAGTCCTGGGGCCGGGGCCGTGGCCGCTGAACATCGGATTTCCGAGCCGTCGGATTCCTGAAGCGCTGAACTGCTGGTTTGCCGTACGCAGGTCCGATTCCGCTGATCTGATCCGCTGAGACCGACGGTCACGTCGGCCACGGCAAGGGGCGCCCTCGAACAGGGCGCCCCTTTTCCGTGCGCCAGTGCCCGGGGCCTGCCTGAGGGTGCCCGGGCGGGCGACGGTCCCTGTCATGCGTGGCGACCGGCGAGCAGCCGTCCCGCCGAGGCGATCGTCGCCCGGGCCTCACGCTCGCTCAGCCCCGCGCGGACCGCCGCGCCGACGAGGGCGTCCGCCAGGTCGTCGCCGATGCCGTTCTCGTACGCGCGGCAGGCCGCCCAGAACAGCCGAGTGTTGCGCTGGCCCTCATGGGCCGCTCCGACGAACTGGACCAGCCCCTCGCCTCTGGGTGGTCGGTCGCTGCCGGGCGGTACCGCGCCGGGCGGGCGCCGGCCGGGGCGGTGGACCGAGGCGGCCAGCAGGCGCAGCAGTGCGCGGGGGCAGGGCGCGGGGGCCGGCCAGGGCGTTCCGGGCGCGAACCGGTAGGCGCCGTGAGCGGACACCGAACCCGGACCGACGAGATAGCCGCCGCTACCCCGGATGTCGATCCCGGGTGCGAGTCGTCCGGCGGAGTTCGGTACGACGACATCGGGCGGCCCCGTCAGCCAGAGATGACGGCCTCCGCTGGGTGTGAGCACGGTCGCCGTGTCCGGGATCGTGAACAGGTGTTGGAGCGCCGACTGCCGCAGCGCGACCACCGCCTCGGCATCGTGCGCCGCGCCTGTGCCGGTGGCCGCGGACTTGGTGTCGAGGTCGATCCCGATCAGGTGGTGCGGTGCTCGTCCGCAGGCGATTCCGTAGCCCGTGGCCCAAGGCGCGGCGGCGAAGAGCGCCCGTATGGCGGCGGGGTCGGTCGCGGCGTCGTGTACGCCGTGCCCCGGACGTCCGCACTCGCCGTGGCACGGGTGCGAGGCCCGGACCGGGTCGTGGCGATGGGGCGACGGGATTGCGGGGAGCTTGCCGGGAGACAGGGGAATCACGGCGTGCCCGCGCTCGGCGGCGGAGAGCGCGTGGGTGAGGGCCAAGGTGACATTGCGGCGGGCGGTGGTGGCCATGACTTCTATGTTCGTACTGCAGTTCGAATAAAGGAAGGGTGAGGGTGGCCCGGTGCGGATTGGCCGAAAGGGCGCTGGAACGCTTCTTCGGGTAAAGGGGGTTTATCGACTTGTCCTCACGCTTGAGGGGGAATCGGGCACTCCGGGGTGGTTCGCAGGGGATTCGCTGGGCAACTCTGGATTCGCAACGTCGTGCACAACGGCAAACCGCGACCGAGACGCGACCTGGGTGATCAGCCAACTCGCCTGGTCTCGGACGCACTTCGGCTTATGACTTCCGTCTTCCGCACTTCCGGTCCTGGAGGAAATGACATGGCAAGCACCCGCACCGCTCGTACCGGCGCCATCCTCGCCGCACTGCCCCTCGCTGCCACGCTGTTCACCGGTGCGGCCCACGCGGACAACGGTGCCTTCGCGAACAACGGGTCGAACGCGGCGGTGGCCGGGGTCGTGGGCAGTGGCGTCGGTGGCGACAACCACGGGAACTCGACGACCACCCAGCAGGTGGCCACGGGGGCCGGGGCGTCCAACCAGAACCGCACGGCGAGTGTGAACGGCTCGGGCTTCACCGCCATCGATCAGTCCACGGACAACATCGCGGTGTTCTTCAGCAGGCTCTGGTGATCCGGCCCGAGGGGGTGCGGCTTGGGGGCGGCCGGGGGCTTTCCGAGGGGGCTCGGGGTGTCATCGGAGGGGGTGGGGATCGACCGGGGCGTGGTGGGGGGATTCCTGATGGAGGGGGCACGGCATGTGAGGAAGATCGATATGTGCGGGGGGTCGACACGTGGGGGCTCGGAGCATGAGGGGGTTCGGCTGACGGGAATCGACTGAAGGGTGACGGCGGCCTGTGCGGCGGTGCGATGGCATCGGTGCACAGGCCGCCGGTCGTTGGCTTGACAGCCCGAATCCCCCGGAGTCAACCTGACGGTCAGTCAGAAGAGCGAGACGCAACCCTTCGGGAGGCCGCCGCCGTGCACCTCGCACCGACCGCACGCCAGCAGGTGCTGCGCGCTGAACTCCGCGCGTATTTCCGCGAGCTGATGCCCGACGGACCACCGCACCCGGATGACCCGTCCGAACAGCGCCGACTGCTGAGGCGGATCGGCGCCGACGGACTGCTCGGCCTCGGCTGGCCGGTCGTCTACGGAGGGCAAGGGCGCGGAGCCGACGAGCAGTTCGTGTTCTTCGACGAGGCCTATCGCGCTGGAGCCCCGGTCTCCATGGTCACACTGAACACAGTCGGTCCGACCCTGATGAAGTACGGCACGGAGCAGCAAAAGTCCTTCTTCCTCCCGCGCATCCTCAGCGGTGACGTGGTGTTCGCGATCGGGTACAGCGAGCCCGACGCGGGTACCGATCTCGCCGCCCTGCGCACCCGGGCCGTACGCGGTGCGGGACCGGACGATGCGACGGGCGGCCACTGGCTGATCGACGGACAGAAGGTCTTCACCTCCAACGCCCAGAACGCCGACTGGATCTGGCTTGCCTGCCGCACGGAACCGGACGCTCCCAAGCACCAGGGCATTTCGATCATCCTGGTGCCGACGGACGCTTCCGGGTTCTCATGGACCCCGATCCACACGGTCGGCGGGCTGACCACCACGGCCACCCACTACGACGGGATCCGGGTCCCGGCCGCCAATCTGGTCGGCGAGGAGAACCACGGCTGGGCGCTGATCACCAACCAGCTCAACCATGAGCGAGTGGCCCTCGCCGCCGTCGGTATGCAGGCCGAGGACTTCGCTGCCGCGGCCCTCGACCACGCCCGCCGCCCCGATCCGCTGACGGGCGAGCGACCGGTGGACCGTCCGTGGGTGCGCAGCAGGATCGCCGAGGTGCACGCGAGGATCGCGGCGACCCGCTTGCTCAACTGGCGTCTGGTGGCGGATGTGGGAGCGGACCGGCTGGCTCCTGGTGACGCCAGTGGCGTGAAATTCGCCGGTACGGAGTCGGCCGTCGAGGTGTACCGGATGTGCCAGGAGGTCGTGGGGGACGCCGCACTGGTGCGGACCGGGTCCCCGGGGGCTTTCGGCGGGGATGCCGGTTTCGGCGGTGACGGCAGGGACGGCGGGGACAGCGGCGGGGGCCATGGCGCCGGTGAGCTGGAGCGGATGAACAGGGCCGCGCAGATCAACACCTTCGGGGGCGGGGTGAGCGAGGTGCAGCGGGAACTGGTGGCCACGATGCGGCTCGGTATGCGGAGGGGGAAGCGGTGAGTGGGGAAGCGGTGGGTACGGAAGCGGTCGACGACGTGGATCCGATCGGTGACGAGGAGCTGTACGAGCGCCTGAAGACCTACGAGGGCCGCCCCACAGCCGCCCCCGGCATCGGGAAGGACCCGGTCAACGAGCCGATGATCAGGCACTGGTGTGAGGCGATGGGCGACACCAATCCGGCCTACACCGGTCCGGACGGGATCGCGCCACCCACGATGCTCCAAGCCTGGACGATGGGCGGGCTCTCGGGGTACGCGGAGCGCTCGGGGGCCTACGACGAACTCTCCGCGCTGCTCGACAGCGTCGGCTGCACCTCGATCGTCGCGACCGACTGCGAGCAGGAGTACCTGCGTCCGCTGCGTCCTGGCGACCGGATCACCTTCGACTCGGTCATCGAGTCGGTGTCGCCACGCAAGACGACCAAGCTGGGCGCGGGCCATTTCATCACCACGCGCATGGACATCCGGGTGGACGGCGAACCCGTCGGTACGCACCGCTTCCGGGTCCTCAAGTACGCACCGCCCAAAGCCGGCAGTGCATCCCGGCGGCAGAACGAGTCCCATCCGAGCCGCCGCCCCTCGCCCGTGATCAACCGCGACAACGCCGGGTTCTGGGACGGCGTCGAAGAGCACCGGCTGTTGATCCAGCGCTGCGCGGACTGCGCCGAGCTCCGCTTCCCCTGGCTGCCGGGCTGCGGCGGTTGCGGCTCGCCGCGCTGGGAGGCGGTCGAGGCGAGCGGCGGTGGCACCGTCTACTCGTATGTGGTGATGCACCATCCGCCGTTCCCCGCCTTCGATCCTCCGTATGCCGTCGGACTGATCGAGCTGGCGGAAGGCGTCCGGATGGTCGGCAACGTGGTCGGGGTCCCCTGCGACGAGGTCCGGATCGGGATGCGGGTGAGGCTGGACTTCATCAAGGCGGACGAAGCCCAGGAGCTGCCGGTCTTCCGTCCGCTGGTCGACGCGGCCACAGCGGCAGGGGTGGTCTGACATGGACTTCACACCCACCGAGGAGCAGCAGGCGGCCCGTGAGCTGTCCGCGCGGATCTTCGCCGACCGGTCCACCCACGATCGGCCGGCCACGGCGGGGACCGGTACGGACGCGGAGCTGTGGAAGGCGCTGTGCGCCGCGGGGCTGCCCGGGGCCCTGGACGAGATAGGGCTGCTCGGACTCGTACTGATGCTGGAGGAGCAGGGCCGGACCACCGCTCAGGTGCCGTTGGCGGCGAGCTGTGTCTACGGGGTGCTCGCGCTGTCCCGACACGGCACGCCCGAGCAGCGAGCTCGTCTGCTGCCGGCGTTGAGGGCCGGGAGCGCGGTGGCCGTCGGCGCGTTCCCACCGCGCGGAACGGACCGCGCGACCGTGCGCGCCACGGGCGACGGGCGTCTCAGCGGCACGGTGGGCTGGGTGCCCTGGCTGCGGGACGCCACGCATGTGCTCGTCCCGGACGTCGAGCGAGTGCTGTGGCTGGTACGGGCGGCGGAGGCGCGGATCACGGCGGTGGAGACCACGGCGCCCTGGGCCGCGGCCCGGCTCACGCTCGACGGCACCCCGGCGGAGCGCGTCGGGCACGAGGACTCCGATGGCCAGGCCTACCAGGACGTGCTCGGTCTCGCCCGCGTCGCCTTCGCCGGGCTCCAGGCGGGTGTCTGCGCGGGCTCACTCGCCCATGCCGTCGCCTACACGTCGGTACGGGAGCAGTTCGGCCGTCCTCTTGCCACCAAGCAGGCCGTCCAACTCCGTGCGGCGGATGCATACATGGACACCGAGGCGATCCGGGTCACCGTGTACGAGGCGGCCTGGCGGTGCGACGAGGGGCTGACGTACGACGAGCAGGCGCTGATCGCGGGGTGGTGGGCCTCCGAAGCGGGCAAGCGGGTCGTCCACACGGGACAGCATCTGCACGGTGGTATGGGTGCCGACCTCGACCATCCGGTCCATCGGCACTTCCTGTGGGGGCGGCAGCTCGACGCGTATCTGGGCTGCGGAGCCCAACTTCTCGAAGAACTGGGGTTGCTGCTGGCGAACCCGAAGGAGGCGGTCCGATGAGTGGGATACGGAACGGTGCATCGAGTGGGGGGCCGGACGACAGACCTGGCGGTGCGCCGTGCGTGGGCGATGAACTGCCCCCGCTGGCCGTCCCGCTCACCCGCACCCTGATCGTCGCCGGAGCGATCGCGTCCCGCGACTACCAGGATGTGCACCATGACGCCGAACTCGCCAGGGCGAAGGGCTCGCCGGACATCTTCATGAACATCCTGACGACCAACGGGCTCGTCGGAAGGTACGTCACGGACCACTTCGGTCCCACCGCCGTGCTCCGCAAGGTGGCGATCCGGCTCGGAGCCCCCAACTACCCGGGCGACGTGATGACCTTGACCGGCACGATCACCGAGACGGACGTCGGGTCGGGCACGGTTCAGGTGCGGGTTGTCGGTGCGAACGGCATCGGCCGCCACGTCACCGGCGCGGTCACCGTCCAACTGCCCTTGAACCCCGTGGCGGAGGTGGGGTCGTGAGTGTGCGCAAGGCCGATCTCCTCGGTGGGCGAGCGGCGGTGGCCGGTGTCGGAGCCACCGAATTCTCCAAGGACTCCGGCCGCAGCGAGCTCACCCTCGCCGCGGAGGCGGTACGGGCGGCACTCGACGACGCCGGGCTGTCCCCCGCCGATGTCGACGGGATGGTCAGTTTCACCATGGACACCAGTCCGGAGATCACCGTGGCCCAAGCGACGGGCATCGGCGAACTCTCCTTCTTCTCCCGGGTCCACTACGGTGGTGGCGCGGCCTGCGCCACCGTCCAGCAGGCGGCCCTCGCCATCGCGGCCGGGGTCGCCGAAGTCGTGGTCTGCTACCGGGCGTTCAACGAGCGGTCGGGCCGCAGGTTCGGCTCCGGTGTACAGCGCCGGGAGCCATCGGCCGAGGGCGCGGCGCTCGGCTGGTACCTGCCGTTCGGACTGCTCACCCCCGCCTCGTGGGTGGCGATGACGGCGCAGCGCTATCTGCACGCGTACGGGCTGACCCCCGAGGCGTTCGGCCATGTCGCCGTGACCGGCCGGCGTCACGCGGCACGCAACCCCGCCGCGTACTTCCACGGGAGACCGATCACGCTCGCGGACCATGCCGCCTCTCGGTGGATAGTCGAGCCCCTGCGTCTCCTCGACTGCTGCCAGGAGACGGACGGTGGTCAGGCGATCGTGGTGACATCGGTGGAGCGGGCGCGGGAGCTGCGGCGGCCACCGGCGGTGATCGTCGCGGCGGCGCAAGGGGCAGGGCGTGCACAGGAGCAGATGACCAGCTACTACCGTGACGATCTCACCGGCCTGCCGGAGATGGGTGTCGTGGCCCGGCAGCTGTGGCGGACCTCCGGACTCGCGCCGGCCGATGTGGACGTCGCGATTCTCTATGACCATTTCACTCCTTTTGTCTTGATGCAGTTGGAGGAGTTCGGCTTCTGCAAGCCGGGTGAGGCGGCCGACTTCGTCGCGGCCGCCGGGCTTCCTCTCAATACCCACGGCGGGCAGCTCGGCGAGGCGTATCTGCACGGGATGAACGGAATCGCGGAAGCCGTCCGCCAGATTCGCGGCACTTCGGTGAACCAGGTGGCGGGCGCCGTGACGGCCCTGGTCACAGCGGGAACCGGAGTGCCGACCTCCGGACTCATCCTGGGGAGTGACGGCTGAAACGGCCTTGTTCAACGGGTGTGCGGAAGGCGGTCGCGGTGCTGTGGGGCCGCGACGGGGCCCCTCGACCCCCTACCCAGGGGCCTGGCGCCCTCCACCTTGGGGAGGTTGAGCTTACGTCGCCCCTACAACCTGAGAGGGACTCGCTTTCGGCACCCTGGGTCGATCCGGCGGCATACGGCCCGCTCATAGCGTGGAGCCATGACCACGCCAGTCTGCGCGACCGCTTCCAGGGCGGCGACGTATCCGTCCTTCTCGTCGTACGTACGGGCGCGGGGGCCCGTACTGCTGCGGACCGCCCGCTCCCTCACGGCCAACCCGTGCGACGCCGAGGACCTCCTTCAGACCGCGCTCACCAAGACGTATGTGGCCTGGGACCGCATAGAGGACCACCGGGCGCTCGACGGCTATGTGCGGCGCGCGCTCGTCAACACGCGCACGTCGCAGTGGCGCAAGCGCAAGGTCGACGAGTTCGCCTGCGACGATCTTCCCGAACCCCATGCCGTCCCCGAGCCGGACCCCGCCGAGCGCCAGGTCCTGCACGACGCGATGTGGCGCGCGGTGATGCGACTCCCGGACCGCCAGCGCGCGATGGTCGTGCTGCGGTACTACGAGGACCTCAGCGAGGCCCAGACGGCGGAGGTGCTCGGTGTCTCGGTCGGCACGGTCAAGAGTGCCGTCTCGCGTGCTCTCGGAAAGCTGCGCGACGACCCGGAGCTCGCGCCGGTGCGGTGAGCGACGGTTCGCGGTAGCGGCCCCGAAGCCCGTGGTCCGGCGCCGGGGTCGTACATGTGTGGACGGCCCGCCCTGCGGAATGCTTCCGGGGTGGGCCGCGGTCCGTCCCGGGCGAGGGCCGACGGGGCCGGAACGGAAAATGGGCTACCGGGAGGTAGTGACATACCATGCGGTATGTGCGCAGAATCTCCACACCCCTTACTGCCAGGGGTACTGCCAGGGCCGGGACGCACCCCGTCCCCGGTCGAGAGCCGAGAGCTGCGCGCCCACCGGGAGGACGCCGTGCTGAGCACCATGCAGGACGTACCACTGACCGTGACCCGCATCCTGAAGCACGGGATGACGATCCACGGCACCTCACAGGTCACCACGTGGACAGGGGAGAGCGAACCGCACCGGCGCAGCTACCGGGAGCTCGGCGAACGGACCGCTCAGCTGGCGCACGCCCTGCGGGACGAACTCGGGGTCGACGGGGACCAGCGCGTCGCCACTTTGATGTGGAACAACGCCGAGCATGTCGAGGCGTACTTCGCCGTGCCCTGCATGGGCGCCGTCCTGCACACCCTCAATCTGCGGCTGCCGGTCGAGCAGTTGGTGTTCATCGTCAACCACGCGGCGGACCGGGTCGTGATCGTCAACGGCTCCCTGCTGCCACTGCTCGCCCCGCTGCTGCCGCATCTGCCGACGGTCGAGCATGTCGTGGTGTCGGGTCCCGGTGACCGCTCGCTGCTGGATGGGGCGACCGCCCAGGTGCACGAGTACGAGGAACTGATCGCAGGGAAGCCGACCTCGTACGACTGGCCCGAGCTGGACGAGCGGTCGGCAGCGGCCATGTGCTACACCTCGGGCACCACGGGCGACCCCAAGGGCGTCGTCTACTCGCACCGCTCCATCTATCTGCACTCGATGCAGGTCAACATGGCCCAGTCGATGGGTCTCACCGACAGTGACACCAGCTTGGTCGTGGTGCCGCAGTTCCATGTCAACGCCTGGGGCCTGCCGCACGCCGTGCTGATGACTGGCGTCAACATGCTGATGCCGGACCGCTTCCTCCAGCCCGGACCGCTCGCCGAGATGATCGAGACCGAGCGCCCGACGCATGCCGCGGCCGTGCCCACCATCTGGCAGGGCCTGCTCGCCGAACTGACCGCCAAGCCCCGCGATGTGAGCTGTCTGGGACAGGTCACCATCGGTGGTTCCGCCTGCCCGCCGTCCCTGATGGAGGCGTTCGACAAGCTCGGCATGCGCGTGTGCCACGCCTGGGGCATGACGGAGACTTCCCCGCTCGGCACCATCGCCCGCCCGCCCGCCGATGCCGGCGGTACGGACGCGGAGTTCGGCTACCGCCTCACCCAGGGCCGCTTCCCGGCCGGTGTGGAGGCCCGGCTGCGCGGTCCCGGCGGGGAGTTCCTGCCCTGGGACGGGGAATCGGCGGGTGAGCTCGAGGTACGCGGACCGTGGATCGCAGGCGCGTACTACAGCGGCTCGGAAGGTGAACCGCACAGGCCGGAGGACAAGTTCAGCGAGGACGGTTGGCTGAGGACCGGTGACGTCGGCGTCATCTGCCCCCGGGGCTTCCTGACGCTCACCGACCGGGCCAAGGACGTCATCAAGTCCGGCGGTGAGTGGATCTCCTCCGTCGAACTCGAGAACGCGCTGATGGCCCACCCCGAGGTGGCCGAGGCGGCGGTCGTCGCTGTCCCGGACGAGAAGTGGGGGGAGCGCCCGCTGGCCACCATCGTGCTCAAGGAGGGTTCGACGGCCGACTACGTGTCGCTCCGTGAGTTCCTGGCCGGGCGGATCGCGAAATGGCAGCTGCCTGAGCGCTGGGCGATCATCGCGGAGGTGCCGAAGACGAGCGTCGGGAAGTTCGACAAGAAGAAGATTCGCGAAGCACATAGGTTGGGCCAGCTCGACGTAACCCGGGTCGACTGAGCTGGAGCTGCTCGCAGGACGATGAGCCCCTGGCGTGTCCGCCAGGGGCTCGTTCCGTTCGCCGCAGGAGAGAAGGCGGGCGTGCCGAGAGGGGAGAGGAGGCAGGTGGCGGCTCGGAGGGTCGCCGTCCGTCTTACCCCTGAGCGCCGGTCGCAGAGCGGGGGGACGACCGCCTCGGTCCGAGTGCCTCGGCCCGACCGGAGCGGTTCGACCGCTTCAGTTCGTACCGATCTTCGCCAGCAGGTCCACGATGCGGCCCTGCACCTCCGTGCTCGTGGAGCGTTCCGCGAGGAAGAGCACGGTCTCGCCCGCCGACAGCTTCGGGAGTTCGGCCTGGTCCAGGCCCGCCGAGGTGTAGACGACCAGCGGGGTGCGGTTCAGATGGCCGTTCGCGCGGAGCCAGTCGATGACTCCGGCGCGGCGCCGACGGATCTGCATCAGGTCCATCACCACCAGGTTCGGACGCATCTGCTGGGCCAGGGTGACGGCGTCGGTGTCGCCCAGGGCGTGGGCCACCTGCATGCCGCGGCGTTCGAGGGTCGCCGTCAGCGCGGTGGCGATGTCCTCGTTCTCCTCGATGAGCAGCACACGGGACGGGTGCTGCTCGCTGTCGCGCGGTGCGAGGGCCTTGAGGAGTATGGCGGGGTCGGCTCCGTACGCCGCCTCTCGGGTGGCCTGGCCGAGACCGGCCGCGAGCAGCACGGGAACCTCGGCCCCCACGGCCGCCTGCCGCAACGACTGGAGAGCGGTGCGGGTGATCGGGCCCGTCAGCGGGTCGACGAACAGAGCCGCTGGGAACGCGGCGATCTGCGCGTCCACCTCGTCGCGCGAGTGCACGATCACCGGACGGTAGCCGCGGTCCGTCAGAGCCTGTTGGGTGGCGACATCCGGAGCCGGCCAGACCAGCAGCCTGCGCGGATTGTCCAGCGGTTCCGGAGGCAGTTCGTCGTCCACGGGGAGGGGCGCGGGCTGGTTCGCGATCTCGATCGCGCCACCCGGGCCGTCGAGCAGTTCGGGGCCCTCCGCGCCCTCATCCGGGGCGCCGATCGCGTAGGCGCGGCCCTCGGGAGGCGTGGCGGGGATCCGCTGCTGGGGGACGGCGGGGGGCTGGGGGAGCGGGCGGGAGCCCGTCTCGGTGGCGTCGTCGTCGGGCCGGGTGGACAGCTTGCGGCGGCGTGCGGCCAGCGGCTGGTTGCCGCCGAGCGAGCGGCCCTGGCCCTGGGTTTGGCCCTGAGCCTGCGTCTGGATCTGCGCCTGGGATTGCGCGGCCTGCTGGGCGAACGGCACGCCCTGGCCCAGCGTGCGCACGTTGAACGACCTGCCCTGAGAGGCATCTGCGGGCAGCGGGGGTGCCTCGGCGGGCAGCGGCTGCGCGGTCCGCTGGGGAGCGGGCTGTGGCAGCGCGCCGTTCGCCGCCGGGGCTTCGGGGCTCACGGGGTGCGCCTGCGGAGGTGTGTGATCGCCGTGCGTGGAGTCGTCGGCATCCTGACGACCCTTATGGACCTCGCGGTCGTCGCGGTTCTCGCGGTCGTCGCGGTCCGCGTGCTCCGTTCCCGAATCAGCGGCGACCACGCGGTCTGCCTCGGCGGGCGGCAGGGCGAACGCGCTTCGGGACTCCTCGGGCGCCTGCGCCTGTGCCGGTGCGGCGCTCAGTGCGCGGCGCGCACGTCGGCCGACGGGTTCCAACGCCGCCGCGCCGACCTCGGCCACCGAGTCTTCAACGGGAGCAGGAGAGGGAGCGGGAGAGGGGCCGGGAGCAGGAGAGGGGCCGGGAGCCGGTTCGAGAGCGGGCGCGGACGCGGGCGCGGGTCCGGACGCCGGAGGCAGCGCGGGCAGCGCCGCTTGTGCCGCGGCGACCCGGCGCGCGCGGCGGCCCGTCGGCTGGGGCGCAGTGTGGACCACGGGGCCGACGCCCTGAGGCGGGACCACCGGGCCCAGCGCAGGGCGGGCCGTGTCGCCTTCCGCGGTGGCCTCGGCGGGGCTGGGCCGCCCGCGCCGGCGCCCGGTGCCGGCGACAGCGACGACGGCGGAGGGCTCGTCCGATGGCTCGGATGCAGGTGTTTCGGTTGCCTCCGCTGCTATGGGGTTCTCAAGGAACGCGTCCGTGCTCGCCCGGCGCGCCCGCCTGCGACCACCACCGCCACCGGAGGTCTCGGCAGCGGGCCCGGCCGGTACGAGCTCGGCGGGAGCCTCCGGAGCCGCGGCCACGATCCCGGCGCCCTCACCGAGCGGCACTTCGAGCACGTACGCGCTGCCGCTCATCCCCGGCACCTCGTGCGTCTGGAGCAGACCGCCATGGGCCAGCACGACCCCGCGCACGATCGGCTCATGCACCGGGTCGCCCCCTGGGTAGGGGCCGCGTACCTCGATCCGTACGACATCCCCGCGCTGCGCCGCCGCCACCACGATCGTGGAGTCGACGTAGCCGCCGCCGGCCGACGCCACGACCCGGGCGCGCCCGGTCGAGTCGACCCCGGCGACATCCGCGATCAGATGGGCCAGCGCGGTCGCCAGCCGGGTCGCGTCCACCTCGGCTTCGATCCGCGGGGCGTGCACGGCGAACTGGGCCCGTCCCTGGCCGATCAGCTCCACAGCGCCTTCCACACCGGCCGCGACCACCCCGTCGAGCAGGACCTTGGCCCGCTGGAGCGGCTCCGCGCCCGAGTCCAGGCGCTGGAAACCCAGCACGTTGTCGACCAGGGTGGTCATCCGGGCGTAGCCGGCCGCCAGGTGGTGCAGTATCTGGTTCGCTTCGGGCCAGAGCTGGCCCGCCGGGTCGGCCGCCAGCTTGCCGAGCTCGCCGCGTAGTTCCTCCAGCGGTCCGCGCAGCGAGTCGCCGAGCACGGCGGTCAGCTGATTCAGCCGGGCGTTCGCCGCGCTCTCCCGCTCCGCGCGCTCCTCGGCCTCGGCCGCGTACCGCTCGGTCCGGTCCGCGAGCTCAGCGGTGTGCTGCTCGGCCAGCGCAGTCAGCTCGGCGGTGTGCTTCTCGGCCAGCGCGCTGATCTCGGTGGTGTGCCGCTCGTCGCGTTCGGCGATCTCCGCGGTGTGGCTGGTCAGCAGTTCCTCGTAAGGCCGCCGGTCGGTGAACGTCATCACCGCGCCGACCAGCAGCTCCCCGTCCCGTACCGGGGCCGTCGTCAGGTCGACCGGGATCTTCTCGCCGCTCTTGGCGTACAGCACCTGTCCACGCACACGGTGCTTGCGGCCCGACTTGAGGGTGTCGGCGAGCGGTGAGTCCTCGTACGGGAACGGCTCGCCGTCCGGCCGCGAGTGCAGGATCAGCGTGTGCAGCTCCCGGCCGCCGAGGTCGCTTGCGCGATAGCCGAGGATCTGCGCCGCTGCCGGGTTCACGAGCACCACGCGGCCGTCGGTGTCCGTGCCGACGACGCCTTCGGCGGCGGCTCGCAGGATCATCTCGGTCTGGCGCTGCGAGCGGGCGAGTTCGACCTCGGTGTCGACAGTGCCGGAAAGATCGCGGACGACGAGCATGAGCAGCTCGTCGCCGGTGTAGCCGCCCGCGCCGCCGGGGAAGCCGTTGCTGTTGCCGCCGCCGGCCGCCGCGTACGCCTGTCGGCCGTCCTCCAGACTGGCGCTGGTCACCTCGACGGGGAACTCGCCGCCGTCGGTGCGTCGCGCGGTCATCCGGGTCGGCTTGGTCCTGCCCCGCGCGTCGGCGGATTCGGGCCGCCGCATCGAGCCCGGGATCAGCTTGGAATCGAAGGACGGAAGGAGATCGAGCAGCCCTCGCCCCACCAGTGCCGTACCCGGTGTCTCGAACATCTCAAGGGCGATGGTGTTGGCGTTGACCACCGTGCCGTTGCAGTTGACGAGTACGAGCCCGTCCGGAAGGGCGTCGAGTATGGCTGCGAGGCGAGCAGCGCCTCGGGATGGCCTGCTGCTCACGACGACGCTTCCTCCCTGACCTACTACGTTCTTCGGATGGCCGGCCCCATCTTCCCTCTCGGACCGCGGCCTGCCACTGAAGGGAGTCTAAAGGCAGGGGGTGGCCGTTCGGCGGTGGATGAGGGGGAGCTCTCACTGAGGTTCTGTGTACGGGGCCGCCGCGGCGCTCCCTCTGCTACGGGCACGATGCCGGTCGGGCGCCCCGCCTCGCCCGGCCGCTACGACCTGGCGGTCGGCAGTACCGGCTCCATCGCCCGCCACCGGCCGATCTCGCAGCCGTTGCGACGGGCGAAGGTGGCATCCACCGGCTTGCCCCGCCACGTTCCCTTGACGCGGGCGGTCGCCGGGCCCCCGTACTGCTGCGCGCACATCCGGTCCTCGCCGACCGGCGCGAAGGGGTCCTTCCCGCCCTCACCCAGCCGCTCCAGCCGGGCGCAGGCCGCCTTCGCCGCGGGGTGCGAACCGCCGGCCGGTCCGCAGTTCAGCTCATAGGTGCCGTCAGCCCTCGGGTTGCCCGTCTGCGCGGTGGTCACGATGAGCCGGTCGGTGGGCTCCTCCGGTTGGAGTAGCGGGAGCGGGAGTCCCTGCGTCTCGGCCGGCGATGCGGCGGGCGCCGGGGCCGGCGCCGGCCCCGCGGCCGGGTCAGCGGATGCGGGCGCACCGGGGGCGACGGCGAGGAGAGTGGCCACGGATGCCGTGGCGGTCATAGCGAGACGGCGCAGCATGGATGCTCCTGGATGGTCATGGTTGAGGGGCGGCCGACCGCCCCGGCATCTCTAACGCTCCGCGCGCCCGCGCGTTGCGCAAACCGGACTCACCCGAGTGGGCGGCTCCCGCGTTCCGCGGCAGAGCCGCTCGCGCGGTCCGCCTCGTCCATCCCGTCCGCTCTGCCCGTCCTCCCGAGGGTCGTCCCGGTCGGCCTGCTCGTCGACCGGCACGCGCCGGGAATGTTCTTTGCTCCGGGGCCCGCGTGACTAGTACCGTGGGGAGCGATTGGTGACGGGCCACCCGGCTGTGTCATCATCTGCACACACCACTCGCGCTCGCGCGGGTGTGCTGGAGGCGTCGCCTAGTCCGGTCTATGGCGCCGCACTGCTAATGCGGTTTGGGTCTTAAAGCCCATCGAGGGTTCAAATCCCTCCGCCTCCGCACCAACACCGAAGCCCCGGCCTCATGGTCGGGGCTTCGGTCGTTTCCGGGGACGCCCGATCGGGCTCGTCCCTGGTCGAGCCCGATGGTGCACGGATAAGCACGTCCGGGCATATGTGCAGGTCAGGTGGGGTGCGGCTAATGGATTTCGTCTGACGGCGCAGGTCATGTAATGTTGTTCCCGCAACGCCGACCAGGCAGAAAAGCCCGGGAAGCCAAGCACTCGTAGCTTAACGGATAGAGCATCTGACTACGGATCAGAAGGTTGCAGGTTCGAATCCTGCCGAGTGCACACAGGCCAGAGGCCCCCTGGATATCGCCCAGGGGGCCTTTGACATCAGCGGGTGACATCAACGCGTGCGGCCGGACGGATCAGGCAGCTGTCGGCTCCTCGGGTTCTTCGCACCCTTCCTCGCTGGCCTCGTCAAGACTTAGCGCGTCATCCATCCGATCGGCTGCCGCCTTGAGCGTCGTCTGCATGACGTGGGCGTAGGTGTCGAGCGTCATCGTGATCGTGCTGTGCCCGAGCGTCTCCATGATGGTCCGAGCATCCACACCCTGTGCAAGGTGAAGCGAGGCGCACGTGTGGTGTAGGTCGTGCACCCGGACCCGTCGTACCATCGTGTTGGTGCAGAGGATCGTCAGCACCCTGTTCAGGCTCCGGGGGTCCGTGGCCCGGCCAGTCGACGTGGTGAAGATGAGGCCGGTCGGCTGGTGATCGAGCGGCTTCCACTTCTTGCCAGCCACCTTCCGCTCCTTCGGCTACGGGGGCGTCGTGATCGTCAAGGGCAACCAGAAGAAGCTGCGCCGCCAGCTCAAGTCCCTTCCCTGGAAGGACATCCCGCTTCAGGGACGTACCCGGGGCATCGGCTACGGCCGCTCGGAGATCCGCCGGATCAAGGTCGCCACCGTGAACAGCCTTCCCTTCCCCGGGGCCGCCAAGCCGTCCAGATCAAGCGTCGGCGCACCGACCGCAAGACCGGCAGGACCACCGTCAAGACGGTCTACGCCGTCACCAGCCTGACCGCCGAGCAGGCCACCGCGGCCCAGCTCGCCGAACTCGTCAGCGACCACTGGAAGATCGAGGCCCTGCACCACGTCCGCGACCCCACCTTCGCCGAAGACGCCTCCCAGCTGCGGACCGGCAACGCGCCCCGCGCGATGGCCACCTGGCGCAACCTCGCCATCGGAGCCCTCCGCCTGAGCGGAGTCAAGAACATCGCCGCCGGCCTCCGCCGCAACGCCCGCGACCCTCGCCGACCCCTCGCACTCCTCGGCCTCGCATGATCACGAACCGGACGTCACGCGACTACGCCGAAGCCCTGCCTGGGGCTCGATCTGAAGTTCCGTCCGCAGGGTCCGCACTTCGTCGTCGACAACCGTCTTGGCGCTGCCGTCGCCCATGGTGGACGAAGCGCGCGACGTGCTGTGCGGCGGTGGGCTGTGACGTCGTCCGGCGTGATCCTCTACGGGCCGCCCGGCTCCGGCAAGGACACCATCACCAGTGCACTGACACAGCTCCGACCGGAGTTCGCACTCTTCGAGCGGCTCAAGGCCGGCCCCGGGCGCACGACCGGATACCGGATCACGACCGCAGACCGCATCGAAGAGCTGTCGCGGGCGGGAGAACTCCTCTACCGCAACGCCCGCTACGACGCTGAGTACGCGATCGACCGGCAGGGCGTCGCGGCCTTGGTCGACGCCGACCGCATCCCGGTTCTGCACATGGGGCAGGTCGCAGGGGCCAGCGCGGTGGCAGCCTTCCCCTTGCACTGGATTCGTGTGCTCCTGTGGTGCCCGCTGGATGTCACGGCGTCGCGCTCCGTCGGCCGCGGAGACAAGGACGTCGAGGCTCGGTTGAAGGTCTGGCACGAGACCTGAGAGGACCTGTTGGACAACGAAACCGCGCCTTGGACCCTCATCCTGCGGACCGACCAGCTCAACCCCGCCGAGTCCGCCAGCGCCATCATCGACGCCCTCGCAGCGACCGCCGCGGCCGAGAGCCGGAACATCCGGGAGCTTGTCGGATGACGGCGCTAGGCATCCTGCACCCGGGCAGCATGGGAGTCGCCGTCGCCGCTCAGGCGCGGCGCTCCGGTGCTGAGGTTCTGTGGTGCCCGGTCGGTCGCAGTGCAAGCAGCAAGACACGGGCCGAGAGGTACGGACTCACACCGGTACGAGCACTGAGCGAGATGGCCGAGCGGGCCGACATCATCCTGAACCTGTGCCCGCCCGCCGTTGCCGAAGACGTGGCGCGGGACATCGCGGCGTGCTCGTACGCCCGGATCTACGTCGACGGGAACGCGGTCTCCCCCGCGACAATGGCCAACATCAGCGCCATCGTGCAGCAATCCGGAGCGACCGCCGTAGACGGAGCCGTGATCGGGTCTCCCCCGTCGGACTCCAAGCGCCCTCGCCTCTACCTCTCCGGCCCCGCCGACGCGCTGCCCCCGGTCGCCCGGCTCTTCGAGGGGAGCGCCGTCCAGGCGCGCGCCCTGTCCGGTGGCATCGGGAAGGCATCCGCCCTCAAGCTGTCGTACAGCACCTACCAGAAGACCAGCCGCGCACTGGCCGCCGTCGCCTACGCCCTCGCCAGTGACCACGGAGTGGGGGCAGAGCTACTCGACATCGCCGAGGAGCGAGGCAGGACTCCCCTCTGATCTGGCCAACGCCGCAGCCACCGTGATGGAGAGGTGGGCAGGGCTCAAGGACACGTCGCCGGATCTCGCGCTCGTACTGGAGGAACTCCATATGGGCCCAGACAGGGGGCCGACCTAGACCAGGCACACGGCGACGCTACGCCAAGGGCTTCCGTCTCAGTTTCCGTCTCATTCAGCTCCGTACGGCGGTGTTCACGGCCGCACGTACAGCGGATTTTCGAGGGCCCGGGAACGCATGTGAACACAGGCGGACGCTTGCGAATGCGGCCCTGGCCTGCATAAACAGACTCCGAAAGCGTGTTGGGGGCAACCCCTCACGAGTTCGAATCTCGTATCCTCCGCCAGTGCCTCACCGGGCACGACGTCGAAGGGCCCCACCGTCCGCGGTGGGGCCCTTTCGGAGCAGGCGGGGCGGGGCATGACGAAACCTCCACTGTGAACCCCGAGCAGAGTCAGCCAACGGGGGTCTTCGAATTTAGTGGGGGTGCGCCTGCCGTCGGCTCCGGCGGGTGGTCGCACAGCGTGAGCGTAGGCGCTGGTTGGCGCGGTTGCGGAAGCCGAAGGCGTTACGCGCTTCGAGCTTGATGAGGCGGTTGTTGCCTTCGGAGGCGGCGTTGGTGATGCCGGTGGTCAGGTAGGTCTCGATGCCGTCCCACCACTGCTCGATGGTCTCGGCGAGGGTGAGGAGTTCGTGCAGGTGGGCGTGGTCGGCGACGTGGGTGAAGAAGCGGTGGCGGGCGGCGGAGATCGCGGAGCGGTCGGGGGCGTGGTGGGTGCGGCTGACGGCCAGGCCGAGGAGGTCGCGCAGGAGTTCCTTGGCCTGCCAGGCCGCGTGGATCTGCCGGCCGTAGGTGCCCATGTACTCCAACTCGGTCTTCAGGAGGAGGCGTTGGTCTTCGGTGAGGTCTTCTTTGTTGCGGCGCAGGAGTTTGCGGACGGTGTAGATGCCGTCGCCCTTGCGGGCCCGGCGGCCGTGCTGCCGCCAGGTGAGGCGTCGGCGCAGGTCGGCGAGGTGGCGCTGGGCGAGTTGCACGATGTGGAAGCAGTCGACGACCACGGTCGCGTGCGGCAGGGCACGGTGGACGGCGGCGCGGAAGGTGGAACACAGGTCGATGGCGACGTAGCGCACCTGTGCCCGCCAGGATGCGGGCTGGGAGCTGAGCCAGTCGGCGACCGAGGTGGCGTTGCGGCCTTCGACCTGCCCGAACAGTCCTTGCCCGCCGATCACGTCGACGAAGCCGATGTGCCAGGCGTCCGCGACCAGTTCCCACTTCTGCGTGGCCGGGTTCTGGGCCCAGACCGGCTTGCCCCGCCGGGTCTCGTCGATCCCGACCGCCTCGGTCGCGGGCGGCGTCTCGGGCAGGACCGTCGCGGCGTAGTCCTCGAAGCATCGCTGCACGATGGGCCAGCTCAAGGACAGGTCGCGGCCGGCCTGCACGACGGTGCGGGATCCGTCGCAGACCGCGGCCCCCGCCGCCCGGCGCAGGGCGGTGGTGGTGCGCATCCCGGCGGGCACCGCGTGGATCGCCTCGGTGAACGAGCCGCGCTCGCACGCGGGTTCGGCGCAGTACCAGCGTGCCTTGCGCCACCGGATACTCACAGGGCGTCCACCGCAGGGCAGGTGCCGGGGCCGGGTGGTGCGGTAGTCCTTCAGCCGGGTGGCGAAGACCCCGCACGAGGGGCAGGCCCGGGCGGAGTCCTCGCTCGTGACCACGTACACCGTCGAACCGCCCGCCCCGTCGTCCTTGACCTGCGTCACACTCACCCCCTCCAGCCCCAGAAGTCGCGTTGCCGCTTCGTTGATGCCGGTATCGTCGCTGTTCAAGCCCGTGGGGTTTCATGATCGGTTGCCTAGACAACAACCATGATCACGAAGGCCCGCGGGCTCCTTGCGTCCAGGGCGCCCGCACCCCAACCACCTCACACAGCGTGACCGGCGAGCGCGCCCGTCACCGCCGCACCCCCCACTAAATTCGAAGACCCGCCAACGGCGGCTCGCCGAACCTGCCACATTCAGTAATCTCGAAGCCATCCCCGAGGGCCAGAGATGCGCCTTGGGGAGCGTTCCTCAGAAAAGCTCCCCAAGGCACGGTTTCCTTAAAAAGGAGATTAGCACCCGGAAGGTACGCCACTCTTTACCACTGTTGCGGCAGTCTTGAATCCATCCCTGGGGTCTCGAATTGCGAGACGAACGCTGGCTGTCGATGTCGTCCTGCAGCCCACGTGGACGGTCTTCCCGAAGCAGCCGCGCGTGAATCCATCGTTAATGGTAGTGAATGCGCACCAGACATCCCCCCCATTGTCCGATTCGAACCAAACCCTGCTGTTTTCGTCAGAATTGTTGATGTCGTAGGCTCGCCCGGAAGTGTTCTGGATCACCAGAACTCCCTGTGCATCCTGATTCGCATTCCGAATGATGCATGACTTCAGTTTCATGCCAGGAGCGAAGAGCATGTCCTGGTATCCCGTACAGCTCCAATTGCTGTTGGTGGCAACGGGTGCCCAGCCAACGGTGTCACTTGCGGATGCGGTCGATATGCTGAATACGGCAGAGAGTGCAGCGGTGAGTGTGACGGTCGCAATTCGAGACTTGAGGCGCACGGGCGGCCCTCGCTTTCGCCTGTTTGATGGTCGAGAGTTTGCTGAGATTGAGCTCGCGGGTCGGTAGCCCTTCGGAGTTTATGGGGATCTCGTTGCGGGACCTGGCGAGCCAAATAATCCTATGCTGCCGATCTCATTTTTCGGACACGTGAAGGGGGTTAATGGGCGCAAGTGGGATAACTTGCTCGTTCCTTCACTGAATTCACCCATCAGGAATTTATGGTTCCGATGATGATTGGCTTGAGGGGGTCAGGCTGCTGGCCCTGTGGTGTCCGCGTTGTGCGGATAAGGGGTGGACTAACGCGCCTCGTTGTGGCGAGCCATCCCGAGCCGGAAACGCGAGCGCCTGCCCATCCGTGCGCTGACATCAACAGCTGACATCAACGTGCACGCGCATCGGCGCACCCCCACGGAAGGACGGCGCTGCCGACTGTTGGACCACGGCCCGGGATACGCTCGGTCCCGGGCCCTGCATCCGGGGGTGCACGCGCCTACGGATCAGAAGGTTGCAGGTTCGAATCCTGCCGAGTGCACAGCACGTCAGAGGCCCTGTGGAGTGATCCACAGGGCCGCTGCTTTATGCCTTGACGGCAGTGTTTGACGGCAACCGTATTCCGGAGCGGATCAGACGGCTAAGACGGCCAAGGGGGGATGTCCCGTAATCCCCGGCGGGCGCGCGACGACAGCTACGGCACTCCCCCTCAGGGCCAGGGCCCCGGCGAGTGCCTGGATCGTCCCGGCCTGGGGTGTTGATCTCGGTGGTGGCCCCGGGAAGCAGGTGAACACGGCACCTGTGGATCATGTAGTTCTCTACGCTGCAAGATCCACGAAGGTGCCGTGTTCGTTCCTCCATCATTCCCTGTCGCTGCCCCCGTGCCTCATGCGCCCCGCCTGGAAGCCCTCGGCGAGAGCGCCGCCAAGGAGCAAGTCCGCTGCCTGGTAGCCGAGTTCGAATCGGTCACTGATCCGAGAGGGGCTTGCGGAGTGCGGTACCGGCTCTCCTCGCTGCTGGCCCTGGTGGTCTGCGCGATGACCCCGTCCGGCCACGACTCGATCACCGCGGCGGCGGAGTGGTGCCGACGTGCGACGTCGGAGGAACTGGCCGCCTTCGGCTTGCCCTACCACCCACTCCTTGGCCGCTACCGGGTGCCGAGCGAGAAGACCCTGCGCAGCGTCCTGGGGCGGCTCGATCCCGGTGAGATCGGCGCGGCCAGCTACGACTACCTTCGGCCTCTGCTGTCCGCACAGCCTCACCGGCCGGAGCCGGTAATGCCCGACGGTGGGGCTGAGCGTGAACAGCGCCGGGCCCACCGGGCGGCCGCCCGCGCCGAGCCGGTACGGCTCCGGCGGCGGGCGATCGCGGTGGACGGCAAGTGCCTGCGCGGCGCGAGGCGCCCGGACTGCAGCCGGGTCTTCGTCCTGTCCGCCGTCCGTCACGGCGACGGTGTCACTCTCGCCTCCCGCGAGATCGGCGCGAAGACCAACGAAATCCCCGAGTTCGCACCTCTCCTCGACAGAATCGACGACGCGGATCTCGCGGGGGTGGTCGTTACCGCCGATGCCCTCCACGCCCAACGCGACCACGCCATCTACCTGCGCGAACGCGGCGCTCACTACCTGCTGACCATCAAGAACAACCAGCGCGGCCAGGCCCGTCAACTCCACGCCCTGCCCTGGAAGGAGATCCCCGTGATCCATCGCGACGACGCCCGGGGCCACGGCCGTCACGAGCAGCGGCTCGTGCAGGTCGTCACCGTCGAGGGCCTGCTCTTCCCGCACGCGGCCCAGGTCCTGCGGATCCAGCGCCGTCGCCGTCTCTACGGGGCGAAAAAATGGTCCAGCGAGACCGTCTACGCCATCACCGACCTGCCCGCCGAGGAAGCGAACGCAGCCGAGATCGCGTCCTGGGCTCGCGGGCACTGGACCGTGGAAAATACCGTCCACTGGTGTCGAGATGTCACCTTCAACGAGGACAAGTCCCAGGTCAGGACCCACAACGCGCCCGCCGTACTCGCTGCCCTCCGCGACCTGATCCGCAGCGCGCTCAAGCTCGCCGGCTACGTCAACATCGCCGCCGGACGACGAGCCCACACCGAGCGCCCCCGCCTCCTAGCCCTCTACGGCATCACATGATCAAACCGGACGATCCAGGCACTCGCCGGGGCCCTGCACTCCCCCTGGCTTCGCCGGATGGTGCCCCATGCTGCGTTGTCGAATTGCCCGAATACGCCCAGCATGAGGGTTTTCCTCCGTCTTGCGCCGCGTCCCCTCGGCCCCAAGGGCCGGGGGAGACCCCGTACGTCTGACGCCGCGCGCTGATCCACCGCGGACTACGGGACAGCCTTAGGCTACGAGGACACCGGCTGGGCCGTCGTCATCGTCCGGATCATTGCCGTCACCCCTCAGCGCGTCGCCGACGCGATCGAAGGCGGATCGCTGGGAGTCGAGCCGGACGAAGGTGTAGACGTCCATGGTCACCCGGATCAAGGCGGCCCGCCTACGACGGACCGCGCGCGCTGGCGGCCAAAGGCCGCCACCGCTCCCAGCTGCCCCTGCCTGCCAGCGCGCAACAGCGACACGGCGAACAGCCAGCGCAGCAAGCACCCCGAAGGAGCGGCCCGTACCGGTGATGACGGGCCGTAGGCGGAGGTTCGTGGGATCAGGAGTCCGTGAGGGTGGCCACGATGTTGTCGGGGTGGTCGAGCCAGGCGGTGTTGGGACGAAGCAAGGCCCTACGTCAGGAGCCATGATGGCCAACGAATGCTGGAGGTACCGGCGTGACTAGCAGTGCAAAGCTCCCCATGCCGAGACCGCTCCACGAACTGGACGGCGTACACGACTTTCTCGACGACGTTCGCCTACGGCCAGGCATGTACGTACGAGGCCGTTCCATCTTGCATCTCCAGTCGATCCTGTACGGGTACAGCGTCGCCTGCGAGATCCATGGAGCGCCAGCAGTGACGGACTTCGAGCACTTCGGACCGTTCAGCGAGTGGCTTTGGCCGCGGCTCGGCATGGAGTACTCAAGCGCGGTCGGCTGGGCTGTCGAGATCGAACGGGCAGCAGAAGCTGCGGGCATCCAACCCCTGGACATGTTCTTCGACCTATTGGACGAGTTCCGCGCCGGACGCGACGATGCCGCCCCGAAAGCTGTCTAGTCGGAAAGCGTGTTGGCTGCCAACCTTGAGGCGGCGCACCGCACCTTGTCGGAAGCGGCCTGATGAGCGGCTGCATCGGCCCGTCAGATGTAGGTCCAGCGCCATGCGTTCGAGCTGTACGTGCACTTGATCTTCGTGCCGCCCGCGGTGGTGGTGATGGCGCCGTGGTCGCTGTTCCGGCAGAACTGCCCTGCCGAGTAGCAGTTTCCCGAGTTGGAGACGATGGAGCACGTGCCGATGCTGTCCTGACCGCTGCTGTTTCCTCTGCCGCTGTCGGCGGTTTTGGCCGTTGCGGTCTTGGTGACGGTGACCGTGGGGCCGGGTTTCGCCTTGGCCTTGACGGTCTCGGTGATGGTCGGGCCGGGCTCGGGCGTGGCTGTGACGGTCGCGGTAACGGTCGTCGCGGGTTTGACCTTGGTCGCGATGGACTGTTGCCCGTCGTCCCCGGCCGAGCCGATGAGCGTGCCCGTGATCAACAGGGCCGTGCCGCCAACCCACACGAGCACGCGCTTGTGGAGCGGACGGGTGTCGGGCGGGCGTGGTGCAGGCGGTATGGGAGTCGCGTATGGGTTGGTCATTTCGTCCCCCAGAGTGTTTCGGGTGGAGCGACCGTAGTGCCCAACCGCGCTGTGTGTGCAGGGTGTGCAAGAGGGGTGTCCAATCTGTGACCCACGCCGGGTTTGTGGTCCAGCGCAGGATGGCGGAGTCAGGCCGTATGGAGCTCGGCGAGGGGGCGACGGCCTTCAGAGAGAGATCGGTGAGCGTTTGATCGGAGCAGTGCGGTACAGCAGCGAAGTACAGCAACCCCAGCAATCGCCAGCACCCACCATCGGCCCTTGTGACCCTGTCTGTGGCCCGAATGACCTGCGATGACCGATCTCTCCAGAGCTACGGATTCAGAAGGTTGCAGGTTCGAATCCTGACGAGTGCACAACAGACCAGAGGCCCTGTGGAGTGATCCACAGGGCCTCTGGCTTTTGCCTTGACGGCAGTGCTTGACGACAGCCGCCTCAGAGTGCGTGGAGTGCTCTTGCGGGGCGCTGCTTGAAGGAGCAGGTATTCCTGAGCCCGGCCGGAGCGTGTGCGTCAGACGGTCGCGGCCAGCCATCCGATGGTTTCGGTGGTGTGCTTTCCGTCGCTCTTGGTGGCGCCGGCGTACACCTCGTTGAGGCGGATCAGGAAGCCCGTGTTCGTGACGTCATGGACGCGGATCCCCGGGGTCTCCGGGCCGTTGAAGGTCTGGGTCAGCGGGAGGACGACGACGTTGGAACCGGCAGGGAACGGGGTCGGAAACGTGACCCGCGTGAAGGTCGAGGTGTTGCCCCCGCTCGTCTCGATCGGGTTGTCGGACCTCAGGTCGATCTTGCCGGTCTGGATGAAGCTCATTGTCGACTTCCTTCGTGTAGGGGGGTTGGATTGCTCGGCTGTCACCGGCAACCGATGGAAGGCTCGTCACCGAATCGGCCCTGTATGCCGAAGTCCCGCAAACGAGTGATCACCTTTCGGACAGCGGTGGATCTTGCGCTTCTCGGCTGGTCCACGGGCCGGAGGCTTCTGGACGACTACGAGGGCACCGGCCACGCCGTCGTCATTGTCCGGATCTGTGCCATCGCCCGTCAGTGCGTCCCAGACACGGTCGAAGGCGGATCGCTGGGAGTCGAGCCGGACGAAGGTGTGGATGTCCATGGCCACGCGGATCGAGCCGGCCGAGGACTTCCATGGTCATGCGGGAGTCGGCGCCCTGTTCGTGGAGGAGCGAGGCGCAGGTCGTGAAAGCTTTTGCGGACATCGGCGGGTGCGCGGCGTCTCGAAGGAACGGTTCAGGTTGTGCGGCTCGGCAGGGGAAAGGCGAGGCTCATGGCCCGTGCCCTTCCAGTTGCCCCCGCGCCCTTTCGGTCGGCGATTTGCTGAGCACGCCGAGCACGGAGCGCCGCCACGCACTCGGACGGCAGGTCACGCTGTCACCCGATCATGCAGCAGTCCCTCATGGTCATGCTGAGCAGACGTAGACGACTGCGGCGCATATCAGGTGAGAGGGGCGGCAATCCCGGGGAGCCGTCGCGGGGTTCACGCGGTCGGCGTGGCCGCGAGGCGCTCCGCCAGCCGTGTCCCTATGCCCACGGCCTGACCGCCTTCCGGTCGGGCCTGGAGTGCCTCGGCGGTATCGACCCTTGCCGGGTGCCGCGTGCCCGGCAAGGGTCTGCCCGGCCGCTCCTCTCTTGCCGACTGTGGCGATCTTTGCGAAAGCTTCCAGTGAAGATTCGGTCCGTGTGGCCCTTCCTTGCGATTTCTCAACCCTTCCGCCTGTTGGGTTACATTTGCAAACATTACGGCGTTGCTCTGGATTGTCTTTGCGTGGTGTCCCCGGCCGGAGGTCATGATGGTGCCTCAACTGCCCGCACCCCCAGGAGATTCCATGTCGAGTGTGGTGGCTTGTGCCCAGGATTCACATCCCGGTCGGTTCAGTGGACTCATCACGGTGATCGTCATCGTGCTGGTCCTGTCGCCGCGCACCGCTGAGGTCGTCGGCGCGTATGTGAACGCGCTGGCGCTCGCGGGGGTGCTGGCGGGCGGCGGCACGGCGGTGGCGTACCGCAGTCGCGGCATCCGTGGCCTCCGCGGCAACCGGTGGCTCAGCGGTCCGCCGGCTGAGGGCGCTCGAACAACTGGAGCACGCCGCCGACGGAGAAGCACAGAGCGCCGGTGAGGGTTCCCCAGTTGGCGATCGAGGCGTTTACCAGGCTGCCGGTACTCGGAATGTTGAAGTCGGCCAGGGCCGAGATCATGAAGAGCACCGAACCGGCCTGGTTGACCGCCACGATCCACCAGCCGAGGTCGTGCGGCCGGAGGTCCGGGTGGCCATGGCACACCTCTTCCAGCGCGAGGTGCCCCGAGATCAGGAAGAGCAGGCAGCCCACCATGTCGGGGGTCCAGATGAGCCGGTTGGCCTGTTGGGTGGAGAGCCCCTGCAGGAACGAGTCGAGGAGGTTGAGGCCGAACACCAGGGTCCCGGCGAACAGGACGAACGTGCTGAGCCAGTCGATCCGCATCGGCTCGTAGCTCCACCAGCGCCAGCGGCGGGTCTCCAGTGTGTCCGCCGTGTCGGCCGTGGTGCCCAGGGTGGGTGCGTTGATCGTCTGGAGCAGGGAGGCGTAGCCGCCCGCGTTGAAGGACAGGCCGCCCGCGAAGTAGACCAGCGCGCTGGTAAGGGCGGCGGCGCCGGCGATGGCGATCGCAGCGCCTGCGGCGAACAGCGCGCCGCCGATGGTGAAGGTCACCGCCGCCACGGTGTTCAGGGTCCCCAGCCTGCCGATGGAGGCTGCGTCGGCCGGCTGCCGGGTTTCCGGTGCTTCTTCGGCGGCCCTGACCCTCAGCGTGCCGCGTTTGCGTGCCGCGCGTGACTCCCACACCGCGATCCCGCCGGCCGCGGGGCGCCAGGTCAGTCTGGTGGTGAAAGGTCCCGCCCCTTCGGCCCGCTTCTCGATGTGACGCACGCCCGCAAGCGTAGGAGCACGGCGCCTCCGAGGGGTGGAGGATGGACCGCATGGGTGGTGACACAGGCGGCCGGTGGCGGTTCCGCGGGATGGGCTGGGACTGGGAGGCGGCCGTGCCCGTGCTGCGGTGGGGGCGGGGTGCCGAGCGGCGTGACGGCGGCCTCGGGTACGGGCGGGAGCTCGGGTTCCGGGCCGTCGGGGCGCGGGAGTGCCAGGGAGCTCGGGGGAACGCCTGTCCGCTCGGGGCCGTGGTGCCGGGACGCAGCACGGGAGGGTTGTGCCCGGAGTGCGCGCGGCTGGACCGGGCGCACTCGGTGGCCGCCGACACGATCGCCGACGATCCGCGGCCGTACCGCGTGTATCTGGCGTGGTTCGGGCCAGGTCTGGTGAAGGTGGGGATCACCGCGGAGGAGCGGGGCAGCGCGCGGCTGTTGGAGCAGGGGGCGGTGGTGTTCGGCTGGCTGGGGCGGGGGCCGCTGATGGCGGCGCGGCGTACGGAGGAACTGCTGCGGGCGGCGCTCGGGGTGCCGGACCGGATTCCGTACGCGCAGAAGCGTGCGGTGCGTGCCCTCCTGCCGTCCACGGTGCGGGAGCGGGCGGCGGAGCTCGATGCGCTGCACGCGCGTGCCGTCGTCCTCGATGCACTGCCCGAGGCGCTGGAGCGAGTGCCGTTCCGGCCGGCCGACCAGGTGGCCGTTTTCGGGCTCGACGGTGCCCCGGTGGCTTCGGCCGCCGTACGGGAGTTGGTGGAGGGCGGGACGGTCGCCGGGCGGCTGGTGGCCGCAGCCGGGCCCGATCTGCATCTGGCCGGTGCCGACGGGCGGATCATCGTGGTGGACACCCGGGTGATGGCCGGGTGGGAGCTGGTGGCGGCCGATCCGCGCGACGCCGTCACCGTCCCGCTGGAGGAACTGCCGCGGGGGGTGCAGGACGGGCTTTTCTGAGCCCGCCGTGTCTGTGCACCGACTGCTTCGGTCCACCGGCCGCTTCGGTCCACCGGCCGCATCGGCAGCGGGCTCGGTAAAGACTCGGATCCCTTTGGGCTGGGAGCCTGGACACCGCGTCGACGCACGTCGGAGGGTGGTCGGCATGAGCGATCACCTCGTGGCGGGGATCGAACCGCCCTACTACACCGTCGTGTTCACCTCCCGGCTGCGGCCTGATGGCGATCACGACGCGTACACCGAGACAGCCCGGCGCATGGAGGAACTCGTCGCCGGGGTGCCGGGCTTCCTCGGGTACGAGTCCGCCCGCACGCCGGGCGGTCTCGGGATCACCGTCGGGTACTTCCGGGACGAGGAGGCCATCGCCGCCTGGCGGATGGACCTGGAGCACCAGAGCGCGCAGCGGCGGGGCCGTGCGGAGTGGTACGAGCGGTACAGCGTCCATGTCGGTCGGGTGGAACGGAGTTACGGCCATGTGCGCGCCGAATAGCGGTGTCGGGGGAGTCGGGGGCGGCAGGGACTCCGGAGGATTCGAGGACGAGACCGCGGCCGTTCGGGACTTCCGGGAGCGGCTCGGGCTGCCCGGGCTCGTGGACGTCCACACGCACTTCATGCCCAAGCGGGTGCTGGACAAGGTGTGGGCGTACTTCGACTCCGCCGGACCACTGACCGGCCTTGAATGGTCCATCACCTATCGCGAGGAGGAGGACCGGCGGGTCGCCTTGCTGAGGGGGTTCGGGGTGCGGGCATTCACCTCGATGCTCTATCCGCACAAACCCGGCATGGCCGAGTGGCTCAACGGCTGGGCCGCGGACTTCGCCGCCCGCACCCCTGGCTGCCTGCACACGGCGACGCTCTATCCCGAGCCGGGAGTGGAGCGCTATGTCCGTGAGGCGGTCGTGAGCGGAGCGCGGGTCTTCAAGTCCCATCTCCAGGTGGGGGATTACGACGCCAACGATCCGCTGCTCGATCCGGTGTGGGGGCTGCTCGCCGAGGCACGGATCCCGGTGGTGATGCACTGCGGGTCCGGTCCGGCTCCCGGCAAGTACACGGGGCCCGAGCCGATCGGGCGGCTGCTCGGGCGCCATCCGGGGCTGCCGCTGATCGTGGCGCACATGGGGATGCCCGAGTACACCGACTTCCTGGACCTGGCGGAGCGCTACGGACAGGTCCGTCTCGACACGACGATGGCGTTCACGGACTTCAGCGAGCGCCTCAGGCCGTTTCCGGTCGACGAGCGCGGGCGGCTCGCGGATCTGGGGGAGCGGGTGCTGCTCGGTTCGGACTTCCCCAACATCCCGTATCCGTATCTGCACCAGCTGGAGGCGCTGGAGCGGCTGGCGGGACGGCTGGGGCTCGGCGACGACTGGCTGCGAGCGGTCTGCTACGAGAATGGAGCACGGCTGTTCCATTGATTACCCCGCTGTGACGTTCTTAGGAAAATCACAGGAAACGGAAAGGTAGCTCTTACCGCTCTGCCGCAAGGTGTGCTCATGACGACGACCTCTCAGGGACGTGCCGAAATGCGCAGGCCGGACGGTGGCCCCGTCCGGGTGCTCGTCGTGGACGACGAGACCTCGCTCACCGAGCTGCTCTCCATGGCCCTGCGCTACGAAGGGTGGGAGGTGTGCAGCGCCGGCGACGGCGCGAGTGCGATGACCACGGCGCGTTCCTTCCGGCCCGACGCCGTGGTCCTGGACATGATGCTCCCGGACATGGACGGGCTTGCCGTGCTCGGCAAGCTGCGCCGGGAGCTGCCCGAAGTGCCCGTGCTGTTCCTCACGGCGAAGGACGCCGTCGAGGACCGGATCGCGGGTCTGACCGCGGGCGGTGACGACTATGTCACCAAGCCGTTCAGCCTGGAGGAGGTCGTGGCGCGGCTGCGCGGGCTGATCCGGCGGTCGGGGGCGGCCACCGCGCGCAGCGAGTCGATGCTCGTGGTCGGCGATCTCGTCCTCGACGAGGACAGCCACGAGGTGACCAGGGACGGCGTGGGCATCCACCTCACCGCCACCGAGTTCGAGCTGCTGCGCTATCTCATGCGCAATCCGCGCCGGGTGCTCAGCAAGGCGCAGATCCTCGACCGGGTGTGGTCGTACGACTTCGGTGGGCAGGCCAATGTCGTCGAGCTCTACATCTCCTACCTCCGGCGCAAGATCGACGCCGGTCGTACACCGATGATCCACACCCGGCGGGGCGCGGGCTACCTGATCAAACCGGGAGAGTGAACCCCCGGCTCGGAGTGAAGCAAGCCGGAAGCGAAGGAATGAGGAGCGGTACCGCATGATCCGCATGCGCAGGCCTGGACGGTGGACCCTGCGGACCCGGCTGGTCGTGTCAGCACTCGCGTTGATCGCGGTCGCGACCGCGGTGATCGGCACGGTCACCACCGTCGCCCTGCGTAGCCATCTGTACCAGCAGCGGGACCGGCAGGTGCACGACTTCGCGCTGCGCGCGGGCGGTCCCCCGCAGGGCGCGCGGGGCGGGGCGCCGCCGCTCGGGAAGCCGCTCAACTTTGTGACCAGCGGTGGAGCGCCGATCGGCGCCATCGGGGCGCAGGTGGACAGCAAAGGCCAGATCGTCGACGGTGTGGTCTCGGTCCAGAAGCAGAACGCCGGCCGACCGAAACTCGACGACCGTGAGCTGTCGGCCGCCGAACTCGCCGCGCTGGCGGGAGTTCCCCGCGACCGTGAATCGCACACCGTGGAGATCCCGGGGCTCGGCGACTACCTCGTGGAGTACGGCGAGGGCGAGCGCGGCGACTTCCTGGTGGGCGTACCGCTCGCCGATGCGCAGAGCACCGTCAGCACGCTCATCGTCGTCGAGTTGTGTGTGACCGGAGCCGGCCTCATCGCCGCGGCCCTGGCGGGCAGTTCCCTGGTGGGCGTCGCACTCAGGCCGCTGCGCCGGGTCGCAGCCACCGCCACCCGTGTCTCCGAACTTCCCCTGCACAAGGGTGAGGTGGCACTGCACGAGCGTGTCCCGGACGCGGAAGCCGATCCGCGTACCGAGGTCGGGCAGGTCGGCGCCGCACTCAACCGGATGCTCGACCATGTCCATTCCGCCCTGGACGCCCGCCAGGTGAGCGAGACCCGTGTGCGGCAGTTCGTCGCGGACGCCAGCCATGAACTGCGCACCCCGCTGGCCTCGATCCGCGGCTATGCCGAACTCCCGCGCCGCAGCCGCGAGGAGACCGGTCCCGACACCCGGCAGGCGCTGCGGCGGATCGAGTCCGAGGCCGAGCGGATGACCGGTCTGGTGGAGGATCTGCTGCTGCTGGCCAGGTTGGACGCCGGGCGCCCGCTCTCGTACGAGGAGACCGACCTCACCATGCTCGTCGTGGACGCGGTGAGCGACGCCCGGGCGGCCGGCCGGGACCACAACTGGCGGCTTGCGCTGCCCGATGAGCCGGTGAAGGTCTCCGGCGACGGCGCCAGACTGCACCAGGTGCTGGTCAATCTGCTGGCCAACGCGCGTACCCACACCCCACCGGGCACCACGGTCACCGCCTGCGTACGCCCGCTCGGCGGGGGACGGGCGGTCGCCCTGGAGGTTTGGGACGACGGGCCCGGAATCCCGGACAAGCTGCTCCCCCATGTCTTCGAGCGCTTCGCCCGCGGCGACGTCTCCCGGTCACGGGCGGCGGACGGTCCGACCTCCACCGGACTGGGTCTCGCGATCGTGCAGGCCGTGGTGTCCGCGCACCGTGGCACGGTCTCGGTGGAGAGCGTGCCGGGGAGCACGGTGTTCACGGTCCGACTGCCGTGCGAGCAGTCGCCGCCGCCGACGCCTGCGTAGCCTCAGCGGGCCGCGCGCGGTTCCTGTGAGCCCGCGCGGCCCGCGCTGCGTTCGGGCTCTCGGTCCGCTTTCCCTTCTCGCCACCCGCGCTTCGCCGTCCGGCACGACTCACAGGTCGCCCGGACCACTCATAGTCGTCCCACAGGCACACCACACAGCCGTGACAGGCGCTTTGGCGAGAGTCATGGCCATGCGAACCGACATTGCGCTGGGCACCCTGCCGGCACGGGAGCATCTGCCCGTCGGGGCAGCCGGCACTCCCGTACTGGACGTCGTGATCCCCGTCTACAACGAAGAGAAGGACCTGGAGCCCTGTGTGCGGCGGCTCCACGACCATCTGGCAGGCACGTTCCCGTACGGGTTCAGGATCACCGTCGCCGACAACGCGAGCACCGACCGTACGCCCGAGATCTCGGCGGCGCTCGACGCGGCGATTCCCGAAGTGCGGGCCTTCCGGCTGGAGGAGAAGGGGCGCGGGCGGGCTCTGCGGACCGTCTGGGGCGCGTCCGACGCGCCCGTGCTCGCGTATATGGATGTGGACCTGTCCACCGACCTCAACGCCCTGCTGCCGCTTGTCGCGCCGCTGATCTCGGGCCACTCGGACCTGGCGATCGGCTCGCGGCTGGCGCGGTCGTCGCGGGTGGTCCGGGGGCCGAAGCGGGAGTTCATCTCGCGGTCCTACAACCTCATCCTGCGCGGATCGCTCCAGGCGCACTTCTCCGATGCCCAGTGCGGTTTCAAAGCCATCCGGCGCGATGTGGCCGAGCGGCTGCTGCCGATGGTCGAGGACACCGGCTGGTTCTTCGACACCGAACTGCTCGTGCTTGCCGAGCGGGCGGGGCTGCGCATCCACGAGGTGCCGGTGGACTGGGTGGACGACCCCGATTCCACGGTGCACATCGTCAGCACGGCGGTCGAGGACCTCAAGGGCGTCTGGCGGGTGGGCAGGGCCCTGGCATCCGGCGCCCTGCCGCTCGACCGCCTCGCCCGGCCGTTCGGCGACGACCCGAGGGACCGGGAGATCAGCGGAGTGCCGCGCGGGCTCGCCCGGCAACTGGTGGGCTTCTGCGTGGTCGGGGCGCTGTCGACGCTGTTCTATCTGCTCCTCTACTCCCTCTTCCGGTTGGGTTTCGGACCGCAACTCGCGAACACCGGAGCGCTGTTGGTCTCCGCCATCGCCAACACTGCGGCAAACCGGCGGCTCACCTTCGGTGTACGGGGCAGGGAGCGGGCACTGCGGCACCAGGTGCAGGGGCTGGTGGTCTTCGGGATCGGCCTCGCCTTGACGAGCGGTTCGCTCGCCCTTCTCGACGCGGCCGTCGGTGACGCCTCCCACAGCACGGAGCTCGCGGTCCTGGTCGTCGCCAACCTCGCGGCGACGGTGGTGCGGTTCGTGCTGCTGCGGGCGTGGGTGTTCCCGGACCGCCGTGACAGCACGGAGGCAGAGGGTGAAGCGGTGTCCGCACCCGTGGTCGAGCCTCGGGCCGAGCCGTCGCCGGCGATGAGCGGGAACTCCGATCACGCCGATCACGCCGCGTACGCCGATCACGGCCGCAACACCGCGGCGCAGCCGGGCTGGTTCGGCGAGCGGCACGGGCAGTACGGCCACCCCCGGGGCGGATACGGCGAGCACGGCCGGTACGGACATCAGGGGCGGTACGACCAGTACGACCAGGGCAACGGTGACCACGGCCGGCCACCGACGACGAACACGAGGCAGCACGGATGACAACGGCATCACAGGGCTACGACGGCCCGCGCGAGCACAGCACGTCCGATGCCGACTCGCCGCTGCCTCCGGGCTGGGCCTTTCGGAAGCGGAACGCCGCAGCCGCCGCGGAGGCGCCCGCCGCGTACACGGCGGACGCCTCCGCGCCTGAGCCGGTCGCGACGCCTACCGCGGCGGGCTCCGGCACCGCCGGCCGGCTCGCCCGCCTCCGGCAGGGCCGGCCCGGCGACGCCAGTTGGGTGCGTCCCGCGCTACTCGGCCTGCTGCTGCTCACCGCGGTGCTGTACTTCTACAACCTCAGCTCCTCCGGCTACGCCAACTCCTTCTACTCCGCGGCCGTGCAGGCGGGCAGCGAGAGCTGGAAGGCGTTCTTCTTCGGATCCTCCGACGCCGGGAACTCCATCACCGTCGACAAGCCCCCGGCCGCGCTCTGGCCGATGGCCCTGTCCGTGCGCCTGTTCGGCCTCGGCTCCTGGCAGATCCTGGTGCCCGAGGTCCTGATGGGCGTGGCGGCGGTCGGCGTCCTGTACGCCGCCGTCCGCAGGCGGTTCAGCGCGGCCGCGGGAATGATCGCGGGCGGTGTGCTGGCGCTCACCCCGGTCGCCGCGCTGATGTTCCGCTTCAACAACCCCGACGCGCTGCTCGTTCTGCTGACGACGGTGGCGGTCTACTGTGTGCTGCGCGCTCTGGAGGACGCCAGGACGAAGTGGCTGCTGTGGGCCGGTGTCGCGGTGGGCTTCGCGTTTCTCACCAAGACCCTCCAGGCCTTCCTCGTCGTTCCGTCCCTCGCGGCGGTGTACGGGGTGTGCGCCCCGACGACCCTGCGGCGGCGGCTGAGCCAGCTCGCACTCGCGGGTGGGGCGCTGATCGTCTCGGGCGGCTGGTGGGTCGCGATCGTCGAGCTGTGGCCGACGGGCTCGCGTCCGTACATCGGCGGCTCGCAGTCCAACAGCTTTCTGGAGCTGACCTTCGGCTACAACGGCTTCGGCCGGATCAGTGGCGACGAGCCGGGCAGCGTGGGCGGCGGTGGAACGCGCGGTGGACCCGGTGGTGGTGGCTGGGGCGAGACCGGCATCGGTCGGATGTTCGGTGACGGCAGCGGCGGCCAGATCTCCTGGCTGCTGCCCGCCGCCCTGATCCTTCTGGTCGCCGGGCTGGTGCTCACCTGGCGCGGCCGGGCGCAGCGGACGGACACGGCATGGGCCGCGTTCCTGGTCTGGGGCGGTTGCCTGGTGACGACCGTCGCCGTCTTCAGTTTCATGGCGGGGATCTACCACGACTACTACACGGTGGCGCTTGCTCCGTACATCGCCGCACTCGTCGGTATGGGGGCGACGCTGCTGTGGGAGGAGCGCGGCCGGCCGGCCGCGCGGGCGGCTCTCGCTGGTACCACGGCGGTCACGGCGGTGTGGGCGTATGTGCTGCTTGAGCGGGCGCCCGACTTCGTGCCCTGGCTTGGCGTGCTGGTGCTGATCGGCGGGGTCGCCGCGGCGGTTGGGCTGCTGTTCGCCACCTCCGTCGGACGGCGTCTGACGCTGGGCGCCGCGGGGCTCGCCTTGGCGACCGCGCTCGCCGGGCCTTTCGCGTACACGCTCGCCACCCTGGACTCCGGTCACCAGGGATCGATCGTGACGGCCGGACCGGCGTCCGGGCAGCGTGGTCCGGGCGGTGGCGGCGGCCGCGGGCCCGGCGGCCAGACCGGTGGGCCCGGTGGCGGCGGGATGATGCAGCCGGGCGGCCGGCACCAGGGCGGCCAGGGGATGGTGCCCGGTCAGGGGCAGGGCCAGTTGCGTGGTCAGGGCGGCGGTATGCCCGGTGGTGGCATGAGCCAGGGCGGTGGCATGGGCCGGCCAGGCGGCCAGGGCCAGGGTGCCCAGGGCCAGAACCAGGGCGGCGGTCGCGGTGGCGGGATGGGCGGTCTGCTCAACGGCGCCCAGGTCGACGCGGCCACCACCGCCAAGCTGAAGGAGAACGCCTCCGCGTACACCTGGGCAGCGGCCACTGTCGGCGCCCAGAACGCGGCCAGCTACCAGCTCGCCGCCGAGGAGGCGGTGATGCCGATCGGTGGCTTCAACGGCACCGACCCGTCGCCGACCCTCGCGCAGTTCAAGCAGTACGTCGCCGCCGGGAAGATCCACTACTTCATCGCGGGCAGCGGCGGTATGGGCGACGGGGGCCGGGGCGGAGAAAGCGGCAGCAGCAGCGAGGTCTCCACCTGGGTCCAGGAGAACTTCTCCCAGGTCACGGTGGGCGACACCACCCTCTACGACCTGACCGCCAGAAAATAGCTATACAGCGTACGAGAATCCCCTATACGGTGTACGGGAACCAAACCCCGTACACCGTATAGGAGCGTGCGATGACGGCGACGGCCGCCGAATCCGGTAACCCATCAGCGACGTCCGAGACCGAAACCACCGGCCCACGCCATCCGCAGCGCTGGCTGATCCTGGGCGTCATCTGCCTCGCTCAGCTCACCGTGCTGCTCGACAACACCGTTCTCAGCGTCGCGATCCCGTCCCTCACCACGGAACTCGACGCAACCACCGCCGACATCCAGTGGATGATCAACGCCTACTCGCTGGTCCAGTCGGGACTGCTGCTCACCGCGGGCAGCTCCGCGGACCGCTACGGCCGCAAGAAGATGCTCGTCGCCGGGCTCGCGCTCTTCGGCCTCGGCTCACTGGCTGCCGGGCTCGCCCAGGATCCCGGCCAGTTGATCGCCGCACGGGCGGGCATGGGTGTCGGCGGCGCGCTGCTGATGACCACCACCCTCGCCGTCGTCACTCAGGTCTTCGACGAGCAGGAGCGGGTCAAGGCCATCGCGCTGTGGGCCACCGTCGGCGCGCTCGGCTTCGCCGCGGGTCCGCTGATCGGCGGAATCATCCTCGACCACTACTGGTGGGGGATGGTCTTCCTGATCAATCTCCCGGTCGCGCTGATCGGACTGGCCGCGGTCGTCAAGCTCGTGCCGGAGTCGAAGGACCCGCGGGGCGACCGCCCCGACCTGCTGGGCGCACTGCTCTCGACCGTCGGTATGTCCGCGGTCGTGTACGCGATCATCAGCGGCCCGGTGGACGGTTGGACCTCCGCGCGGGTGCTGGTCGCGGCGCCGCTCGGGCTCGGAGCGCTCGGTGCGTTCGTGCTGTGGGAGCTGCGCATCCCGCATCCCATGCTGGACATGCACTTCTTCCGCAACCAGCGCTTCACGGGCGCGGTGGCCGGTGCACTGCTCGTGGTGTTCGGCATGGGCGGATCCATCTTCCTGCTCACCCAGCACCTTCAGTTCGTGCTGGGCTACGAGCCCCTGGACGCGGGTCTGCGCATGGCGCCGTTCGCCCTCACCGTGGTGCTGCTCAACCTCACCGGTATCGGCCCTCGGGTCATGGTGAGGATGGGCACCCCGCTCACGGTGCTGGTCGGTATGACCCTGGTGTCGGGCGGTCTCGCGGCGGTCGCGGTGCTCGGCGGCGGTACGGACGGCAGCTACGGCGGAATGCTGCTCGGGTTGGTCCTGATGGGCGCTGGTCTCGCGCTCTCGCAGCCCGCGATGGCCGCCGCGATCATGAGCGCGATTCCTGTCGAGAAGGCCGGTGTGGGCGCGGGTGTCAACGGCACTCTGGCCGAGTTCGGAAACGGACTCGGGGTCGCGGTGCTCGGCGCCGTGCTGAACTCGCGGTTCGCCACGCTCGTCGCCGTGTCGGCGGCGTCGCTGCCCGCGGCGCTCGCGGCGGCTGATGGCCCGGCGGAGCGTGCCCAGATCGCCGACGCCTTCGCCACCAGTCTCCAGACCAGCCAACTGGTCGGCGCGGTGGCCGTGCTGGCCGGTGGTGTGGTGGCCGCGGTGCTGCTGCGCAGGGCGGAGCGTACCGGGCCCGCCGCTCAGGTGGCCGGGGACGAACCGGTGGCCGCGGCATAGCATCGGCAGGGTCTGGACCGGATGAGTCCTGACGGACCGGAAGGCTGGAGGGTACGCCATGGTGTCGGACGCCGACCGCACGAAGCGCCCGGCGCGGATGAGTGTGTGGCTCGGGGGCAAGGCTCCCAAGGGCCGAAAGGCCGACCAGCCCTCCGGTCTCGACCGGGACAGGATCACCGAGGTGACGGTGCGGCTGCTCGACGCCGAGGGGCTCGCCAAGCTGTCCATGCGGCGGCTCGCCGGGGAACTCGGTGTCACGGCGATGTCGCTCTACTGGTACGTCGACACCAAGGACGATCTCCTGGAGCTCGCTCTCGACGCGGTGTTCGGCGAGCTGGATCTGTCGCGGGCGGCGGAAGCAGGCGATACCCCGGAGCCGGGTGGCAGTGGCGTCGGCGCCGGTCCCGACTGGCGCGACGAGCTGCGCGCGCTCGCGCACGGATACCGCGGTCTGCTGGTCGCCCACCCCTGGGTGTCCCCGCTCATCGGCACCTATCTGAACGTCGGCCCGCACTCACTGGAGTTCGTCGGGAGGGCGCAGCACATCGTCCGCAGTACGGGGCTGCCGGCGAGGTGGCAGGGGGCGGCGCTGGGCGCGGTCTTCCAGTTCGTCTACGGGCTGGGCACGGTGGAGGGCCACCTCAAGAAGCGCTGTGCGGATGCGGGGATGACGCTCGAGGAGTACTACGTCGAGGCCATGGGGGCGACCCGTGAGGCGGCGGGCTTTGAACACGTGATGGAGAACGTGGACGAGATCGTGGAGGCTCGGGGCTCCGGGACCGCCGAGGAACTGCTCGAACGGGACTTCGAGGTCGCCCTTGATCTGATGATCGCCGGGATCGAGACGATGACCGCCCGGCACGCGGAGGCGGACTCCGACGCCGACGCGGAGTCGGACGAGTCCGGTGAGTTCGCGGAGTCCGGTGAGCCCGGTGAGCCCGGCGCGTCCGCGGAGTCCGGCGAGGCGGCCTGACGGGGCCTCTGCTTCCCGTTCGGAGCGGCCGCCCCCCGCCGTCCCGCTCCCCCTGCACGGCCGGAGCGCGAATGCCCGGGGCGGCGGACTGTCCCCGTCCGCCGCCCCGGCCCCGTGCGGCGCCTCCGCTTGAGCGCCGCACGGGGGTCTGGTCACTCGCCCGGGTGGGCGAGTTCGATGTCGTGGCCGTCGACCCCCTGGGCGGTGACCGTGAGGGCGCCGGCCACCGGCGGGTAGCCCGTGGCGATGAGCGTGTACACGCCCGCGTCCAGGTCGGAGAAGACGTACATCCCGTCGTCACCTGTGGTCGTCACGCCGGCGACGTTCCCGGCGGCGTCCACGAGGGTCACCCGCGCTCCGCCCAGCGGCCCACGTGCGCCGGGTTCGCCACCGGCGCGGACCACGCCCTGGATCACGGCGCCGGGCTGGAGGGCCGCCTCGACACGGGTCGGGCCCTGGGTGGCGATCTCCACGGGGAGAGCCAGCGGCCGGAATCCGGCCGCGTTCACGGCGACCGTCACCGGACCCGGGATCAGCTCCGCGAAGGCGAAGGCGAAGGCGCCGTCGGACGCCGATGTGCCGGTGGCGAGTACGTCCCCGCGGACGTCGGTGACGATCACCATGGCCCCCTCGATCGGCGCGCGGTCATCGGCGGCTACGACGGTGCCCGTCAGCCCGCTCGTACCGCTGAGGACGATGTCCACGGCGAGCGGTTCGTCGCCGACGACCACGGTGCTGGCTTCCGGCTGGAAGCCGTCCGCCGCCGCGATCAGCACGTAGGTGCCGTGCGTCGGTGCGTCGAGTGCGTACGACCCGTCCGGGTGGCTCACCGAGCGGCCGAGTTGTCGCCCGCCCAGTGAGATCAGAGTGACGGCGGCGCCGCCGAGCGAGGTGCCGTCATCGCCCCGCACGACTCCGTGCACGGCGATCCCGGCGCCGGCGAGGCCGGAGTCCACTGCCTGGGCCGGTATCACGACCGGGGCGCCTGCGGCAGTCGCGGCCGCTGTCGCCGCAGGCTCGTCCATTGGGCCGTCGGTCTCGCTGTCCGCGGCATCGGGCGCCACAGCGGAGGACTTCAGCGCCACCTCCTTGATGAACAGGGTCACCAGGAGAGCCAGCAGCGCGAAGGGAGCGGACCAGAGGAAGACATCGGCGACGCCGTGCCCGTACGCGTCCTCGACGATGGTGCGCACCGGCGCAGGGAGGGCGTCCAGGTCGGGGATTCCTCCGCCACCCGTGCCGCCGTGGCCGAGAGCCGCGCCGCGCGGACCGAGGGCGGCGAAACCGTCCTCCACATAGTGGGTGACCCGGTTGGCGAGCACCGCGCCGAGTGCCGAGACACCGACCGCACCGCCCAGCGAGCGGAAGAAGGTGACCACGGACGACGCGGCGCCGAGGTCCCGCGGAGCCACCTGGTTCTGGGTGGCCAGCACGAGGTTCTGCATCATCATGCCGAGACCGAGGCCCAAGACGGCCATGAAGACGGCGATCCGCCAGTAGTCGGTGTCGTACCGGATCATGCCCAGCAGCCCGAGTCCACCGGTCACCAGCACACCACCGCTGACCAGCCAGGCCTTCCAACGACCGGTCTTGGTGATGATCATTCCGCTGACCGTGGACGAGATGAACAGACCGCCGATCATCGGGATGGTCATGACGCCGGACATCGTCGGCGACTCGCCCCGGGCCAGCTGGAAGTACTGGCTGAAGAAGACCGTGCCCGCGAACATCGCCACACCGACGAAGAGCGAGGCCAGCGACGCCAGGGTGATGGTCCGATTCCGGAACAGCCGCAGCGGGATGATCGGGTCGCCGGCCTTGGCCTCGATGATCAGGAAGATGACGCCAAGCGCCACGGCACCGCCGGTCATGGCGTAGGTCTGCCAGGACACCCAGTCGTACTTGTCGCCCGCGAAGGTCACCCAGATCAGCAACAGCGAGACGGCGGCGCTGATGAAGAGGGCACCTGCCCAGTCGATCTTGACGTCGCGCTTCACCACAGGCAGCTTCAGGGTCTTCTGCAGCACGACCAGGGCGATCAGCGCGAAGGGCACGCCGACGTAGAAGCACCAGCGCCAGCCGAGCCACTCGGTGTCGGTGATGACACCGCCCAGCAGCGGACCGCCGACGGTTGCGACAGCGAACGTCGCCCCGAGGTAGCCGCTGTAGCGGCCGCGCTCACGCGGGGCGATCATCGCGGCCATGATGACCTGGGCGAGAGCGGTGAGACCGCCGACGCCGATGCCCTGGACCACCCGGCAGGCGATCAGCATGCCGGTGTTCTGGGAGAGTCCGGCCACGACCGAGCCACCCACGTAGATCACCAGGGCGATCTGCACCAGCAGCTTCTTGGAGAAGAGGTCGGCGAGCTTGCCCCAGAGAGGAGTGGTGGCCGTCATCGACAGCAGCGCGGCCGTGACCACCCAGGTGTAGGCCGACTGGCCGCCGTCGAGGTCGGTGATGATCTGCGGCAGGGCGTTGGAGACGATCGTCGAGGACAGGATCGCGACGAACATGCCGAGCAGCAGTCCGGACAGCGCCTCCATGATCTGCCGGTGCGTCATCGGGGCTCCGCTGCCGTCCCCGTGAGCGGTCCCGGCTCCGGTCGCGGTCTTGGCGTGGTGGCCGCCCCGTACACCGGTGGGTGTGGTCGTAGCCATGAACGTCCTTTGGCTTCCTTGTCCGTGACGTGAGTGAGCGAGTGCGTGCGTCAGTCAGTCGGATGGTCGGTGGGTCGTCAGTCGGTCGCCGTACGCGCTGGGCGTACGGGTCACAGGGGCCGAGTGGCGCTGCGGCGGTCTCCGAGTGAGTCACGGAGCCGGGCCAGCAGCGTGTTCAGCTGTCCGATGTCGTCGTCGGACCAGTCCCTGAGGCAGTGCTCGAACAGATCCGTGGTCCGGCGGCTGAGCTCGTCGAGCATGCTCCGGCCCTCGGGGGTCAGCCGGAGGATGCGGGAGCGCCGGTCGTCCGGATCGGGCGCCCGCTCGATCCAGCCGCGGTCGGCCACATGGGCCACATGCCGGCTGGTGACGGACATGTTCACGGCAAGAAGTTCGGCGAGTCTGCTCATCCGCATCTCGCCGTACCTGCCGAGGAGGGCCAACACGGCAGCCGAGCCTCCGGGGCACTCGACGGGCAGAAGACGGGCGAGCCCGCGCTTCACGGCGCCGACGGCGCTGATCTGCCGCGCCAGCTCCTCGTACTGGCTGCGATCGGCCATGGCTGACACCCCCTCCGGATCTTGTTGCTTAGGGCAACCATAAAAGCCATTGGTTGCTGCAGGCAAACGAAAATGGGGCTTGAGGGGTAAAGGAACACCAAAGGATTTGCAAATGCGAGACCGCTGGGATCGTCGCGATCGATGTGACCGACTGGTGGGCCTGGGCTTGGGTGGGCCGACCGGGTTCGCTAGGGTCCTGGACCATGGCACACAACCCCCAAGCCCCCCAGGGTCCCGAGGGCAACTACGACCCGGCGGGCAGCACCCAGATGTTCCGCGCCTTCGTCGACGAGGGCGCCCAGCCGGGCGGCGGCGGTCGCTCGACGGGAACCGCGGCCACCGGATCGTCCGGTTCGCGGGTCGGTCTGATCGTCGGCGTCCTTGCGGTCGTCGTGATCCTCGGCGCCGCGGCCTGGCTCGCCCTGGGCTGATTCGGACTGATTCCGGACTGATCCGAAAGCGATCCGCTAACCGTCGAGGCGCACATCCCGTGTCTCGATGTGCATGCCGAGCGGCACCCGCCAGGAATCCACGCAGACCGTGTACGTCTGCGTCCTGGTGGCCTTCGCTGCGATCGGAGCCGGCACCGGGTGCGAGGACCTGATCGTCGCCCAGTCGATGCCCAGTCCACCGATGATGTGCGTGCCGAGGGTGATGGTGCCCGAGCCTGCGGGTGAGTCGCCGCTGTTCCGGAACGTCAGCGTGACCTTCTCGCACCAGCGCCGGTCCGTGCCGTCCCGCTCGGGGGCGCCGACGCTCAGCACCGCCGGTCCCGGTGACGGGGCGGGAGCGGGATCGGAGCCGCCGGGATCGGACGGTGAGCCGCCCGGCTCCGAGTCGCCGGTGTCAGTGGGCGCGGGCGTGATCGTAGGCGCACCGGACGGTGATGCGGGCCTGCCTGGCCTTCCCGGCGGCGCGTCGGCGGCGGTCCCGGAGCGGACCGGGCCGCCCGGCTCTGTAAGGGCGCCACGACTCGCGGAAGGGCCCGGGGTCTGCGCCTCGGCCGCAGTGTCGCTCTCGCCCCCCGCGCCGGGCGTTGGCGCCCCGTCCAGCGGTACGAGCGCCACGCTCCCGGACGGCCGCACCGCTCCGTGCGGTCCGGAGTCGGCTCCCGCGGCTCCGACGGCGGCGTAGCCCCCGCCCTGTCCGCCGCCCCCGCAGGCGGCGAGCGCGCCACCGAGGCAGAGTGTCAGTCCCGCCAGCCTGTATCCGACCGGTCGCCCCTGCCGTCGCCCCTGTCGCCGTCGTCGCATCGCGCCAGTGTGTCTGACGGACCGTCATTGAGGAACCCCGAAGGTCCGGGGACCTCGTGACAGGAACCCGGACCCGCGAGATTCAGTCGCTGATGAGTCCTTCACGCAGCTGGGCCAGAGTCCGCGTCAGCAGTCGCGAGACATGCATCTGTGAGATGCCGACCTCCTCGCCGATCTGGGACTGCGTCATGTTCGCGAAGAAGCGCAGCATGATGATCTGACGCTCACGCGGCGGGAGTTTGGCGAGCAGTGGCTTGAGGGACTCGCGGTACTCGACGCCCTCCAGCGCGCTGTCCTCGTAGCCCAGACGGTCCGCCAGGGAGCCCTCGCCGCCGTCGTCCTCGGGAGACGGGGAGTCGAGCGAGGAGGCGGTGTACGCGTTGCCGACGGCGAGGCCGTCGACCACGTCCTCCTCCGAGACTCCGAGCACCGCCGCGAGCTCGGGCACGGTCGGCGAGCGGTCCAGCTTCTGGGAGAGCTCGTCACTCGCCTTCGTCAGGGCCAGCCGCAGCTCCTGGAGTCGGCGCGGCACCCGAACCGACCAACTCGTGTCCCGGAAGAAGCGCTTGATCTCACCGACCACGGTGGGCATCGCGAATGTCGGGAACTCCACGCCCCGTTCGCAGTCGAAGCGGTCGATGGCCTTGATCAGGCCGATGGTGCCGACCTGGACGATGTCCTCCATCGGTTCGTTGCGGCTGCGGAAGCGGGCCGCCGCGTAGCGCACCAGAGGCAGGTTGAGCTCGATGAGGGTGTCACGTACATACGTACGCTCCGGGCTGTCCTGGTCCAGTGTGGCCAGCCGCAGGAAGAGGGAGCGGGAGAGAGTGCGGGTGTCGAGCGCTTCCGGCACGACGGTCGGCTCGGGGGCCTCCTGGGGCGCCGGGGCGACGGCGGCCACCGGAACGACGGAGACCACCGGAGCGGCCGAGGAGTCGGGAGCTTCCGGGGATGCCGGAGCCAGTGGAACGACCGAAGCCACCGGGGCGGCCGAGGCCGGCACCTGGAGGACGTCGGGCGAGGGAGCGCTCAACGCGCGGGTGAGCACCTTCGAGCTGCCCTGTTCTACGGACATGCCACCCCCTGGAGGTCGCGGACGGTCGCGTGGGGCCGCGACCATCGGTGGAACGCAGCCTCCACCTGAATACCGGAGGCGGGGCCGCGGCAAACGCGGTTCCCGCAGAATGTCACATGTCGGCAACACGCTGTAGTGACTTGTCGACAACGCGCCATCAAATCCGGCCAGGAAAAAGGGGGTCTGCGGCTTTTGTGGCCCACAAAGTGGGCTGAAAGGGTTCTACCCCTTTCAGTTACGCCTCGATCCTGTTTGCGGATCTCAAACGGGCGAAACTTCGGGCGAGCAATCGGGACACATGCATCTGCGACACCCCGAGCTCGGCGCTGATCTGGGACTGCGTCAGATTGCTGTAGTAGCGCAGCAGAAGGATCCGCTGCTCCCGCTCGGGCAGTTGTACGAGCAGATGGCGTACGAGGTCGCGGTGCTCGACGCCGGCCAGCGCCGGGTCCTCGTAACCGAGGCGGTCCAGGAGCCCGGGCAGCCCGTCGCCCTCCTGAGCGGCTTCCAGTGAGGTCGCGTGGTACGACCGCCCTGCCTCGATGCAGGCGAGCACCTCGTCCTCGGAGATTTTCAGCCGCTCGGCGATCTCGGCGGTCGTGGGGGAGCGCCCATGAGCCGTCGTCAGGTCCTCGGTGGCGCCGTTGACCTGGACCCACAGCTCGTGCAGCCGGCGAGGTACATGGACGGTCCGTACGTTGTCCCGGAAGTATCGTTTGATCTCGCCGACGACCGTGGGCATGGCGAAGGTGGGGAACTGGACTCCGCGGTCGGGGTCGAACCGGTCGATGGCGTTGATCAGGCCGATGGTGCCGACCTGGACCACATCTTCCATCGGTTCGTTGCGGCTGCGGAAGCGGGCGGCGGCATACCGCACCAGGGGCAGGTTCGCCTCGATCAGGGCTGCGCGCACCCGCGAGTGCTCGGGGCTGCCCAGCTCCAGGTTCTTGAGCTGGGCGAACAGCAACTGGGTGAGGGCCCTGGTGTCAGCGCCCCGGCTCTGGGGCTTGCCGGGTCTGGCGGCGGCCTCGGCCCCGCCGTTTCCCGGGCCCCCGGTGCTCTCGGTGCTCTCGGTACTCGCGGTCTGTGTGGTGCTCGTACTGCTCGCGCTGTCAGCGGAGCTCTCGCTCTGGGGCGGCACTTGAGGCGCAGTATTGGCCGACACGGTCTCGCCACCCCTTCTTCGTTCGAACAGCGGATCGATCTCGGGCAACTCATCCGTCAAAAGCGGTCATAGCATCACAAGACATGTCCACTGTGTGCAAGCACCGCATAACTCCGTGTTGTGGGGCAAGTTGGACAGAGCGACGGGGCCCGGGGCGAAGGCGGGGCGCACAGGAGCGCGAAGGAGTGCGGAAGCGCCACGGCAGAAGCGCGGCAGCACAAAGGAAGCCCCCCACCGCGGCGGTGGAGGGCAGGGAGTCGTGGCGCCGGACGGCGGCTCAGAACTCGTAGTCGGCGATCACCCAAGTGGCGAACTCCCGCCACTGCCCCGCCGCCGCCTGATGGGCCGGATGCTCGATGTAGCGCTTCAGTGCGTCCCGGTCGGCGACCGCCGAGTTGATCGCGAAGTCGTAGGCGATGGGCCGGTCGGTGATGTTCCAGGCGCACTCCCAGAACTCCAGCTCCGGGACGAGGCCGCCGAGCTCCTCGAAGGCTCGCGCACCGGCGGTCACGCGGGGCTCGTCGCGGTCGACGCCCTCGTTGAGCTTGAACAGGACCAGATGGCGGATCATGGGGGCGTTCCTCCGGGCATGACCTAGTTGACGAGTTCCGTCATGAAGTCGCCGACACCTTGAGCGGCGCTCGAAATCCCTTCGAACCCTATCTGGACCAGGTCAGCGGCGCGCTCGGGAGAGTTGATGATCGTGTACAGGACGAAGACGACGACTATGTAGAGCGCGATCTTCTTCGTTTGCACCATCGGTCCCTGCCTCCCCTGCGGTCCGCTGTGAAGTTGCGAAGTCGGGTGAGTCTAACCGAGGCCCCTTCACCGACCCCTTATGGACGAAGGTCCCGGGGATCAGGGCCCTTCGCCAGTCCCGGTAAGGCCCCCGGCGGGCGCAGCATGGAGGTACCCGACGGGATCCGGCAGGGGCCCCGAGGGCAAGGAGCCGACCCCCACAGCGGGGTCCCGCGCCGCGAGAATCCCCCCGAGAGCGGCCCGGGTCCGGGCGGCCGGTTCTCATCGGGGGGAGCGGGCAGTCCCCCGAAAGTCCGCTCCCTCCGGCCTCCTCTCCTCTCTCCTCCCCGGAAAAGCAGAGGCGGGCGAACGGCAACCGAAGTGAGGAAGGGCCCGGTCCATCGGACCGGGCCCTTCGTCTACCAGCGGTAGCGGAGGGATTTGAACCCTCGGTGACTTGCGCCACACTCGCTTTCGAGGCGAGCTCCTTCGGCCGCTCGGACACGCTACCGGGAGAGAGCTTAGCCCAAGGTGGGCCGTGCTCTGAAATCGATATCGATCAGAGGGCCCCGGGAGCGCTCCCCGGGCTCCTGAAGAACGCCGAGACCTGCTCGGAGCACTCGTCCTCGAGCACGCCCAGGATCACTTCCGGGCGGTGGTTCAGCCGCCGGTCACGCACCAGGTCCCATACGGAGCCGGCCGCGCCTGCCTTGTCGTCCCGGGCGCCGTAGACCACCCGGTCCACCCGCGACAGCACCAGAGCGCCCGCGCACATCGTGCAGGGCTCCAGGGTCACCACGAGCGTGCAGCCGGTCAGCCGCCACTCACCGAGCTTGGCCGCGGCCCTGCGCAGAGCGAGGACCTCCGCGTGCGCGGTCGGGTCGCCGGTCAGCTCGCGCTCGTTGTGGGCGGTCGAGAGCACCGCGCCGCCCGGCCCGAGCACGACGGCGCCCACCGGCACGTCGCCGCCCAGTGCCGCACGGGCCGCTTCCGCCACGGCGAGCCGCATATACGTCTCCCACGGCGCGCGTACGGGGTCGGGCACTGGGTCCGTACCGGGCAGGGGGTCAGGCAGCTCTGGCACCGTCGGCAGTGCCAGAGGGGCGTCCGGCGGAACGGACTCTGGTACGCCACCGGTCACTAGCGAACGGTTTCCAGCATCTCGGCGGCGCCCAGCGCGTCCGCGATCTCGCCCAGGGCGTCCGACTCCAGGGCGAGCAGGTCCCGCACCGTCATCCCGAGATCGGCGAGGATCTCGCGATCCCCCGCCGGACCGGGCGGCACGGACTCCGCCGAGGCCGAGGTCTCGTCCTCCTCGTCGTTGTCGGCCCGCACGGGCTCGCCTTCCTCTGTGCCGTCGAGGTCCAGCGAGTCCAGGTCGTCATCGTCGTCCGCCGACCCGCCCAGCAGTTCCTTGGTGAGGATCTCCCCGTACGACGAGCGGGCGGCGGCTGCCGCGTCCGAGACGAAGATGCGAGGGTCGTCCTCGCCCTCCACACGGACGAGGCCGAACCACGCGTCCTCTTGTTCGATGAAGACGAGCACCGTGTCCTCGTCCACGGAGGCTTCGTGAGCCAAGTCGGTCAGATCCGACAAGGTCTCTACATCGTCGAGCTCTGTGTCGCTCGCTTCCCACCCGTCTTCGGTGCGCGCGAGCAGTGCGGCGAAGTACACCGTGACTCTCCCACTGATCAGAGTTGTGACGACCGGCGGTGCGCTTGACGCCCCGCCCTTCGGAATCGTGACAGAAACAGCGGCCTGGCGAGAGGTCTTCCGGCCTTGAGTCGTGCACGCGTTCAGTCAAAAAGTCGGCTAAAGAGTCCACTCGGGGTGTGCTCGGGACCCATCGCGGTCACCATCGGAAGCTGCGCATACGCATGACCCGGCGCATCCGGGCAGCCCTGGCACGGCGCGGCTGGACGCGTTCACGCAGGGCCTTGGCCTCGTTCAGTTCGCGTAGGAACTGGGCGCGTCGCCGCCTGCGGTCCGCGTCGCTCTCCTGCTCGGATGGTTCGGATCGGTCGGTCTGCCGTCCGCGCTGCCCGCGTTCACGGTGCTCCCCGAACTGCTGTCCGTACTGTTCGTGCTGTACGTCGACCTGTTCCCGGTCCGGCATCGGCCACACCACCTCAGCGCTGGAAGGGTACGTCCCACCTTCCCCCGAGGTGACCGTTGATGCCAGAGGCTGTCCGGTCCCGGTTACTGTTGGGTCCATGCGGATCCACGTTGTCGACCACCCCCTGGTGGCGCACAAGCTCACCACCCTGCGCGACGAGCGCACCGACTCCCCGACCTTCCGGCGCCTTGCCGACGAGCTGGTGACTCTGCTCGCGTACGAGGCCACCCGGGATGTGCGCACCGAGCAGATCGACATCCAGACCCCGGTGTCGCGGACCACGGGCGTCAAGCTGTCCCGCCCGCGGCCCCTGGTGGTGCCGATCCTGCGGGCCGGGCTCGGCATGCTGGACGGCATGGTGCGGCTGCTGCCGACCGCCGAAGTGGGCTTCCTCGGGATGATTCGCAACGAGGAGACCCTGGAGGCGTCCACGTACGCGACCCGTATGCCCGAGGATCTCTCCGGCCGTCAGGTGTACGTGCTCGACCCGATGCTGGCAACCGGCGGCACCCTGGTCGCGGCGATCCAGGAGCTGATCAAGCGCGGCGCGGACGATGTCACCGCGGTCGTGCTGCTGGCGGCGCCGGAGGGCGTCGAGGTCATGGAGCGCGAACTGGCGGGCACGCCGGTCACGGTCGTCACGGCTTCAGTGGACGAGCGGCTGAACGAGCACGGCTACATCGTCCCGGGCCTCGGTGACGCGGGTGACCGGATGTACGGCGCGGCGGAGTAGCTCGGCTCCGGTGTCCGGCCGGGCCTCGGGCAACCGGCTCGGGTCTCGGGTATCGGGCTCCGGTTTCGGCCGGGTACGACTGAGCGGTGCGTGGTCGACGACCACCGCGCCGCTCAGTGGCTCGGCGGTACCGCCGCGCGTTCAGGAGTGCGCCGCCCTGCGGTTCAGCAGTGCCCGTCGGGCTTCGGTGGCGCCGCCATGGCCGCCAGCGCCTTGTCCGCCGCGGGTTTTGCGGTGAGCGACTTGAAGGCCGTGCCGATGATCAGATCGATGTCCGCTGTCTTGCGGGCGTCGACCCTGAGTTCGGCCCCCGTGAGCTGGGTGGCCAGTACCCGCAGAGCTCCGTCGTGTGCCGTGGAGGCACCGAGCAGCATCGCGGCGCCGGGCACCTTCTTGTCGTAGACCGGCGGGGCGTTGCCCACCTTGCCGACGGCGAAGCCGCGCCTGCGGAGTTCGTCGGCTGTGGTCTTGGCGAGGCCTGCACGCGGGGTGGCGTTGTAGACGTTGACCGTGACCTGGGCCGGTTTCGGCAGCAGCGGTGCCGCCGCGGGGGACGCCTGGGCTGCGCAGGCGGCCGCCTGCGCCCGGGTCGCGGGTTTCGCGCCTCCGCCGCCACTGAAGACGTCGATGAGCTGCATGGTCCCCCAGCCGCCCACACCGATGACGGCGACCGCGGCCAGCGCCCCGAACACGTACCTGCGGCGTCGGGGGCGGCGCATACGCGGATAGGCGTTGCCCGTGATGCGGTACTTTCCACCCATGCCTGGGGGAGTGAGCATGCTCATGAGCGCAGCGTAGTGCGGTCCAGGGGCATGAGCTACTAAACGATCATCGGACGGCGCCCGTATGGGTCGGAAACTCCATCCATACGGGTCGTGGCCAGGGTCCGCCGTCCTGGTCCGCCGCCTGGGCTCGCCCTGCCCCCGGTCCCGGTCGCGTGCGTCCGGGGACGTCAGTCCAGTTCGAGCACACGAGCGTGCAGCACCTGGCGCTGCTGGAGCGCCGCGCGTACGGCGCGGTGCAGTCCGTCCTCCAGATACAGATCGCCCTGCCACTTCACGACGTGGGCGAAGAGATCGCCGTAGAACGTGGAGTCCTCCGCGAGCAGCGTTTCGAGATCCAGCTGCCCCTTGGTGGTCACGAGCTGATCGAGGCGGACCGGGCGCGGCGCGACATCCGCCCACTGCCGGGTGCTTTCCCGGCCGTGGTCGGGATACGGCCGCCCGTTACCGATGCGCTTGAAGATCACACGGAAAGCCTACCGGGCAAGCGGCGGTCGGCGCAGCCAAGCGGCGCCGGTGCGGTGGCGGCTAAACGGTCAAAAATGGTCAGGATTCCGTCCGAACGGCGTATGGCGAGGGCGGGTCGCGGGCGAATGTACGGCCCGCCCGTACGACCCGCTCGCACGGCGAGGCCGCTCCGGGGCCGTGTCCCGGAGCGGCCTGGCTTCTGTGGAGCCGGTGGCGGAGTGCGTTACTCCGTCACGCCGTGACCGTCGTGCAGGCCGCCGCCGCTGCCCGTGCCGCCCTCTGTCGGAACGGTGGTGACCGGCTTGCGGAGCGAGCTCAGGTCGATGGCGTAGGTGCCGACCGCGTTGGCGATGACGTCGATGTTGGCGTCGAACGCCTTCATGTTGATGTTCTTGATGTCGTCGCACTTGGCGTGGTAGCAGGAGTCGTACGCGACCCCCGCCGTGCCGCCGAACTTCGCCGCCTGCGCCTCGGTCTTGATGCCCTCGGCGCCGGTGAAGGTGCCACCGGACGCGATACCCGCCTCGACGAACGGCCCGTAGTCGGAGCGCCCGGTGAAGTCCGTGCCCTCACGAGGCAGGCCCTGCTTGTCCATGAACTCGTTGATGTCCCGCTCCAACTGCGCGGAGCCCGCCGGGCCCGCGGGGGAGCCGACGCCGTCGGAGTCGTCGCCGTCGTAGACGAAGAGCCCGTAGTTCGGCGAGGCGATCATGTCGAAGTTCAGGTAGAGCTTGATTTCCTTCTTGCCCAGGTCGCTGAGGTTCGCGACGTAGTGCTCGGAGCCGAGCAGCCCGAACTCCTCGGCGGACCACCAGGCGAAGCGCACCTTGTTGGCGGGCCGCTTTTTGTGCTTGGCGAGCTCCAGGGCGACTTCCAGCAGACCGGCGGAGCCGGAGCCGTTGTCGTTGATGCCGGGGCCGTCCACGACGCTGTCGAGGTGGGAACCCAGCATCACCGTGTTGGCGGCGTTGCCGTGCTTGGTCTCGGCGATGACGTTTCTGGTGGTGCGCTTCTGCTGGAGCTGGCGGATCTCGAAGTCGATCGACACCGGCCCCGCGGCCAGGTCGGCGGCGAGCTTCTCGCCCTCGGCGAGGGTGATGCCGCCGGTCGGGATCCTGCCGGCTTCCACGGAGCCCAGGGTGCCCGAGAGCGCCCCTTCGGTGTTGTTGTAGATGACGGCGCCGATCGCGCCCGCCGCTGCGGCGTTCTCCTGCTTGGCGGCGAAGGTGCAGCCGCCCCGCTTGATCAGGGCGACCTTGCCGGTGAAGGTCCCGGATGCGAAGTCCGAAGCCTCACAGCCGTTGGTGCCGTCGGCGTCCACCGGAGCGGCGGCCAGCTCCGCCTTCACTCCGCCGACCGGAGTCGACTTGGTGTACGACATCGCGTGTATCGCGACGTCGCGTGGGGCGGGCGTGACCACGGCGAGCCGTTCCGCCTGGGTCTGGGTGAAGGTGAACTCGAAGGTCTGGTACTCGACGTTGTACCCGGCCTTCTTCAGCAGCTGGTAGACGTACGCGGCTGAGGCGTCGTGCCCCAGCGTGCCGGCGGCGCGGTTGCCTCCGGCACTGTCGGCTATCTGCTGGAACTTCCGCAGGTGCGCGGCGGCGTCCTTGGCCGATGACGCACGGACCAGCTTCCTGGAGAGCTGGGCTGCTTCCTTTGCCGCCGCCTTGGCAGGGTCATGCCGATCGGCGGATGCGGGGGAGGCGGATGCCAGCAGGAGCGGGGTCGCGATTGCGGCTGCGGCCAGGGTGGCCACTGCTCTGCGATGCGATGAGTTCACAGAGATCCTTCCCGGTGCGAACGAGGTTGAGGGGAAGTTAGCGATCTCTGAGTGCTCTGTGAACAACTGTGCCACAACTCACGTCATATTTAGCAATGTTGACATCACCTTGTACGTCTAAGAGCGTATTGAAGGGTTATTTGGCTGCCTTCGCGGCACGTTTCATCTCTTGTTTGTACGATCTGACCTTGGTCAGGCTCTCGGGGCCGGTGATGTCGGCTGCGGACCGGTAGGACCCCTCGTCCCCGTACGATCCCGCAGCCTCGCGCCAGCCCTTCGGTCGTACCCCGCACTGCTTGCCGAGCAGCGCCAGGAAGATCTGCGACTTCTGCTTCCCGAAACCGGGCAGCGCCTCGAGCCCCGCGAGCAGGTCCCGCCCCGTCCCCGCGTCCCGCCACAGTCCCGACGGATCGCCGTCGTACTCGTCCACGAGGTACCGGCACAGCTGCTGGATCCGCTTGGCCATGGAGCCGGGGTAGCGGTGCACCGCCGGCTTGTCGGACAGCAGTGCGGCAAAGGCCTCCGGGTCGTAGGCGGCGATCTCGTGCGCGTCCAGATCGTCCCGCCCGAGGCGCTGGGCGATGGTGTGCGGGCCCGAGAAGGCCCACTCCATGGGCACCTGCTGGTCGAGCAGCATCCCGACCAGCAGCGCGAGCGGACTGCGGGAGAGCAGCTCGTCGGCGTCGGGCTGCTGCGCCAGGTGGATCGCGGGTTGCTCGGGGCGGGTGGGGTGCGTGGGGCTCATTCCCCGATGATCCCTCCGGCTGGAGGGCCGTGCACGTCTGATACCCCCGGGCCGGGAGTGGGGGGCGGGTTCCGCGTGGTGCGGGCACCCGGCGGAACCCGCCCGCGTCGCTACCCGGTGAAGGCCGAGGACCCCGTCCACCTCGCGGGTACGTGCCCCAGCCGCACCCGCTGCGGATGGTCTCCCACCGCGACCGACGCCACCTCGCGGCCGGTCGCGAAGTCGATCGCCGTGACCGCGTCCGCGCCGCTCTCGGAGACCACGCAGGACCTGCCGTCGCCGCTGACCGTCGCCCAGTACGGCTTCGACACGCTGACCAGCGGCCCCTCCCGGAGGCTCTCGCGGTCCACGATCGTCGCGTAGTCGTCCATCGTGCCGGCGACACAGAGTTTGTCGCCTTCGGGGCTCATCGAGATGCCGTGGTGCCGGGAGTCGTTGACCCAGGTGGTGCGGTCCTCGCTGGTGGCCGGGTTCTTGGGGAGGGTCTTCTCGCGCAGGATGCGGTCGCCGGCCACGTCGTACTCCAGAAAGCCGTTGAAGAACGACACCTGGAAGTAGAGCTTCGACTCGTCGGGGGTGAAGGCCACGGGGCGCACCGCGTCCGACAGGTCCTCGCGGCCGAACGTGTCGAGCCGCTGCCGCATGTCGACGACCTTCAGCGTCCGGTACGTGTTCGCGTCCACGACGGTGATCTTGCGGTCGCCCTTGGTCCAGTCGAAGAACGGATCGTCCAAGGCGGTGTTGACCTCGCCGATCGCCGAGTTCCAGATCTGCTTGCCGTCCGCCGTGAAGACGTTCTCGTGCGGCTTGTCGCCGGTCTTGAACGAGCCCGTCCGGCGGCCGGTCTCGATGTCCAGGACGTGCACCGTGTTCGACGTGGACGCGGACACGGCGACCCGCCGTCCGTCCGGGGAGACCGCCATGTGGTCGGAGCGGAAGCCGGACACGGGGAAGCGCCAGTTGATCCTGCCGGATGTGACGTCGATCGAGACCACGTCGGCGAAGCTCGGGCGGGACACGACGACGGCCGAGCCGTCCGGGGTGGAGTACATGTCGTCCACGAGCTGGTCGTGGCCCTCGCCGACGGATATCCGGATGCCGAGGAAGTACGCCAGCTTCACGGGGTTGAGGTAGATCTCCAGCATCCGTTCGTCCTTGTCGGGGACGACGTTGATCCGGCCGATCTTCGCCAGGGATCCGGAGGATTCGAGCACGTCCGCCGTGCCCTCCCAGTTGTTGCCGACCAGGAGTACCTCGCGGAGTCCCGCCTCGGGCGCCGCCGGGGCGGCCGGGGTCTCCGGCGTGGACGTTGCCTGGGTGGCCGCTGTCGGGCGCGCGGCGGCCGGTGGTGCGAGGGCGGCGGCGGTCACGAGCGACGCGGCGATGACGGCGAGCGCTGAGGGAAGTGCTGTCTTCACGGGGGCTCCTGGGGCATGGGGCAGGAGGAGACAAGCGTTACCGACGGTAAATTACTGGCCGGTCGGGACGCATGACCAGATGTCGAACAGGACTTCCTGCCGCTCCTGTCCGGGCGCCGCCGCCGTGCCTCGTCGGCGCGCAGTCGTCCGACCTCGTGCACGAGGGCGTGCGCGGTCGGCAGCACGGTCGGGAGGGTGCGCTGGCCGACCCCGTGCGGATCGAGCTCGTGCGCGAGCTCGCCGACTCGCAGGACTGGACACGTGCCTGTGGCAGCTTCGATGTGCCGGTGGGCAAGGCCGCGCTCAGCCACCACTTCGGGGTCCTGCCGCCAGCCGGTCTCGTCGAGCAGCGCGACATGGGCTCCAAGCGGGTCAACCGGCTGCGCCGCGAGGAGTTCGACGCCCGCTTTCCGGGACTGCTCGCCCTGGTCACGCGGCCCGAATGCGCTCCCGCCGGGGACCTCCGCCGGGAGGGCTGACCCCTCCCTGCGGAGGCGGCGCTCAGGGTGACGCCGCGTCCAGCACCGGGATCAGGTGCTCCTCCTCGTAGCGGAAGTGCTCATCGATCGCCGCCGCGAGCCGCTCCACCTCGGCACGCACCGGCACCGGGTCCGGGTGCCCGTCGGTGACGGCGGCACGCAGTTCCTCGAGCAGCTTCGCGAGTTTCAGGTGCTCCTGGCCCAAGCGCTCCAGTACGGGAGCCAGCTCAGGGTGGCGCGCGGCGAGGGCCGGGAACAGTCCGGCGTCCTCGCCGGTGTGATGGTTGTGCAGCCCCTGGCAGGCCGTCAGGCAGTTCACCCGCAACTGAGCGCCCAGCGAGGTGCTTCCCGGATCCCAGGGTCGGGCGAACTCCCGGCGGATCAGCGACAGCTCCCTGCGGAAGCCGTCGTGCACCGCCTTCACGGCGGCACCGAACGACGGCGCGGCGATATCCGGCGGGCCCGGCATCTCCCGGAGTGCGACGACCGGGATGACCCGGTCCGTCCTGGACTGGTAGTCGGACCAGCCCGGGTCGCTCTCGACCGCGCGGGCGAAGGCGCGGTCCCGTTCGTCGCCCGTCAGGACCTCGGCCTCTGCCTCGTACCGGAACACACCGGCCTCGACCGCAACGCGCGGGTGGGTGACCAGGTTGCGGAACCACTGGGGGTCGCGCGGCGCACCGCCCGCCGACGCGATGACCAGGACGCGTCCGTCGCCGTCGGGCAGATAGCCGAGCGGGGTGGTGTGCCGGACGCCCGTGCGGGCTCCGGTGGTGGTGAGCAGGAGCAGCCGACCGCCTTCGAAGGGGCCGCCGACCACTCCGCCGTTCGCCCGGAACTCGTCGATGACCTGCTGGTTGAAGTCATTTGGCATGCGCGGGACTTGTCTCTTTCTTCTCGCTTCGCACGGAGAACATGGTGGAAAGGGGAGGTATGAAGAAAGAGCGCGGCGGGCCTCTCGCCCGCCCCGGCCTCACGCCAGGGCCGGGTACCCCACTCGCTTGTGGCCCAAGGCCGACCCGGCAGTCACGAAAGCGAACTTACGGGGATGAAAACGCCGCGGCAACACCATTTCCGGCCGATGCGGGCGGCTGCGCTGGGAGAGAAGGAGGTCACAGAGGGGAAGGTCACATACGCCGCCTCTGCTGCTCATCCGCAGGCCTGACCTAGCATCCGAGCATGACCCTTGTTCCCGATGACGGGCTTTCGCTCGCCGCCGAATTCCCGGACGCCACCCATGAGCAGTGGCAGCACCTCGTGGAGGGCGTGCTGCGCAAATCGGGCAAGGACGTATCAGGCACAGCGGCTGAGGACGCACTCTCGACGGCGCTGGAGGACGGGCTCGTCGCCCGTCCCCTCTATACGGCCGACTCGGCGGGCACATCGGATTCGTCGGATGCCCCGGCCGCAGCGCACGCAGCGGACACGGTCGGCGGCTACCCGGGCTTCGCCCCGTATGTGCGCGGCAGCAGGCCGGCCGGCGGCTGGGACGTACGCCAGTGCCACGGGCTCGCCGACCCTGCCCGGGCCAACGAGGCGATCCTCGCCGACCTGGAGAACGGCGTCACCTCGCTCTGGCTGACCGTGGGCGGTTCCGGGCTGCCCGTCAGCGGCCTGGCACAGGCCCTGGACGGGGTCTACCTCGACCTGGCCCCGGTCGCGCTCGACGCGGGAGCCGAAACCGGCGCGGCCGCAAGCGAGTTGCTGCGGCTGTACGAGGAGAAGGGCGTCGCTCGCGAGGCGGCGCGGGGCACTCTCGGGGCCGACCCGCTCGGGTACGAGGCCCGCACCGGACAGCCAGGCGGCGCCGAGACCGCAGCCGCCGTGGAACTGGCGAAGCGCTGCGACCAGGACTATCCGGGGCTGCGTGCGCTGACCGTGGACGTCCTGCCGTACCACGAGGCCGGAGCCTCGGCCGCTCAGGAACTCGGGATCTCTCTCGCGACCGGGGTGGCGTATCTGCGGCTGCTCACCGAGGCGGGGCTCGCCGCGGACGCCGCCTGCCGGCAGCTGGAGTTCCGTTACGCGGCCACCGCCGACCAGTTTCTGACCGTGGCCAAGCTGCGGGCCGCCCGCCTGCTCTGGGCGCGAGTGGCTGAGGTGTGCGGGGTAGGCACCGCGGGCGACGCGGGCGCGCAGCGCCAGCACGCCGTCACGTCGCCGGTGATGATGACCCGGCGCGACCCGTATGTGAACATGCTGCGCACCACGATCGCCGCGCTCGGCGCCGGTGTCGGCGGGGCCGACGCCTTGACGGTGCTGCCGTTCGACCACGAGCTCGGCCTGCCCGACGCGTTCGCCCGCCGCATCGCCCGCAACACCTCCTCGATCCTGCTGGAGGAGTCGCATCTGGGCCGGGTCACCGACCCCGCCGGCGGCTCCTGGTACGTGGAGCGGCTCACCGGCGAACTCGCCCAAGCCGCCTGGGCGTTCTTCCAGGAGCTGGAGCGTGCCGGGGGCATGGCCGCCGCGCTGCGCTCGGGCTTCGTCGGCGAGCGGCTTGCGGCCACCTGGCGGGAGCGCAAGAAGAAGCTGGCGCGCCGCCGCGAACCCATCACCGGTGTCAGCGAGTTCCCGCATCTGGCGGAGAAGCCCGTGAAGCGCGAGCCCGCGCCGGTGCCCATGACGGGATCCGCGCTGTCCGGCGGCCTGCCGAAGGTGCGCCGCGACGAGGACTACGAGGCACTGCGGGCCCGTTCCGACGCGCAGCTGTCCGCCACGGGCGCCCGGCCGAAGGTCTTCATCGCCGCGCTCGGCACGGCCGCGGCACACACCGCGCGGGCCACGTTCGCATCGAACCTCTTCCAGGCGGGCGGCGTCGAGCCGGTCCACGACCCCGTGACGGTCGACGCGGAAACGGTCGCGGAGGCCTTCGCCCGCAGCGGTGCGGCCATCGCCTGCCTCTGCTCCAGCGACGCGCTGTACGAGGAGCAGGCTGCGGACGTCGCCAAGGCCCTCAAGTCGGCCGGCGCCGAGCGGGTGTTCCTCGCGGGCAGGCCCGGCGACCACACCGACGTCGACGACTACATCTTCGCGGGCTGCGACGCCGTGAGCGTCCTGTCCTCCGTACTCGACCGCATGGGAGTCGCGGCGTAATGCAGATCCCTGACTTCACCGAGATCGGTCCAGGCTCCGGGACGCCGTCCCCGGCCGCCACCGAGGAGCAGTGGCGCGCGGCCGTGAAGGAGTCGACCGGCAGCAGCGCCGACGACCTGCTGTGGGAGACCCCGGAGGGCATCGGCGTCAAGCCGCTCTACACCGGCCGAGACCTGGAGGGCCTGGACTTCCTCGGCACGTACCCGGGCGTGGCACCGTATCTGCGCGGCCCCTACCCGACGATGTACGTCAACCAGCCGTGGACGATCCGGCAGTACGCGGGCTTCTCCACGGCCGAGGAGTCCAACGCGTTCTACCGCCGCAACCTCGCCGCCGGACAGAAGGGCCTGTCGGTCGCCTTCGACCTGCCGACTCACCGCGGCTACGACAGCGACCACCCGCGGGTGACCGGTGACGTCGGCATGGCCGGTGTCGCCATCGACTCCATCTACGACATGCGGCAGCTCTTCGACGGCATCCCGCTGGACAAGATGACCGTGTCGATGACGATGAACGGTGCCGTGCTGCCGGTGCTCGCGCTCTACATCGTGGCCGCCGAGGAGCAGGGCGTACCTCCCGAGAAGCTGGCCGGGACCATCCAGAACGACATCCTCAAGGAGTTCATGGTCCGCAACACGTACATCTATCCGCCCCGGCCCTCGATGCGGATCATCTCCGACATCTTCGCGTACACCTCGCAGAAGATGCCGCGCTACAACTCCATCTCCATCTCCGGCTACCACATCCAGGAGGCGGGTGCGACGGCTGATCTGGAGCTGGCGTACACGCTCGCCGACGGTGTGGAGTACCTGCGGGCAGGGCGGGACGCTGGTCTGGACGTGGACGCGTTCGCGCCGCGGCTCTCGTTCTTCTGGGCGATCGGCATGAACTTCTTCATGGAGATCGCGAAGATGCGCGCGGCCCGGCTGCTGTGGGCCAGGTTGGTCAAGCAGTTCGACCCGAAGAACGCCAAGTCTCTCTCGCTGCGCACCCATTCGCAGACCTCCGGCTGGTCGCTCACCGCGCAGGACGTGTTCAACAACGTCACGCGCACCTGTGTGGAAGCCATGGCCGCCACACAGGGCCACACCCAGTCGCTGCACACCAACGCCCTGGACGAGGCGCTCGCGCTGCCGACCGACTTCTCCGCCCGTATCGCCCGCAACACCCAGTTGGTGCTCCAGCAGGAGTCGGGCACCTGCCGGGTGATCGACCCCTGGGGCGGCAGTGCGTATGTCGAGAAGCTGACGTACGACCTGGCGCGCAAGGCCTGGCAGCACATCCAGGAGGTCGAGGCGGCCGGCGGTATGGCCCAGGCCATCGACGCGGGCATCCCGAAGCTGCGTGTGGAGGAGGCCGCGGCCCGTACCCAGGCGCGGATCGACTCCGGCCGTCAGCCGGTGATCGGTGTCAACAAGTACCGGGTCGAGAACGACGAGGCGATCGAGGTCCTCAAGGTCGACAACTCCTCGGTGCGCGCCCAGCAGATCGCCAAGCTGCGGCGGCTGCGCGAGGAGCGCGACGAGGCCGTCTGCCAGGACGCCCTGCGCGCGCTGACGGAGGCCGCGGGACGGGGCTCAGGACCGGGTATGGAGGGCAATCTGCTGGAGCTGGCCGTGAACGCGGCCCGAGCGAAGGCGACCGTCGGTGAGATCTCGGACGCCCTGGAGAAGGTGTACGGGCGGCACGCCGGCCAGATCCGTACGATCTCCGGCGTGTACCGCAATGAAGCAGGGGAGTCCCCTTCGGTGGACCGCACACGCGCCCTGGTCGACCGCTTCGAGGAGGCGGAGGGCCGCCGCCCGCGCATCCTCGTCGCCAAGATGGGGCAGGACGGGCACGACCGCGGACAGAAGGTGATCGCGACCGCCTTCGCCGACCTGGGCTTCGACGTGGACGTCGGTCCGCTGTTCCAGACGCCCGCGGAGGTGGCCCGGCAGGCGGTCGAGGCGGATGTCCACGTGGTGGGCGTCTCCTCGCTGGCGGCAGGCCATCTGACCCTCGTCCCCGCGCTGCGCGAGCAGCTCGCGGAGGAGGGCCGCGAGGACGTCATGATCGTCGTGGGCGGGGTGATCCCGCCGCAGGACGTGCCCGCGCTGCTGGAGATGGGCGCGACGGCGGTGTTCCCGCCCGGCACGGTCATCCCGGACGCTGCCCACGACCTGGTGCGGCGGCTCGGCGCGGCGCTCGGCCACCCCGAGCTGTAGCGGCAGCCGGCGTATGCCCATCGACATCGACAGCTATGTGAAGGGTGTGCTCGACGGGAAGCGGGCGTGGATCGCCCGCGCCATCACTCTCGTCGAGTCCACCCGCGCCGACCACCGTGCACTCGCCCAGCGGCTGCTGACCGAACTGCTGCCGCACGCCGGTGCGGCACGGCGGATCGGCATCAGCGGAGTGCCCGGCGTCGGCAAGTCCACCTTCATCGATGCATTCGGCACCATGCTCACCGGTCTCGGCCACCGTGTCGCGGTGCTGGCCGTGGACCCCTCGTCCACCCGCACCGGCGGCTCGATCCTCGGCGACAAGACCCGTATGGAACGCCTCGCGGTGGACCCGGCGGCCTTCGTCCGTCCCTCGCCGAGCGCGGGAACGCTCGGCGGCGTCGCCAAGGCGACCAGGGAGTCCATGGTCGTGATGGAGGCGGCGGGCTACGACGTGGTGCTGGTGGAAACCGTGGGCGTGGGCCAGTCCGAGACCACGGTCGCCGGCATGGTCGACTCGTTCCTGCTGCTCAGCCTGGCGCGTACCGGCGACCAGCTCCAGGGCATCAAGAAGGGCGTTCTGGAACTGGCCGACGTCATCGCGGTCAACAAGGCCGACGGCCCCCATGAACGCGACGCCAGGGCCGCCGCCCGCGAACTGGCGGGCGCGCTGCGCCTCATGCATCCCTCGGATGCCGCCTGGACCCCTCCGGTGCTGAGCTGCAGCGCCCGCGAGTCGACCGGCCTGGACACGGTCTGGGACCGTCTGGAGCAGCACCGGACCCTGCTCGACGCGGGCGGCAGGCTCGCCGCCAAGCGCGCCGACCAGCAGGTGGAGTGGGCCTGGAGCATGGTGCGGGACGAGCTGCTGGGCCGGCTCCGCTCCCACCCGGAGGTGCGTTCGCTCGCACCCGTACTGGAGCGCCGGCTGCGCGACGGGGAACTGACGGCGACGCTGGCGGCGGAGCGGATCCTCCGGGCGTTCGGGAACTCGTCGGAGGACCGGCCGCCGGGCGGCTGATCCTTCTCGAACGGCGAAGGCCCCGGCGGTCAGAGGTGCCGGGGCCTAGCACGCTGAGGTCACATGGTCAGCGGGCCGTGCCGAAGTTCTGCGTCCAGTAGTCGTTCGGCTGGGCGAGGCCGACGCCGATCTCCTTGAACTCGCAGTTGAGGATGTTGGCCTTGTGGCCGGGGCTGTCCATCCAGCCCTGCATGACGCTCTCGGGGGAGCTGTACCCGTAGGCGACGTTCTCGCCGTAGGTGCTCCAGTCGTACCCGGCGCGGGTGATCCGGGTGCCGGGGTTCGAGCCGTCGGAGCCGGTGTGGGACATGTTCTTGTGGGAGGCCATGTCCTCGCTGTGGGCCTGGGCGGCCTTGCTCAGCTTGGCGTTCAGCTTCACCGGGGAGCATCCGGCCTTGCTGCGCTCGGCGTTGACGAGGGCCACGATGCTGGCGACGTCGCCGGAGGCCGGGGCGGCGGGCTCGGGGGCGGTGGTACCGGCCGGCTTGGGGGAAGCCGTCTTCGTGGCGCTGGGCTTCGCGGCGGGCTTCGCAGTGGGCTTCGAAGCGGTGGGCTTCGGGGTGGGGGCTGCCTCGGGGGCTTCGGAGGCCTCGGACGGGTCGGAGGAGGAGGCGGTCGGCGCCTGGCTCTCCTGGCCCTCCGCGTCCTTCTTCTTGTGCCACCACTTCTCGTGGGAGCCGTCCCAGTTCCACCGCTGGTCCGAAGCGGCGGTCTTCCAGTCGTCGCCGTCGCCCTGCCACTGGCTTCCCCGGCTCGTCGGCCGGTCGTCCTGCTCGTCCATGCATGCCATGGCGGCTGAGGGCACACCCACTGCCGCGACTGCGACAGCCGCGATCGTTATCTTCCGGTAGTACGTCTTCCTGCGGTGATTGCTCATGTGTGACCTCACTCTTGTGCGCGGAGCGTTCCCGTGAGCGGCCAGCCCGGGCACGGAACCTGTGCCTGAGCTGCGGGGGCGACTTTGCGGTCGCCATTGTTAGAAGCGCCGCTAGCGCAGGGCAACGAGTGTCGGTACTACCCCGGATCGTAGGACTGGACGGCTCTTGCCAGGGGCGTACGGGCGTGCTGGACCGCGCGGAGAGACTTCCGGACGGACCTGTTGCTCCGTCAGTAATGCCTATGCGCCCGCGAAACGGGCGAAAGGTCCGAGCCCACCGAATGCCATCGAAGATGACACGGAGATGGGGTGGGTCAAGACGGACAAATATCCTTATGTCCACCTGACGTCATCTACTACCGACCGTCCTAGTGGGGAGCGGGTGCGTGAGTGATGTCACGCGCCGGGCCGGAAGTGGGGTGGCGTGGGCGGGAACCCGAGGCGCTGTGACAGCGTCCGCGGGGGCGCTCCGGGGCTCGGGTGGTGTTGCTGTCGCGAACTGCCGGCGGGGGGTCGTGTCCATTGGCGGTGTAAATAATTCTTGACTCGACATTCCCTTCCGCTTACCTTCTGAGTGTTAAGTTTTTTTGACACCGCGACGGTGGGAGGGCATCGCCATGGCCATCGAGGAGAAACGCGCCTGGATCCTGGGGGCGGTCGCGATCGTCGCGTACGGCGTCTATCTCGCCGTGGTGCTGGGGCAGGCGGAGCGCACGCCGCTCGCTGACGTGGCGTACGTACCGGCGCTGCTGTGGACCGTCGGCGGCTCCATCGCCGCCTCCATCGCGCTCAGCGTCGCGGCGGCACTCACCTCGCCCCGGGACGGACGTGGGAAGGACCAGCGAGACCGGGAGATCCACCGGTTCGGGGAGTACACGGGGCAGTCGTTGCTGGTGATCGGGGCCATCGCGGCGCTGGTCATGGCGATGGCCGAGGTGGACTACTTCTGGATCGCCAACACGATCTACCTGGCCTTCGTGCTGTCGGCCGTCCTCGGTTCGGTGGCGAAGATCGCCGCCTACCGACGGGGCTTCCAGCCGTGGTGAAACCGACTCGTGTCACCAACTCGATCCGTGCCCTGCGCTTCGCGCACGGCGAGATGACGCAGATGGAGCTCGCCGAACGGATCGGCGTGACCCGCCAGACCGTCCTCGCCATCGAGAAGGGCCGCTACTCGCCGTCGCTCGAACTGGCCTTCCAGATCGCCCGGGTCTTCGGGGTGCCGCTCGACGACGTGTTCCAGTACCCCGACAGCCTGGGAGAGGCACCGTGAAAGCCATCGTGCAGGACATGTACGGCTCCGCCGACGTGCTGGAGCTCAGGGATGTCGACAAACCTGCCGATCCCGCGATCGGTGGGAAGGACGTGCTCATACGGGTACGCGCCGCCGCCGTCGACGCGGGTGTCTGGCATCTGATGCGGGGGAGGCCCTATCTGGTGCGCCTGATGGGCTACGGGCTGCGCGCTCCGAAGGAACGGGTCAGGGGCCGCGAGGTCGCGGGCGTGGTCGAGGCGGTCGGTGGTGCGGTGACCCGTTTCCGTCCGGGCGACGAGGTGTTCGGCTTCTGCGAAGGAGCCTTCGCCGAGTACGTCCGGGCACCCGAGGACCGGTTCCTGGCCAAACCCGAGAACCTCGGCTTCGAGGAGTCGGCAGCCGTCCCGATCTCCGGGGTCACCGCGCTCCAGGCCGTGCGCGACGCGGGACGGGTGCGACCGGGGCAGCGGGTGCTGGTGATCGGCGCGGCAGGGGGCGTGGGCACGTACGCGGTGCAGCTCGCGAAGGCGTACGGAGCGGCCGTCACCGGGGTGTGCAGCACCGCGAAGACCGAGCTGGTCCGGTCGATCGGCGCGGACGAGGTCATCGACTACACCCGCGAGGACCTGCCCTCGACCGGGCGCTATGACGTGATCGTGGACACGGCGGGCCACCGGTCCCTGGCTCTGCTGCGCCGCGTGCTCGCTCCCCGGGGGACCCTGGTCATCGTCGGGAGCGAGGGCGGCGGTCGCTGGCTCGGCGGTACGGACCGGGTGTTGCGGGCGGCACTGCTCTCGCCGTTCACCGGGCAGCGGCTGCGCGGGCTGATGTCGGTGGAGCGGACGGCGGATCTGGAGGTCCTGCGCGATCTCATCGAGACGGGCAAGGTACGTCCGGTCATCGACCGGACGCACTCGCTGAGCGAGGTCCCCGAGGTGATCCGGCGGCTGGAGCGGGGCAACGCCAAGGGCAAGTCCGTGATCTCCGTGTGAGCCTGGGGCAGCCGGGCGGGTGCCCGGCTGCCCCAGGCCGACGGCGGTCACGTACCTCCTGTCGAGTGCCGCCCGTCGATTGCCGGGTTGAGGTCGCCGAAGGCGGAGCGGGCATGGGCCGGCTGTCATCCGCGGCCTGTCAAGTCCCGAGCTGCAGGGGCGTGACTCGTCGGTGGAGCAGGCGCTTAATGGAAAGGAAGGGTCATCCGGGATCACCGGGAAGCCCGGGATCACCGGAAAGGGGGAGAAGAACGGGAGAGAGCCGTGAGTTCCCAGCCACCCCCATCCGAGCGCCCCACAGGACCGCCGTCAGGGCCGCTGTCCGGGCGATCGTCGAGCGAGCCGGGCAAGCCGGTTCGGCCGTCGAGCGAACCGGGCAAGCCGGTTTCGGAGCCGAACCGCGAGGGCGGGTCGGGGACGTCCGCCGCACCCCGTACGCCCGCCGCGCCGTCCAACCCACCCGCCGCCCCACCCGACGCTTCTTCCCTGCCCGACGCTTCTTCCCCGCCCCGCGCGGCGTCGGTCGCGCCGCCGACCGACTCTGCTTCCAGGCGTTCCTCGCGCTCATCGGGCGTATCAGCGGCGCGGCCCCGGTGGCTGCGGTTCCGGGGGCGCAACGCCCTGGCGAGCCTGGGCGCCGTCGTGGCCCTCGTGACCGCGGTGATCCTCGCCTTCGCCCTGCAAGGCGGTGGCGGCGGTAGTGGCGGCAAGGCCCAAGGCGAGATCTTCCTGGAGACCACCTCGGCATCCGGCAAGGACCCGTTCACCCCGTCCACGGTGTCGCACCCCGAAGAGGCGGCGAAGGCGGCGGACGCCGCGCCCCCGGTCGCGGGGGACACCACCCGCGTCGTCGACGGCGCGCACCCGGGGTTGTACGGAGGCACGAAGAACGCCGCGAGCTGCGACGTCGAGAAGCAGATCACGTACCTCTCTCAGGACCCGGACAAGGAGAAGGCGTTCGCCGGGGTGCTGGGTGTCCACCGCCCTGACGTCCCTGCGTATCTGAGGTCGCTGACCCCGGTCAGGCTGGGCTGGGACACGCGGGTCACCAACCACGGCTACACGGACAAGGCAGCCACCGGCTACCAGGCCACCCTCCAGGCGGGTACGGCCGTCCTGATCGACGACCGCGGTGTCCCCCGTGTCCGCTGCGCCAGTGGCAATCCGCTCACACCGCCGGTCACGGTCAAGGGCGCGAAGTCGTACACCGGGCAGAAGTGGGCCTCGTTCCGTCCGGCCACCCTCGTCGTGGTCACGCCCGCCGAGAAACCCATGAAGACGGTCACGCTCTTCGACCATGAGCACAAGGGATGGATCGCGAGGCCAAGCGGAGACCAGTCGGCCGGCAAGGACCGCGAGATACCGGCGCCGAAGGGCCAGCCGACGGGAGAGTCGCCGCCCGTTCTGCGGGACGAGGAGTCCCCCCACGAGGAGAAGCAGCCGGAGGCACCGAAGTCCCCGGAAGAGCAGAACACCGAGCACACGGACCAGCCAGGTAAGACTCCTGAGACCCCGGGGACGCCCGAGCAGAAGCCGGACAAGGAGCAGCCGAAGCAGAACCCCGAGCCGCAGTCTCCGGAGCCGCAGTCCCCTGAGCCGCAGTCTCCCGAGCCGCAGTCTCCCGAGCCGCAGTCTCCCGAGCCGCGGTCCCCGGAACCGCAGTCCCCGGAACCGCAATCCCCCGGGCAACAGCAGGATCAGCCCCAGGATCAGCCGCAGAAGCTCCAGCAGCAGCCGGAACCGAAGTCCGCGGACCGACTGCCGGTGCCGCTGCCGCAGTCGCCCGAGCTTCCCCGGCTCCCCGACTTCGTGGTGCCGGGCCAGCCGGAGCAGCCGCAGGCCGATCCGTCGTGAGTACGTTCCCGAGCCCGTCCCCGACCCGTTTCGGAACCGTTCACCCGCGCACTCTCGTACGGCATGGCACGATCGCACAGATGACCAGTAGACCCACCCCCGCGGAGCAGCGCCGGAGGGAACTCGTGCTGTTGCGCCGCGTACGTGACCGGATGGACCGGGAGTACGTGCAGCCGCTGGATGTCGAAGCGCTGGCGCGTGGTGTGAACATGTCGGCGGGACACCTGAGCCGCCAGTTCAGACTCGCGTACGGCGAGTCACCGTACAGCTACCTCATGACGCGCCGTATCGAGCGTGCGATGTCGCTGCTGCGCCGCGGTGACCTCAGCGTCACCGAGGTGTGCTTCGCGGTCGGCTGCTCGTCCCTGGGCACCTTCAGCACCCGGTTCACGGAACTCGTCGGCGTACCGCCCAGCGTCTACCGGCGTGAGGCCGCACTCAGCTCGGCGGGCTCGGCGGGCTCGGGAGGGACGGTGGAGGCGGGCAGGGCGGAGGGCGCGGACGGGACGGCGGGTATCCCACCCTGTGTGGCGAAGCAGGTCACCCGGCCGATCAGAGACCGGTCAGGAATCGAGAAGCGCCCGCCCCGACCCCGCGCCTAGCGTGAGGTCCATGGACATCACCATTCACGCGAGCTTCCTCCCCCATGACGACGCGGACGCGGCGCTGGGCTTCTACCGCGACCTGCTCGGCTTCGAGGTCCGCAAGGACGTCGGTTTCGGCGGGATGCGCTGGATCACTGTCGGCCCCGCCGGCCAGCCCGGCACATCCATCGTCCTCACGCCGCCGGCCGCCGACCCCGGGGTCACCGACGACGAGCGCCGCACCATCACCGAGATGATGGCCAAGGGAACCTACGCGGGCATCCTCCTTGCCACCGCCGACCTCGAAGGCACCTTCGCCCGGCTGGCGGCCGGCGATGCCGAGATCGTGCAGGAGCCGACCGAGCAGCCGTACGGCATCCGGGACTGTGCCGTACGCGACCCCGCGGGCAACATGGTCCGCATCCAGGAACTGCGCTGACCGCGACGCCGGACAGCTGAGCCGTACCGCCGGACAGGCCGAACCGCACCGCCGCACAGATGGAGTGACAGACACGATGAGCAAGGCCCAAGCCGATGCCTCCGCGGCGGACGCCCCGCACGCTGCCGACAGCCACGACATGATCCGCGTGCACGGCGCACGCGAGAACAACCTGAAGGACGTCAGCATCGAGATCCCGAAGCGCCGTCTGACGGTGTTCACCGGGGTCTCCGGCTCGGGCAAGAGCTCGCTGGTGTTCGACACGATCGCCGCGGAGTCGCAACGGCTGATCAACGAGACGTACAGCGCTTTCGTGCAGGGCTTCATGCCGACGCTGGCGCGGCCCGAGGTCGACGTACTCGACGGGCTGACCACCGCGATCACCGTCGACCAGCAGCGGCTGGGCGCGGACCCGCGGTCCACCGTCGGCACCGTCACCGACGTCAACGCGATGCTGCGGATCCTCTTCAGCCGGCTCGGCGATCCGCACATCGGCCCGCCGAGTGCCTACTCCTTCAACGTCGCCTCGGTCCGGGCCAGTGGGGCGATCACCGTGGAGCGCGGCGCGAAGACCAAGGCAGAGAAGGCGACGTTCAACCGCACCGGCGGTATGTGCACCCGCTGCGAGGGCCGGGGGAAGGTCTCCGACATCGACCTCACACAGCTCTACGACGATTCCAAGTCGATCGCCGAAGGCGCGTTCACCATCCCCGGCTGGAAGTCGGACAACGTGTGGACGGTCGGGATCTACACCGAGTCGGGCTTCCTCGACCCGAACAAGCCGATCCGCAGGTTCACCAAGAAGGAAATGCACGACTTCCTCTACCGCGAGCCGACCAAGGTCAAGGTCAACGGGGTCAACCTCACCTATGAGGGGCTGATCCCGAAGATCCAGAAGTCGTTCCTGTCCAAGGACAAGGAGGCGATGCAGCCGCACATCCGGGCGTTCGTGGAGCGGGCCGTCACTTTCACCACCTGCCCCGAGTGCGAAGGCACCAGGCTCACCGAAGGAGCCCGCTCGTCCAAGGTCGCCGGGATCTCCATCGCGGACGCCTGCGCGATGGAGATCAGGGATCTGGCCGAGTGGGTGCGCGGCCTCGCGGAGCCCTCGGTCGCCCCGCTGCTCACCGCCCTGCGCGGGACACTCGACTCGTTCGTGGAGATCGGCCTCGGCTATCTGTCCCTCGACCGCTCCTCGGGCACGCTGTCCGGCGGTGAGGCGCAGCGCGTCAAGATGATCCGCCACCTCGGCTCCTCGCTGACGGACGTCACATACGTCTTCGACGAGCCCACCACGGGTCTGCACCCGCATGACATCCAGCGGATGAACAACCTGCTGCTGCGGCTGCGGGACAAGGGCAACACGGTGCTCGTCGTGGAGCACAAGCCCGAGGTGATCGCGATCGCCGACCATGTGGTGGACCTCGGCCCCGGCGCCGGTACGGCCGGTGGCACTGTCTGCTTCGAGGGCAGCGTGGCGGGGCTGCGGGCCGGCGACAGCATCACCGGGCGCCACCTCGACGACCGGGCCGCCCTCAAGGAGTCGGTGCGCAAGCCCACCGGGGCGCTGGAGATCCGCGGCGCGACGGCGAACAACCTCCAGAGCGTCGATGTCGACATTCCGCTCGGAGTGCTGACCGTGCTCACGGGCGTGGCCGGCTCGGGCAAGAGCTCGCTGGTGCACGGCTCGATGCCCCGACAGGTCGAGGACGAGAGCGTGGTGGCGGTCGACCAGACACCGATCAGGGGGTCGCGGCGCAGCAACCCGGCGACGTACACCGGTCTGCTGGAGCCCATCCGCAAGGCGTTCGCCAAGGTCAACGGGGTGAAGCCGGCGCTGTTCAGCGCCAATTCGGAGGGCGCCTGCCCGACCTGCAACGGTGCCGGCGTGATCTACACCGATCTGGCGATGATGGCCGGGGTCGCCACCACCTGCGAGGACTGTGAAGGGAAGCGGTTCCAGCCCTCGGTGCTCGAGTACCACCTCGGCGGCCGTGACATCAGCGAGGTGCTCGCGATGTCGGTGACGGACGCCGAGCAGTTCTTCGGCGCCGGTGAGGCGCGCACCCCCGCCGCACACAAGATCCTCGAACGGCTGGTGGACGTCGGACTCGGCTATCTGAGCCTGGGGCAGCCGCTGACCACGCTGTCCGGTGGCGAACGGCAGCGGCTCAAGCTGGCCACGCACATGGCCGACAAGAGCGGTGTCTACGTCCTCGACGAACCGACCACCGGTCTGCACCTCGCCGATGTCGAGCAACTGCTCGGCCTGCTGGACCGGCTGGTCGACTCTGGCAAATCGGTGATCGTCATCGAGCACCACCAGGCGGTCATGGCCCACGCCGACTGGATCATCGACCTGGGCCCCGGCGCCGGCCACGACGGCGGCCGGATCGTCTTCGAGGGCATCCCCGCCGACCTGGTCGCCGCCCGGTCCACGCTGACCGGCGAGCACCTCGCGGAGTACGTGGGCGGGTGACCCGGGCCCCCGGCCTGTCCGGTCCAGCCCCGGGCCCCCGCCTGTCCGGTCCAGCCCCGGGCCCCCGGCCCTCGTGCGCCGGGTCGGCGAGGGTGATCAACCCATGGGAGTGCGGGGGTGGGCGGGGTCGGGTGGCACCCCCTTTGGAGCCTCACTCGTGGAGGATCCGGTGCCTTGTGTGATCAGGCGTTGGCGGCGGGACGCGGGTCCCGCTTCTGCTCCACTGCCTCAGCTTCGCGGTCCGCTCAAGCCAGTTCATGACCGGTGATCGTCGTGCGGACGCGACTCGCGGCCGCCGCCCAGGCTATGCGGGCATGACACCGTGGATACGGGAGACGGTGAACACGTTTCCCAAATGTTCGCTTGAGGGTTCGGAGGTGGTCGTGGGTGTCCTGACCAGCCGTGGAGCGGGCTGTCCAGTGGCGTCCGGACATAGCTGAACGTGGTGAATGAGACCAGAACCGAGACCACGAGGTGACCGGCGGGATGCCCGCGTCGTTCGGCGTGTGCTGCACCCCGGTCGGATTCCTACCCGTTCCGGTTCGTGTCCCGTGATGACCGAACCCAGGATGGCGGCACCGCCGACGCACCGTCTGATGTACAGCGGGCACCCTCGGAGTGGCAGACTGTGACGGTGGCAACATGTGACGAGGAACTGCTCGCGCGGGTAACAGAGTTGAGGGAGCGCGGCAGGGCTCCGAAGCAGATCGCGAGGGCGCTGGGGCTGCGCCCGGCCCAGGCCGCGGCGCTGGTGAGACAGGCCGCAGCCGCGGCACAGGCGAACATCACGCCGGATGAGCGGCCGGTGGTGGGCTGCTGGGTCAATGCGGGCTGGAGCGCGGGACTGGACATGGCCGGGGCCACGGCTTGGGCGGAGGTCGATCCTCTCGGCCAGGAACCGGAACCGGACAGAGGAGGCTTCGCGCAGATTCTCCTGGCCCGCCAGGAACGTGCCAGCAGGGTCACCGTCACCGGGTTCCTGGTGGACGTGTACTGCCTGGGGGTCAAGAACGTCACCGACCCCGAGGTGATGGGGTCCGGATCCCTGACCACTTACGTGCCGACGTACTACTCGGCCTTCGACCATCGGCCGCTGCCCATCGGCGTGGAGCAGGCACAGACGATCGTGCACGACGCGGTCGTCTACGCCCGCTCTCTCGGCTTCGAACCCGCGAGCGGCTTCACCGATGCCGCGGTGCACCTGGGCTCCCCGCCCTGCGACCGGCCCGCCATCGGCTTCGGCCGGGACGGCAAGCCGTTCTACTTCTCCGGCCCCTACGACAACCCGCGCAACGTGCTCCAGACCCTCGAACGCACCTGCGGCCCAGGTAACTACGACTATGTTGCCCACCTGTAGGGGCAGCACGCGAGCGGCACGAAACGGGAAGCGCAAGCAGTGATACCGGTCGAACAGCAACCGGAACCAGCCCGCGCTGACCCGGCCACCGCACCTGACCATCACCCAACTGTGGCAACGCTGGTTGAACAACAGCCTCCTGGACGAGTTCTCCCGCGTCGAGGAGATCGAGGGTCAGCGCTCGGCGAACGTCCTGACCGCGGCCAAACCGCGCCGCAAGCTTGTCGGCCAGGCGCTGGAAGGCGATGTCGACGGAGGGCGTCGGGCCGCGACCGTTCCTGGCCGCCAGCTTCCTGTCCGCAAGGAGCGGAGGGCAACCGCAGGGCTGGCCCTGCTTCTCTTCCGGTGACAGGAACTCCATGCCGTCGCACTCGTGGACGATGCCTTTACTGCCCCAGAGGACCATATGAGCCGCCACCGCGTCGGGTCCGTCCAGGAGAACGCGTACGCTCTCGCGGCTCGTCAGAACTTCGTAGGCAAGGCCGCCGCTTCCTCCCCCGTTCGGTTGAGGCTCGCCACCCAGTAGTCCGGCAACCCGGGCGGCCACATCGGCGTCGTCGGTGGTGACACGCCAGGCATCCAGGGCTTGGGGCCGTCCGTCGGATAAGCGTCCCTGGTGGAAGCGTCCGACTGGGGCGGTTGTGCTCTGCGTCATTCGGGAACCTTTGTAGAGCGCACAACAGACAACGCTTCACCTCCCTGCCGAAGGGGCTGCACGCGGTGTGGCGCTACGCCACGGCAGGGTGGCGCTCACCATAGTGCCCCGACGGTTACGGACACATGGGCGTACATCAGGCTTGGTTGTAGAGGGTCGCCAGGTCGATCAGCCGGATGTCCGGCTCGGCCGCCGCCGCAGCGTACGCCTTGTCGTTGAATCCGGCTCCGCTGAAGCACAAGAGCTGTGTATTCGTGGTGTCGTATCGGCCTGCCAGAGTGATGAGGTCGCGGATGTGCCGGAGACGTTCGATGTGGGCAGCGCCCATGGTGTCGTTCCACTTGGCCTCTCCGATGGCCAGCAGTGGTGGCTTGGTGCCATCTGCGATTCCGATGACCGCCACATCGACCTCGTGGCCGGTACGGGCCTTGGGGTCGTGAACGACGCCGTGTCCGACGCGGCCCGGCAGACCGCCGAGCAGTTCGGGGTCGGCGTGATGCAGGGCCCAGTCCCGGCAGACCTGCTCGAAGTGGGGCCCGAGGACGTTGCTGACGAAGCGGCGACGGCTGGCTTGCCAGACCCGTGCCGCGCTGCCGGGGCGTTCGAGCTGGTCCCAGACCGGTCGCATGATCGCGTGGTAGAAGCCGATCAGCGGTTCGGCGATGCGGTAGGTGGGCCGGTTGTCGCGGAAAGCATCGGCGTCCCGGTGGAGCAGGCCCGCGTCTTCGAGGACGTTGATGGGGTGGGCGATGTCGGTGGCCTTGCGTTCCAGGTAGCCGGCCATGCCCCCGCGGGTGGCGTTGCCGTCGGCGACGGCGGCCAGGACGGACAGGTACAAGGCGGTGTCGCGAAGGTCGGGTTCTTCGGCCAGCAGGTAGCGGGCCTCGCGGAAGAGGGGGGTCTCGGGGTTGAGGACGGTGCGGACGACCCAGTCGTCGAAGTCGTCCGGTCCCTTTGGCGTGTCGCCGCGTGCGAATTCGCGCCGGTAGGCAGGAGTACCGCCCACGATCGCGTTCACCTTCATGGCCAAGTGGGGGTCGGTGATGCCCCAGAACTCCGCGGCGAGGCGGTGGTCCAGAGGGCGGACGACCAGCTCCAGCCCCGCCCGTCCGCGCAGTGGGGCGCTACCCGAGAGCAGCCTGCCCATGAAGGACAGCGCCGAGCCGCACAGCAGCAGCCGGGTACGGGAGCCGGTGCGCTGGTCACGCAGGGGCCGCAACGCCTCCTGGATGATCGAGGGCAGCTCGGGGTTCGCCTTGGCGAGGTACGGGAACTCGTCGATCACCACGGGGACGGGCCGCTCGGCGCCGAGCGCGAGCAGCGCGTCGACGGCCTCTGCCCAGTTGGCGAAGTGGAACGGGCTGGCAGGACGGACGTGGGCGGTCAGCGCCGCGCTGATCCGCCGTAGCGACTCGGCATCGGCGGCCTCGGTCGCACCGAAATAGAACCCTCCAGCGGCTCGGCAGGCGGCATCCAGCAGGAACGTCTTGCCCTGGCGGCGGCGCCCGGAGACCACGCCCAGAGTCGCGCCGGGCTGCGGATCGGTGATGAACCGGCTCAGCGCCGACCACTCGTAGTCCCGGTCGAACATCTCGGCAGGCTTGTCCACGAGTGCTCCAGATATAGAAGTACGCCTACATAAAACATACTCCTAGTTCTGGCGCCCTCGCAGTGTGCGCCCGTCGGCCCGACGCTCGCCGCTCCCCAGGGGTGTCTTGGCGTATCGCGAGAAATGCCGCGAATGTCGCAAGTAAATGAGACCGAAACTGAGACCAAGGCATGCCGAAGACCCCGGCCGCTGGAGCGGTCCGGGGTCTTCGTTTTTGCCTGTTCAGGCGGCTGCGGAGGATACGAGATTCGAACTCGTGAGGGGTTGCCCCCAACACGCTTTCGGGATGCCGCGAACGATTGTGTAGCGCAGTGCATTGCGCTGCGATACGCTGGCTTCATGAAGACCATCACCCAGCGGGAACTCGCCGCGCGCTCCAAGGCCGTGCTTGACGATGTCGAAGCGGGCGAGACCTATCACATCACCCGCAACGGCACCGAGATCGCCGAGGTGCGCCCGCTCGGTGCCAGACGCCGCTTCGTCCCGGTGGAGGAACTTCAACGGAAGTGGCGCCATGCGCCGAGCATCGACGCCGCCCGGATGCGTGCGGAGGCCGATGATTTCTTCGGTACCGAAGACCGCGTCGGCGAGGACGACAATCCGTGGGAGCGCGCGTGACCGGCAGGCCGTCGCACGGAATGCTGGACACCTGCGTCATCATCGATCTGCCCATGATCGATCTCGGTTTCCTGCCCCTGGAGGCCGCTGTTTCCTCGATCGTCCTGGCGGAACTGGCCCAGGGCGTGGCGATGACAACGGATCCGGTGGAGATGATGACGCGGGCGCAGCGCCTGGCGGATGTCGAAGCGGAGTTCGCGGCCATTCCCTTCGACCGGGAGGCAGCCCGCAGGTTCGGCACACTCGTCGCACTCACCGTCAAGGCGAAACGCGATCCCCGTCCCCGCCGAATGGACCTGATGATCGCCGCAACCGCTGCCGCGCAGGGCCTCCCGCTCTTCACACGGAACGCTGACGACTTCAAGGGACTGGAACAGGGCGTCACGGTTATCCCCGTGTGAGCACAGCGGGACCTTCACCGGGAATGCGCTCCAGGCCGATTCAAGCGGGCTGACAGCTTGCTGGACGGGTGCTGTGTCTTCTCGGCGGTAGCTCTCCCCTTGTTCTCGAACAGTTCCAGATCGAATGCGCCGTTCCCGGCCGCGGCTGGCAGCCGGGCGAGAGCCAGGGCAAGACGCCGGCTCTCCAGCACTTCGCGAAGATCGGTGTTGACGGTCACCACGCTTTGGGTCAGAGCGGGTCGAGCACGAGGTGGCTGAGGGCGCGTGCGGTCCGGTTGCCAGAGGTGGCGACGTACTCGAACGTGATGGCCGGACTGGCGTCGAAGGCGTGTGTCAGCCGACGGGGTAGCCCTGTGCGAGGGCGGACTTACGGAAGGCGGGGAGCTTGTCGAGGGGGACGGTGAGGTGTCGTTCGCCGAGACGGGTGCAGTGGGTACGGGTGCGGCGGTCGGTGGCGAGGAGGGCCGCGACGGCGGGGTCCGCGCACTCGACGAGGTGCACCGGCCCGGTGTCACGGACCTGGCCGACGCGGCGGGCGGCGTCGGCCAGCAGGGTGGTGACCGTCTGCGGGAGCGGAGCGGCGCCGGCCTCCAGATGGTGACGGAGTTCGGCGAGGTCGCGGCCTGAGCCGACGGCGGCGAGCAGCGAGGCGGAGGTCAGGGCCCACACGCGGTCGCCGGTGCGCTCGGCGAAGGCGTCGAGGAGGAGGGTCTCGGCGGGGGTGAGTCCGTCAAGGGCCACCACGTCGTGGTTGGGGAGCACCTTCAGACCGCCAGAACTCTTCGGGACGGTGTCGGCCGGTGCGGGGGCGGGGAGGTAGGTGGCGGCCTGCCCGGTGGTGTAGGCGCCGAGCGGGTTGAGGCGGAAGGCGAGGAGGCCGTCGTAGCGGCTGATGCAGTCGGTCCAGTCGGCGCCCCAGTTGTCGCGGTAGTCGTCGCGGGCGCCCACTGGCGGCCGGTAGTCCACATCGATCAGGCCGAGGACGGCGGCGTACTCGAAGAGCACGGCGAGGGTGTAGCGGCCCTGGAGGAGTTCCCAGTCGTGGAACCCGTCGTAGCCGAGGCTGCCGTACTCGGGGTCCTCCAGGTAGAGCTTCCACAGGGCGCGCTCGGTGCGGGCGATCCCGGGATCGTGACCAGCCTCGCGCATGGTGCGGAAGAGTGTGTCGACATCGGTCCACTCACCGGATGCGCAGGCGGCCAGGGCCTTGCCGACCTGGGCCCGGCGCGGCTTGACGGCGGTGAGGACGTTCGCCGCGCGTTGGCCCTTGATCGCTTCGACGCGGGAGAACTCGTCGATCACACCGTGGCTGAGCCAGCGCCGCCACAGCAGGGCGAGCGTGTCGTGGGCCGGTTTGGTCAGCGCCGCCCTGCCGCGTGCGGTCAGTGCGAGTTTGCCGGAAGCGAGTTCGGCGAGTCCGCCGGCCTGGAGCAGCAGCGGCCAGGCGAAGGAGGCGATGGGTTCCTCGGCGTAGAAGTCGCCGCTGCTGAGCGCTTCCGCGACCGTCTTGACCGTCGCCGCGGACGGCCGGAGTGTCTTCTCGCTGCAGCGCAGTCGGCCCACCGCGCACAACTGGAGCACAGCCCGCAGATCGGCCTGTGCCTCGTGCTCGGTCGTGCGCACCTGACGCCCGTCGTGGTCGCCGGTCACAGCGGCCCCGTACCCACGACGTAGTCGTAGTTGCCGGCGCCGCGGGTGCGCTCCAGCGTCCGTACGATCTTCCGGGCGTCGTCGCGTGGGCCGTTGATGTAGAACGGCTTGCCCTGGCGGCCGAAGCCGACCTGCGGGGCCGCCGGGCCGGGCTCACCGAGGTGTACGGAGACCTGCGCGAAGTCCGGCGCGGGCTCGAAGCCGAGGGCGCGCGCGTAGGCCACCCCACCGTGCACGATGCTCTGCGCCTGCTCCAGGCCGATCCGCAGCGGAGGTCGGTCGAACGCCCGGTAGTAGTCGCGTACGTAGGCGTCCAGTGATCCTCCGCCCATCACCTGCGGGCCGACGGTGTCCTTGACGCCGAGGCAGTAGACGTCGACGAGGAACCCGCAGACGGTGACCCGGCTGGCGCGCTCCTGGCGGGCGATCAGGACCTGGGCGAAACCGGCGACCCCGGGATCCCCGGCGCCCTCGTCGTCTGCGTGCGCCCAGTCGGGGGCCGCGGACAGCTCCAGGTCCGTGCTCCAGCCGGCGCCCACCCAGCAGCCCACCACCGGGCGCGCGGCCGGTGCGGCCGTGCTCTGCTGTTCGTGGGCCACCTGGCGCACCAGCGCGCTGGCCCGGGCCGGTTTCAGCCCGAGGGCCCGTGCGATCTGCTTCGGTCCGCTGCCCTTCTCCCGCAGCGACCGTACCTGGGACAGCAGTTGAGCATCGTCGTCGTTCACGGGGCCATTGTTCCGCAGCGCCGGGGCGTCAGGTGCGGGGGTCGGCTGTTCCCGTTGTCCCCGGATGGGGGACGTGCGTGGGCACGCAGGCCCGAGTCGGCGTTTCCCGGCCCCGCCCGTCCGCGCGGGGCAAGGCGTTCCCGTACGGGTGAGACGGCCACCCGCGGTCCCGCCGCTCCGTAGAGTCGGGTCGAGGCGGCACGGCCGCGGGAACAGGGAGGGCGCAGTGATGGCCAGGAGCGCGAGGGAGCGGCTGGGCGTGCTGCTCGGCGGGTCCAAGGGGGCGGAGTTCAGTGCCTGGCTCGAAGCACCGGCGGACGGTGTCGGCCTTGAGGTGGCCGGGGTCGGACCGGTGCGTCTGCCGCTGCGCGCGCCGCAGGTGAAGAAGCTGATCGCGGTGGCGCGTCCGGCGCTGTTCGGCCGGGGGGAGGACACTCTGAGCGACAGCAGTGTGCGCGACACGTGGCAGATCCGGCCGGACCAGGTCACGCTGGGCGGCCCGGCCTGGCCGACGCTGCTCGACGGCGCGCTGGAGTACTTCCGGGACGAGCTCGGGCTGCCCGCGTCGACCCGGCTGAGGGCCGAGCCGCACGCGCTCCTCGTGTACGGCAAGGGGCAGTTCTTCCTCCCTCACCAGGACTCGGAGAAGGACGATGCCATGGTGGGCTCGCTGGTGCTGTCACTGCCCTCGGCCCACACCGGCGGCGAGCTGGTCATCGGGCACGCCGGGCAGAGCCGGACCTACCGTGCGTCGAGGACGGAGTTGAGCCTGGTGGCCTTCTACGCCGACTGCCCGCACGAGGTGACACCGGTCAGGAGCGGCTACCGGGTGACCCTCACGTTCAACCTGCTGGCCGAGCGAGGGGCCCCGGAGCAGGAGTCCGGTCCGCTCGACGACATGGCGCACTGCCTGAAGCAGCACTTCGACGCACCGGCCAGGCCGCGCTACGGCGGCCCGTACCCCGATCCGCCCCGTCGTCTCGTCTACCTGCTCGATCACGAATACACGCAGCGGGGTCTCGGCTGGGACCGGCTCAAGGGCGCCGACGCGGAGCGTGCCGCGCTGCTGCGCGCCGCGGCCGCCCAGGCGGGGTGCGAGACGGTACTGGCCCTCGCCGAGGTAAAGGAGACCTGGGACGCCACTCCGGCCGGATACGACCCCTGGGACGACTACGTCTACGACGAGGAGGAGGGAGAGGAAGAGGGGGAGGAAGCAGCTGCGGTCGACGGCGCGGGTGCCGACGAGGACTACGAGCTGGGCGAGCTGGTCGACGACGAGATCACCCTCGGCTGGTGGACCGGTCCGGACGGCGCCGACGGCGAGGAGATCTCGCTCTACGTCCGCGACTACGAGAGCTGCGCCAGCACCCCGAGTGCTGACCGGAAAACTCGGGGGTTCGACGGGCATGGCGATGTGGCCCCTGGGGCTGTGCCGACGGGGTTGAGGGGCGGTGCGGTGGTGTGTCAGGCGCCTGCCGGGGTGAGGGTGACGTCGTGGCCGAGGGCGGTGAGCTGGCGGACGAGGTCGCGGGTCTTGCGGGCGGGATCGAGGTTCTTGGTGTGCCAGTCGGGGCCGAGGTCGCGGTAGCGGGCGGTGGGGTCGTTCAGGAGGTGCCAGACCGTGACCAGGATGGAGCGGGCGACGGCGACCAGTGCTTTGAGGTGGCCTCGGCGTTTGACGATGCGGCGGTAGCGGGCGCCGAGGAAGGTGTCGGTGCGGGCGGCGGAGATGGCGGCTTCGCCGAGTGCTCCGCGCAGCCAGGGGTTGCCTTTGCCGGCGGGTCCGGAGGTGTTCTTCGGGCCGGACTGGAAGGTGCGTGGGGATAGGCGGGCCCAGGAGGCCAGGTGGTCGGCGGTGGGGAACACGCTCATGTCGGTGCCGATCTCGGCGAGGATGACCTGGGCGGTGGCCGGTCCCACCCCGGGGATCTCGTCCAGGCGCTCGACGTCGGTCAGCGGCATCAGCATGCCCTGACCGGGCCGGTCGTCGTCCCTGTCACCGTCCCTGTCGTCGTGGGTCGTGGACAGCTCGGTGAGACGGGTGGTGATGCGGGCGGTGAGCTTGTCGATCTGCATGGTGAGGTAGTCGACGGTGTCCAGCAGCATCCGCAGCATGAACGCGTGGTGTTCCTCGAACCCGCCCGCCAGTGCCTCTTGAAGGGCCTGGGGGCTGGCTTTGATGGTGCCGTGTGCCAGGTCGGCCAGGGCCCTGGGGCTGCGTTCGCCCGCGATCAGCGCCTCGAGCATCGCGCGGCCGGAGACGCCGAAGATGTCGGAGATCACCGAGGACAGCTTGATCTGCGCGTCCTCCAGGAGCTTCTCCGCGCGCTGCTTGTGCCGGGTGCGCTCGTGGGTGAGGACCGCGCGGGAACGGGTCAGGTCCCGCAGCTCCCGCACCGGCTTTGGCGGCACGAACGAGGCTCTGAGCATGCCGCGTTCGGCGAGCTTGGCCAGCCACACCGCATCGAGCCTGTCGGTCTTCGGGCGGCCAGGCACGTTCTTCACGTCACGCGCGTTGACCAGCCAGCATTCAAGCCCCCGCGCCTCCAGGAGAAAGAAGAACGGCTTCCAGTACGTCGAGGTCGCTTCCATGACCACCCGGGTGACGCCCTGGCATATCAGGTGGTCCGCGAGATCCAGGATGGCGCCGCTGGTCGCGGCCACGTGCCACACACGCTGTACTCTCCGGCCGGGCTTGTCCTCGTGCGGCACCCGGGTGCACACCATCCCGGATGCCTTGGCGATATCGATCGCCGCGACCCGCTCCACCAGCTCCGGTCCCTGCTCGCTCTCCTCGGCATCCGTCTCCGCCACGGGCGCGTGCCCCTTCCCCCTCGTTCCGTTCGTACAGGCGGCGCCCGCCCCAAGGGGCCACGGGGAAGACGAAATCTGACCGGCGTGCTCTACGGCAACAAGGCAAGGCCCCGCAGCGGCCCCTGCACCAGACTGACCTACGGGCTTGGTGTCCCAACGAGCAACCGGAGTCGGCGAGCGGGCGCCGCGATCATGTTTTCACGCCGGCAAGGCGTTCCCCGACAGGGACCAGAAGGGCTGACCTGAAGCCCTATGACTCCCAGTACGAGGGCTACATGGGCAACTACGGCAACACACTGGACCGCTGGTACCGGCGGGCCGCGGTCGTGGTGTGGCCACGGGAGCGGGCCTTCGCGGCGCGCGGCGAGGCCGGATCGCGGTGGGCACTCGAGGAACTGCAGGCCCGTATCACCACGGGTGACCGGGACGGCGCACGCGCCGCGGCCGAGTCCCTCGCGCCGTTCTGGAAGGGCAGTGGTCTACAGCCCGGGCAGCTGGGGAGCGCGCTGCGGGTGGCCGAGGGCCTTCAGGCGCCCGGGACCGCCGCGATGCTCCTTGAGCCGTTCCGGATCGACGCGCTCACTCCGGAACACGCGGACGACCTGGCCGCGGTGGCGAAGCGGTACGGCGTCCCGTGGCTGGGCCAGGTCACCGAGGGCTGGTTCGGCGGCGCGCGGAACCGCTTCGAGGAGCACCGGTACGACTGGACCGAGCGGCTTCCTCAGCTGTGCGCGGCGCTGCGCTCCGCCCGGAGCCCGGCGGCGGCCCAGCTGCTGTTGACCGGGGCCTGGACCCAGGTGGACGGTGAGCTGCGGCTGTGGATCGAAACCGGGCCGGCCGAGATCCGCCGCGCGCGATTGGAGCGGCTGAGCCTGCCGCTACTGCGCATCCTGGAAGCGGCTGACGCGAAGCTGCGCGGCCGGATCATGGCAGCGTTGCGTTCCTACCAGGACACGGTCCTTGAGTGCCTGCTGCCGATGCTGCGCCGCGCGGTGCGGGAACAGACGGAGGGCGAGCCCCGGACGTCCGGCCTCGCGGCGGTGGCACGGGAGTGCGGGGACCGGCTCGGCACGCTCGCGCGCCGGGCGCCACGCGCCGCGGACGACTGGTCGGTGGCGTGGACCGGGTGTGGCTGTGAGTTGTGTGGCGGCCTGGGCGAGTTTCTCGGCTCCCGGTCGCGGCGGACGCTGGAGTGGCCGCTGGCGAAGGACGGGCGGCGGCACGTGCACAGCAGGATCGACACGGCCGAGCTGCCCGTAAGCCATGTGACCAGGAGGCAAGGACGCCCGTACACGCTGGTGCTGACGAAGACCGAGGAGCTGTTCACGCGCGAGCGGGCGACCCGCCGTCAGGCCGGAGCCGACCTGGCCTGGCTGGCCTCGACATGGGACCTTTCCGGCGAGGCCGGAGTCGACACGAGGCCGAGACACGAGACACGAGACGCGGGCGCGACGCCGGCGAAGGCCGCAAGGAACTCCCCGCCCAAGGCGGCGCCGATGCCGGGGACGCCCTGGACTTTCAGCGAGTCCGTGTGAGTCCTGACCGTCGGCAATCGCCGGGACGTCCACCGCCAAGTTCCATAGGACCTTTGCCGTGCGAGTCGGTGCCGACCGCCCGCCGGGAGTCGCGGGACGTGCGCCTGCCTGTCGGTTGATATGTTCCGAATGTCGCCTATAAATGCAACCAAAACTGCAACCAGTGCATGACGAGGAGCCGAGCCGCAATTGCGGCTCGGCTCCTCGTTTCGCCTGGTCAGGCGGCTGCGGAGGATACGAGATTCGAACTCGTGAGGGGTTGCCCCCAACACGCTTTCCAAATGTTCGTACGCCCGTCCGGTTGTGGTCGTGGGTGTCCTGACCTGCGGCGGAGCGCTCGGTGCGGACTCGTCCGGACGGGCCCGGACGTAGGCGAATGAGACCAGAACTGAGACCAGGCGGCCTGGGTTCGACGGGATCCACCCTGTGGGACGGCTGGTCAGCCTAGGCTTGTCCTCAGGTATGGGCCCGCGGACCGCTTCGTGGAGGAGCCGATCATGAGTACTGCCCCGAACCTCCCGCTGCCGCCCCGTCGGCCTGAAGATCCGCATCCGCTGCGGACTATTCGGGAGATCCGGGAGTCCTTGCCCGAGCGGCAGCTCGGGCACTTCGACGCCGAGCTCGCCGACACAGACATCGACGCCCTTCCGGAAATGCTTCACCGCTGGGCCACCCTCGGTAGTGACGGATTTCTTGATCGGCTTGAGTCGGCCCCGTTCGAGGGCCTGGAGTTCGGGCAGCGTTCCTACGACGATGCGGCGGGCGGCGAGTGATCTATCTGCTCGACACCAACGTCGTCTCTGAGATCACCACCCGGCCGAAGCCGGCTCCGGCTGTTGTGGCCTGGGCCCGTTCGGTTCCGTCTACCGGCCTCTACCTGAGTGTCATCACGATCGCGGAGATCGAGGCCGGCATCGCTCAGACACCGGACCTGGTACGGCGTGCCGCTTTCGAGGGGGCGCTCGACGGTATCCGCTCTGACTACAGCGACCGGATCGCGGCCATCGGGGAACAGGAGGCCCTCGCGTACCTCGCCCTTCATCGGACGCTGAAGAGCGCCGGAACCAGCATCGATCCGCCGGATGCGCTGATCGCCGCCACTGCCCTCGCGAACGGGTGGACCCTGGTGAGCCGCAACATCAAGCACCTGGCCCGGACTGGCGCACTCTTGCTCAACCCGTGGGAGTACGGGGGTTGACCGGCGGGCGGATGCGCGAGCCCTCGCCAGATCCACTCTGTGGAGGATCTGCGTACGGGCGCGGGGCGCCGTGGAAGACCTGGCTGGTGTGCCAAGAGCGGTGGTGCGCCGCCACGGGGCGGACGCCCAGCTGCGGGCCGATGAGTGGACGGCCCGCGAGTGCTATGACGTGCTCGCGGGCAGCGGGGCTGCGCCCGACGAAGCGCTGCGAGACGAGGATTCGGTGGCCGTCGCCGACACCGAGGACGCCCTTGTCGAAGAGCTTGTGGTGCAGCGAACACAGGCACAAGCCGTTGTCGATTTCGTCGGGTCCGCCGAACGCCCACCAACGCACGTGCGCGGCCTCCAGTCCGACCGGTACTGCCCCGATCCGCCCGTCGTAGCCGCAGAAGGCGCACTGGTACTCGTAAGCCGTCAGCACCAGCTCCCGCATCCGCCGGTCCCTCTGCCGTCGCGCTGACGGAAGCCGCCCGGTCTCCGTCGACTCCAGCTCCAGTCCGATCGCTTCGCACAGCTCGCTGTGCACGGAGGGTGGGAAGTGGTGGTCGAGCAGTACGCGCGCCATCCGACCCAGCAGCGACGGCTCCCGCCGCAGTGCCGCCCGCAGCTCCGGCGCCAGCCGCCCGACAGCCCTGGTTGCCCGCAGCTCCCGCACCACGCTCCCAGGACTGCCGGAACCGCGGTCGGTGCGCACCTCCCACACCCCGTCGCTGGCCAGATGGTGGAACGGGTAGGCGGGCGTCGTCCTGTTGGGCGGACCGTACTCGGCCAGCAGCCGCTTCAGGTCCTCCTCCACCGCGCTGTAGAACAGCCCGCTGTCTGCATCCTGCTGGAACCGGCCGAGGGCGTACAGGAAGAGCAGCGGCTTGTGGGGAGCGCGTGCCCCGTTCTTGGTCCACTGACGCAATGTCGCGGTCCGCTCCAGCCAGTCCATGCCGGCGATCGTAGTTGCGCCCCACTGAACGTCAGCCTGGGCCCGTCACGGGCATGTGCTGGCGCCCGGCCGAGGACGCTATAGGGATTCGTGGGCAAATGTCCGAAATAAATGAGACCAAAACTGAGACCGGGCACACGACGAAGACCCCGGCCGCTGGAGCGGTCCGGGGTCTTCGTTACGCCTGTTCAGGCGGCTGCGGAGGATACGAGATTCGAACTCGTGAGGGGTTGCCCCCAACACGCTTTCCAAATGTTCGTACGAGGGTCCGGCGGGGGCCGTACCCGTCCTGACCTGCGGCGGAGCGTTCAGGCCGGGCCCGTCCGGACGGGCCCGGACAGGGGTGAATGCAACCAGAACTGCAACCAGACGATCGCCCTGACCCGGGGCAGAAGCCTGTGTCGGTTCGGGGCTACGCCTCTTCGCCGCTCACCCGACTGTCCTCCTCGAAGGCGAGAGCCCGCTCGGCGGCATCCAGCAGGTCGGCATACGTCAAGACCTGGATCCGAGACAGGTGGGCGTTGTAGGTCCTGATCGTCTGGTCGATCTGCTCGCGAGTCGCAACGTCCGTTCGCTCGGGGTAGCCGATCACGACCGTGGCGCGAGCGCGTCGATAGTCGTAGTCAAGATTCAAATCGTTGCGGTGGAGGGTGCCGAGAGCCGCACCCATTTCGTCGAGGGTGCGCAGGTAGTTCATGCACTGGCCGACGGCTTCGTTGACGGCACCGGAGAGGATGAGGTGGTTTTCACGCGGTCGTCGAACCAGTGGCGCCTCGGGGCCCTTGAGTTCGATGATATTGAGACTTCGGTCGGCTGAAATCAGAGGGATATCGTGCTGATGTAGATTCATTAGATCCCGCCTTGCGGCGACACCGATGTACTGGCCGCCGAAGATCCAGTGCTGACCGGACATGGCCTTGTGCATTGCCGTCTCGTTGGTTCCCTCAGCGATGGCGAGTTTGCGCAGGTCTCCCAGTAGCGCTCGCCGCCTGCGAATAACCGCCGCCTCGGCCGCAAACAAACCAGCGGGCGTTGAGGTTAGCCCGGTCAGGACCTCGTCAATGTCAATACGCTTCGACAGCATCTCGCCGAAAGTGACGGACGTGAGCCCAGCGGCCCCATTGAGCGCGACAAGCGATTCCACCCTCGCCAGGAGGGTGTCGATAAGTGTCTCGATGGACATATCGGAGTAAGGCTCGTTTACGCTTGCGCCCTGCTCAGGTTCGACAGAGACGTAGCAGACTCCGTCATACAGGCCATCTTTCTGGAACTGTGAGAAGGTCTCTCCCAGGCGCTCCTTGTACGACAACCCATCGCCGATCCTGACGTAAGAATCACCCTGCGGCTTGCGGACGGGAAGGTTGGCACCCTTTCCTTCCTGGAGAACGAAGAAGAGCCCCAGGTAAGGCTGGAACCCGGTCAACTCCGGACTTCCGTATTGTCTGCGCACATCGAAAGCGATCGACGTTAGTTCTGCGATCCGATTGTTGTAGTTGTTGCCGTACGAGGGTCCGCCAAGGCCCTTTACGGCAATCGCAGCGAAAGGAACGCCATCCTTGACCACGGCAAGGTCCCACGCCGATCGGCCCACTCCATATGCACCCGGCAGGGTTGCATCGCGCCCGACGTGGATCCAATCTCGGTCAATGCCGCGCGCGGCAAGTTCATCCGCCACGGCAAGGATGACGTTTTCCCATCGTGTCGCACGAACCATAGGTGGCGTGCCAGTGTCGTCGGAATGGCGCTGAAGCCAGTAGTTCTTGACTGCTTCCCTCACCGACTCCACGGTCGGTCACCCCCACCCAGCGTTGGTCAAAGCTTCTCATTGAGGCTATCGGGAGGGTGTGACAGCCGACCTCCACGTGGCTCCCCTTCGGCGGCCTGATACACGTACGACTCGAATGTGTCGTGTCTCCGTCGGCGTCCTCCAGACAAAGGCCCAGGCAAACGAGACCAGCCACTGGCCGAACTGCGCCCTTCTCGCCGGCCTCCCGCTTCCCGAAACTGCTGCTTTGGACAAGGGAGGGGGCGCCATGGCAGCAGCGCGGAAGCGGCGAGGACCAGCAGCTCGGAAGCGGCGAGAGCAGCGGCTCCGCGGCGGCGTCATCGCCGGGGGCGTGAGCGTCGTCCTCCTGGTGGCCTTCTGGAACGTCATCTGGCCCTATCTCGTCGGTGCGCTCGTTCTCGGTGGCGTCTCCGGCGCTGGGTTGTGGTTGTGGCGCACCGATCGGTTCATCAGAGGCGGTGATCGGCAGTGGCGGCATGACGAGGCCGTGAAGGCTGGGCATCGCACGCTGGCTGAGGTCGACGCGATGACGGGGACGGAGTTCGAGGACTTCGTCGTGGAACTGTGCCGGCGAGACGGGTGCACCGATGTGCGGAGGGTCGGCGGCTCGCACGACAACGGAGCCGACGTGCTGGGGTCCCTTCCCGACGGGCGAAGCATGGTGATCCAGTGCAAGCGATACACGCCCAAAAGCAAGATCCCCAGCCGGGAGGTCCGGGATCTGCTCGGCGCCAGGGTGCACTTCAATGTCGACGTGGCGATCTTCGTGGCCACGACACACTTCAGCCGGCCGGCTGAGAAGTTCGCCACGGAGAACGACATACTCGCCGTCCATCGAGATCACCTCGGGCTGTGGAATAACGGTGCCTCGCTGCTGTCGCTCGGTGCGGTGAACGGCCTGGGGCAGGGAGACCGGCGGCACCGGGAGCGGTGGAAGGAGACGTACGAGTAGAGGGGCGAGGACGGCCGGAAGACGATGGTGCGGGGGTAGGCGGAGTGGTCCGGGGCGGGTGTCCGGCGTCGGTACTCTGGAGCGCATGTCTACTGCCCCGGTTCGCGTTCGTTTCGCCCCGTCCCCGACCGGCATGTTCCATGTCGGTGGTGCACGGTCCGCTCTCTACAACTGGGCTGTGGCGCGACAGTCCGGCGGCACGTTCGTCCTGCGGATCGAGGACACCGACGCGGCCCGGAACAAGCCGGAGTGGATCGACGGGATCATCAACGCGCTCGCGGCGATCGGCATCCACGGCGAGGACGCGGCCTTCGAGGGGCCGTACTTCCAGTCGCACAACGCCGACCGGCACCGGGAAGCGGCCCAGCACCTCTTCGCGGCCGGGCGGGCGTACTACTGCGACTGCACCCGGGAGCAGCTGAAGGAGCGCACGGGTTCGGATCACCTCGGGTACGACGGGTTCTGCCGGGAGCGGGGGCTGGCCTTCGAGGAAGGCCGGGCGCTGCGGTTCCGGACGCCGGACGAGGGCGAGACCGTCGTGGTCGACCTGGTCCGTGGGGAGCCGGCGTTTCCGAACAGCGCAATCGAGGACTTCGTGATCGCCCGTGGTGACGGGTCCCCGGTCTTCCTGATCGCCAACGTCGTCGACGACCTGGACGAGGGCATCACGCAGGTCATCCGTGGCGAGGAGCACCTGTCGAACACGCCGAAGCAGCAGCTGCTGTGGGAGGCGCTCGGCGCGAAGCCGCCGGTGTGGGCGCACCTGCCGGTGATCGTGAACGAGAAGCGGCAGAAGCTGTCCAAGCGCCGTGACAAGGTCGCGCTGGAGGACTACCTCGCCGAGGGCTTCCTGCCCGAGGCGATGGTGAACTACCTCATGCTCCTGGGCTGGGGCCCGGGTGACGACCAGGAGATCCTCCCGTACGAGGAGCTGGAGCAGCTCTTCCGGATCGAGGACGTCAACACGGCGCCGGCCTTCTTCGACGTGAAGAAGCTGACGGCGTTCAACGGCGACTACATCCGCGCGCTGTCCCCGGAGCAGTTCGCCAACGCCTGCGCGCCGTGGCTCGTCGCCCCGTACGCGCCGTGGGCCCCGGAGGCGTTCGACAAGGACCTCTTCGAGGTGGCGGCCCCGCTGGCTCAGACCCGACTGGCGCTGCTGTCGGAGATCACCAGCTACGTGGACTTCCTGTTCCTCGACGAGCCGGTCGAGGACGAGGCGTCGTGGAACAAGGCGATGAAGGCGGGTGCTGGCGACATCCTGTCCGACGCCCGTGCCGAACTGGCCACCGTCGCGGACTGGAAGGCTGACGACCTGAAGGCCGTTCTGCTCGCCGTCGGCGAGAAGCACGGCCTCAAGCTGGGCAAGGCCCAGGCGCCCATCCGCGTCGCGGTCACCGGCCGGACGATCGGACTCCCGCTGTTCGAGTCCATGGAGCTGCTCGGACGGGACCGTGTGCTGGCCCGTCTGGACGCGGCGGCCAAGAAGCTGGCCGCCGCGCAGGCGTAGCCGTCGGTCAGGCGACCTTCGTGAGAAGGTCGCCCCAGGCGTGGCCGAAGTAGTTCAGATCGAACCGGGCCAGGGCCTCGTACGCGGCCTTGGCCTCGGTCTGGCGCACGGCAGCGCGTTCACGGACCTGTGTTGGCAGGCGCCCGAGGTCCGGGGTCGGCTGGCTGGTCAGCGCGGCGAGGTCGCCCAGGCCGGCCACCGGGCGGATCAGGCAGGGCAGGCCGAGCAGCAGGGCCTCGGCCGCGCAGCGGCTCCAGCCCTCCCGCATCTGGGGGAGGAAGACGCCAACATCGCACGCGCACAGCAGCCGCAGGTACTGCTCACGGTCGACGTCGAAGTGGGCACCGTCGAAGCCGATGGTGTTGCTGCCGCTGGTGATCACCCGCAGCCCGGGCGCGTCGGCCAGGGCCGCCGAGACCTCCTCGGTGCCCTTCCAGTGCACAGCCTTGCCCGCGTACACCCCGATCACGTCCGGCGACAGACCGAACTCTGCGCGGCACTCGGTCCGGTCGAAGCCACGGGTCCGCTCGACCTCCGTCATGTCGAAGGCGTTGTAGATCACCCGGACGTTGCGGACGCCTCGGGCCTGAAGGAAGTCGGCCCAGTACGGGGCGACGCAGACCACGGCGGCGCACTGGGGCAGTACGCGGAACAGGTGCTCCCAGAGCATGGCCTCGACGGGAGCGGAGTCGTGCTGCAAGGGCTCGTAGTGGTGGAAGAGAAACACCGTGCGGGCCCGCATTTCCGGCGTGAAGAGCAGCAGGCTCAGGTCGTCCCACACGAAGGTGCCGCTGGTGCCGTCGAGTGCCCGGATGGTCGGGGACAGGCGGGCGAGGTGGCGGAGCTTGCGCCAGCGGCGGACGCGGTAGGTGCGCTTGAGGTCCGGGACCGTGCGCCACTCCACGTCGTCGGCCGTCGCCTCGTGGAGCATCCGCAGGTAGACCCGGCCGCCGGTCCGGCCGACCGGCTCCATCGAGTAGACGACCCGCTTCACGGACGTACCTCCTGTTGCTGTTGGACGTACTCGGCGTGGAGCAGCGCGCGCATGGCCTCCAGCTGGGGGCTGAGGCCGCGAGCGGCTTCGGCGAGCGGGAGGTAGAAGTCCTTCAGGCTCCGGAGGAACCGTCGGCGCCTGTCGACGTTGGGTGAGGCGGATAGATCGCGCAGGTTGTGGAGGCGGTCGGCGAGCCGGACGAGGAGGTCCTCGGACGGGAGCGCGGCCTGCTTGAAGCGCCACCCGGTTTCGTCGCCGACGGCCTTGGGGCGCTCTTCGAGGCGGTGGTCGGCCGTCATCGCACGCAGGCGGTTGGTGAACGGGGCGCCGAGGTGCTGGACGAGCAGCGCCTCCGATTCGGGAGCCACCTCCAGGGCGTCGTGGAGGAGGGCGAGGAGCAGGGCCTCGGGGTGGCTGACCCTGATCTCGGCGCGCAAGAGCGTGACGACGGCCAGCGGGTGTTCCAGGTACGGGGTGCCCTGGTCGCGGGTGCGGCTGTCGTAGACGGTGAGGGCGAGGGCGCCGGCGACGCGGGCGCGGGACTGCTCGTCCGTGCTCCACGCGGCGGCGCCGAGGGTGGTCAGGACGTGGTCCAGGTCGATGGGGTTCATCCGCCTCACTTCGTACGGAGGGCCGTGGCACGGGGGTCGGGCACGTGGTCGGCGAGGAGCAGGGTGTCGCCGACCGCCAGGGCGTCGAGGCCGAGGTCTGCCGCCGCTGCCACGGCCTGCTCGGCGGTCCGCAGGATCGGGGTGCCCTTGCGGTTGAAGGAGGTGTTCAACAGCAGCGGCAGTCCGGTGCGCTCGTGGAACTGCTCCAGGAGTTCGTGCAGGCCCTGGTGGTCGGGGGCGACGGACTGGACTCGGGCCGTGCCGTCGTGGTGGGTGACCGCGGCGATGCGGTCCGCTCGGCATCGGCGGACGCGGGCGACACGGTTCATGAAGGGGTCGCCCGCCGACATGAGCCACTCCGTGGCGTGCTCGGCGAGGACAGCCGGCGCGAAGGGGCGGTACGTGGCTCGCTTCTTGATGGCGTTGAGCCGGTCGCGCGTGGCGGCGTGGCCGGGGTGGGCGAGGATCGAGCGATGGCCGAGGGCTCGCGGCCCGAATTCGAGTTGTCCCTGCACCCAGCCGACAATGCGGTGTTCGGCGAGCAGCGCGCCCACCGTAGGTGCCAGTGAGGTCCCGAGGCCGGCCAGGGGGCGGTATCCGGTCGGCACCGCCGGCACCGCGCCCGGGTGCGGGCCCCAGGCCGCGTCGGTCGGCACCGGGAGGCGCTCCTGCCCGAGCTGGTAGTGCCAGCCGTAGAGCGCGGCACCCACGGCCGTGCCCGCGTCGTGCGGGGCCGGTGCCACGAAGAGGGTATCGAAGCCGCTGTCGGCTGCCAGATGGCCGTTGAGGTGGGAGTTCAGGGCGCACCCGCCGGAGAACACCAACGTCGAGGCTCTGGTGAGCCGTTGCAGGTGGCGGGCGATGTGGACGACGGATTCGGCGAAGACCTCCTGGACGGCGGCGGCCAGGTCAGCCCGCTTGTGTTTCGGCTGCTCGGCGACGTTGTCGGCGGTCCAGGCACGGCCGCCGAGCAGCAGCGGTGTGCTGCTGTCCGCCGAGCCCCAGGGGTGATTGATGCGGACCCCGCCGTCGTCGCCGAGCCGGACCAGCTCGCGGATCTGCGCTCCGTAGCGCTGGGGATCGCCGAAGGCCGCGAGCGCCATCATGCTGCCCTCGGGCTCGTCGCCGGGCGGGATCACCCGCCGGGCGAGGTTCCGGTAGAAGTGCCCGAGGGAGGAGTGGACGCGCCGGGGGCCGGCCGGGCTGGGGACGACGGTCGGCATGCCCTGGTGGAGGCGGTCGATGCGATCGGGTCGCAGGTCGTACCCGGTGATGCGTTCCCGGCCAGGGCCGAAGTCGGAGCCGAGAGAAGAGCCGCCGGCGTCGATGACGAGGCCCGCCGCGTTCTCGTGGCCGGAGAGCAGGTAGCCGGAGAGCACGTGGGCCGTGTGGTGGGAGAGAAGACGGAGGTGTTCGCCGAGCGGGGCGGGCAGGAGGGCGGCGAGTTCGTCTCGCTCCTCGGCCAACCACCAGCCGGCGGCGGGGTTGGGGCGCATGGAGGCGGCCCAGACGGCGTCGATGTCCTGCGGTTCGAGGCCGGCGGCCTCCAGGCACCACTGAAGCGCGCGGGTCGGGGCGGTGAGCGTGCCCTTGCGGGTGGGGTGGTTGTGCTTGACGCCGCTCCAGCGTTCCTCTTCGGCCGCGTAGAGGCGGCCGTCGACGAGTAAGGCGGCGCTGGTGTCGTGGTGGAAGTTCAGTCCGAGGACTGCGGGCATGGTGGTGTACCTCCGGTTTGGGGTCAGACGGTGAGGGCCGGGGCGGGGAGGAGGGCGGCGCCGGAGTCGGTGTACTCGTGGCAGCGCAGGCAGAACCGGAAGTGGTGGCTTCGGGGCGCGAATACCTTGGCCGCGAAGTCCTCGTCCCAGATGCTGAATTCGCTGTCGTCCTTCGCCATGGCGTTGAAGCAGCGGTAGCAGGATCCGTCCATCTCGATCATCAGGTGCTGGTCGAGGTAGCGGTCGCACATGCCGCGCAGTTCGTTCGCCGGCTGGCCGACGTCGACGTGGTGCACGTGGTTGGTGACGTGGATGGCGCCGTACCTGTCGCACAGCCTCGCGAGCTGCGCGAGACGGGTGGAACTGATGCCTTCCAGAACGCTGTTGATGACCACGGTCTTGCCGGCCTCGCGAAGGCGGGGGACGACGGCGTGTACCTCGTCGTAGTTCTCGTGCTCGTCGTCGCAGCCGATGAGGACCTGGTCGTACGAGCGGAGAGTGGCCTCCATGATCCGTTTGTTGCGGGCCAGGGTGATGGCGTTCGTGCCCAGGACCATGACCTTGTCCGGCAGGCGGGTGCGGGCCGTCTCGCTGAGGGCGGGGAAGTCCCGGTGGACGGTGGGCTCGCCGCCGTTGATGTGCAGCTGCTGGAAGGGGATGGTCTCCAGCCGGGTCAGGATGGTGGAGAACAGCTCCATGGACATGTTCTCGCCCTGGGCGCCGTCGGCGAAGATGCAGAAGTCGCAGGACCGGTTGCACTTCGTCGTGATCTTGATCTTGGCCGTTTTCAGGGCGCGGGGCAGGGGCGCACGCGCGGGCATGGCTGGACTCCTTGGGTCAGGGGTGGACGTCGGCAGGGGTGAGGCTGAGGAAGTCCTGGACGGTGGACTTCTGCCGGTGCCAGAGCGCGAGGGTTGCGCGCAGGGTGCCGGCGGTGGTCGGTTCGGTGGGGATCAGCGTCGCCATCCGGGCAGCCAGCCGCTGGGCGGGAGTGGCTTCCTCCGCTGCGAGCGCGTTCAGGGTCCGCGCGGCGGCTCGGAGTTCCTTTGCCTCGCGCCGGATCAGGTAGTTGGTTGCCACGCCGGGCGGCGGGGCGAGGTAGTACAGCCAGCGGGCGACGCGGACACGGAGCATCCCGGCGGTCATCACCCAGTCGGTACGGGCCTGCTCCTCGAGCTTGCTGGCAGTGCTGGCCGCGTCGGGAACGCGGCGCATCGCCGCCTCCAGGGCGACATGGGCCATGCGGAGCAGGTGACGCGGACTTCGAGGACGGGCATCGGGTCGGTTGCCAGCGTCCCCGAGGAACAGCTCGGCGTACCCGTCCAGCCCGGCCGGCCGCCACTGTGTGAGTGCGGCCGTCTTGCCGGGGCAGCGGGTCCGTGTCGCGAGCGCGGCGGCGGCGAACCAGCACGGGGCGAGGTAGTGCCAGGCCACGCAGTGGCGCCGGTACGCGGCGATGTCCTCCACCACGTTGTCTGTACTGTCCGTCGCCAGCTGGTACCGGCCGCCCAGCCGCCCCTGGAGGATGCCCCGGTAGAACCGCTCGTCGACCTCGCACCACGGCGCCATCTGGGCCCGGGACTTCCAACGCTGGAAGTCCCGCGTACTCCCGCTGATCAACGACCAGGTCGCGAGCTCGGGCGCGGAGACGAGCCGCCCGTCCGCCTCGGCCACGGTGAACGCGAAGCCGGGCGGATGCTCCAGGAGACGCCGATGGGAGACGTCCCGGCCGACTGCGGCGGTGTGCGCGGCGGCCAGGCGGTGGTTCCACTCCTCCCAGTCCGCCGGGGCCTGGGGGAGGAGGACCCGTACGTCGATATCGGAGTGGGGAGCCAGCAGGTCGGCCGGCTGCCACTTGTGGGTGAGCATCACCGCGCCGACTCCGTGGGCGTCCAGCTCGCGTTCGTACAGCGCTCCGAGCCCCGAGTAGAGGGGCGGCGCTTCGACCACCGACATCACCGCTCCCCGGTGGACGCGCGGGCGCAGGCGGGCTGCGCCTCGTTCGTGGTGAGAAGGGGGAGCAGGGGCAGGACTGGGGTGCCTTCGGGGCGTTCCATCCGATCCCAGCGCAGGTCGTAGTCGACGTAGTGGAAGCCCTGCCAGGCGTCGTTGGTGTTGCGGTCGAGCATGGCCTGGAAGAGGTGGGCGAAGGCGTCGCCGAGGGTGCCGTCGGCCAGGTGGGGCTTCAGAGGGATGTCGCGGTTGTGGAGGATGCAGGGGCGGGCCACGCCCGTGGGTGTGATCTTGATGCGGTTGGCGTCGGAGCAGGTGGCGCAGCTGGAGTTGGAGATGAAGCCGATCGAGCCCGCCCAGCCGTCCGGGCGGAGGTACTGCCCGGGGCTGCGGACCCCGAGCTCGTCCCTGCGGACCTCGCCGGCGTTCGCGAACCACTCGTGGAGGCGGGCGCGGACCTCGGCCTCGTTGATGAACTCGGTGTCGAAGAGCGCCTGGGCGGGGCCGATGTTCTGGAGTTCGATCAGCCGGACGGCGATGGGCAGTTCGCGGGCGAGCTCGGCCACGGCGAAGGCGTCATCCAGGTAGGTGCGCTGGAGAACACAGTTGATCTTCACGCGCAGGCCGAGAGCGAGGGCGGTGTCGAGGGTGCGCCGGGTGATGCGAGGGTCGCCGCCGCCCATGATCTCGGCGGACCGGTCGGGGTCGAGGCTGTGCAGGCTGAGGTTGAGGTACGTCAGGCCGGCGCTGTGGAGCTTCCGGACGCTCAGACCACGGCGCAGGTTGCCGTGGCTGGTCATGCCGATCGCGGCGTCGGCCCCGAGGCCGTCGGCCAGGCCCGCGATCACGTCGAGGATGTCCGCCCGGAGGGTCGGCTCCCCGCCGGAGCAGTGCGCCTTCCTGATCTTCCAGGCGCCGGCCTCGGCGGCGATGGCCGCGTAATCGGAGACGGTCAGCGGACGTTCTTTGTGCCCGTAGTCCGGCATACAACGCGGCTTGCAGAACACGCAGTCCAGGTTGCAGAGCGAGTTCAGGGTGAAGGCCAGGTAGGGGTGGTTGCGGCCGGTCGCGGCGAAGGCGGCGGCGAGGTCGTGGTGGCGCGTGGTGGGCATCGGTCAGCCTCCTACGAAGGGAGAGCGGGCAACGGGTACCTCGGCCAGGCCGTTGAGCGGCTGGTCGGTGAGGTAGCGGCGCAGGTTGTCGGCGAAGAACGTGACCGCCTCGTTCATGTACGTGCGGCTGAGCGTGGAACTCTTCGGGGTGAGGACGACCCGGGGGTGGAGTCGCAGGGGATGGCGGGCGGGCAGCGGTTTCGGGTCGAAGACGTCCAGGGCGGCGCCGCGAAGGTGGCCGGCGTTGAGGGTGGCCAGGAGGGCTGCCTGGTCGACGGTCGCCGCGCGGCCGAGGTTGAGGAAGACGGACTTCGGCTTGAACGCCGTGAAGAGGTCGTGGTCGAAGAACCGGTCCGTGGCCCGGTTGGCGGGCAGCAGATCGACCACCACGTCGGCGACGGCGACCGCCTTGTGCACCGCCGACGTGTGCATCCATGTGATCCCGCCATCGGCGGCCATCGGCGGCGTCCGCCGTACGCCGATGACATCCATCCCGAAGGAGCGGGCCGCACGAGCGAGGTGTCCGCCGATACTGCCGCAGCCGACGATGGTGATCGTCGCCCCTGCCAGGTCGAAGAACTCCTCGGCCAGGTCGTCCTTCCACCAGGTCCGGTTCCGCTGGGCGAGCTGGCTCATGAACAGCCCGCGTGAGAAGCCCAGGACCATCCCCATGGCGTGCTCGGCCATGGGCCTGCCGTGGAACCCGTACGAGCGAGTCAGAGCCACCCCGACCGAGTGGGCCTCGGCGACGGGCAGATGGTCGGTGCCGGCGGCCGGAGAGGCGATCCACCTCAGGTGAGGCGCCCCGAACAGCCACGACGGCTTGAACATCCAGCCGAAATAGACGTGCGCCTCAGCCAGGCGGTGCGGCACGGCCTCCTCGGTCGCCGTGCGGAACTCGACACCGGGGAAGGCGGCACGCAGGGAACGCTCGTGTTCGGCGGACAACCGCCAAAAGGAGTGCGGGGACTCCAGGCTGATCAACACCGTCGGCCGGTTCATCCCGCTCGGCCCCCCGCGCTGGACGCTTGCGCGAGAGCCCAAGGGGCGATGCGCTCGATGACGGAACCGATGCTGGTCTCGTAGTCGTGACGCGAGCGCACCAGGGCCGCCCCGGCGCTCCGGAGCCGGTCGCGTTCGCGGGGCAGGACGGTCAGGGCGCGGTGGAGCGCGGAGGCCAGAGACCTGGCGTCGCGTGGCGCGGCGGTGAAGCCGGTCTCGCCCTCGACGACGGTCTGGGCCAGCCCGCCGGCCGTGGTTGCCACCACCGGGCCTGCTCCAGCTGCGAACGCCTCCAGGGGGATGCGACCGAAGGGCTCCTCTCGGGAAGGAACGACGACGGCGCGCAGGGCTGGGTTGTGCAGCCAGGCGCGGATCGTGGGGGTGAAGCGCGTGATCAGCGTCGCGTCTAGGCGGTACGCGCGGATGCGAGCCGCCAGGTCCTCCTGGTGCGAGGTAGGGCGCTCGTGTTCGTCCGAGGTCACGGCCGCCAGGACCAGGTGCGGGGCGCGGACTCCGCGCTCCTTGAGGAGGTGCAACGCCTCCAGAAGGTCGTCGAAGCCCTTCGTCGGCACGGCACGGCCCATGGCGAGAAGGAATCCGGCGCGAGCCTTGAAGGGCAGGGGCGGCGCGCTCGTCGGCCGGGCCATCTCCTCCTGGATCAGCCCGTTCGGGACGCTCACGATGCTTCCCCGAGGAACGGCGTAGCTGACGACGAGGTGGCCCCGCATATGGGAGGAGATGGCGCCGATCCGCCCGCCTCGGACGGTCGCCGCCCGCAGGGCGTCCCGCTCCCAGCGGACTCGGGACATGTCCTTGGGCCGCGTCAGCGCCGTCGTGGAGCGGGGTATGAGCAGCAGGTCCGTGGTCGGCGACGTGTAGGGGGCCAGCCCGAGGAACGGGATGTCGAGGCCGATGAGAAGGCACCGGCTCGCGTGGTCGGCGATGCGTACGGCCGCCTCGCCCGCCAAGTCGCACAGCTGCACGGAGCCGTGGATCGAGTCCGGCGCCGCTTGGACCTCCGGGATCGTGATGACGTCGGCCTCGGCGTGCCGCAGCATCTGCTGGACCTCGCTGGCCCACCGCCGGTCGTGGGCTCCCCCGCCCTCCGGAACGTGTGAGGTGATCACGGAGAGGCGGCCCTGCGGCAGCTGGCGAGCCAGCGCCGTGAGGAAGGCACGGTTGCTGAAGCCGGTGCCCGACGCCGCGCCGTAGAAGCCCTCGTGGAGGGCGACGACGACACGGGGCCGGCGGACCGCCTCCGGTATGGCCGTGGGCGGGGGTGGTGGAGTCGCATGGTCGATGCGCACCGTGTGGTGCCTCCTTCGAAGACGGGTTATCGCGGGAGTGGGCTTAAGGTGCTGGCGGTCGAAGAGCGGACCCCGCGGGTGAGCCGGCACCAGGCGCGGGTGCCGTGGGCGCCGGTCGTCAGCGACCAGGCGTCCGCCACGGCGCCGACGATGACCAGCCCCCGTCCCGATTCGGCCTCCTCCTCAGAAGCCGGGAGAGAGGCGGGTAGGGAGTGAGAGCAGCCGCCGTCGGTGACAGTGATCTCGACCTCCAGGCCGCCGGCGGTCGGACACCTGCGGTCGACGCACAGGACCAGGGGCGGGCTGCCCGAAGCGAACGCGTTAGTCGCGAGTTCCGACCCGATGAGGCGGGCGTCGTCGAGGAGGTCCTCCTCGCTGCCGTGCAGTGCGACCGACACGGCTTCCCGGGCCACCTCGGCCGCCTTCGGCCCGTACGGCAGATCCGTGATCAGCGTGGTCGTGCCGTCGCGGTCGGTGTGCCCGTGTCCGGGGACGCAGGCCGGACGCCCGGTGCCGTGGTCAAGTGCACTGCCCAGGCGGCCTCGGGAGGTGCTCGTGTGGTGTCTCAAGGCCCACCTCTTTCTCCGTCGGCATCCAAGGCGGCGCCTGCCGCCCGGATCCAAGAACACCGGAGGAGGCTGGTCGCGCAGGACCCGATCAACGGGTCAACTCGGTCAACTTCCTTGAGGAGGAGGTGAATCAGCCGCCCGAGGGCGTCACCATGAGGAAGCGCGAGAAGTGATGGACGATCCACTGGGGCAGGGGTGGTCGCACGTGGCACCGCAGGCAGGGGAACCCAACGCCGTCCTGGCGGGGTGCCTCGACGAGCTCGGGTGGAGCCCGAAGGCGCTCGCTCGCAAACTCAACAGGGTGTTCGGAGCGGGGACGGTGGCCGAGTCGGCGCCGTACCACTGGAGGGACGCCGGATCCTTGCCGCGCTCCCCGTTACCGATGATGGCCGCCTACGTGCTCTCCCAGGAACTGGGTAGATCTGTCTCGGTGGCCGAACTCTGGCAGGGCCGCGTGGGCGACTCCTCGGCGCTCGTGCCGGCCGATACGGATCTCGCACGGCCTTGGACCGTGCAGGGCATGGAGGCGATCGTGGAGAACTGGGTGATGGGAGGGCTCGTCGACCGCCGTCGATTCCTCGCGATCTCGGGCGCGGGGCTCCTCGCGGTCGTCGCCCAGTACCTGGACGGCACGGCAGGGCGCGGCCAGTACGCGCCCCGGATTGCGTCGCCGCCGGGTACCGATCCGCTCGTGGACCAGGTGGAACAGCACCTACCCATGCTTTCCGCGCTCGACGATGAGCACGGAGGGGCGCGTCATCTCCCCTACGTGGGTGCCCAGTTCCGTGCCGTCGGGCTGTTGATTCGCGAAGGCGGTCACTCTCCCGCCGCCGTGAGCCGCCTGATCCGCGCGCTCGCGGAGATCGGCCAGCTGGCTGGCTGGATGGCATTCGACGCCGCCGATCACGGTCTGGCGCAGCGCTACTTCGCCACGGCACTGCGGGCAGCGCACCAGGTCAACGATCTGCCCCTGTGCGCCCACATCCTCGGCGACCTCTCCTTCCAGGCGGCGAGCCGGGGCCACCCTGCGGACGCCATCGCCCTGGGCGAGGCCGCCCGCCGCGCCAGCGACGCCGCCCCGCCAGCCGTACGGGCATCCGTCCTGTCCCGGCTCGCGTACGCGTACGCCGCCGCCGGCCGCGACAACGACTTCACCCACACCCGCGGGGCTGCCCGCGAGCTGATCGCCAGCCGGGACGGCAGCCAAGAAGAGCCCCGCTGGATGTATTTCCTCACCGACAACCACCTGGACTGCCAGGCTGGTTACGGTCTTATCCAGATGGGCTGTGCCCAGCAGAAAGCGGACGGCGGCACGAAGGGACGGCGCTTCCTCGCCCAGGGTGCGGAGATGCTCCGCTCAGGGGCGTACGACGTCCCGCGAGGCGACCCCAGTCAACGCAGGGCCATGTTCGAAGGCGCCTGGCTGGCCCTAGGCCACAGCGCCCACGGAGACCTGGAGGCCGCCTGCGAGGTCGGCCAGATCGTCGCTGACCGCCTCGACGTCGTGCGCTCGCCTCGCAGCGCGGCCCTGCTCCACCAGCTCGCCGCAGACCTGCGCCGCCGACAGCGCAACGCCCACGTGCGCAGCTTCCTGCCATCCCTGGAGCATGCCCTCGCCGAACACGCCCCGTCGAAGCCACCTGGCCGTTAGGGTCGGGTCATGACCGCAGGGGAGCGCGTTGTCGTTGTCGGGGCTGGAGTGGCAGGGCTCACCACCGCCGTCGTTCTCGCCGAGGCCGGAGCTTCGGTGCACGTGATCGCCGAGCAGGTGCCGGGCGTCACGTCGCTGGCGGCCGGGGCGATGTGGGGGCCATACCTGGTCGAGCCGAAGGACAAGGTCGACCAGTGGGGGCAGCGGTCTCTGGAGGTCTTCCGCGAGCTGGCGGAGGATCCGTCGACGGGCGTCCGGCTCACCAGCGGCATCGAGGCATCCCGTACGGCCGAGGCCCCACCGGACTGGGCCACCGCTCTGCCCGGCTTCCGGCCGTGCGACCTGACCGAACTGCCGGCCGGGTTTTCGGCTGGCTACCAGTTCACGGTTCCGCTGATCGACATGCCCACCTACCTCGACTACCTCCTGCGTCGCCTCGATGCCGCTGGGGGAACGGTCGGGCGGCGACGCCTGGCTTCCCTCGCGGACGCCGGCCCTGCTCCGGTGATCGTCAACTGCACGGGCCTGGGCGCCCAGGAACTGATCTCGGATCCTGACCTTCGGCCCATCCGCGGACAGCACGTCATCGTCACCAACCCGGGGTTGACCGAGTTCTTCTCCGAGGACACCGGCCTCTCCCCGGACCTGCTGTGCCTCTACCCCCACGGCGACACCGTTGTCCTGGGCGGTACAGCCATCGACAGCGAAGGAGACCTCGCCCCTGACGACAAGGCGGCGGCGGGCATCCTGGCCCGCTGCATCCAGGTCGAACCCCGCCTCGCTCAGGCCCGCGTCCTGGAGCATCGGATCGGTGCCCGACCGACCCGTGCCACGGTTCGTGTGGAGGCGGAGCGAGATGAGGAGGGCGGCACCGTAGTCGTCCACAACTACGGGCACGGGGGTGCTGGCGTCACGCTGTCGTGGGGGTGTGCCGAAGAAGCTCGGGAGCTGCTCTCCGCCAAGTGACGGCCTTGCAGGACACCCATCACGCACATCCCCGTGCTGCCCGTGGAGGAACAGGAAGATGCAGCAGAACGCGGAGAAAGAGCCGGGCGTTGCCGCAGCCTCATCGTTCACGAGGGCCGTGTTCTGATGGTGCGTCGCCGTGTCAGCGAAGGTCCCCTCTCCTGGCAGTTTCCGGCTGGCAAGGTCGAACCTGGTGAGACTCGTGAAGAGGCTGCCGTGCGCGAGACGGAGGAAGAAACCGGCCTGACAGTGTCGGCAATGAAGCTGCTCGGCGAGCAGGTCCACCCGAAGACGGGTCGGCTGTTGTCGTACACCGTGTGCCAGGCGGTAGGTGGCACGGCCCACGTAGCGGCCCCCGAGGAATTGGCTGAGCTTGCCTGGGTGCCCCATGGCGAGATCCCTCAGTACGTGCCGTACGGCCTGTTCGAGCCCGTGCAGGAGTACCTCGACACGTCCCTGCCATCCTGAGGGCACTGGTGGGAGCGAGGCCGGTGACGGGTGTGTGCGCCGATGAAGGAATGGATGCGGTTGCCGCGTGCACGGGCCCCTCGGGACGACGAGGGGCGAGTTGTAGGATCTTGCGGCTCGTGGTACGGGCCATCCTTGCTGACCAGCAGCTCTTACGCTGGCTCAAGTTGATGGCACAGCCGGTCCGTCTCACGGCCATGGCATTTCCTCAGGGTGTAGTCGGCCCGCCGGGACCGGTGGGCGGGAGGTCCAAGTTGGCGAGCTGAAGTCACGCCTGCGGGGTGGCGTGATCTGCTCCACCCCGAAATCTGGCCCTCTTCGCGAAGTGATCAGACCTTAGCCTTGCGCCACGGTGCGGCGGGGTCCGAGAGCGTGTCGAGGATCAGCTCGCACCAGGTCACGGCAGCATTGACCGTCAGGCGAGCATGACGCACTCCAAGCCCAGAAGGTGCGCTCGCCTGACCGTGACCGCTGCCGAAGCCCTGGTTGCGCAGTTCGGCGACGCCGACTGCGATGTTCACCGAGCCCGAAAGGATTTTCTTCACGGCCTTGCTGCCGTCCGGCCCATCAGGAGCCGAGCCAGCGTCGAGCTTCAGCGCCTTCTGGACCGTGCTGATCAGGGCTGGGAGCGCGGCGTTCCGGTCGACCTTGATGTTCAGCTCCCCAAGAGCGGTCTTCGCCGTTGCCTCGATGAGCTGCTTGGCCGCGCCGATGGCCCCATGGGGATCGGTGGTCAGGTCCCTCCGAATGCGCTCCAACTCGATCGTGATGCCGGAGGCGTCGGTCAGGGTGCTGAGGTCGCGGACCAGCACTGGCGGGTTGGACCAGGAGATCCTCCCCTCCTTATCGAGAGTGAAGCCGTCCCGCTCCAAGCGGACCCTGATGTCGTCAAGCCACTTAGGAGTTCCCTGATCGTCCGGGTTCCGGTACGCGCGGATGAAGTCCTCGAAGACCAGGAGTACACGTCGAACCTGGTTCGGATCCGACCAGTCCACGCCCTCCGCGTAGAGCATGAATTCAGTCCGCCGCTGGCCTGAGTCCTGGTACTTCAGCTCATCTGGCGGGATGGGCGCGAACCCGTGGTCCTCCCACAGTTCGGCGACAATCCGGACGGTCAGGTCCGTGGCCAGAGAGCGGAAGGCGTTGCGGGTCGCCGGGCTCACCAGCTCCCGCCGTGCGGTGACGGTCATGGTCTGAAGATAGGAGCAGACCCTGACACCGTCACTGTCTTTTCCCAAGGTGACGTCTGATCCATGCCGCGCCTGTCCGACCAACCAGTCTCGGGTTGCGGCTGATCGGCCACTGGGTGGCCGTTGGTCGTGAGATTCGGCCACGGAACCTGAGATCCCACACGAGTGGGCCACACTGGAGTTCGCCGGGGGCAGACAGCGAAGATCCACGAATGACTGGCCAACACAGGCAAGGCATGTCAACGTAGACGACTTCCGTAAACCCCCAGGTCATGGAGGTGATTGCCCGTGACTGCGATGTCCCCGAGTCCCGGATTCTCGACCACCGTCGAAGCCCTGCGCTTGCGCGAGTGGCAGCTCGGCCCGGGCCAGCCCACCCTTGTGATGGATCAGTTCTCCGCTCAGGACTTCAACCTGGTCGTAGACGACCGCGCGGACGTGCACGTCAACTCGAAGGACGGCCGCTTCTACCTCGGATGGTTTCCGCTCGGGCGCCCCTGGCGCCGACGGGGAGGGATGGAAGATCGCCGTTACTGGCAAGGCGAAGGTGCGGGGCTACCAGATCTCCTTCGACACCGAGACGCCAGCCGATGTCGTTGCCGCCACTGTCGCTCGTGTGCTGGAGACCTCCTGGCTGGTGTGACGCCGGAGGCTCGAGTTGGCTTCCTCCGGCGGCCTTACCCGTCTCGCTGAAGGCCGCGATGCGGACACGCCGCTCGACCATCTGCCACGAGCGCCCGCCGTCGAGGCCGACCCGCTGGCGCAAGTGGAACCCCACAAGCCCTTGGAGGCGCCCCTGCACCCCGACTTCCCGTTCCGTTCGACCACCCCGACCCCGGTCCCGCCCGCTTACTGGGTCGGTCCCCGGCACCTGGCCGGTGACGACGGACGTCTGTACGACGTCGTCGCCGACACACTCGCCGGCCTGGGTTGGACGAGCCTGGCGATCGTCCGCGGCCGACGGGAGCTGAGCGAGGCGCTGGAGGACCGCGAGGTCTTGCGCAGCACCGTCCTGCACATCAGTCCCGACTCCCTGCGGTGGGCGCAGTGGGTCCTGCCAGATGAGCCGTTCCACCTGGGGAATTCGCCGATCGCCTGGCAGGTATCCGCTCGCGCCGACATGAGTAGCCCACTCGCCCAGTGGTCGGCCTACTTCACCCCCGATGTCCCCGGGGAGGCCCTTGCCGACTTCCTCGTCGCGCTCGACACTCGCGAGCAGCCCGGTGTGCCACTCGGCGGCCCGGGGCTCGTCCTCGACGCTGTTGCGGCGCACGGTTGGCTGCGCGACATCGACGAGCCCGGCGCGGGGGCGATGGACCCGACCTTCGCCTCCCACGTCCGCCTCGGAGAGGTGCCGCCCCTCATTCAGGACGCCGACCCGATCGCCCTGGTGGCCGAGGCTGACGAGGCGGCCCTGGCCGGATGGCAGGCATGGGCCGAGCCGGTGCTTGGCACAGGGTATCTGTGGGCCGCGTCGTTCAGCACCAGCGTGCCGCACGACCTGGTCGCCGCGTTCGTCGGCTCGCTCAGTTCCAGCGCGCCGGTGCTGCGTCGGGTGTTGCCGGAGAGCACACGCGACCGGCTCCTGCGCGCTCCAGCCAGCTGAGTGCTTCCCACGCATCGAAGCCGGGCCTCCCTCGTTGAGGAGGCCCGGCTTCGTGCTGTGGTGCTTCGTACCGGCGTCTTCCCGCGCGTCACGGCCCGCGATTGCTGGGGCGGTCCTCCCCCTGGCCGGCGCCTTGTTCGACGTAGCGAGTTAGCGTGGCCACGGACGCCGTAAGCCTCAGTGTCAGATGCCGGCATCCATCCCAGGAGCCGGTCGAATCCTCACGCTGGCCCCTGGCGACGGGCTCTCGTCAGAAGGCGTACGGGGCGAAGGGACGAACTGGGTCTATTACGCGACCGAGCAGTCGATCGAACTCGGTCCGGTCGTCTTCGTTCATGAGCTGGACGGCGTTGCCGAGGTTCTTCTCGGTGAGCTGCTCCATGAACGGGGCGAGGAAGCGCTGCAGTGCCTCCGGCGCTTCGTCCACCGTGCGCAGGTACTCCTGGTACCGGGCGAGCTGTTCGCTCACCTCTTCGAGTTCGACTCGGGTGGCGGTGAAGGCGAGGGCCTGTTCCTCCTTGCTGAAAGGGCGTCCGTCGCGGTGGGTCCATGTGTTGGTGTCACGTCGGCGCTTGAAATCGGCGTCGCAGAGGAGGGCGACGATATCGGGGCGGGGTCGGGTCTCGGTCTTGGGCATACGGGTGTTCCTCACAGGAGTTTGGGTGGGTGCAGGCATCAATGGTCTGGAGGATCGCCGGTTTGCCCAACCGGCGATCGTCGGCTATGTTCCGCCCGCTTTGCCGGTTAGCGCCGACGGCTGGAGTCGTTCGCTGCGTTGGGCGCCGGCTGTGTGGAGGGCGCCGGGGACACGGTGCGCCGACTGCCTCGCGCGGGTGTGTCCTGGGGGCTTTCGGGTCCGGCGGGCAAGTGGGCGCTGTGGCGCAGGCGCCAGACGAGGACGTCGCTGACGGACGTGGCGGTGTCGAGCTCGCGCCGTCGGGTGGCTTCGGCAAGCAGGGCGGCCGGGTCATGGCCGGCTCTCTGGACGTCGTCGAGAGTGGCGGCCAGGGCGGGCCAGCCGGGCTCGGACCGGATCCGTTCGGCCAGCTCAGGCAGCACCTGGTGAAGAAGATCGGCTTGCCGCTGGCGAACACGCGGGGTCAGACGGTGGCCTCGCTGACGGAGGATGGCCATGGGGTGGGCTGCGGCGGCCTGGTAGGCGGCGCTGAGGTGTTCGGCGGCTTGCCAGGCTGCTGCGGCCTGCTGGCTGTGGTGCCTCTTGGCGTGCCAGTTCGCCGCGGCGATGGCGAGGAAGAACGCCATGTCGATGAGCATGGCGGTGGTGGCGCCATCTTCGCCGCGGCCCAGGGCGGGCCCGCTGTGGACGAGATCGCGGGCGGCCTGGCGCAGGGCGCGGTCGTGCCCGCGTACGGCCTTCACGTGGGAGCGGCTGGCCCGCTCGAACACGAAGGCCGCCTCGCGGAGTTCAGCGCGGGTGTGGGCGGCGGAGGTCTTGGCGAGCGCGTCCAGGACCTCCCCTGCGGCAGCGATGTGGGCTGCTGCTGTGCCGTCGTCGCCGTGGTCGATGATCAGCAGGGCCTGCCATGTGGCGGCGGTGGCGCGGCGCCGCGCGAACGCGGGACCTGTCACGCGCGGCAGGGCGGGCTCCTCCGGACGGGCGCCATCCACCGAGGCGGCAGCCTCTGCGGGAAGGGTCCAGCGTTCGCGGATGCGGGGCAGCGACAGGTCGGGTGCGAGTCTGGAGCCGGGGTAGAAGACCGGCTCATCGTCCTTGTTGCGGTCGTCGGGCAGCGCGACCTTGTAGCCGAGCAGGTCGCCAGATGGGGCGACCCGCTTACGGATCAGCAGGCCGGCGGCGGCCAGCCCGTCGAAGAACTCCTCCTCGCTGGTCGCGCCGGCCACTGCGCGACGTACGGTCTCCCGCAGTTCCTCGCGCGCCGGTCGCTCTCTGCCTTGGCGTTCGGCTTTGTGGCGTTCGGCGCTGGTGGGGCGCTTGGCGGCGGTGCCATCCCCGGACGCGACACGACGCAGGCCGTAGTCGGCCTCGATGGCGCGGGCCTCGGCTTGGGCGCGGCGGGCCTCGTTGTGCAGGCGGGGCCGTCGGCCGTCGTCGCGGACCAGGGTGGCGATGATGTGGATGTGGTCGTCGGCGTGCCGGACGGCGGCCCACCGGCATGCGGCATCGTCGCCGTCGGGAGCGATGCCGGTGGCGGCGACCATGCGCCGGGCGATGGCCGCCCAGTCCTCGTCGGGCAGGACCGGATCCTCCGGGCTGGCCCGCACGGACAGGTGCCACACGTGCTTCTTGGGACGTCGGCCGGCGGGCAGGGCGTTGACGGGCTGGTCGAGCAGCCGCTGCAGCTGCCCGTAGGTGGTCTGCGGGTCGCGGCCGGGGTCGGGGGTGAGCGGGTCGAAGGCGGCCACCAGATGCGGGTCGGTGTGCTCCTCATGGGTGCCGGGACCGTACAGGTAGCGGATCAGCCCGATCGTCTCGCTGCCGCGCTTGTGGATGCTGGGGATCACTCGGCGGCGCCGCCGTCACGATGGGCGAGCAGAGCGTCGGCGGCGTCCTCCATCCGGCGGGCTGCGTTCCGGACGGCCTTGGTCGCGGCGTCCAGGTGGGGTGCGTCGGCACCGGAGTTGAGGGCCTTGGCGACCTGGTTGAACAGGCCGTGGATTCGGCCCAGGTGCCGACGGGCAGCGAACAGCTCGTCGATGACCTCGCGTTCGGTGGCGATTTCGGTGGCGGTGTGGGTCAGGTCGCGGGCGGCCTTGTCGACGGCGTAGGCGAGGAAGGCGGCGTTGGTCATCTGGCACTGGGCGGCTGCGTCGGTGAAGCGCTTGTACTCGGCGTCGTTCATGCGGCAGCTGGGCTGCTTCAGGCGCTTGCGCTTCTTCGGCTGACGGGCGCGCTGACGCCGCCGCGAAAGGGACTCGGACGGCCGTCCCCCTCCAGGCTGCGGTCCGCCCTCGGTCGCTGCCTGACGGTCCGGCGCCCCGTGGCGCTGGACCGTCCCTGCCGCCCCTGGGGCAGGGACCCCGGGAGCATTGCTCCCGGGACAACTTGCTGGGCTTGTAGCTGGGGTGTTGGGCGGCTGCTGCTGGGGTGTGGTGGGTTCGTAGCGCGGGTCGTGCATGGCTCTCCGTGTCGAGGTTGTTGGAGGGACGAGTGGTTGAGCGAGGTGGTCGTCAGCCGTTGCGGGAGGCGTTCAGTTCGGTCTTGACCACGCGGACGATGTCGCCAGCGTCGTCGCTGGCGACGGTGTATCCGTCGCCGCGTACGGCCTGTTCCAGGAGGTCGCGGGATAGGCGGCCGTGCTCGTCAAGGAGCCGGTGGGCGTATTCGCGAAGGATGTCGTCGGTGGCGCGCGGTTTGCCGCCGGCCCGCTTTGGCTTCGGCGTAGGGCGCTTGACCGGTGGGGTATGCGAGCCGCTGCCCGTGGGCGGCGGATCCGCTTCTTGTAGGCGGGCCGCCCGATCCCGGCGGGCGGATTGCGGGCGGGCGCCCGGGTGGGGTTCCTCGTCACCCGGATCTGATGGGTGCGGGCGGGCGCGGTCTTCTGCCCGCCCGTCTCCGTCCGCCCGCTCGTCGGCGTCTGCCCGGGAGCGGTCGGGCTGTGCTGCAGGCGGGCTGACGGGCTGCCCGGCGGGCGGGGTCCAGCGCTCGGGCAGGTCGATGGTGGCCAGGGCGGCAGCTTGGCGGCGGGTGGCGAGCTGGCGCAGCAGCTGATCGTTGCGGCGCGCGTCGGCGTCGATGCCAGAGCGGGCGAGGGCCTTGGACAGGCGGCGTACGGTGCGCCGGCCCGCCCGCCCGGTGCGCTGCTCGGGCGTCATCTCGCCGAGGCGGGCGGCCAGGGCGACCGCCCGCCGCGTAGCCCGGTCTCGGATGATCTCGGCGGCGCCCTGGTCCTGTTCGACGATCCCCAGGCGGGCGAGCATCCGTTCGCGGGCCTGTCGCGTGAGTACGGCGGCTAGCCCGCGGGAGGCGGCGTCGGGGGTGCGCTGGCGGAGTTCGATGCCCATGGCCAGGTGCCACAGCACGGCCGCCATGACCGGGCCGGTGAAGGCGCGCACGGTGCCGCCGACGGGCCCGGACTCGGCGTAGGCGGGGATGGTCTGCATGGCGGTGATCACCCAGACCAGGACTCCGGGCAGGCCCGCTGCCTGCTGCGGCCCGTGCAGGTTTTGGCGGGCCATCAGCGCCATCGAGAACAGGGCGAGTTCGGCGGCGGCGAACATCGCGGCGCGCTCGGCGGTGTTGCGCATGTCGAGGTAGTGGGCGGCGAACCGCCAGCTGGTGTCCGCGCTGTAGGCGGTACACACGAGCGCCGCCACGGTCGCTGTGACGACGGCGGCCGAGAGGCGCCGCTTGCGAACGCGGGTGCGGTGTTGGCTGCGTCGTGGCCTCAGGCCCGCAAGCAGTGCGCTGGCGGCGACGGCCAAGACGGCCACGGGCAGGAGCGGACCATCAGCGAACGGGAATGAAGCGGTGGCGAGCACGTCGGTCATCGCAGGGGGCATGTACGGGGCTACTCCGAGGGAAGCTGAGGAGGCGATCACTGCGTTCACGGAGGGGGCGTACACGCGGGCCCCCTTCTAAAGGGGGCCCCGCGCGTGATCGCTTGGGTGCGTGTACGGCGTGGACGCTCGTGTGATCGCTCTACCTGCGGTTTTGCGGTGAGCGTGTGCGCTGTGAGCGGTTCACGGCGGTGTGTGGGCGCGGGGGCTGCGTGTACGGTCGCGTGAACGCTCTGCGGGGGCTGGTGAAGGGTTCAGCCGACGGCGGTGAGGTGGCGGGCTGAGGCGTAGTAGCGGGCCTGCTGGCCGCCTCCGGCCCCTCCGGCGATGCCGTCGGCCTTGGTGGCCAGGCCGCTGTCGACGAGGCGGCTGAGGTGGCGTCGCGCCTTCTCGATGTCGGCACGTTCGGGGTCGCCGCCGCCGATGAGGACGGTCGCCAGGTCGCGTGCGGTCAGCCCGTTGGGGGCGTTGTGCAGCACGACGGCGGGGTCCTTGGTGGGGTCGACGGTGGTGGTGCCGCGCACGTGGTCGTGGGTGACGTCCAGGGGGCCGACTTCGCCGGTGGGCGTCTTGAGGTGGTGCAGGGTGACCGCGGGATCGCCTGCCCGGCCGGTGACGAACAGGACGCTGCCCGCACCGGCGGTGATCCAGGTGGAGCCGTAGACCTGGTCCAGGCTGGGGCGCTGGCCGCGCGGCGCGTCGGCGGTGGCCTTACGCTGGTGGTGCAGCTCCATGATCTCCACGCCGTTGCGCAGGGCGCGCATGCGGGCGTTGTGGAAGGCGACCGCGAGGCTGTCGTCGACCATCGTGCTGACCGCGTCCTTGAGGCTGTCGATCACTATGGTGTCGGCCTGGTGGGCGGCGGCGAGGTCGGTGAGGAGGTCGGGCTCCTTGTCGAGGGTGGCGGGCAGCGGGCCTTCCCAGACCACGAGTCGTTCGCGCAGGATCTTCTCGTCGGTGGGGAAGACGCGGCGGGCCATGGCCTTGGCGATCTGCTTGGGACGGTCCATGGCCAGGTAGAGCACGCGCCTGCTGGGGGCGACGGGCATCTCCAGGACGGTCTCCTGTAGCCCGAGGCGGGCGAAGATCACCTGGTGGGCCAGGGTGGTCTTGCCGACGCCCGGAGCGCCGACGATCATCAGGCTCTCGCCCGGGGCCCAGACGGTCTTCTCGCGGGTGCCCCACAGGGGCTCGGCGTCCGCCCCGCTCTCTTTGACGAACGACCATCCGTCGGTGGCGAAGCGGGACAGCCGCCCCTGCCCGGAGGCGAGTGCGCGTTCGCGTTCGGCGCGTACTTCGGCTTCGACCTCGCTGCGGATCGCCTCGGGATCTGCGCCGGGTTTTTGGGCCTGCTGGAGGGTCCGTACGGCGGAGGTCATCAGGCGGCGCAGGTCGGCCTTCTCGCGGACGATCTCCGCGTGGTGAGCCGCGCTGCCTGTGCCGTAGGGCGCGTCGGCGAGTTGGAACACGTAGGCGGGACCGCCGACCCGTTGTAGTTCGGCCTGCTGTTGGAGCAGTTCGGTGAGGATGATCGGGTCGGTCGGCTTGTCCTCGCGGTGCTGGGTGAGGAGCGCGCGCCAGATGGTCTCGTGCGCGGGCCGGTAGAAGGCGTCGTCACCCAGGACCGGCCGGACCGCGTCGATGATGTCGGCTTTGTGCATGCAGGCGCCGAGGACCGCGCGTTCGGCGTCCAGGTTGAACGGAGGCTCCGTCTGGGTGGAGTCCTCGTCGAAGCGGGATGGCGTCTGGGATGGCAGGGTCGTACCCTGGGTCACGGAGCTCCTCACCCGGCAGGCCATTACGGGGCGGCAACCCCGGCCTCCGGTTTCGATCGTTCAGGGATGGATGGTTGTGCGGTGGAGCCTCTACTTCGGCCCCGGTGTTCGTAGCACCGGGGCCGCTTGCATGTGCGGATCCGTCCGCCGCTGTACGGCGGACTATGACCATAGCCGAGATTTTCGGAAGCGCAACGCCTTGCATTTCACTCCGCAATGATGTTTAGTTGTGGACGCTGGCCCCAGTGGATCTGGCTGTCGCGTGAAGGGAGGTGCGAATGAGCGGTGAGGAAGGCGCGGAGCGCGCCGGCCCCGGTCGTCCGGTGCCGGAGGATCACGTCGCCGCACGCATCAAGCTGGAGCGCGAAGTCCGCGGTTGGAGCACGGTGAAGCTCGCCGAGGAGATGGCCGCCGCCGGTCATCCGATCAACCAGTCGGCGATCTGGCGCATCGAGAGCGGCAAGCCCCGTCGCAGGGTCAACCTCGACGAGGCGCTCGGCTTCTGCAAGGTCTTCGACCTCACCATGCAGGATCTGACCGGCCCGCCAGGAGAGCTGGCCACGCCCCGCATCCGCCAGCTCGCCCGTGAGTACGTCCAGATGACGCTGGAGTACCGCCAACTGCGAGCGGCGATCGACCGGAACCAGATGCACCTGCACGAGATCGACATGGAACTCAATGCATACGGGGACAAGGGGCCCGAGCAGAGAGGACAGGTCGACGAACTCCTCCGGCTCGAAGAACGAGCCGCGATGAGAAGCCTGCACCCGTCCCGGGCCCACCTGCGAAACCAGGGGCAGCCACCCGCCGGCGAGTAGCCAGCCGTTGCCCCTCTCCCGGCGCTACGAACGCCGAGAAACCTCACGCGCGGCGACCTCCGTCGCCGACGATCATCCATCCATCCATCCCTGAACGACGCCACCGGCCAGGCCGACGGGAGTTGCCGCTCCCGCGACGCCGCGATGCCGGCGGGAGGAGTACCCCTTGCCGCAGCCCGCCCTGCCCATTTCCCAGATAGCCCAGCTCCTGGACGTCCCCGAAGACGCCCTGCGCACCCTCATGGCCGAGCGGCGATCCGTCGGCGACACGACCCTGGTCGCTCTCACCGTCGCCGAGGCCGCCCGCCGGATCGGCATCGGCCGCACCAAGCTGTACGAGTACGTCTCCTCCGGCGAGATCGCCTCCGTCAAGATCGGCAGCTTGCGCCGCATCCCAGCGGAGGCGGTGAACGACTTCCTCGCCCGGCGCCTGTCGACCACCGACTTCGGGGCCGCCGCATGACGCGAGCCTCTGTACCGAAGCCCCGCCAGCCCAACGGCGCCTCGTCGATCTTTCAAGGCAAGGACGGCCGCTGGCACGGCTACGTCACGGTCGGCACGAAGGACGACGGCAATCCCGATCGGCGCCATGTCAGCCGTAAGACCCGTCCCGAGGTCACCAAGCTCGTACGCGAGCTGGAACGGCAGCGCGACAAGGGAACGGTCCGCAAGGCTGGCCAGAGCTGGACGTTGGAGACATGGCTGACGCACTGGGTGGAGAACATCGCCGCCGCGCACGTCTCGGAGAACACCATCGACGGCTACCGCGTCGCGGTGAACCACCACCTCATCCCCGGCCTCGGCGCTCACCGTCTGGAGAAGCTTGAGCCCGAGCACCTGGAGCGCTTCTACAAGAAGATGCAGGACGCCGGCAGTGCCGCCGGCACTGCCCACCAGGTCCACCGCACGGTACGCACTGCCCTCAACGAAGCGGTCCGCCGTGCGCACCTCACAGTCAACCCCGCCACGGTCGCCAAGGCCCCCCGCCTGGAAGAGGAAGAGGTCGAGCCGTACACGGTCGAGGAGGTCCAGCGCCTTCTTGCCGAGGCGGGCAAGCACCGCAACACCGCCCGCTGGGTCATCGCGCTCGCCCTCGGCCTGCGCCAGGGCGAGGTCCTAGGTATGCAGTGGGACGACGTCGACTTCGAGCTCGGCGTCATCCGCGTACGGCGTGGCCGGCTACGGCCCCGCTACAAGCACGGCTGCGGCGACCGCTGTGGCCGGAAGCCCGGCTTCTGCCCTCAGAAGATCAACACTCGACGGGAGACGAAGAACGCCAAGTCCCGCGCTGGCCAGCGCCCCATCGGCGCTCCCGACGAGCTTGTTCAACTCCTTCGGCAGCACCGTGAGGAGCAAGCCCGCGAGCGAGCCCGAGCCCGCGACCTGTGGACGGAGAAGGGGTACGTGTTCACCTCGCCCACCGGCGAGCCCCTGAACCCGAACACGGACTACCACAAGTGGAAGGAGCTGCTGAAGGCCGCTGGCGTCCGCGATGCCCGCCTCCACGATGCCCGCCACACTGCGGCGACGGTCTTGCTCATCCTCGGCGTCTCCGACGCGGTCGTCGACTCCATCATGGGCTGGGAGCCCGGCAAGTCCGCCCGGATGCGCCGCCGCTATCAGCACCTGACCAGTCGCGTCCTCAAGGACACCGCCGCCAAGGTCGGCGGCCTCCTGTGGGGCGCGGATCAGATCGCGGGAAGTGCCACTCCGGAGGCCGGCCGGAGTCCGGTCCCCGCCGAGCTGGTGGTTCACGTCGCCCGCCTCGGCGATCGGCGCGTTCCCTTCCTCTACCGCGAGCACGCCGACGAGGTCGTCGCATGCTGGAGCGAGGACTGGCCCGACCACCCTGCCGAGGTCGAGGAATGGGACCGCTGGCGGTGGGAACACCAGGGCCCTGGCGGTGCGAGTGCCATCCGCGACCGTGTACCGGAGCGGGTCGTGGTCTTCCACGCCCGAGCTCTGTTCCTCCCCGGTGGGGAACGCGCGGCGACCGGGATCCCGGAGCAGTGGTCGGTACCGGCCTGGGACTTCGAGACCGACCGCTACACCGACCGCGCCTCGGCCTGGCGCACGGCCCGACGACCCGGCACGGGCCAGGAGGTCGAGGCTCAGGTACGGGGCATGGACAAGGCGGCCGTGGAGGCGGCCTTCGCTGAGGCGTGTGCACAGGCTGTGGACCGCGCTCAGAACCCAGGAAGGTACGGCGACACCGACGAGTGGTAGACGCCCCTGTGACGCGTTCCTCGGGTTGAAGGTCGGCACAAGCGTGGGGGAGCGGGCGACACCGGTCGGCTGCTCCCCCACCTCACTTGAGCATCAGGAAGAGACCGACCAAGGATGCTCCGAGGGCCATGGTCCCGGCGAAGGCGATGCCCCCTCGACTGATAGCGGCGGGCACCGTGAGCCCCTCCCAGCGCGCGAGCGCCACTGCTGCGCCACCTACTCCCATCGCCAAAAGGGTGATCATCAGCAAGGCGACGAGGAGCAGTCCAGTCTGCGTGAGGTGCACGGGAAGTCTCCGAGTTCGGTTCGTGTAGGGGCGTTGGGGGTCGATGTGCCTACACGATCCAGCTGCGCGGTGGTTGACGGTACCGTTTGGATGTTGTTCCGGCGACAACGGTGGGTTGTCGCGGAACAACACGGGGAGCAGCGATGGGGGAGCGGAAGAAGCGCCCGGGGCGTCCCTGGGCGCCGCCCAAAGGAGCCAGCGCCGAAGCCAATGCGCTGGTGCAGATGGTCCGTTCATGGATCGATGAGGCTGGTCTGAGCGTTCGGGACATCCACAGCCGGCTGACCCCGGAGCACTTCGCGAACGGGCGCGAACGGGAGAGTCGCAGACCTCCGCCGCCTGCGTATTCATCTGTCAGGAGAAGACCTGACCTGGGATGTCGTGGAGGCCGTCGCGGATGTGTGCTTCCCCGACGAGCCGGGCCACCAGGCGCTGGGCCGCGTACGCGAGGCGCGCGCCCTCTGGGACAAGGCGCAGAGCGCTCCGACCCTGGTCGGCGTCGACGGTCAGGTGGTCGTGTCGCCGCGCGAGCTCATCGAGGAGAAGGAACGCACGATTCATGTCTACCGGGACCTCGTGCGGGCACGTCAGGCATACGAGACGAGCGAGCAGGGGCGTCAACAGGCGCTCCGGATCGCCTCGATGCTCGTCCTCGTCCTCGGCCAGGCACAGGCCAAGGTCGTCGAGCTGTCGCGACGTGTCGACGCACTCACCGGGGTCGGTGTGCACGCACCGGACCCGATGCGTGCGCTGCAGCCGCAGCTTGACCGCGCTCGAGACCAAGCGGCGCGCCTGAGCGCCCAGCTTGAGCGGGCAGTGAGGCAGCGTGACGAAGCCCAGCGCATCGCCGACCTTGCTGCCCGGCGCGTGCAGATGCTGGAGACGTATCTGCTGGACATCGGCCAACAGCCGCTGGTCAGCAATGCAGGAGACCTGCCCGCGATCCCCGCTGACGCCATCGCTCACGACGTACCAGGTGAGGACAGCGCTCTTGACCAGTTCGACGAGATCCTGGCGCGAACCGACGACGCCTTGGACCGTGAACGGGAGGCTGTGCGGGACGCCGCAGACGACCTGGGGGTCACCGCGGAGCGCCACGATTCCTCCGAACCACGCGTCATTGCGGGAAGCGTGCTTCCACATCCCAGATCGCCCGCAGGAGACCCTAACCCCGAGTTGTTCCGAACAACCCTGAACAACTCTTACGGGTTGGACGACGACGTCGCCGTGTTGCGCGAGCGGCTCGCCCTCGCTGAGAAGGATCGGCACAAGACGGCGGTCAGTCTTCAGCAGTCCCTTCTCCCGCAGGAGCTGGAGCAGCCCGACGACCTGCGCATCGCCGCCACCTACCAGCCTGGAGACTCCGACGCCGGTGGCGACTGGTACGACGTCGTCTCCCTGGGAGCCGGCCGTACGGCCTTTGTCATCGGAGACGTTATGGGCCGCGGGGTGCGCGCGGCTGCGGCCATGGGCCAGCTGCGTGCCGCTGTGCGGGCCTATGCCCGACTGGACCTGCCACCGCACGAGGTCCTTCAGCTCCTCGACGGCCTCGCCGCGGAGATCGCCGCCAGCCAGATCGCCACCTGCGTCTACGCCGTCCACGACCCGAGCGAAGAACGGCTCGTCTACGCGTCCGCCGGTCACTTGCCGATTCTCGTACGGCACGGGGACGGCACTGTCCGCCGTGCCGAGAACCCCACCGGGCCCCCTCTCGGCACCGGCGGCTGGCTGCACGCCTCCGGCTCCATCGGCCTGCCACCCGGCGCCACCGCCGTCCTCTACACCGACGGCTTGGTCGAACGCCGAGGCATGGACATCGACGAAAGCGTAGCCGTGCTGGAGCGCACACTCGCTAGTGTCCAGGGCACCCCTGCCGACATCTGCGCCACGCTGCTCCGCACCCTGGATGTCGACGCATATCTCGAAGACGACATCGCCGTGATGGCTCTCCAGCATCCCACCCGCACCGGCGCGGACGCCGAGCTCTTCGCCAATGCCGCACTGGATCTCGTCGGCGGCGGCATCGAGGCAGCTCCGCGCGCTAGGACATTTACGCGGGACACGCTCGCCTCCTGGCACCTGCCAGCCGAGACGTGCGACCTCGGCGTGCTGGCCGCAAGTGAGTTGGTGGCGAACGCTCTCCAACATGGAACCCCACCCGTGGGGCTGCGTCTGCGCCGCACTGACCGTCGGCTGATCATCGAGGTGACGGATGGGGACGATCATCTGCCGCGTCGACGGCAAGCCGGTCCCGCCGACGAGGACGGTCGCGGCATCTCGGTCATCGCCGCGATTGTTTCGTCTTGGGGGTCCCGTCGCGACCCAGCCGGGGGCAAGGCTGTGTGGTGCGAGCTGCCCTTGGGGGGATAGGACACGTCACCGTTGCGAGCACAGCTCTTTCGGATTTCGCCGAAAATGCCGTCTGCGTTGCACCGAGGGACAGGTGGGCTCGAACTGCCGTGCTGAATGGTGGCGTTGGAGTTCATATGCGCCCTGTTGAGTGTCAGTGGTCGTTCCTATGGTGGAGGAATGGCTAATGGGGTGTGGCACACCGGATATGGCATAGCGATCAATCTGTCCCTGCCCGACCTCGGTCACCCGGACCGTCCCGATCTGCTCCAGGAGATCACCGCCAGCGTCTCCGAGCGCGACCCGCAGATGCTCGAATGCCTCGCGCACCACGAAAAGCGCGAGTGCCTGTCGGAGTCGGGCGGCAAGTCGCCCTGGATGTTCATCCGCCGAGGGCGCGTGGGCGGCCGGCGACCGCTCGTCGCCTCACACCTACCGATCACGCACAAGGCGACGCCAGCGGAGAGCGCCCAGCACAAGGCCACCAAGGAACGGATCGTCGAGACCGCCGGGAGGCACGGACTGGACGCCGAAGCCGAGGTTCCCGTGGCCAACCGGCGGAGCGTCTCGGACGCCGTCGTCACCGGTCCCGGCGGTCTCAGGATCGGCTGGGAGATCCAGTACCACCACCTCAGCCCCAGCAGCGTGCACAGGCGCTCGGTCAACGCCGTGGAGCACGGCATCACCCCTCTCTGGGTGGCGAAGGACCGGACGGCCTCCTTGATCGACCGCGCTCCGTGGGCGCGGGTCGACGACATGCCGTGGAAGGACATCGCCGACGGCAAGGAGATGGTGATCCGCGGTGGGTACCGGCACCTCGAAGTCTGGAAGTGCGTACCGAGCAGCGAGCGCCACTGCCTCATCAGCGAGGGCGCCAGCCACTGTGGCGCGATTCACGCGGACTGGTTCGTGCCCGCGCTGTGCCTCCCGTGGCGGAAGCCCGTCCACATCGAGGACCTGGTCCTGCAGAGCGCCACGGGCGAGAGCGTCCCGGTCTACGTGCCCAACCGAGGAAGCGGCCGCGCCGGCCGGCACATGTGGGTCTCGGCCTACGACCGTGCGCTGTGGCAGGAGCTCATCGGCGAGAGGACGCCTCTCCCTACGGCCCCGGCCGAAGACGAGGACGACGTGATCACCTTCGCCGAGCAGGAGATCGACCGCACCTGCCGAGCTGGAGAGGAGGGCTGGTTCGTCAGCGACGGCCGGCCCGTCCGCGATCTCGACCAGCCGACCGGCGGCTTCACGCTTCCCCGCATGCCGATCCAGCGCTCCCGCGACCCGATGCGGATCACCACCGTGGAACGCGCCGCCGCCTCCGCCGCGCTGGGATGCCCGCCATGGGAGCTCGGGCTGTGCGCCGGCTGCGGCCAGCTGATGCGGCGCTACGGACGGAACGCCGCCATGTACTGCAATGTGTGCCGGGCCGTCCTCAACAAGCGGTAGCCGGGAACTGCAACCAAAACTGCAACCAGCGAACGACGAAGGCTCCGACTGCTGTGCGGTCGGAGCCTTCGTTTCGGCTGGTCAGCCGTGGCGGAGGATACGAGATTCGAACTCGTGAGGGGTTGCCCCCAACACGCTTTCCAAGCGTGCGCCCTAGGCCTCTAGGCGAATCCTCCGCCGAGAACATTACATGACGCTGAGGAGTGCTCGCGAACTCGTTCCGGGCCCCCGCCATCAGGTACTCTGTGCGGAGCCCCTCACGTGGCGCTATCTGACTGAACTCCCCCAGGGCCGGAAGGCAGCAAGGGTAGGTCGGCTCTGGCGGGTGCGTGGGGGGCGTTTGCGTATCCGGTGTGGAGCCGGATGGTTGTGCGGGTTCGATGCGCTGGGGCCGGATGTCGGTGGGCCCCGATAACCTCGTAGGCGTGTCGTCCCTTGCCTTGTACCGCCGCTACCGCCCCGAGTCCTTCGCCGAGGTCATCGGGCAGGAGCATGTCACCGACCCGTTGCAGCAGGCGCTGCGCAACAACCGGGTCAATCACGCGTACCTGTTCAGCGGGCCGCGCGGGTGCGGCAAGACGACGAGCGCCCGCATCCTCGCGCGTTGTCTGAACTGCGAGCAGGGGCCGACGCCGACGCCCTGCGGGGAGTGCCAGTCCTGCCGGGACCTCGCGCGGAACGGGCCAGGGTCGATCGATGTCATCGAGATCGACGCGGCTTCCCACGGTGGTGTGGACGACGCCCGTGAGCTGCGTGAAAAGGCTTTCTTCGGGCCTGCGTCCAGCCGGTACAAGATCTACATCATCGACGAGGCCCACATGGTCACGTCGGCCGGGTTCAACGCGCTGCTGAAGGTGGTCGAGGAGCCTCCGGAGCACCTCAAGTTCATCTTCGCGACCACCGAACCCGAGAAGGTCATCGGGACCATCCGGTCCAGGACGCACCACTATCCGTTCCGGCTCGTGCCGCCCGGGACGCTCAGGGAGTATCTGGACGAGGTGTGCGGCCGGGAGGGCATTCCCGTCGAGGACGGGGTGCTGCCGCTGGTCGTGCGTGCCGGAGCCGGGTCGGTGCGTGACTCGATGTCCGTGATGGACCAGCTGCTCGCCGGAGCCACGGGCGAGGGTGTGACGTATGCCATGGCCACCGCGCTCCTGGGCTACACCGACGGGGCGCTGCTGGACTCCGTCGTGGACGCGTTCGCGGCGGGTGACGGGGCCGCGGCGTTCGAGGTGGTGGACCGGGTCATCGAGGGCGGTAACGATCCACGCCGTTTCGTCGCCGATCTGCTGGAGCGGCTGCGTGATCTGGTGATCCTCGCCGCGGTGCCGGACGCGGCCGAGAAGGGCCTGATCGACGCGCCCGCGGATGTGATCGAACGAATGCAGGCCCAGGCGCAGGTATTCGGTGCCGCCGAGCTCAGCAGGGCGGCGGACCTTGTCAACGCCGGCCTCACCGAGATGCGTGGGGCGACCTCGCCCAGGCTTCAGCTCGAGCTGATCTGCGCCCGGGTCCTGCTGCCCGCCGCTTTTGACGACGAGCGTTCGTTCCAGGCTCGGCTCGACCGGCTGGAGCGCGGTGTCTCCTTTCCCGGGGCCGGTCAGCCCGCGATGGGATACGTACCGGCCACCGACGCGCATATGCCGCCAGGCCCACATGGTCCGGTCGGTGCCGGTCAGGCTCCAGGGGGTGGGGCCGCCGCCGCGCGTGCCGCGGTACGAGGGCCGGTGCCGGAGCCGCAGCATGGACTGGCCGCGCCGTCCGTGCCCTCCGCAGTCCCCGGCCGGAACGAAGCGGAGGCGGTCGAGCCCGCGCCGATGCCGCCCGCGCCTGAGCCCGCCGCTCAGGCCCAGCCCGCAGCCGAGCCCGCGGCGTCTGAGCTTGCCTCGCCCAGGCCAGGTGCCTGGCCGGGCAGTGCCGCCGGCTCGGCGTCCGCGCCTGCGTCCGGGGTCCGGCCCGGGGCCTGGCCGTCCGCCGCAGCGCCCGGCCAGGGGCGGCCCGCTCACGCCCAGACGCCTGCCGCCGCTCCGGCACCCGCGCCCGCCCCTGCCCAGGGCCCGCCGAGCGGCACGGTGTCACCGGGGGCGGCGCAAGGCGCCGCCCAGGTGCGGAACATGTGGCCCGCCATCCTGGAGGCCGTGAAGAACCGACGTCGTTTCACGTGGATCCTGCTCAGCCAGAATGCCCAGGTGGCGGGATTCGACGGCAGTACGCTCCAACTCGGCTTCATCAACGCGGGCGCCCGGGACAATTTCGCGAGCAGCGGTAGCGAAGAGGTGCTCCGCCAGGCGCTCGCCGAGCAGTTCAGCGTGCAGTGGAAGATCGAGGCGATCATCGATCCGTCCGGTGGGGCCGGCCCGTCCCAGGGCTCGGGCTCGGGCTCGGGCCCCGGCGGTGGCGGTGGCTACGGCGGTCGGCCCGGATCCGGTCAGCCGTCCGCGCCCCCCGCGTCGTACGGCGCGGCTCCGCACACCGCCACCGCATCGGCCGCCATGCCCGCTTCAGCACCGGCCCGGCCGGGCACTGAGCGCACGGCGCCGTCGGCCTCGCAGCCGTCCCCGTCCGCCACCGCCGTCGACGGCCCGGGTGGCCCGCACACCGCCGCGGTCCCGGGGTCCGGCTCCGTACAACGGGAGCCCGTGGCGCTGGAGGACGACATCCCCGAGGAGGACGACCCCGACCTCGTGGACTCCGCACTCTCCGGTCACGAGCTGATCGTCCGAGAGCTCGGCGCCACGGTCGTGGAGGAATACACAAACGAATAGCGGATACCGCTTCGGCGGCCCGAACAAAACCCAGCCCTGCCCGCGGGCTACCCTGGCTGCCGTGAAGGTCCTCGTCATCGGCGGCGGCGCCCGCGAACACGCCCTGTGCCGCTCACTCTCACTCGACCCCGACGTCACCGCGCTGCACTGCGCGCCCGGCAACGCCGGGATCGCCGAGGTCGCCGAACTGCACCCGGTGGACGCCCTCGACGGCGACGCCGTGGCCGCACTCGCCACCTCTCTGGAGGCCGATCTCGTGGTCGTCGGCCCCGAGGCGCCGCTCGTCGCCGGTGTTGCCGACGCTGTTCGCGCCGCGGGGATCGCCTGCTTCGGCCCGTCCGGGGAGGCCGCTCGGATCGAGGGCTCCAAGGCCTTCGCCAAGGAGGTCATGGCCGCCGCGAACGTGCCCACCGCCCGCTCGTACATCTGCACCACCCCCGATGAGGTGGACGAGGCGCTCGACGCCTTCGGCCCTCCGTACGTGGTCAAGGACGATGGGCTGGCGGCAGGCAAGGGCGTCGTGGTGACCGATGACCTGGCCGCCGCGCACGAGCACGCGCTCGCCTGTGGACGGGTGGTCATCGAGGAGTACCTCGACGGCCCCGAGGTCTCCCTCTTCGCCGTCACGGACGGCGATACGGTGCTGCCCCTTCAACCCGCCCAGGACTTCAAGCGGGCCCTGGACGACGACCAGGGGCCGAACACCGGCGGCATGGGGGCGTACTCTCCGCTGCCCTGGGCCGACCCGAAGCTGGTCGATGACGTCCTGGAGAACGTGCTCCAGCCGACGGTGGACGAGATGCGTCGGCGCGGCACCCCGTTCTCCGGGCTGCTGTACGCGGGTCTCGCGATCACCAGCCGGGGCGTACGGGTGATCGAGTTCAACGCCCGTTTCGGTGATCCCGAGACACAGGTGGTCCTGGCCCGTCTCAAGACCCCGCTCGGGGGTCTGCTGCTGAGCGCGGCGCGGGGCACCCTGGAGAACGAGCCACCGCTCACCTGGCGCGATGACGCAGCCGTCACCGTGGTCGTGGCCTCGCACAACTACCCCGGCACACCGCGCACCGGTGACCCGATCGAGGGACTGGACGAGGTGGCGGCGCAGGACGCCCCGTACGCCTACGTACTGCACGCCGGCACCAGGAACGACGGCGGGACGATCGTCAGCGCCGGTGGCCGAGTGCTCTCGGTGACGGCGACCGGTGAGGACCTCGCGCGGGCCAGGGAACGTGCCTATGCGGCAGTCGGCCGTATCCGGCTCGACGGCTCCCAACACCGTGGGGACATCGCCCGCGAGGCCGCCGGGGAGTGAACCCGCGAGGCTCCCGGGCGATGGCGGAGGCGGGGAGACGGGCTTCCCGCCGACAGGTCGGCCCGTCATCGCCTTTACCCAAGGCCATTCCATCGAGTGATGGCTGAGCCATCCGGATGACTGCCGCCGAAGCCCCAACTATGGTGCGGCGCAGGTGTTCCGGCACTTGGCCCACCGGCATTGCGATGTCGGTGGCGAGTGCCAGAGTGGGTTCGTGACCTACACCGCCGCAGGGCAGAGGGGCAGAGGGGGTGAGTCCGGCCGTGTCCGGAACCGGTATCGGTGAGGAGGCGGGCGCGTTGGCCGCCCGTTCCCGGGCCCTTGCCGTGCTGCGCGTCCGCAGCAGGGCATTGGCCCTGGCGTTGCTGCCCGCGGCAGTCGCCGTCGTGCTGCTGGCCGGGGAGTCCACGGGCACCATCGGGGGCGGCGGCGGCTGGGACGCCGCGCGCTGGGCGGTCACATCGGCCGCGGTCGTGGTGCTGCTGCTGGCGACAGCCGTCGCCCTGGTGATCGCCCGGGCGAGGCCGGCTGTCAGTCCGACGGTGGAGCTGTCGCAGCAGTCGGCTCCGGATCTGTACCGGCTGGTGGAGGAGCTCGCCGACCGGTTGGACGTGCCCGTGCCGTCGTCGATAGCCATCACCCCCGACTGCGACAGCTGGCTCGAGGACCGGACGCATCCGGCGAACCACACGGGTGACGGCGTGGGCAAAGGCGCCGGTGCGAGCGCGACCACACGTGCCGGCAGGGGCGCGGGCACGTTCATGTCCCAAGCCGTATCGGGCGTTCCCCACCGTACGGTGATCGCGCCTGTGCTGGTGATCGGTTCGCCCTTCCTCTGGTGGATGCGGGTCGCCGAACTGCGGGCCGTGCTCGCCCCGGTGGTCGCGGGCACCGGTCCCTCCACCCATCCCGACATAGCCGCAGCCCGCCGTTTCATCCGCGGTCTCGACGCGGCAGTGGGAGCCGCCGCCCGGCCGGGACTCGGGCCGGTGCGCGGGACCGCGCTCGGATTCGCGGGCCGTATCGCGCGGATTCTGCTGCGCGGCTGCCGTGTGCACGCCGCGGCGATGGAGCGGGCGGTCGCCGTCGCCGCGTCCGAGCGTGCACAGGCTGTGGATTACGGTCTTCGGATCGTGGCGCAGGAGCAGGTCGGCCTCGCCTACGCGGGCTGGGACCGGCTGCTGACCCGGGTGGCACTGCCCGCCTGGCGGATGGGGCGCTGGCCGTCCAGGCTCGACGCCGGTGTTGTCTCCGCACTGACCGAACTGTCCCGCCGCGACCGGCTGGCGGAGGGCTTCGCCTCCCGACTGGGCGAGCGGCCCGCATGCGATCTGCTGGAGGAGCCGGGCGCGGTGGACGAGGCCGCCTCCCTGCTGGCCGCCCGCCTCTTCCACGGGTGTCCCGGTGAGGGCGGAGCGGACTGGGCGCCGGTGGACTGGCAGGCATATCCGGAGGAAGTCGTCGACCGCAAGTGGCGCACGGAGGCGGCCAGGCTGCACCGGGTCCTCGACTCGATGGGGATACGACCCGCCGCCGCACCCTCGGGGCCGAACCTCGCCCGGGTGGTGGACTACCTCACCGTTGACGAGCCGTCCACCGCGGTGTCGCCCGCAGACGGTCCGGCGTGGCCCGGGGCACCGGAGCCGGAGTGGGAGCCGGCGGACGACCCCGAGGGCGGTTCGGTCCCCGGCGGCGCCCTCGCCGCAGGGATCAGCGCCGAGGTCGCCCGAGAGGAGGCGGGCCGCGAACGGACCGCGGGGGTCGCCGGCCCAGCAGCTCCGACCGGAGGCGCGATGGGCGGTTCGGCCGGTGGGGCGGACGCGCTGGGCGGCGATGTGCCGCATGTCTGGGTCACGGAGCCGCTGCCGCTCTTCCCGCTCCAGCCGCCGCGTACCGCCCGTGAACTGCTCGCTGACCATGTCATCGCGATGGTCTGCTGCGCGGCTGTCGATACGGCCGGTGCCACACCGGGACTCGACTGGCTCGACGGTCCCGCCCTCCTCATCGGCGGCGAGCGCAGCGCCGACCTGAGTGGCCGGGTGCTGAGCCTGGTCGAGGACGGAGACCCCGAGCCACTGCGCGACTGGTTCGCGGTGGTCGGCGTGCGTCCGGAGAAGCCGGTCCGACTGGTGTGACGCCGAGGCTCGGGCTCAGCGGGTGGACTGCTCCGGGGCGCGGCCAGAATGGCGCATTCCGTTCACGGAAATTCGCGACGAACGGTGACGGGGTGCGTGCGTTATGTGATGTGCTGGGGTAGGGCGCCGACAGAAGCCGTGAAGCAACCAACGCCCGCGGCCGGAGCCTTCCACCAGAACAGTGGCCGGGCGACCGGAGGAGGGGCGCGACATGGGGGCGGAGCAGATCCGGCGCTGGGAGTCAGGCGCCCTCGTACATGCGGTCTCCGATCCTTTCGGCCAGGGCCCACTGCCCTGGCTGCGGAACAGCGAGCAGTACTTCGACGACGCCGGCCAGGTCGTCCCCTGGTACGCGGACCCCGATCCGGGCCGCGGCGACAGCACCCGGGGCCGACCCCGTACCGCCGATGATGTCCGCCGCCAGATCAAGGGCTTCGCCTCCAGCGGGGCGGTCGCCCCTGGTGAGGCCATCGACTTCCATGTGACGGTCAACCCGCCGCAGCAGTTCTCCGTGGACGTCTATCGCATCGGCCACTACGGCGGGGACGGCGCAGCCAAGATCACCACCAGTCCGCGGCTCGCCGGCATCGTCCAGCCCCCGCCGCTCACCGCCGAGCGCACCGTTTCCTGCCACCACTGGTGGCTCTCCTGGCGCCTCCAGGTCCCCTCGTACTGGTCGATCGGGGCGTATGTCGCCGTCCTCACCACGGTGGACGGGCATCGCTCCCATATCCCCTTCACCGTGCGGGACGACCATCCGGCCGATCTGCTGTTGCTGCTGCCGGACGTCACCTGGCAGGCGTACAACCTCTATCCGGAAGACGGCAGGACCGGCGCCAGCCTCTACCACGCCTGGGATGAACACGGCCGACTGCTCGGCGAGGAGGACGCCGCGATCACGGTCTCGTTCGACCGCCCCTACGCGGGCGCGGGCCTGCCGCTCCACGTCGGACACGCGTACGACTTCATCCGCTGGGCCGAGCGCTACGGCTACCACCTGGCCTACGCCGACACCCGCGATCTGCACGCGGGCCGGGTGGACCCCACCCGCTACCGGGGGCTGGTGTTCCCCGGGCATGACGAATACTGGTCGGCGCCCATGCGCCGCACTGTCGAGTCAGCCCGCAGCCACGGCACATCCGTGGTCTTCCTCTCCGCCAACACCATGTACTGGCAGGTTGAGCTGGGGCCGTCGGCATCGGGGGTCCCCGACCGGCTGCTCACCTGCCGCAAGCGTCGTGGCCCCGGGCGCCCGGCGCTCTGGCGCGAGGCGGGCCGGCCTGAGCAGCAGTTGCTGGGCATCCAGTACGCGGGCCGGGTCCCCGAACCGCACCCCCTGGTCGTGCGCAACGCCGATCACTGGCTGTGGGAGGCGACCGGGGCGGGTGAGGGCGACGAGATCGCCGGTCTTGTCGCGGGCGAGGCCGACCGGTACTACCCCCGCACCACGCTCCCGGAGCACCAGGGCCGCATCCTGCTCGCCCACTCGCCCTACCAGGACGGTGAGGGTGCCGTCCGGCACCAGGAGACCTCCCTCTATCGCGCGCCCTCCGGCGCCTGGGTGTTCGCATCGGGCACCTTCGCCTGGTCACCGGCGCTCGACCGGCCGGGGCATGTGGACGCCAGGATCCAGCGGGCCACCGCCAATCTGCTGGACCGGATCTGCAAGCGGGACTGACGCCTCCACGAGTTGCTCACGGGTGGCACTGCACCGGGTGGTTCCCCGCGCAGTCCGGGGCGTCCAGCGTGCACGGCGGGCCGGTCGGGCCCGCTCGGCACACTCACCGTCGTGGCCGTGGCGGCGGTACCCGAGTGGACGGCGGCCGTACACCTGCTCACCGTGCGCCACTGTCCGGGCCATCGTGCTGGTGACCGGTCGACCCCAGCCCGCCCTGCCCTGCCTGCACGCGGATGTGCGCGGTGGGAGACAATCGGGAAGCCCTTGGATGTAACCACGCGGAGGAACCGTGTCCGGATTCGTAGAAAAGCCCGAGCCGCTCCAGGTTCCGGGGCTGACGCACGTCCACACCGGCAAGGTGCGTGATCTGTACCGGACCGAAGCGGGCCAACTGGTGATGGTCGCGAGCGACCGGATCTCCGCGTACGACTGGGTGCTGCCGACAGAGATCCCCGACAAGGGGCGAATCCTCACGCAGCTCTCCCTCTGGTGGTTCGAGCTCCTTGAAGATCTCGTCCCCAACCATGTGCTCTCCACCGAACTCCCTGCCGGGGCACCCGCCGACTGGGAAGGGCGCACCCTCGTCTGCGAGGCCCTGGAGATGATCCCGGTCGAGTGTGTGGCCCGCGGCTATCTCGCCGGCTCCGGTCTGGTCGAGTACAACGCCACGCGCACCGTCTGCGGGCTCGGTCTCCCCGAGGGCCTTGTGGACGGTTCCGAGCTGCCCGCCCCGATCTTCACCCCCGCCACCAAGGCCGCCGTCGGAGACCACGACGAGAACGTCTCGTACGAGGAGGTCGCCCACCAGATCGGCGTGGAGACCGCAGCACTGCTGCGCCAGAAGACCCTCGCCGTCTACGGGCGGGCCGCGGACATCGCGGGTGAGCGAGGGCTCATCCTCGCCGACACCAAGTTCGAGTTCGGCTTCACGAGGGGAGACGGCGGCAGCAAGCCCGCACTGGTCCTCGCCGACGAGGTACTGACACCGGACTCCTCGCGCTACTGGCCCGCCGACGCCTGGCAGCCGGGGCGCGCCCAGCCGTCGTACGACAAGCAGTACGTACGGGACTGGCTCACCTCGCCCGCGTCCGGCTGGGATCGCAAGAGCGAGCAGCCGCCTCCCCCGCTGCCCCCGGAGGTGGTGGCAGCGACCCGCGCCAAGTACGCGGAAGCCTATGAGCTGCTGACCGGCATCCCCTGGTCGTAGGCACCCGCTTCGAGCGAACACGACAAAGCCCCCGGCCGAAAAGGCCGGGGGCTTTGACTCTGAGCGGACGACGAGGCTCGAACTCGCGACCTCAACCTTGGCAAGGTTGCGCTCTACCAACTGAGCTACGTCCGCATGCGCCGTGGCGCGGAAGCCACTATACCCAACCTCGCTCCCGTGCGAGACGCACCGCCGTGTGCCGATTGCCCGCGCCCAGCTTCGAGGCCGCCGACGACAGATGGGCGCGCCCTGTCCCGGGGGACAGGGCTGCCCGCTCGGCGATCTCCGCGATGGGGGCGCCGTCAGCGGCCGGCTCAAGGACCTCGGCCTCGCGGATCGTCAGCGGCGAGTCCCCTGCGGAGATCGCGTCGGCGGCCAACTCGGGGTCCACATAGCGGTTTCCCGCCTGCACCGTACGGATGATCTCAGCGAGCCGCTGGGCGCTGACTGTCTCGGGGACAAAGCCGCGCACCCCGGCTGCCAGGGGGCGCTTCAGATACCCTGGGCGGCCGTGACCGGTGACGATCATGGTCCGGCACTCCGGCACTCCGGCACTTCGGCACTCCGGCACTCCGGCACTCCGGCAGCTCGGTCCGCAGCTCTGTGGCGACCCTCACACAGTCGGTACCGGGCATCTGGAGGTCCGGCACCGCGACATCGGGTCGGTGCGCCCTGGCCGTGCCTTCGCCCCGCAGCTCTCGCACCAACCGCCAGGTGTCCTGGCGGCCTTCCACATCGAGCCCGGTCGTCGGCTCGCCGAGAAACAGCACCTCGGGCCGCCCCAGCAGGGCGAGTGCCAGATCGAGGCGCCGGCGCTCCCCACCGGAGAGCTGCTTGACGCGTATGCCCGACCGATGGCCGAGGCCCACGAGCTCTGTGGCCTCCCCGGGCGGTCGGGCCCCACTGGTGCAGCATGCCCACATGCGCACGGTCTCGCTGACCGTCAGGTCGGAGGGGGAGCCGCCCTCCTGAAGCATCACCCCGGTCCTGCCTCCTGGAGCATCACCCCGGTCCTGGGCCGCACAGCTGCGCGCTCGCGGTGCGGGTCACGGCCCAGCACCCGCACGATCCCCCCGCTCGGCGCGGCCAGCCCTTCCAGCGGCTCGACGGTGGAGGTCTTGCCCGCGCCGTTCGTGCCGAGCAGTGCGAACAACTCACCGCGTGCCACGGAGAAGGTGATCCCGCTCACGGCCTCGAACGCGCCGGTGCAACTGCGGCGCAGCTCACGGACCTCGATCACATTCTCGGTCATCGCCGTATTTCAAGGATTCCGCCCGAGCCGGGCGGCAAGCAGTGCGCGCTGTCATCGGGGTTTATGACAAATGTCAGTGCGGGGCGGCAGGTCGACCGGGCAGGCATACGCTGACTGGGTACGCGGGAGCAGACATACGTCGACTGGACATACGGTGAAGGCCCCGGTCTGATGACCGGGGCCTTCACCACCTGAGCGGACGACGAGATTCGAACTCGCGACCCTCACCTTGGCAAGGTGATGCTCTACCAACTGAGCCACGTCCGCAGTGCTCCCGCTTCGGCTTTCACCGGGCGGTGCGTCGACTACTGTACCCGATCCACCGGAGTGGTCGTTACGTAGTGCGGAGCGGGTGACAGGAATTGCACACTGCGCCTTCCCTCTGGAAGAGGGCTGTTCTGCTACTGAACTACACCCGCACGCTCCGTGAGGTTCGGCCCGTCGGCCTCGCCCCTCGGCGTGCTTCAGACTCTAGCCCACCTGCGGGGGTGCCGTGCAACTCGGTTCGGCGCGGGTGCCGTTCGACCGGATGCCGCAGGCGCCGTGGATGCCGTGGCCGGCTCCGTGTGAAGCTCGCACGGCGGAGTGCGTGTCAGCTCGCCTGGCGGAACGCCTCGTACACCCGCTTGGGGATGCGGCCCCTGGCCGGCACCTCCATCTTGTTGGACTGGGCCCAGGCGCGAACGGCCGCAGGGGCCGGCTCCAGCGTGGTGTGCCGGTAATCCTGGCGGGCTCTGCCCGGGCGCTTCGCCGCCTTGCGCCCCGCCGCCACGTAGGGAGCGAGAACCTTGCGCAGTTTCTTTGCGTTGGCGGGATTGAGGTCGATCTCGTACGACTTCCCGTCCAGGCCGAACCGGACCGTTTCCGCCGCCGTCCCGCCGTCGATGTCGTCGGAGAGGGTGACTACTACGCGCTGAGCCACGGATATGGGTCCTTTCCTGCGGTTTCGCCTTCGTCCGGGCCGTAAGGTCGGCCGGATGGCCGACCTTACGGCCCAAGCCGACGGCCTGGCCCGATGTGGTCCTGTTGGCTTGAACGGCCGGGGCCTGCCGGGCAAGCCGGACGGACCGGCCGGTCGAGCCGAATCGGACCGTTCGTGCTCCGTTCTGACGTGTGGCGACACCAAAAAAATTCCGGCGCGAGCGGGGAGCGACGCTACTTTCCGCCGTATTCCTTTCTACCGTCGCCGGTGGTGCATTGTGAAGCCCTGCCAATTGCTTGAGCGTGTCATCCATAATGAGGGACGGACGGCTTTTCTCCGGTTTTCCCGCCGGTCTTCTGTGTGTCATCTCCGTGCGTTCTCCGGTGCTTCTCCGGGCCTTCTCCCCGGCTTCCACGCCTCCTCTCCGTGCTTTCTCTGTATATCTATGCGCGTAGATTTTTTGGGCGGGTACGCTGAGGGAACCGCCTTCAGCACCACACCACCGGGAGTGCCAGTGGCACGCGTCGTAGTCGACGTCATGCTCAAGCCGGAGATCCTCGACCCGCAGGGCCAGGCGGTGCAGCGCGCACTGCCCCGCCTGGGTTTCGAGGGGATCGCGGACGTACGTCAGGGGAAGCGCTTCGAGCTCGAGGTGGAGGGGCCGGTCGATGCCGCCGCCCTCGCCCGCATCCACGAGATGGCCGAAACGTTCCTCGCCAACACCGTCATCGAGGACTTCGCCGTGAAGGTGGAGTCGTGACCGCTCGTATCGGAGTCGTCACCTTCCCCGGCACGCTGGACGACCAGGACGCACTGCGCGCCGTCCACATCGCGGGCGCCGAGCCCGTCTCGCTGTGGCACCGCGACAAGGACCTCAAGCAGGTCGACGCGGTCGTGCTCGCCGGCGGCTTCTCCTACGGCGACTACCTGCGGGCGGGCGCCATCTCCCGCTTCTCGCCGGTGATGGAGACCCTCATCGAGGAGGCGAGGGCCGGTCTGCCGGTCCTCGGTATCTGCAACGGCTTCCAGATCCTCACCGAGGCCCATCTGCTGCCGGGCGCGATGCTGCGGAACAACCATCTGCACTTCATCTGCCGCGACCAGAGGCTGCGCGTGGAGAACGCGGAGACCGCCTGGACCGCCGACTACGCGCAGGGCCAGGAGATCTCCGTCCCGCTGAAGAACATGGACGGCCGGTACGTCGCCGACGAGCGCACGCTCGACGAGCTGGAGGCCGAGGGCCGGGTCGCGTTCCGCTACCTCGACCTGAACCCGAACGGCTCGCTCCGCGGCATCGCGGGTATCACCAACGCCGCGGGCAATGTCGTCGGCCTGATGCCCCACCCCGAGCACGCCGTTGAGCCGCTGATCGGCACCGGCGGCACGGACGGCCTCGGATTCTTCACCTCGATCATCAAGAAGCTGGTCGCCGCATGACTCTCGACACCGTCAAGCACGCCACCGAGACACCCGAGGTCGAGCAGCCCTGGAAGGAGCTCGGCCTCAAGGAGGACGAGTACGCGCGGATCCGCGAGATCCTCGGGCGCCGTCCCACGGGCGCCGAGCTCGCGATGTACTCGGTCATGTGGTCCGAGCACTGCTCGTACAAGAGCAGCAAGGTCCATCTGCGCCAGTTCGGCGAGAAGGCCCCCGAGAACGACGCCCTGCTCGTCGGTATCGGTGAGAACGCGGGCGTCGTGGACGTCGGCCAGGGCTACGCGGTCACCTTCAAGGTCGAGTCGCACAACCACCCCAGCTACATCGAGCCCTACCAGGGCGCGGCCACGGGCGTCGGCGGCATCGTCCGCGACATCCTCGCCATGGGTGCCCGTCCGGTCGCGGTGATGGACCCGCTGCGCTTCGGCGCGGCCGAGCACCCCGACACCAAGCGCGTGCTGCCTGGCGTCGTCGCGGGCATCGGCGGCTACGGAAACTGCCTGGGCCTGCCGAACATCGGCGGCGAGGTCGTCTTCGACTCCTGCTACCAGGGCAACCCGCTGGTCAACGCCCTGTGCGTGGGCGTGATGAAGCACGAGGACATCCACCTCGCGAAGGCGTCCGGAGCCGGGAACAAGGTGATCCTCTACGGCGCCCGCACCGGCGGTGACGGCATCGGCGGCGTGTCAGTGCTCGCGTCCGAGACCTTCGACGACACAAAGCCGGCCAAGCGTCCGGCGGTCCAGGTCGGCGACCCGTTCCAGGAGAAGCTCCTCATCGAGTGCACCCTGGAGGTCTTCGAGGAGAAGCTGGTCGCCGGCATCCAGGACCTCGGCGGCGCAGGCCTGTCGTGCGCCACATCGGAGCTGGCGAGCGCCGGCTCGGGCGGCATGCGGGTCGAACTCGACACCGTGCCGCTGCGCGACGCGACCCTCTCGCCCGAGGAGATCCTCATGAGCGAGTCGCAGGAGCGGATGTGCGCGATCGTGGAACCGCAGTACGTCGACCGCTTCATGGAGATCTGCGAGAAGTGGGACGTCATCGCCACCGTGATCGGTGAGGTGACCGACGGCGAACGCCTTGAGATCTTCTGGCACGGCGAGCAGATCGTGGACGTGCCGCCGCGCACCGTCGCCCACGAGGGACCGGTGTACGAGCGCCCGTACGCACGCCCCGAGTGGCAGGACGCGCTCCAGGCCGACGATGCGGGCAGGTTGCCGCGCCCCGGAGGCGGCGATGAACTGCGCGAGCAGGTCCTGAGGCTCACCGGGTCCCCGAACCAGGCGTCGAAGTCCTGGATCACGGACCAGTACGACCGCTTCGTGCAGGGCAACACCGTGCTCTCCCAGCCCGAGGACTCGGGCATGGTCCGGATCGACCCGGACACCAACCTCGGTGTCGCGGTCGCGACGGACGGCAACGGCCGGTACGCCAAGCTCGACCCGTACGCGGGCGCGCAGCTCGCGCTGGCCGAGGCGTACCGCAATGTCGCCGCGACCGGTGCCAAGCCGCTGGCCGTCTCGGACTGCCTCAACTTCGGCTCGCCCGAGGATCCGGCCGTGATGTGGCAGTTCGCCGAGGCCACCCGTGGTCTCGCGGACGCCTGCCAGATCCTCGGCACCCCGGTGACCGGCGGCAACGTCTCGCTCTACAACCAGACGGGCGAGACGGCGATCCATCCGACGCCGGTCGTGGCGGTGCTGGGGGTGATCGACGACGTGACGCGACGTACGCCGATGGCGTTCGCCGAGGAGGGGCAGCTGCTGTACCTGCTGGGCGACACCCGCGAGGAGTTCGGCGGCTCAGCCTGGTCGCAGGTGGTGCACGGGCATCTCGGCGGTCTGCCGCCGAAGGTCGACCTGGACCGGGAGCGGCTGCTCGCCGAGATCCTGATCTCGGCGTCACGCGACGGCATGGTCGACGCGGCGCACGACCTCTCGGACGGCGGTCTGATCCAGGCCGTCACCGAGTCCTGCCTGCGTGGCGGCAAGGGTGCCCGCCTGATCGTCCCCGACGGACTGGACGCCTTCACCTTCCTGTTCAGCGAGTCGGCGGGCCGTGCGGTCGTGGCCGTCCCGCGCAGCGAGGAGCTCCGCTTCACCGACATGTGCGGGGCGCGGGGTCTGCCCGCCATGCGGATCGGTGTGATCGACGGGGACGCTGTGGAGGTACAGGGCGAGTTCGGCATCCCGCTGAGCGAGCTGCGCACGGCGCACGAGGAGACCGTCCCGGGGCTGTTCGCCTGACGCCCCGCTGATCTTCTGATCGTTCTGATCGACAGCAATGCACAAGTACGACACGGCCCCCGCCCGGACGAGGTCAGTCCGCGCGGGGGCTTCGTCATGTGTGCCCGCCGGAATGCCGCGACTCGTGGTGAAGCGCGGCTGCCGACCGCTGCTCTTGAAAAGGCGTGGCCGCCGGGCAGTCGTGATGTGAGAATCGGTCCGGAACTTGATCCACATCCGTGTCCCGGGGGTCCGCGTGGAAGTCGCTTCGCTGCTGCCGTTGACCACGGCCCGGTTGTCGCTGCGTCTGTTCACTCCAGGCGACGCCGACGACCTGTACGCCTACCAGAGCCTGCCGAGCGTGGCGCGCTACTTGTACCGGCCGGTGCACACGCGTGAGCGCAGCGAGCAGGTTGCCGCCGAGCGCGCGGCGCAGACGGCCTGGCGTACCGATGGGGACAAGCTGGCGCTCGCTGTCTGCCGACGTGATGAGCCCGGCGTCCTTGGCGAGGTGAGCCTTGCCCTGGCCGATGCCCGCGCCGCCCAGGCCGAGATCGGCTGGACTCTCGACCCAAGTCACCAGGGGCATGGCTACGCGACCGAGGCGGCCGCGGCGCTGGCCGGGTTTGCCTTCGGCACGCTGGGCGTGCACCGGCTCTACGCACGGCTGGATGTGGAGAACACCGGGTCTGTGCGGGTCTGTGAGCGTCTCGGGATGCGCCGGGAGGCGCACCTGGTCGAGAACGACCTCGACGGGGATCGCTGGGGCAGCGAGTACATCTACGCGGCTTTGTCTGCGGATCTTGGCAGTCGATCAGACGATTGAGATTGACCCCCTGTTCGTGGTCTTCCGCATGGGAGGATCCTGGTATATCCGGTGGGGATGGCTTGTTCGAGGTGGATCCGGCGGCGGTGGTGAAGCCGAGACCGCGCCCACGGTGGCGGTGAGGAAGACCTTCCGGGCGTTCGTCCCCGATCCGACCACCAACCCTCGACGGCTTGCTCGTGACCGACCCACGCTCCTAGCCTCACGCCATGCCACCAGCCAGGAAACGCGCCCGAAGCTATGACCACGCCAAGATCAGCGCGGCGGTGCTCGCGCAGCTCGACCATGTACGGCAGGCGGTACGTACGCTGACGCCCGAGGAACTGGCCGCCCCCACCAGGCTCGGCACCTGGACGGTCCGCGAACTCGCCGTGCATATCGCGCAGGCCACCGGGTCGGTGGCCGCCGCCGCCGCTCTCCCGGAGCCGCCGAAGCAGGACTTCGCGCTGCTGGACTGGCCGCTGCGCACCGTCGAGCAGTCCGCCGCGATCGACCGGGGGGCCCGCGAGGCGGCCGAAGCCCTCGCCACCCCGGCTGCCCTGGACGAGTTGTACGGCAGGACCGCAGGGGCGCTCACGGAGACGCTCCAGGCCGGCGGTGGCGACCGGCTGCTCGCCACCCGCCGGGGCGCGATGCGCCTTGGCGACCACCTGGTCACGCGCGCCGTGGAACTGATCGTCCACACCGATGATCTGAACGCCGCGACCGGACGTGACATCCCCCTCGAACGGCAGGCGCTCGCCGCCTGTGTACGGCTGCTCGCGGACACCCTCGCCGTGAAGGCCCCGGGCGGCTCTGTCGAGGTGCGCATCCCGCCGTACGCGGTGGTGCAGTGCGTCGAAGGCCCCCGGCACACTCGGGGAACCCCGCCCAATGTGGTCGAGACAGACCCGCTCACGTGGGTCGGGCTGGCGACCGGACGCACCGGATGGGACGAGGCGCTTGCCGCCGCTCGGGTGAGCGCCAGTGGTGAACGCGCCGACATTTCCGGCCTGCTGCCCCTTCTTGCCTGAGGGAACCGTGGCCACAGCGGTACCGTCAGACCGACATGCGAACCAAGCAGATCGTTCCCGGTACCACTGGGCAGACCATGCCCCTGACCCTGGCCCTGACTGCCCTCCTCGCACTGACCGCCTGCGGCACCGAAAAGGGGCCCGGCAGCGAAGGCGCATCCGAAGTACGGCCCGAGATCCCCGTCACCGGTGTGCACTGGACCGTCGACAGCGTGACCGTCGACGGCAGGAAGACGGCCGCGCCCGAAGGCGCCCACGTCCTGATCGACACCAAGGGCCGAGCCGAGGGCAACTTCGGCTGCAACCACTTCGGCGCCGATGCCACCGTGGACGGCAGCACGATCACCGTCGGCCAGGTCGAGCGGACCGAGATGGGCTGCGCCAAGGACGTCGACGCGTTCGAGCGCACGATGACCGAGGCCTTCTCCGGGAAACTCGACGCGAAGCGCTCGGACGGGTCCTTGACGCTGACCACCGAACGTGGTGACAGCATCGCCCTCACCGAGCAGCAGCCCGCCCCGCTCGTCGGCACCAAGTGGACCGTCACCGCCCTGCTCACCGGTGACCGGGCCGCTTCGGTGCCGGTGGGGGCCGAGAAGCGGGCGTTTCTCGAGCTGGGCAGGGACGGTTCGGTACGGGGCAACCTCGGCTGCAACACCTTCAGCGGTACGGCGAAGGTCTCCGAGTCGGGATCCACGATCACCTTCGGCAGGCTCGCCACCACACGCCGGATGTGCGCGCCACCGCAGATGACGCTGGAGGGCGAGCTGAGCAAGGTGCTCAGGGGGACGGTGTCGTACGAGCTCGACCATCGGCGCCTCAGTCTGACCGGCAGCGCAGACGACGGCAGTGGCAAGGGGGCCGAGGCGACCGCGCCCTGACCACGAGCGGGCGGCATGTGCGCAAGCACGGTCTCCCGTACGCCAGGCAGCAGTACAGGTGTCACTGCGAGCAGCACGACAGGTCATACGACAGGCGAAGAAGCGGCAGACGGTGAGGCGAGCGGAGTGACATGCGGCACGCCGCAGCGCCCCGCATACGCCTCCGTAGGACCGCCCAAAGGCTCTATTGCGCGGCTTTCGTGCGAACCTCCGAGCGGAGCGGCGGCTCATTTGCCCTGTACCCAATTCGGACCAGTGGTCGATCTCGCCTACACTCGGTGCCGTGCCACGTGGTGACGGACGACTCAACCACGACCTGCTCCCCGGCGAGAAGGGCCCCCAGGACGCATGCGGCGTCTTCGGTGTCTGGGCTCCGGGTGAAGAGGTCGCCAAGCTCACGTACTTCGGGCTCTACGCCCTCCAACACCGGGGCCAGGAATCCGCGGGTATCGCGGTCAGCAACGGCTCCCAGATCCTCGTCTTCAAGGACATGGGCCTCGTGTCCCAGGTCTTCGACGAGACCTCCCTCGGCTCCCTCCGCGGTCATATCGCCGTCGGACACGCCCGCTACTCGACCACCGGTGCCTCCGTGTGGGAGAACGCGCAGCCGACCTTCCGGGCCACTGCCAACGGCTCGATCGCGCTCGGTCACAACGGCAACCTGGTCAACACGGCGCAACTCGCCGAGATGGTCGCGGACCTGCCCCGCAGGGACGGCCGTGCCACTCAGGTCGCCGCCACCAACGACACCGACCTCGTCACCGCGCTGCTCGCCGGGCAGACCGACGACGACGGCAAGCCGCTCACCATCGAGCAGGCAGCCGCCAAGGTGCTCCCCGAGGTCCGGGGCGCCTTCTCCCTCGTCTTCATGGACGAGCACACCCTCTACGCCGCCCGCGACCCGCAGGGCATCCGCCCGCTGGTGCTCGGCCGCCTGGAGCGCGGCTGGGTGGTCGCGTCCGAGACCGCGGCCCTGGACATCTGCGGTGCCGGCTTCGTCCGCGAGATCGAGCCGGGCGAGATGATCGCCATTGACGAGCAGGGCCTTCGCACCTCCCGATTCGCAGAAGCGAAGCCCAAGGGCTGTGTCTTCGAGTACGTCTACCTGGCCCGCCCCGACACCGAGATCGCCGGACGCAACGTCTATCTGTCCCGGGTCGAGATGGGCCGCCGTCTCGCCGAGGAGGCGCCCGTCGACGCCGACCTGGTGATAGCGACACCCGAGTCCGGCACCCCTGCCGCGATCGGGTACGCCGAGGCTTCCGGGATCCCGTTCGGCGCGGGGCTTGTCAAGAACGCCTATGTCGGCCGGACCTTCATCCAGCCGTCCCAGACCATCCGCCAGCTCGGCATCCGGCTGAAGCTCAACCCGCTGAAGGAAGTCATCGAGGGCAAGCGCCTGGTGGTCGTGGACGACTCGATCGTCCGCGGCAACACCCAGCGCGCGCTCGTCCGGATGCTCCGCGAGGCCGGCGCCGCCGAGGTCCATGTGCGGATCTCCTCGCCACCGGTCAAGTGGCCCTGCTTCTTCGGTATCGACTTCGCGACGCGCGCCGAGCTCATCGCCAACGGGATGACGATCGAGGAGATCGGTGCCTCACTCGGTGCCGACTCGCTGTCGTACATCTCCATCGACGGCATGATCGAAGCCACCACCATCGCCAAGCCGAACCTCTGCCGTGCCTGCTTCGACGGCGAGTACCCGATGGAGCTGCCCGATCCCGAGCTCCTCGGCAAGCAGCTCCTGGAGACCGAGCTGGCGGGCGGCGCCGACGCCGCCGATGCCCTGCGCCGTCCCTGAAGGCTCCGAACGAAGCCCCTGAGGGCCCCGAGACAGCCCCACAGGGCCCGTTGCCCTTCATGTCCCCCCGACCAGGCCGGCCGGCCCCACGAGGGCTCACCGGGCATCCGATCCGACCGAAAGATCCCAGGCAATGTCTGAGACAGGTGCTTCCTACGCCGCCGCGGGCGTCGACATCGAAGCCGGTGACCGCGCCGTCGAGCTGATGAAGGAGTGGGTCAAGAAGGCCCGGCGCCCCGAGGTGCTCGGCGGCATCGGCGGCTTCGCCGGCCTCTTCGACGCGTCCGCCCTCAAGCGTTACGAGCGCCCGCTGCTGGCCTCGGCCACCGACGGCGTCGGCACCAAGGTCGACCTGGCCCGCCAGATGGGTGTGTACGACACCATCGGCCACGACCTGGTCGCGATGGTCATGGACGACATCGTGGTCTGCGGCGCCGAGCCGTTGTTCATGACCGACTACATCTGCGTCGGGAAGGTCCACCCGGAGCGTGTGGCCGCGATCGTCAAGGGCATCGCCGAGGGCTGTGTGCTCGCCGGCTGCGCGCTGGTCGGCGGCGAGACCGCGGAGCACCCCGGTCTGCTCGGACCGGACGACTTCGATGTGGCGGGCGCGGGCACGGGTGTCGTGGAGGCGGACCGGCTGCTCGGCGCGGATCGCATCCGTACGGGGGACGCGGTGATCGCCATGGCTGCCTCCGGCCTTCACTCGAACGGGTACTCGCTCGTTCGGCATGTGGTCTTCGACCGGGCGGGCTGGTCGCTCGACCGCGAGGTGCCCGAGTTCGGCCGCACCCTCGGCGAGGAGCTGCTGGAGCCCACCAAGATCTACTCGCTGGACTGCCTGGCACTGACCCGTACCACCGAGGTCCACGCGTTCAGCCACGTCACGGGCGGCGGGCTCGCGGCCAATCTCGCCCGGGTGGTACCGGACGGTCTGCACGCGGTGCTCGACCGGTCGACCTGGACGCCCGCTCCGGTGTTCGAGCTGGTCGGCACCGCAGGGCAGGTGGAGCGTCTCGAACTGGAGAAGACCCTGAACATGGGCGTCGGCATGATCGCCGTCGTGCCCGAGGAGTCCGTCGACGTGGCGCTGACGACCCTCGCCGACCGCGGTGTGGACGCCTGGGTCGCAGGCGAGGTCACCGACCGTGGCGAGCACACCACCGGCGCGGCGCTGGTGGGCGACTACGCGAGCTGACGCGACCACGGTGACGCCTGCCGGGCACACGCCTGCCGGGCACCGCCACACGCCTGCCGGGCACCGCGACGAGCGTGGGCAGCGGGAACAGCACAGAACCCGGTCCGGGGTCAGGCCCCGGACCGGGTTTCAGTGCGAGCGTCAAGCGCCGCGGCGCTGCGATGAAGGACCGGACCCTTCGTCCTCGTCGTCCTCGTCATCGTTGTACAGCTCCGCGTAACGGGCGTACGGGTCGTCGTCTTCGTCGTCGTCCTCGAACGGCTCACCGTTCGGCGGCTGGCTCGAAATCGGACTCGAAGTCGATGCGCCCAGCTCGTTGGCCAGACGCGACAGGTCAGTCCCGCCGCTGTTGTACTTCAGCTGGCGGGCGACCTTCGTCTGCTTGGCCTTGGCCCGGCCGCGCCCCATGGCTCGACCCCCTCGGTGACGGGGCTCGACGGCCCCAGAGTCTTGACACGCGTTCATGATTCGGAACGGGCTCTCCTCAGAGAGACCGGTCCGTAGAGCTTCAACGGTACCTGCTTCCGCGGCCATACGGTACGCCGCCCGCATCATGCGCCACCTGGCAGAACCCGCGAGATGCCCCGTACTCGCTGGTCAACCGTGATTTTAACCTGTTCTCGGCGGTCGACCCGCCGACCGGCGTGAGTCTTGTCTCGCCGATCGGCGGCGACCGTGTCCGCGGCTCACCGTGTGCCCGATTCGCGGCATGTCAAACCGCTGGGTCGAACCGCTGGACGAATCGTCCGGCCGGCCCGACCGGACGCCCATGGTCCCGGCCTGGACCCGGATACGGCGGGGCCGAGCCCGCTACGCGCGCCGCGCCTCCGCCATACGCTGCTCGGCGATCCGGTCCGCAGCAGCGGCCGGCGGAATGCCATCGACCTTCGCACGTGCGAATATCGCCAGCGTGGTGTCGAAGATCTTCGCGGCCTTGGCCTTGCAGCGGTCGAAGTCGAAGCCGTGCAGCTCGTCCGCGACCTGGATGACACCGCCGGCGTTCACCACGTAGTCGGGCGCGTAGAGGATGTGGCGATCGGCCAGGTCCTTCTCGACACCCGGGTGGGCGAGCTGGTTGTTGGCCGCGCCGCAGACCACCTTCGCGGTGAGCGCGAGCACGGACTCGTCGTTGAGCGCACCGCCGAGCGCACACGGGGCGTAGATGTCCAGGCCCTCGGTGCGGATCAGCGCCTCGGTGTCCTTGGCAACGGTGACCTGCGGGAACATCTCGGTGATCCGGCGCAGCGACTCGTCCCGCACATCGGTGACGACCACATCGGCGCCGTCCTGGACCAGATGCCCGACCAGGTAGTGGCCGACCTTGCCGACACCCGCGACACCGACCTTGCGCCCACGCAGGTCGGGGTCGCCCCACTGGTGCTGCGCGGAGGCGCGCATGCCCTGGAAGACGCCGTAGGCGGTGAGCACAGAGGAGTCGCCGGCGCCGCCGTTCTCGGGGGAGCGGCCGGTGGTCCACTGGTTGGTCCGCGCGACGACGTCCATGTCGGCGACATAGGTGCCGACGTCGCAGGCGGTGACGTAGCGGCCGCCGAGCGAGGCGACGAAGCGCCCGTACGCCAGCAGCAGCTCATCGGACTTGATCCGCTCCGGGTCGCCTATGATCACGGCCTTGCCGCCGCCGTGGTCGAGCCCGGCCATGGCGTTCTTGTACGACATTCCGCGTGAGAGGTTCAGCGCGTCGGCGACGGCCTCGTCCTCGCTGGCGTAAGGGTAGAAGCGCGTGCCGCCGAGGGCCGGGCCCAGGGCGGTGGAGTGGATGGCGATCACGGCCTTCAGGCCACTGGCACGGTCCTGGCACAGCACGACTTGCTCGTGGCCGCCCTGGTCCGAGCGGAACAGGGTGTGCAGTACGTCGACAGGGGCGCCGGTTACATCGGTCACGGTGGTGACTCCCAGGATACGAAGCGGCGATGGTGGGTCCTTCCCGCGCCGCCCCCCGTGCTTGTGGCCGGGGATGAGTGGGAGAGGGACCGGTTGGGCAAGAGAGTAAGTCCTACGGGTGCGTAGATCCGACCCAGTGCCGAGGATCACCCTCTCCCGGAGTACGCCCGTGTACGCCCCAGTGCGCGCGTGGAAGGATCTGCGACATGCCGGCCGTCACATCTGTGCTCGTTCCCTATGCCGCCTACCTGCGGGTGTACGAGCCCTTGGCGGCGTTTCCCGAGCCCGAGCGTGATCACTGGGCACGCTATGCCCGCCGTGGGCGGACCCCCACGGCGCAGGACGAACTGCGCCGCTCGCTCGCCGACTTGCTGCCCACCCCGCCGATGCCGGTCCCGGCGCACGAGAGCCCGGAGGCCTTTGTCACGGAGGCGGACGGGGTGGTCTGCGTCTGCCCCTGGCGCACCCGGTTGCGCGGCTGGCTGGCGCTGAAGGATCTGCCGGAGCTTTTTCCCGCGCCGGTGCTGGACGCCGTGCTGCCCCCGGTGCTGCGGGGCCAGGCCGCGGCGGACTACGAGGCCTGGCGCGAGGGCCACCCCGACGCCAGGCCGTGGATCAGGACGGCGGTGTGGCAGGTGCCGGTGCGCTGGTTCACCTTGTTCGCCGACGAGGAGCGGGAGTACGAGCCGGGCGAGGTGCCGGGGGAGTCACCTTCGCTGCGCTACCGGACACCGATGGTGCAGGCGCGACGCAGGCTGGCACGGGCGCTGAAGACCCTGCGGGAGGCCATCGACGAGGGGCCGCTCACGGAGGGACTGGTTGACGTGGGGCGCTGGCTCGAGGAGTTCCATCCGCGCTCACTGGTGGAACTCGACTACGGCGGTCTTGTACACGCCCTGCCCCCGGAGCAGCTCGCCGACGACCGGTCGGCGGCGGACGTTGCCGAGGGGATCGCCGCGCTGCGGGACGGGGACGGCGAAGGCGCCGGGGAGGCGTACGGGCGGCTCACCGAGCGGTGGCGGGCGGTCCGGGACCTGCAGTTCGCGAACTGACGGACCCGCATCCCGGGTCGGCGTGAGTGGGCATGCGTGGTCGCGGCCCGGGCTGGGCAGCTATCGACATAGCCCCTATCCGGACCTTTGGGTCAAGCCGCCCAAGGGTGCGAAGAGCGTCAAGGGTGACGGACAGCACTAAGCCGTCCCTTGCGTTCATCGCACGCCCTCGTGCCAAAATAGGACAAGGAGTCCGGGGAGGGTTCCTTCCACCCGTAAAAAGGTGGATTGCTCTGCATTGCACGCTATGGGGGGTCTGATGACTCCTGATCGCTCTGTGACTGATCGTCACTGTGACGTGACTGTCCGCTATGCGCGGGTCCATCGGCTTCCGCCGCTGATGAACACCTGAGGGGGCAATTCCATCGGTTTGGCCGACGTGGCTGGACAGATGGTGTAGTTGTAGTGCCGAGGACAAGCCGTTCGTCCTATAACCGACTCGGCCCGCGTCCGCCATTTCGGGCAACGCGGGTCAAGGTGCAGAATTTAGAGGAAAGAACCGAGAAGGTTCGGTTCTCCCGAGGAGGCCGCTCATGACCGCTCGCACCCCTGATGCCGAGCCGCTGCTGACCCCGGCTGAGGTCGCCACGATGTTCCGCGTGGACCCGAAGACGGTCACACGCTGGGCCAAGGCTGGCAAGCTCACGTCCATCCGCACGCTTGGTGGACATCGCCGGTACCGCGAGGCAGAGGTCCGCGCACTGCTTGCGGGTATTCCGCAGCAGCGCAGCGAGGCCTGACACCCCGAAAGCCGGGCATAGCCGGGGCCCCCACCCCGCAGCCCGCACCGAGCTCGACACGGCGTGCACCTGCCCCAACAGGACTTCGTCGTCGATCGCGCTGGACTCCGCCGGGTCCAGCGCGATCTTTTTTGTGCGCGCGAAACCCGTCGGTGGAACGTGCAATTGCACATATTAAATTGGCCCGTTGTAGGGGGCGTATAAGTCCACACGTTCGCGAAACTCGCTCGGTGACTCCCGTCACATGGGATGGGGGTCGCCGTGTCGCTCGTCCTCGCCGCTGCCATCCCCGGTCCCCGGCGGTTCGGCCGCCGCGCTTGACCCCGTGGACGGCTCTGCTGCGGTCTCCCTGGTCTGCGCGGTCTCGGGGGCCCGAACAGGTTCAACGGTCCGAACAGGTTCCACGGGCTCCACGGCGCGCACGGGCTCCACGGCGCGCACGGGCTCCACGGCGCGCACGGGCTCCACGGCGCGCACGGGCTCGGCGGGTTCGGCCGGCTCCATCGCGAGGCGCAGCAGCCGGTGGCAGACCGGACAGTGCCGGGTGAGGTGCCGATAGCCGGAGACGGCCGCCAGATGGGCGCGCAGCAGCGCCCGGGTCTCATGCCTCACTGTGGATGCCGCCATGCGCCACCTCCGCGGTCCGGGTCGCGTGCCCCTGTCATGTCTGGGTACCGGTGGCAAGTGGCCCCGTCAATACGGCAGAAGGCGCCAGGGAGGCCGAGAGCGGCTGACGGGATTCGAGAGAACCCGAGTGGGAGTCGAGGAGGGCCGTGGGAGACCCCGGAAGCGGCAGAAGCCCGGAGGCCGTCTGAGCGGCGGGTGGGTGTCCGGTCCGGGGCGAGGGCGCGCCGGTGGGCCGCCGGGGTGTGTGATGCGACGCAGGGGATGTCCACTCCGGCACACAGGCGCCGACCCGTGGTGCGGAGACGCCGGAAGGCCCGCACCACGGGGTGCGGGCCTTCCGGCTGCTGCGGTCCTGACGGGATTTGAACCCGCGGCCTCCACCTTGACAGGGTGGCGAGCACTCCAAACTGCTCCACAGGACCAGGTTTCGCAGCCGTTCGTTCCTTGGCTGCGAGAGAGACTGTACAGCAGGTCAGAGGGTCAGGTCGAACTCACTGATGGCGACGGCGATGTCACGGCGCAGCGGCGTCGATCGCCTTGATGATCCGTTTGTCCGAGACCGGGTGCGCGGTGCCGAGCGCATGCGCGAAGTAGCTCACCCGCAGCTCCTCGATCATCCAGCGGATGTCCAGCACTTCCTGGGGTACCGGTCGCCCCTTGGGCAGCTGCTCCAGCAGCCAGGCGTACTCGTCCCGCATCTCGCGGATCTTCTGCATCCGCGTGGTGTCGCGCTGCACGGACGTCGGCATCTGCTGGAGCCGGCGATCCACCGCCACCAGATAGCGCATCAGGTCGCCCAGCCGCCGCAGCCCCGTGCGGGTGACGAAGCCCGCGGGCATCAGGGCCGCCAGCTGCTCCCGTACGTCCTGGACGTTGTTGATCAGCACCAGGCTGTTGGTGGCTTTGAGACGGCGCTCACAGGCCTGCCAGGCGGCCAGGATCTGCCCCACCTGGTCGACGGTCCGCACAGTGGTGTCCACGAGGTCGGCACGCACCTTGTCGAACAGTTTGCGGAACGCCTCCTCGTCCCAGGCCGGACCGCCGTGTTCGGCGATCAACCGGTCCGCGGCAGCCGCGGCGCAGTCGTCGAACAGCGCCTGGATGGAGCCGTGCGGATTGCGCGAGAGGGCGAGCTTCTGCTGGTTCGTCAGCCGCTCGGACGCGAACTTCGCCGGATTGACCGGGATGTTCAGCATGATCAGCCGGCGAGTGCCCTGCCACATCGCCTGCTTCTGCTCGGCCTCGGTGTCGAAGAGGCGCACGGAGACGCTCTCACCGGAGTCCACCAGAGCCGGGTATGCCTTGACGGGCTGGCCGGCGCGGCGGGTTTCGAAGATCTTCGGGAGGGTCCCGATCGTCCAGTCCTTCAGACCGGAGCGCTCGATCGAGGCGCCCCCGGACCGCTCCGCCGTGGCCGCCGCCGCCTGGGAGAGGGCCTGCCGGGCCTTGGGCTTGAGCCGCAGCCGCAGGGATTCCAGATCCTTGTCCTCGGCGAGGCTGCGGCGGCGTTCGTCGACGATCCGGAAGGTGATCTTCAGATGGTCCGGGACCTTGGCGATCTCGAAGTCGTCGGCTGTCACCGGCACGCCAACCATGCGCTGGAGCTCCCGTGCCATCGTCACCGGCAGCGGCTCCTGCAGGGGAACGGCCTTCTCCAGGAAGGCCCTCGCGTAGTTCGGAGCGGGCACGTAGTGGCGGCGGATCGGCTTGGGCAGCGAACGGATCAGTTCGGTGACGACTTCCTCGCGCAGTCCCGGGATCTGCCAGTCGAAGCCCTCGTCCGTCACCTGGTTGAGCACCTGGAGCGGGATGTGGACGGTGACGCCGTCATTCCCCTCGCTCCGCTGCGGATGCCCGGTATCCGTTCCCGGTTCGAACCGGTAGGTGACCCGGAACTTCAGCGCTCCCTGTCGCCACGAGTCCGGATAGTCGTCCTTGGTGACCGCCCCGGCCTTCTCGTTGATGAGCATCTCGCGCTCGAAGTCGAGCAGCTCCGGTTGCTCACGGCGCTTGTGCTTCCACCAGGAGTCGAAGTGGGCCCCGGACACCACATGCTCGGGCACCCGCTGGTCGTAGAAATCGAACAGCGTCTCGTCGTCCACGAGGATGTCCCGGCGGCGAGCCCGGTGCTCGAGCTCCTCCACCTCGGTGAGGAGCTTGCGGTTGTCCGCGTAGAACTTGTGGTGCGTACGCCAGTCGCCCTCGACCAGGGCATGGCGGATGAACAGCTCCCGGCTCGTCTCCGGGTCGATCCGGCCGTAGTTCACCTTGCGCTGGGCGACGATCGGCACGCCGTACAGCGTGACCTTCTCGTAGGCCATCACCGCCGCCTGGTCCTTCTCCCAGTGCGGCTCGCTGTAGGTGCGCTTGACCAGATGCCCGGCGAGCGGCTCGATCCACTCGGGCTCGATCTTCGCATTGACCCGGGCCCACAGGCGCGAGGTCTCGACCAGTTCGGCTGACATCACGAAACGCGGCGGTTTCCTGAAGAGCGCGGAACCGGGGAAGACGGCGAACTTGGCGCCGCGTGCTCCCAGGTACTCGTTCTTCGCCGTGCTCTTCCCGCCGTCCCGACCTGTGCTCTCCTTGATGTCCTTCATTCCGACATGGGAGAGGAGTCCGGCGAGCAGCGAGACATGCACGGCCTGGTCCGGGGCGGTACTGCCCGCCGAAGGCTCATCCAGATGGAGGCCCATCTGCTTGGCGACCGTACGCAGCTGGGCGTAGATGTCCTGCCACTCGCGGATCCGCAGGAAGTTCAGGTATTCCTGCTTGCACATCCTGCGGAAGCTGGACGAACCGCGCTCCTTCTGCTGCTCGCGCACATAGCGCCAGAGGTTGAGGAGGGCGAGGAAGTCGCTGGTCTCGTCCTTGAAGCGGGCGTGCTGCTGGTCGGCCTGCGCCTGCTTGTCCGAGGGCCGCTCGCGCGGGTCCTGGATGGACAGCGCGGCGGCGATGACCATGACCTCGCGGACACAGCCGTTCTTGTCGGCTTCGATGACCATCCGGGCCAGCCGGGGGTCGACCGGCAGCTGCGCCAGCTTGCGGCCCAGCTGCGTCAGCCGCTTCTTCGGGTCCTTTTCCCCTGGGTTCAGCGCGCCCAGCTCCTGGAGGAGCTGCACACCGTCGCGGATGTTGCGGTGGTCCGGAGGGTCGATGAAGGGGAACTTCTCGATGTCGCCGAGCCCGGCCGCGGTCATCTGGAGGATGACGGACGCCAGGTTGGTACGGAGGATCTCGGCGTCCGTGAACTCGGGTCGGGACAGAAAGTCGTCCTCGCTGTACAGGCGGATGCAGACGCCGTCGGACGTCCGGCCGCAGCGGCCCTTGCGCTGGTTGGCGCTGGCCTGGCTGACAGCCTCGATGGGCAGCCGCTGGACCTTGGTGCGATGGCTGTAGCGGGAGATGCGCGCGGTGCCCGGGTCGATCACGTACTTGATGCCGGGGACCGTCAGTGAGGTCTCCGCGACGTTCGTGGCGAGGACGACACGGCGACCGCTGTGCGGCTGGAAGACGCGGTGCTGTTCGGCGTGCGAGAGCCGGGCGTAGAGCGGGAGCACCTCGGTGAAGCGCATGTTCTTCTTGTTCAGCGCTTCCGCGGTGTCGCGGATCTCCCGCTCGCCGGACAGGAAGACCAGGATGTCGCCCGGCCCTTCCTTCTGGAGTTCGTCGACCGCGTCGCAGATCGCGGTGATCTGGTCCCGGTCGGAATCCTCGGAGTCCTCTTCGAGGAGCGGGCGGTAGCGCACCTCCACCGGGTAGGTACGCCCGCTGACCTCCACGATCGGGGCGTCCCCGAAGTGCCGCGAGAAGCGCTCGGGGTCGATGGTCGCCGAGGTGATGACCACCTTGAGGTCGGGGCGCTTCGGCAGCAGCTGGGCCAGATAGCCGAGCAGGAAGTCGATGTTGAGGGACCGCTCATGGGCCTCATCGATGATGATCGTGTCGTAGGCGCGCAGCTCGCGGTCCGTCTGGATCTCCGCAAGCAGGATGCCGTCCGTCATCAGCTTCACGAAGGTGGCGTCCGGATTCACCTGGTCGGTGAATCTGACCTTCCAGCCCACCGCTTCACCGAGCGGGCTGCGCAGCTCGTAGGCGACCCGCTCGGCGACCGTACGAGCCGCGATCCGGCGGGGCTGGGTGTGCCCGATCATGCCGCGCACACCACGGCCGAGCTCCAGGCAGATCTTGGGGATCTGGGTGGTCTTCCCGGAACCGGTCTCACCCGCGACGATCACGACCTGGTGGTCCCGTATCGCCTCGAGGATCTCGTCCTTCTTCTGACTCACCGGGAGCTGTTCGGGGTAGCTCACACCGGGTACCCGTGCCGCACGCTCGGCGGAACGGGCGGCGGCCGTGGCGGCCTCCGCCGCGATCTCGTCCAGCACCGCCTGACGGGCTTCGGGCTTGCGGATACGGCGGGTGCCTTCGAGGCGCCGCCCGAGCCGGTGCGCGTCACGCAGCGAGATCTCGGCCAGCTGGGTCTGGAGATCGGCAAAGGAAGTAGACATACGGAATCCAGGATCGCACCCGTGCGAACGGAGTGGCGAACCCATTTCCGACTGATTCCCGGCGTCGCCCGGGTGGCTGCCGGGCCCGACGGGTTCGGCCCCGTACGATGACGATCACATCAATCCGGATGCAACTGGATGAAATCGGCTTAACCGGACAAATTCGACCGGACACGGAGGAACTCCGTCGCATGCCCGATTCCCTCAAGCCCTTCGTGCTCGGTGCCGGGGTTGCCGCGATCGCGGTGGTGCTGGGTGTCGTCTCGTACACCGCCACTACCCGCTCCGAACCGGCGGCGAGCTCAGGCGACGTCGCGGCCGAGTCCACCGCGCCCGAGTCCGGGGTCTACCCGGAGCTGGAGAAGCTCGCCAGGCGCGCCCCCGGCGACCCCATGGCGATCGGCCGGGCGGACGCGCCAGTCGTGATGATCGAGTACGCCGACTTCAAGTGCGGCTACTGCGCCAAGTTCGCCCGTGACACCCAGCCGGCCCTGGTGAAGAGGTATGTCGACGAGGGCATCCTGCGCATCGAGTGGCGCAACTTCCCGGTCTTCGGCGATGAGTCGCAGACCGCGGCGCGTGCCTCATGGGCGGCGGGGCGACAGGGCCGGTTCTGGCAGTTCCACGACGCGGTGTACGCCACGGGCGGCAGCGAGAAGGGCTTCGGCACCGAGCGGCTGCGGGAGCTCGCCCGGCAGGCGGGGGTGGAGGATCTGGGCCGCTTCGCGGGCGACGCGGACAGCCGGACGGCCCGGCAGGCGGTGGCGAGGGACGAGGAGGAGGCCTATGCGCTGGGTGCGACCTCCACGCCGTCGTTCCTGGTCAATGGGCGCCCGATCGCCGGGGCGCAGTCGGAGGCCACCTTCGTGGAGCTGATCGAGACGGCGCGGGAGTCCGCCGACCCAGGGATGGCGGCGGGCCCGGACGGCCCCGGCCCTGCCGCCACGAGCCCGTTCGCGGCGCGCTCAGCCTCTCCGGGCCCGACCACGACGCCGGGGGCCGCACGGCAGGACTCCGCTCGATGACCGGCATCGGCTATCTCGCCGCCTTCGCCGGCGGTCTGCTCGCGCTGCTCAGTCCGTGCAGCGCCCTCCTGCTTCCCGCGTTCTTCGCGTACTCGATCGACTCCACGACCCGGCTCGTCGCCCGTACCGGCGTCTTCTACGCGGGGCTGGCGACCACACTGGTGCCGCTCGGTGCCGCGGGTTCGTTCGCCGGGCGGCTCTTCTACGGGCACCGCGACCTGCTGGTCGCGACCGGGGGTTGGCTGATCATCGCGCTCGGCGTGGCCCAGGTCCTGGGCCGGGGCTTCGCGCCGCGCCGACTCGCCGAGGCCGGCGGCCGTATCCGACCCACGACCGCCGTGTCCGTCTACGCGCTCGGCCTGGTCTACGGACTCGCGGGCTTCTGTGCGGGCCCGATCCTCGGGAGCGTCCTGACGGTGGCCGCGCTGACCGGCAGCCCCGCCTACGGGGGCTTTCTGCTCGCCGTCTACGCCCTCGGCATGGCCGTACCCCTGTTCGTGCTCGCGCTGCTGTGGGAGCGCTGCCGCCTCGGCAAGCGCGGCTGGCTGCGTGGCCGTGTGGTCCGTCTCGCCGCCGGCCGCTTCGAGTTGCACACTGCATCCGTGCTGTCCGGGCTTTTCTTCATCACCTTGGGTGTCCTCTTCCTCGTATTCGATGGGACCACCGCGCTGTCCGGGCCGCTGCCGGTCGACATGTCGTACGCGCTGGAGCATCGGGTGGTCGGTGTCGGGCGGGCGGTCCCCGACTGGGCCCTGGTGTCCGTCGCGGCCATGGCCGCCGGGGCCGTCCCCGCCATGCGGACCTGGCGGCGCGGCCGAGCCGCCGCACGACCCACCAGGCCGAGTGCCTGAGGCCGTGATCATGAGTCGGGTACGGCGTCGAGGCAGCGGGCGGCGTGGGCCCGCAAGGCGTCGGCGAGTCCGGGCGGTGCGTCGGCGAGGCTGAGATCGGCGTCGACCGAGGTGATCATCCATGCGAGGTCACGGGGGTCTCGGCGCCGCCAGGTACAGAAGGCAGCTGCCGTCGTCGACCGGTTCGACGACGCCCAGTTGACCGCGTGCAGGCTTTCTCCGGCGAGACGCGGACCGCGGTGAGCGGTGGTGGCCGGCAGTGCGCTCGCAGGTACCAGGACGGGGCGCGCTCCCGATCCGCTGTGAACCTTCCGGTTTACCAGCGTTGCGGTGCTGGGTAGTTACGGGCAGTCAGGCTCGCGACATATGCCAGAGATCTCTTTCGGTTCCGATCCTGGGAGATTCGCGTTTCGCTGTAGAAAGTGGCCATCGCCCAAGGGCCTGCACCTATTGCGCCATCAGCGACAGGGGGTGCGCACAGTGAAGGCACCGCGGAGAGGTTCGGGCTGGAAGAGGTCGAGCGATGCGGCGGGCGTCGGAGGTGTGATTGCGGCTGTCGCCGTAGGCGTGTCGGTCTGGCAGGCGCTTGGCCAGTCCAAGGCCATTATTTATGCCGTGGTCGCGATGCTTCTGGGGCCCATGTGTTCCTGGGCGGCCCGTCGAGTGAAGCGGTGCGAGGACGACCGGCGTGGCCGCCCGCCCCGGCTCTCCTTCCCCGATCAGGTCCTGGCCACCGTGCTCCACCTCCACCTCCACCTCCACCTCGCCCTGGCCGCGGAACCCCTCGCCGTACTCTTCGACAGCAGCCGCACCGCCATGCACCGCACCCTGCTGAAGATCAGGAAACTGCTCGAAGCGCACGGCATCGTCATCCCGACGGCGACCACCCCACCCGCTGCCCTCGGACCCCTCCAGGCCCGGATCCTCGCCCAGAACAGCGATCCCGAAGGCAAGATCAAGACAACGTATTTAATGATCTGCAAGCCCTTAAGCTGCGTCGTCATTCCATGGCGGTGAACTCGGCGAAGATCATCCAGTGCCCCACAGGAGCCCGGTGCCGGACAACCCCAGGGGAGTTGGTACCCGCTGTGGAAGCGGGTCGGCTTGGAGGCCCGGTTTCGTGGCCTTCGGCGCTCGGCTGTCTCGCTGCTGCTCGATCTCGGAGTGCCACCGCACATCCTCCGGCAGACCAACACGAGAACAGCCCCACCGAATGATCTTCGGTGGGACTGTCTGCCCAGTGGAGGGCTGCGGTGGCTGGGGCCGGGGTCGAACCGGCGACCTTCCGCTTTTCAGGCGGACGCTCGTACCAACTGAGCTACCCAGCCACGCGACTCTGACGAGTCGCAGCGGTCCTGACGGGATTTGAACCCGCGGCCTCCACCTTGACAGGGTGGCGAGCACTCCAAACTGCTCCACAGGACCAGAGGTCATGCATTGTGCGAGAACCAGTCTCGCACACGGTTGTGCGTGCCCCCAACGGGATTCGAACCCGTGCTACCGCCTTGAAAGGGCGGCGTCCTGGGCCACTAGACGATGAGGGCTAAAGGCCCGCCGTGTGCGCTTCGCAGCGTGTCGGGGACGTGAGAAGCATATGGGATGCGGGGAGCTATCGCCAAAACGGTTTACGGTGCAGGTGCGCTCGGGGGTGCCGAGGGCCCGGATCCCGGGGGTGCGGTGGTCGCCAGATGGCGGCTGACCTCGGCTGTCGTCAGGCCGAGACCGCCCAGAGTGATCTCGTCCCAGGCCTGGAGGCCGCGAGTGGCGCGGTCGAGGTAGAGGACGGATGCGCGCACCTTCTCAGGCTCGTCGTTCTGGACCGCGCGCAGACCCCCACCGCCCGTGGAGCCCTCGATCTTGAGCCGGGTGCCGAGGGGGAGCCGTTCGTTCTCGCGGTGGTGGACGTGGCCGGCTAGCGCGAGCGGCACCACGCCGTCGGTCTCGCGTGCAGCGACCGGGTTGTGGGCGACCGCGATGTCGACGGGTGTGCCCGCCCGCCGCTGATCGCGCAGCGCGGATGCGAGGCGGATGCCGGCCATGCGCTCGGCGGGGTCGCCGCCCGGCACCGTCGTACGGTCCGGGGTGAACTGGGGGTCGCCCGTCCCGGCCACGCGCAGCCCGCCGACGGTGACCGCGCGGCCCTCGTCGAGCACATGCACGTTCTCCAGGCCTTGGAGATAGCGCTGGGTGGCGGGCGAGTCGTGGTTGCCGCGTACCCAGACGTAGGGCGCCCCGAGATCGGGAATCGCGTCCAGGAAGCTGTTCTCGGCGGTGCTTCCGTGGTCCATCGTGTCGCCGGAGTCGATGATCACATCGATCCGGTACTGCTCCACCAGTGAACCGATGATGTGCCAGGCCGCGGGGTTGAGGTGGATGTCGGAGACATGCAGCACCCGGACCGTGGCGGGGTCCGGCTGGTAGACAGGCAGCGTGGAGGTCGCGTCGTACAGCTTGGTCACGTTGGTGACCAGCCGGGCCAACTCCTTCTGGTAGACGTCGAACTCGGTCACGATCGACCGTGCGTTGCCGACCACGGACGGCGCGCTGCTCAGCAGCCCGGAGAACTTCGGCTCGAGAACCGAATTCGGATTCCACGTGGCGTACGTGCCGATTCCGGAGGCCGCGAGCAGCGCCAGCGCGAGACCGCCCGCCGCGAGCGCGCGGCGCGGGCGGCGGTACACGGCCAGGCCGAGGGCGGTGGCGCCGGACACGACGGCGACACAGGAGCGCCACGCCAGCTCACGGGTGCCGTCCCTGACGTCCTGGGAGACCTCCTGCTGGAGGCCCGACAGTCGCTCGGGGTGTTTGACCAGGGCCTGGGACCGCACCGGGTCCAGCCGGTCCACGTCGACATCGAGGCGGATGGGCGCCGAGTGGGAGTCCAACTCCAGAGCCCCCAACGGTGAGACGTTGATCTTCGTGCCGCCGGACAGGGACGGACGCAGGGTCATGGTCGTGTCCATCGGGCCCACGGGCGTCCGGACCGACCCGACGATCAGCAGTCCCAGCCAGGCACCGACGAGGACCAGCGCGATCAGGCCGACGGCGCGGGCACAGGGGTGGCGATGCGAGTGGGACGCAGCCTCGGCGGCGAGGAGGCCGGGTGGATCGGTGCGGAGGCGCTTCCCCTGGTGGGTCCCGCGGTGCTTCCCGCCGTGCTTCCTGAGCGGGTACGGGCGCGGAATGCCGGTGAGGAAGGCGCGGAGCCGTTCACTAGCGCGAGCCATTGGTCCCGTATGCCCAGGTGCCGGGCCGGGTATGCCGCGCGCCGCGCACGCACCGGCTGCGGCCGGGTGCTGGAGATGACGCGGGAAACATTCGAAGAACTGGTGAGCCAGGCCCTGGACCGGATTCCGCCGGAGCTGACGCGGCTCATGGACAACGTCGCGGTGTTCGTCGGGTACGAACCGCCCGCCGATGACCCGGAGCTGCTCGGGCTCTACGAGGGCACCCCGTTGACCGACTCGCGGCGAGTGGTACGCGGGCGTGCTCCCCGACCGGATTTCCATCTACCGGGGGCCGACCCTGCGGATGTGCGAGTCGCGGGAGGACGAGGTGGCCGAGACCGAGATCACCGTGGCGCACGATGTACGCCGTACACCTCTTCGGGAGCAGGTTCACCCGCTCTGCTGACCGAAGCGTGTTCCTAGCCCCAGCCCAGCTCGTGGAGCCGCTCGTCATCGATGCCGAAGTGATGGGCAACCTCATGGACGACCGTCACGGCAACTTCGTGCACGACATCGTCCGGGGTCTCGCAGTAGCGGAGTGTCGGGCCCATGTAGATGGAAATGCGGTCGGGGAGCACGCCCGCGTACCACTCCCCGCGTTCTGTGAGGGGTGTTCCCTCGTACAGCCCCAGTAGCTCCGGGTCGGACGGGTCGGGTTCGTCCTCCACGAACACGGCCACGTTGTCCATGACCCGCGTCAGCTCCGGGGGGATCGTGTCCAGGGCCTGGCTCACCAGTTCTTCGAATGTTTCCCGCGACATCTCCAGCACAGGGCCCATTGTCACGGACGGCGGCGATTCACGGGGCGGCACTGGCCCAGGTCTTCCGCCTTGGTGCGGCCGGCCTTCTCCTGGCGAGGGACGGACGTGGACGTGTCGGTGAGGTCCGAGATCCGCAGGTACGGGATCGCGCGCAGCGGAGAGATCGCGCGCGAGAATGGCTCCCGTGGTGACATGCAGACTTCCCCTATCCCCGCAGACCGACCCCCATCTCTTGATGGTGGAGGTGTCTGACGGGTGTTCCTGCGTGCATGAGACCGCCCACCATTTCGGTATCGACGACGAACGGCTGCACGCGCTGGGGTACGGATGAGCCCCGGACCTGATCCCGGATCCGGTCCGCGCCGCGATCCCGGGCCCGACGAGCCGGTCGACCCCGATATCGATCTGCACTGGCCTGAGCAGCGTGCCGAGACGGCCGGCGCGAGGAAATGGAAGGTTCTTGCGGCCGTTTCGGCGGGCGGGGTCATCGGGGCGTGCGTCCGCTACGGCGTGTCGCTCGCGTGGGCGTCCCCCTGGGCGACGCTCACCGTGAATGTGTCGGGGTGCGCGCTCATCGGCGTAGTGATGGTGCTTGTCAGCGAGCACAAGGTGATCACCTGGTCGCTGGCGAGGCCGTTCCTGGGGGTCGGGGTGCTCGGCGGCTACACCACGTTCTCCAGTTATGCCCTGGACATCGCGACACTGGCGGACCGTCAGAAATTCGCCATGGCCGCCGGATACACCTTCGCCACCCTGGTCGGGGCGCTGGGCGCGGTGTGGCTGGCGGCCGTGCTGACGCGCAAGGCGCTGGGGGCGCGGATCGCGGCGGAGGCGCCGTGAACTGGCTGCTGGTGGTGGTCGGCGCTGCCTTCGGGGCGCCACTGCGCTATCTGACGGATCGTGCGCTGCAGGCGTGGTATGGCTCGGAGTTCCCCTGGGGGACGCTGGCGGTGAACATCGCCGGGAGCCTGGTGCTGGGCCTGGTGGCCGGGGTGTCGGCCGGCGAGGGGCGCTCGTCCGGTCTGTACGCGATGCTCGGTACCGGGTTCTGCGGGGTGCTGACGACGTATTCGACCTTCTCGTACGAGACGCTCCGGCTGGTCGAGCACGGACGAGCGCGCTGGGCGGCGGCGAACGCGGGTGTGTCGCTGCTGGTCGGGCTGGGGGCGGTGGCGCTGGGGGCGGGCTTGGTAGGTGGGCTGGGGCGGTAGGCCGCGGGCGTCGGGCGGCGGGTGCGCGGGGCGGGCCCGGTGGGGGGGCGTGTCTCCCATGGGGCGGAGGGAGTTGGGCAGGGCGACTGCGCTCTCATGTCCCGGAGGTGCCGCCCATGCGCCGGTTGTCCGCTCCTGGCCGTTGTGCCGTATGGCTCGTCACCGCTCTCGCCGCGGCCACCACCGCGGGGTGCGTCAGCGTGGGTGATGGCGGTGGAGCGGCCGCGCCGTCGGACGGGCCCCAGCCGCGTGGTGCCGATGCCGAACCGGACGGCGGGGGCGCCGGATCCGGTGGCGGACGTTCCCGTACGGGCATGGGCGGCGGCACCGCGCACTCCGAGAGCGCGGGCCACCGGCACGAGAGCAGGGACGTGGCGGGCGCCGTCGCTGACGAGGGCCCGAGCGCGTCAGCGACGGCGCCTGCCACGCGTCCGCCCGTTGCGGGCGGAGGCAGGGACGGCAGCGGGAGCGGTGCGGTCCCGTCCCGGCCGACCGGTCCGCAGGGGCCCACCGGCGCGCCATCCGTCCGGCCGGACCCACCGGCGGATCCGACGCCCTCGGCGGGAGAGCCGACTCCGCCCGCGGAACCGACTCCGCCCGATACGGACCCCGACCCGACGGAGCAGCCACCGACGGAACCGCCGACCGAGACGCCGGCGTCCGAGACGCAGCTGGGCAAGCTGCGTGAATCGTCCGACGCCTGGTCGGACGGGCCTTATGCGGATCCGTACGCGGATCCGGAGGGAGGGAGCGGCGCGGCCGAGTGATGCGGGGTAGCCGCGACAGCGGGTGTGATGAGCGCCGCATCCTGCTGGTTTGCCTTGGGAGGGGGGAGGTGCGTATGGTGGTAGATCGTTTGATCCCATTTGCCCGGCGCCACCACAGAAGCGCGCCGCGTGTGGCGCGTACTCTCCCTTGCCGTGGCTGACCGCATTGAGGCGGTCGAATTGCGAATCACGGAGTTTGGGCGCGTGCCGAGACTCCGGAAGGTTTCGCATTTCGCATGTCCATTTCCAGTTCTGACCGCGCCGTCCTGCCCGAGAACGAGCTTGAGCTCGACCTGGCAATCGAGAACCAGGACGAGAGCGACGCTGCCGCCGACAACGCGGCTGCAGACGCCGAGGCCGATGCTCCCGAGGTGACCTTCGGCGACCTGGGCCTGCCTGACGGCGTGGTCCGCAAGCTCGCTCAGAACGGTGTGACCGTCCCGTTCCCGATTCAGGCCGCGACCATCCCGGACGCCCTGGCCGGCAAGGACATCCTGGGCCGTGGCCGTACCGGCTCCGGAAAGACCCTCTCCTTCGGCCTGCCGCTGCTGGCCACCCTGGCGGGCGGCCACACCGACAAGAAGAAGCCCCGCGGCGTCATCCTCACACCGACCCGTGAGCTCGCCATGCAGGTCGCCGACGCGCTCCAGCCGTACGGCGACGTTCTCGGCCTGAAGATGAAGGTCGTCTGCGGCGGTACGTCCATGGGCAACCAGATCTACGCTCTCGAGCGCGGCGTGGACATCCTCGTCGCCACTCCGGGCCGGCTGCGGGATGTCATCAACCGCGGCGCGTGCTCGCTGGAGCAGGTCCAGGTCGCCGTGCTCGACGAGGCCGACCAGATGGCCGACCTGGGCTTCTTGCCCGAGGTGACCGAGCTGCTCGACCAGGTCCCGACCGGCGGCCAGCGGATGCTGTTCTCCGCGACGCTCGAGGACGAGATCGGCACCCTGGTGGACCGCTACCTGGTCGACCCGGTCAGCCACGAGGTCGACGCCGCCCAGGGCGCCGTCACGACCATGACGCACCACGTCCTCGTCGTGAAGCCGAAGGACAAGGCGCCGGTCACCGCCGCGATCGCCGCCCGCAAGGGCCGCACCATCATCTTCGTCCGCACCCAGCTCGGTGCCGACCGGGTCGCCGAGCAGCTGGTCGAGGCGGGCGTGCGCGCCGACGCTCTGCACGGCGGCATGACCCAGGGCGCGCGTACCCGCACCCTGGCCGACTTCAAGGACGGTTACGTCAACGTCCTGGTCGCGACCGATGTCGCCGCCCGCGGTATCCACGTCGACGGCATCGACCTGGTGCTGAACGTGGACCCGGCCGGTGACCACAAGGACTATCTGCACCGCTCCGGCCGTACCGCCCGCGCCGGTCAGTCCGGCACGGTCGTCTCGCTGGCGCTGCCGCACCAGCGCCGGCAGATCTTCCGGCTGATGGAGGACGCGGGTGTGGACGCCTCGCGCCACATCGTCGGCGGTGCCGGTGCGTTCGACCCGGAGGTCGCCGAGATCACCGGCGCACGCTCGCTGACCGAGGTCCAGGCGGACTCCGCCAACAACTCCGCCAAGCAGGCTGAGCGTGAGGTCGTCCGGCTCACCAAGGAGCTGGAGCGCGTCCAGCGGCGGGCGGGCGAGCTGCGTGAGGAAGCCGACCGTCTGGTGGCCCGAGCCGCACGCGAGCGTGGCGAGGACCCGGAGGCGGCGGTCGCCGAGGTCACGGAGGCGGCGCAGGCCGAGGTCGTGGCGGAGGTCGCGCAGGCCTCGGTGCCTGAGCAGCGCGAGGAGCGCGAGCCCCGCCAGTCCCGTGACTTCCGCGAGTCGCGTGACGAGCGTCCCTCCTACGAGCGCCGTGAGCGTCGCGACGACCGAGGCAACTTCGAGCGCCGTGACCGCCGTGACGGTGACCGTCCGTTCAACCGCGACCGTCGTGACGACCGTCGTGACGGTGACCGCGGTGGATTCCGCCGTGACAACGACCGTCCGTTCAACCGTGACCGTCGTGACGACCGCCGTGACGGCGACCGCGGTGGATTCCGCCGTGACAACGACCGGTTCGAGCGTCGGGACAACGACCGTCCGTTCAACCGCGACCGTCGTGACGACCGTCCCGCGGGCGGCGGCTTCCGCCGTGACGACCGCGGCGGCCGCTCCTTCGAGCGTCGTGACCACCGGGGCGGCGACCGTCCGTTCAACCGCGACCGTCGTGACGACCGTCCCGCGGGCGGCGGCTTCCGCTCGTCCGGCCACGACCGCCCGTACGGCCGCCGTGACGACCACCGCGACCACCACCGTGGTTCCGGCTCCGGCTCCGGCTCCGGCTCGTTCGGCGGCGGGCGCCGCGAGGACAAGCCGCGCTGGAAGCGCAACGGCTGACAACTGCGGCCATGTGCCTGAGGGCCCGGCGGCACCGTGAACACGGTGCCGCCGGGCCCTTCGCCGTAGTTTCGCACCCTTGTCCGTGCGTTGCGCGGACGCGGCCCTGACGAGGGGTCACCGGCACGAGCTCTCAGCCACCCGGCCGCTGTTCCCCCCGCCCCGGCACCTGCGGCGACTCCCGGGAGCGGATACCCGATCGGATCTTTGCCGCGGTCCGGCTATGCTCATGGATGACGCGTCGAGGGCCGTTAGCTCAATTGGCAGAGCAGCGGACTTTTAATCCGTTGGTTGTGGGTTCGAGTCCCACACGGCCTACCGCTGGCAGGGAGGGGATACCCTCTCTGACCTGCTACGGAGCGCCCCGATCGGTCTCAGCCGGTCGGGGCGCTCCGTCGTTCCCGGCCTCGTGCGTGAGCGATGCGTGAGCGGACGGTCCGAGACAGAGCCCCATCCAGCGCTACTGCGCGGGGCCGACGGGCACGGAAGGTGCTTCCAGAGTCTCCTCGATGGCCGCTACAGCGTCGGCAAGCCGGCGGTAGACCTGTGCCGAACGCCCCATGCGCTTCAGGCCGTGCTGCAACGGATCGCGCATGTGCTTCTCACAGACGACGAAGTCCGCGTACCCGGCTGCGCAGGACAGGTAGATCATGTCCGTCAGGTCATTAGGTCGCCACGTCGTGCCCTTGTTGAGGTGCCGACTGTGGAGCATCTCCCGGAAGAGGCCGACGGCCGGGGACCCGCCGATGGCGCGCACCAGTCCCTTGAAGCCCCATTGCCGGAACAGCTCTGTCGAAACCCCCGCCGCAGCCGCCTCCTCAGCAAGGTCCTGCTGCAGATCCTTCACGATGTGGATGTCGATGGCCCTCCGCTTCTGCTGCGAGTCCTGATCCAGCTTGTCCAGCCAGTCACTGAACCGTTGGCTCGCCGCCGTCCAGCCGGTGCCCGGCCCCTCCTCGACCCGCTCGGTGTCGAGCATGGTGTCGATGGAAGAGGCGGCAGCGATCAATGCCTTGGTCTGGAATGCCAACTGGCTCGGCAACGTCCGCGGCAGCTCGGAGCCAGTCCACCGGGTGGGCGAATAGAGGGCGTCCGGGTCGAGGGTGAAGACCGGAGCGGAGCGTACGTTGCGGGGTCGGTCTAGTCGGTGGCAGAAGGCATCGTGAAGCTCGTTCCGCCGGACCTGCAAGGGGTCGCGCATCTGCCATCCCCGGCTGTACTGCAAGACCGTGAGCCCAAGGTCGTAGCGCTTGTCCGTGCTGAACCGCTTGCCGGTCTCGTAGTAGTGGCCGGCAGAAGCAGGCAGGACAATCCGGCGTTGCTCAACCCATTCCATGAGCTTTCGGCCAGCAGCCTGGTTCTCCCCGCTGCTCTTCTGCTCGTCGTGGCAGGCGTTGCTCAGCGTGCTCCACTGGTTCTGGTCGAGGTACACGACGAGCCGTCCTGCCAGCTGATCACCGGCCCCTTCCAGCGGCATCTCGAAGAGAATCTGGTCGCCCGTCAGGGTGGTAGCGAGGAGGGCCCCGAAAGCCGGGCTGAAGTCCAGTCTGGCCACGACGCTCGTGTCCTCGAACGGGGAGGGGTCCAGCGGAAGCCGGGCCTCCTTCCCATCCGAGCGGGTGAAGACCGTGCACGACGCCGCGCGGTCCATCGTGATCAGCGTTATGGACAGCCTGCTCTCGTTTTCCACGACAGCAATCTTGCGGTGCTTTTCGGCAGGGTGAAACCTGGTTGTTTCCTCGGTCTTCTCCTGGCGGGCGCGGGGCGCCAGCTGGGCCGCCGCTTCGGCGGCTGCCTGGTCGACCTCGGGGAGCATGCTCGTGTGCGTGTCCGAGGTCAACGTGATCACATCGGGTGCTACTACGTCGCAGGGCCTACGGAGGCGGCCCTGCGGGCACGAGGTACCAGCTTGGCCGCGGCTTCTGCTGCGGCTTTATCGACCTCGGGGAGCAGGCTCGTATACGTGTCCGAGGTCAACGTGATCGTGGAGTGGCGCAGCGTCTCCTTGATCGTGTGGAGGTCACCCCCGCCGCCGTGGGTGAGGGTCGCGGAGACGTGCCGCAGGTCCCGAAGAGTGATGGGCGGCAGGCCGGTGCGCGCGAGGATGCGGCGGAAGGTCTCCGAGACGGTTTCGGGGTGGAGCCAGGAACCGTCCTCCTGGGTGAACACCTTTCCGGTGTCCTTCCACGCCGTGCCCCATTTCTTCCTCTCCTTGAGCTGGCGTTCGCGGTGCTCGCGGAGGACAGCCACGTTCAGGCTGTCGAGGGCGATGGTGGTGGCGCTTCCGTCGGTCTTGGGTGCGGACTCGTAGGGGTCCCAGCCGTCGACCACGATCTCCTTGGCTGGGGTGATCAACCCGGCGTCCAGGTCGACGTCGGCCCAGTCCTGGCCGACCGCTTCTCCCCGCCGAAGGCCGCGGGTGCCCGACAGATGGAAGAACGCATACAGTCGCTCACTCTCGGCCGCGTCGAGGAAGGCGCCGAACTGCTCCGGCGTCCACACCATGACGGCGGAGGGCTTCTCCCCGGTGGCACGCCATCGCGCGACGCGCTGCTCGGTCCACAGCAGCGGCTTTGGCCGCTTGCCGGACTCCAATTCGACGTGGGATGCCGGGTTGAACGTGATGAGCTGCTGGCTGATCGCTGCGTTCAGCGCCGCTCGTAGCGTCCGCCGGATGCTTTGCCGGGTGGCCGGCCCTGTCGGCTTCCGGAACGGCTTCATCTCGGCGAGCTTCGCCCGCTCGACGGCCAGCCGCGCCCGCTCGGCTGCGACTGGGCGCCCTGGCTTGCTGGGCTTGCACCGCGCGATCTGTTCGAGACGGGCACGGTTCTCGGCCTCGACCACCTCATTCGCGTCGGCGATGGCGTCGAACATCTCCACCAGGTGGCCGACGGTGAGCCGGTCGAGGCGTATGTGGCCGATGCGCGGCTTGAGATGGACGCGGATATGGGAGGCGTAGCCGTTGGTCGTCGTTTTGCGCGTTTTCTTGGACGCTAGCCACTGGTCAAGCCATTCGCCCACGGTCCGGCGTCCTGTGAGGTCCAGACCGGCCCTGAGGCGGCGGCGGGTCTCCTCGACGTCGGGGAGGGGAGTCTTCTCGTCAGCGACCTGTTCAAGCAAGGACACGAGTCGTGCCACGTCGTCCGGATCCTCGGCGTCCGGGAGATTCATCAGCGCGCGGACGTGGTCGAGGTCGGCTTGCGCATCCTTGAGGCTTTCGTAGCCAGCCCGGCTGAAGGAGCGGCGGGTGCCGTCCTCGCGGGGCGGGAGTTCCTGGCGTATGGAGTACGAGCCGTGCTTACGGTTGGTGAGCTTGGGGCAGGACTTGCCGAGCGGTTTGCCGGTCCTGGGGTCGCGGCAGTAGCAGCGGCGGTGGGTGGAGCCCTTCAAAGGCGTTCCTCCGGGGTGGTGTCGGTATCAGGTGCGGGCGGGTCGACGTCGCCCAGTACGGGTGGCAGGTCGGGTGGGGTGGCTCCCTCGTCGCGGATGTCCCGGCGGAGATGGCGGAGGTTGTACTTGGCGGAGATGGCCTGGTCGCCGTATTCGGTCCGCCTGCGCTCGGCTTCTTCCTGCTGGGCGCGGCTGGTGGCCGTCTTGGCGGTGAACCGTGCCCGTTCTTCCTCTTCGAGCGCGACGAGCGCGGTGCGCACGAGGCTTGCGTGAAGCTCGAAGTCGGGTACCAAGCCCGCGTCGTATTCGGGCACCTCCTGCTCGCCGGTGAAGCGCCGTAGGGCGTCCCAGGTGGGCACGAGGCGTTGGAACGGGAGTTCCTGGGTCTGATCGACGTATCCGACCGGGAAGATCAGGCAGACCGGGTACGTCTCCAGGGCGGCGGCGAGGACCATGATGTCCACCAGCGGAAGGCTGGCCCGGCGTCCGGACTCCATGTTGGCGATCACGTTGCGCGGGATCGGGTGCCCGAGCCTCTCGCACTGGTCCGCCAGCTCCTGTGCGCTCCACCCCATCTCCTTCCTCCGTCGCCGGACTTCGCCGGCCACGTTGGCCTTGATCCGGTCCACCCACTCCGGGAAGTCGTCGTCCTCTTCATCATCCAAACCGCGTTGTGTCATGCAGACACAGTAGCTCGCCCATGATGGTTACTAGACGCCTGGAGCCGGACGTGATGCGCATGTTCGCCGAGGGCTGTGACGAGAGGAGCGCTGCGTGCGCGATGACGCGATGGCCGACGAGTCGAAGGGGATGAGCCGCGAGGAGCTGTTGGCCCTTCCTGTCGCAGTTGACCTGGACACAGGCAACCGCGCGCTGGGTCTGGGGCGGAGCAAGGGCTACGAGCTGGCCAAGCGGGGCGAGTATCCGTGCAAGGTGCTGCGCCTGGGCAAGGCGTACCGCGTGGTGACCGCGGATCTGCTGAACCTGTTGGGGCTGGCAGCGTGAGGGCGAAGCAAGGTAGCAGGCGGTTCTGCGCTGGGCTGACACAGAAGCGCTGGACTGTGGCACGGCGTGGACGTACTGTCCGTGGTCGCTCGCGGTGCCAACACTCCCGCGAGAAAGGGGAGAGCCTCCGGCGGTGCAACGCCGGAGGCCCTGAGACTCCCCAGCAATCCCATGAGAACCGACCCGGCGGCAGGGGCGTGCAAGCCCGACACCGCCAGACGAGGAGCCGCCCAGTGCAACCCGAGAATCCCGAGTCCTATTCCGCCTCTGCCCGGGCGGCCTGGCCCGCCACAGCCGTCCCCGGCCAGCCCGGGGCCCACCTGTGCCCCGCGCAGGCCGACGGTGCCGCAGCGGACCTGATCGACGGTACGTCCGATGGCAGCGCCGGCGCGGCGTATCCGGCGAGGGGCCTGGAGCCCATCCCCGACGCGGAGCCGACACCGGGCTCGGAGCTGCTGGACGAACTGCGCTCTCAGATGGCCCAGTTCGTGATCCCGCCCTCATCCGAGGCGCTGGACGCGATCACCCTGTGGGTGGCGGCGACGCAGCTCCAGCCCGCGTGGCAGCACGCCCCACGGCTGGCGGTGGTGGGGCCGGCGAAGCGGTGCGGGAAGTCGCGGCTGCTGGACGTGCTGACCGAGACGGTCCATGAGCCGATGCTCACCATCAACACCACACCAGCGGCCATCTTCCGCTCGATCAAAGAGGAGGAGCCGCCGACGCTGCTGGTGGACGAGGCCGACACCATCTTCGGCCCCAAGGTCGCGGAGAAGAACGAGGAGACGCGCGGGCTTCTCAACGCCGGTCATCAGCGCGGCCGGTACGTCACACGGGTCGTCGGCAACGACCACACCCCGCACAAGTTCGCCACCTTCGCCATGGCGGCCATCGCGGGCATCGGGGATCTGCCGGACACGATCATGGACCGGTCGGTGGTGATCCGCATGCGGCGCCGGGCCGAGGGCGAGAAGGTCAAGCCCTTCCGCTCCCGCCGGGACATCCCGGCCCTGCGCGAGCTGCGCGACCGCATCCGTACCTGGGCCCTCCCGCTGCTGGAGGACGCCGCGAGCCTGGAGCCGGAGATGCCGGTCGAGGACCGGGCTGCCGACACCTGGGAGCCTCTGGTGATCGTCGCCGACCTGGCCGGCGGTCGCTGGCCACGGATCGCGCGGATCGCGTGCGCGCGGATGGTCGCCGCCGAAGTGGCGGCCGAGGAGGACCACCCCAGCGGGGCGCGCATCCTCGCCGACATCCGGCGGGTCTTCTTCGCCCAGCGGGAGGCGGACAGCCTCTCCACCGAGGACCTCCTGCACTACCTGAACGCCGACGCCGAAGCCCCGTGGGGAGAGCGAGGGCGCTACGGCCTGACATCCCGGGAACTCAGCGCGATGCTGCGCGACTACGACATCCGGCCCGGCAACGTGCGCATGGCCGACCGGACGCAGCGCAAGGGCTACACGCGCAACAAGTTCCTCGACGCGTGGCGGCGGTACTGCCCCACCGTCCACCCGGTCGACGCTCCTCGCGGCGAAGTCTGACCCCACCTCCCAGGTTTGCCGTACTTGCCGTCCCTGCCGTGATCTCGCAGGTCAGAGCACACACCGGCAAGACGGCAGCCGAGGGCAAGACGGCAACGCAAACGTCTCCGCACGTGTAGCCAGCCAAAGACAGCGTCCAGATCCGTCTTGCCCCGTCCCAGGCGTCCTCGCCGTATCGCCGCAGGTCACAGTCCTGCTCGCCGGGACGGCTTCCGTAACGCAGCCGTCCCGGCAGGGGCAAGCCGCCCCCGGACAGAGCCCGGACCGGGAGCTGCCACTACTTGTCCCGAGTCGGGACAAGACGCTGGCGCTGCCCGCCGAGACGGCACGTTCGGATCGCTGCCGTCCCGCGCTGACCGGAAAACTCGGGGGTTCGACGGGCATGGCGATGTGGCCCCTGGGGCTGTGCCGACGGGGTTGAGGGGCGGTGCGGTGGTGTGTCAGGCGCCTGCCGGGGTGAGGGTGACGTCGTGGCCGAGGGCGGTGAGCTGGCGGACGAGGTCGCGGGTCTTGCGGGCGGGATCGAGGTTCTTGGTGTGCCAGTCGGGGCCGAGGTCGCGGTAGCGGGCGGTGGGGTCGTTCAGGAGGTGCCAGACCGTGACCAGGATGGAGCGGGCGACGGCGACCAGTGCTTTGAGGTGGCCTCGGCGTTTGACGATGCGGCGGTAGCGGGCGCCGAGGAAGGTGTCGGTGCGGGCGGCGGAGATGGCGGCTTCGCCGAGTGCTCCGCGCAGCCAGGGGTTGCCTTTGCCGGCGGGTCCGGAGGTGTTCTTCGGGCCGGACTGGAAGGTGCGTGGGGATAGGCGGGCCCAGGAGGCCAGGTGGTCGGCGGTGGGGAACACGCTCATGTCGGTGCCGATCTCGGCGAGGATGACCTGGGCGGTGGCCGGTCCCACCCCGGGGATCTCGTCCAGGCGCTCGACGTCGGTCAGCGGCATCAGCATGCCCTGACCGGGCCGGTCGTCGTCCCTGTCACCGTCCCTGTCGTCGTGGGTCGTGGACAGCTCGGTGAGACGGGTGGTGATGCGGGCGGTGAGCTTGTCGATCTGCATGGTGAGGTAGTCGACGGTGTCCAGCAGCATCCGCAGCATGAACGCGTGGTGTTCCTCGAACCCGCCCGCCAGTGCCTCTTGAAGGGCCTGGGGGCTGGCTTTGATGGTGCCGTGTGCCAGGTCGGCCAGGGCCCTGGGGCTGCGTTCGCCCGCGATCAGCGCCTCGAGCATCGCGCGGCCGGAGACGCCGAAGATGTCGGAGATCACCGAGGACAGCTTGATCTGCGCGTCCTCCAGGAGCTTCTCCGCGCGCTGCTTGTGCCGGGTGCGCTCGTGGGTGAGGACCGCGCGGGAACGGGTCAGGTCCCGCAGCTCCCGCACCGGCTTTGGCGGCACGAACGAGGCTCTGAGCATGCCGCGTTCGGCGAGCTTGGCCAGCCACACCGCATCGAGCCTGTCGGTCTTCGGGCGGCCAGGCACGTTCTTCACGTCACGCGCGTTGACCAGCCAGCATTCAAGCCCCCGCGCCTCCAGGAGAAAGAAGAACGGCTTCCAGTACGTCGAGGTCGCTTCCATGACCACCCGGGTGACGCCCTGGCATATCAGGTGGTCCGCGAGATCCAGGATGGCGCCGCTGGTCGCGGCCACGTGCCACACACGCTGTACTCTCCGGCCGGGCTTGTCCTCGTGCGGCACCCGGGTGCACACCATCCCGGATGCCTTGGCGATATCGATCGCCGCGACCCGCTCCACCAGCTCCGGTCCCTGCTCGCTCTCCTCGGCATCCGTCTCCGCCACGGGCGCGTGCCCCTTCCCCCTCGTTCCGTTCGTACAGGCGGCGCCCGCCCCAAGGGGCCACGGGGAAGACGAAATCTGACCGGCGTGCTCTACGGCAACAAGGCAAGGCCCCGCAGCGGCCCCTGCACCAGACTGACCTACGGGCTTGGTGTCCCAACGAGCAACCGGAGTCGGCGAGCGGGCGCCGCGATCATGTTTTCACGCCGGCAAGGCGTTCCCCGACAGGGACCAGAAGGGCTGACCTGCACGTGCAACGGCCGAGACGGCAAAGACGCCCCACACCACTACCCCCAGGAGCTTCCCGCTTGACCGCCCCGCACCTCGCCGCGCAAGCACCGCAGCCACGAGACGACGCCCGTAGCGAAGGGCAGCCGAAGAAGCGTGCTGACGCCGAGCAGCTCGCGCTTGGCGCGGCCGGCATCGTCATCGTCGCCCTGACAGCTGGAGCGTTCTGGCTTTCCTACGCGCACCTCGCCGACGTCGCCGGCCAGCATGGGCTCGGCGCATCCCCGATCCGCCGGTGGGCTTGGCCCGCCACCCTGGACGCGTTCATCGTCGCGGGCGAACTACTCATGCTGCGCGCAGCGCTGCGCCGCACAACCGACCTCTGGGCGATCGCCGTGACCGCTGCCGGATCGGTCGGCTCCATCGCGTTGAACGTCGCCGGGGTCAGCGGCACGGACAACGCGCGCAGCGTCCCGCTCCTCGACTACGTGGTCGCGGCCGTTCCTCCAGCCGCCGCGATGGTCGCCTTCGGCGTCCTGATGCGACAGATTCACCAGCTCGTCGCACCAGCCGCCGACCCCTCGGACACCGATTCCGTACACGCGCGGAAACAGCCGGTCGATGACTTCAGCGTCAGCCGTCAGCCGGACGCCGCTGCTGACGGTCCGCAAGCCTTCGGTGACGAGCGGACGGAACCTACGTCCCAGGTGCCAGAAGCCAAACCGACCGGTGGCCGTCCGCCCAAGGCGACCATCGCGGAGCTGGCGGACATCGGCCGGGCCACCGGTCACCAGCACGGCAAACTCACGCGTGGCCTTCTCCGAGCGGCCGTCAAGGACCGAGACCTGACGATCGGCAGTGAGCGGCAGACCGAGGTCATGGAGCTGCTTCGGCCGGAACTCGAAGCCGCAGGCGTCGAGGTCTCCAAGCGCTGACGCCGGACCCGTTCGGGTGACCGGAACCCTTCCGGTCACCCGCGCACCCGCCAACCGCCCAGCAGATTTGCACACCTGTGGACAACGTGATGGCCGCACCGCGTAGACGCCGTAGCCCTGTTCGCAGAGTCGTACCTGGAGCATCTTCCTTGCAGCAAAGCCAGCACCTGCCTGACGACACCCCCGCTGAGCCACCTGTCTCGCCGCAGTCCCCTACGCTGCTGGGGCGTCTGCGGCGGGCGTTCGGACGGACTGCCCCTGGCGGAGCCAGTAGTACCCCGAGTCCGACTCACGGCCGGTCTTCGGGGATCTCCGCCCCGGGGGTGGCGGAGACGGCCCAGCGCCAGGGGGCGCCGGACCAGGAGCTCGGGGCCGAGGACAGTCCCGAGCCGGACGAACTCCACGCCATGCAGCAAGCCGTCCTGCATCCCGCTCCCTCAGACGACGTCCCGCGTGCTCAACCCACGATCCGCCGTTTCACCGGCGACAAGCGCATGGAACGCGTCGGTCCTCTGCGGTTCCTCGGCGACGAGCGCGCCCGCCTCCAGAAGGCCGCCGCCGAACACGGATACAAGGGCGAATCCGGCTTCGCCGCGGACGTCGTCCTGGCCTTCATGAACGGGCGGTTCACTGCGAATCTCCCGCTGTCCGAGGATCGCCGCCGCCTCCACGAGTTCCGCTCACAAGTACTGCGCCAGCTCAACCGCATCGGCGTCAACATCAACCAGATCGCCCGCGCTCTCAACAGCGACCTCACCCCACCGGACATCCGCCGGAATCTCGCCGAGCTCCACCACCTGCTGGAACTGATCGCCGAGGCCCTGCGCGAACCTGCCGACACCACGAAGGACATGTCCGCATGATCGCCGCTATCAAGCCGAATGGATCCAACACTCGCGGCCTGCTCGCCTACCTCTACGGCCCGGGCCGGCACGACGAGCACCTCGACCCGCACATTGTTGCCGGTTTCGCCATGCTCGGCATGCCCGACCCCGGCCGCGACGAGAACGCCACTCTTACCGACCTCGCCCGACACCTCGACGAGCCGGTCCGGCTGCGGAACAGCGAGTTCGGCAAGAAGGTCACCAACCACGTCTGGCACTGCCCCGTCCGCGCCGCACCAGAGGACCGCCAGCTCTCCGACGCCGAGTGGGGCGAGATCGCCCAACGCATCGTCCAGGCCGCCGGCATTGCCCCCGACGGCGACGACCTGGCGTGCCGCTGGATCGCCGTACGCCATGCCGACGACCACATCCACATCCTCGCCACCACTGTTCGTGAGGACGGACGCCGCCCCAAGCTCCACGACAGCGGCGTCCGCGTCGGCGACGCCTGCCGCGAGATCGAGAAGGAATACGGTCTTCGACAGCTGAAGAAGGGCGACCGTACCGGCACCCGCCGACCCACCCAGGCCGAGATGCACAAGGCCGATCGCCTCGGCTGGGAGCAGACCAGCCGCGAGTGGCTCCAGGACCGCATCCGCGCTGCCATTCCGCACGCCACCAGCGCCGAGGAACTCATCGCATACCTCGAAGCAGGCGACATCCTGGTCAAGCCACGCCGGGGGCCATCCGGGGATCTCCTCGGCTACGCAGTCGGCCGCCCTGGCGACCTGAACAACGACGGCGAGCAGATCTACCACCCCGGCGGGAAGATCGCCCCCGACCTGTCCCTGCCCAAACTGAAAGCCCGCCTCGAAAACAGCGTCCCTGAGGAACACCCCACGGCCCGCCGCAACCGGTCGGCTACCCCCTGGGACCAGGCCACTGACGCCCTCGACACGCTCCACACCGGCCTCGGCAACGACACTCATGCCCAAGCGCACATCACCGCCCTTGGCGAACTACTCGAAGCCACAGCCCAGAAAGCCCCAGACAACCTGCGCGCCGAACTCCAAGGAGCTGCGACGGCGTTCGCGCGCGCCCAGCGCTCCCAGATCCGGGCCGAAGACCGAGCCGCCCAGACCCTGCGCAAGGCCGCCCGCGACATCGCCCACACCGCAACCGGTCCCGACGGCGGTACCCTCGCCGCCCTGCTCGCAGCCCTCGTATGGGCCGCGATCATCGCCACCCGCTGGCACGAAGCGAAAAACCACGCCCACCAAACCGACGCCGCCCGGCAAGCCGTCCAACACCTCCAGGCCGCCGCCGACGACGCCCTCGCCCCCGCGCTCACCGAACTCGAACACCGCCAGCCCAGGGCGCAGACCCGCCTCGTCCTCGCCAACGACGTACGCGCCGCCGTCCCCGACCACGCCACCCGCATCCTCGCCGACTCCAGCTGGCCGGCCCTCGCCACCGTCCTCGCCGACGCCGAAGCCCGCGGCCACAAACCCCACCAACTCCTCAAGGAAGCCGCCGCCCAACGCGAACTGACCACCGCCCGCCAACCCGCCCGCGTCCTGATCACCCGCATCCAGCACACCAGCCGCAACCCCGCACCCAACCGCCGCGCCGAAGCCGCCCGCCGACGCTCCACCACGGGTACGCCGCCGTTCGCTCAGCCGAGGCATCCCTCGCACAGCCCGTCACCAGCCACGCCGACTGGCCAACAAGGCCCACGTCGGCGCTGACCTTGCCCATGGCCGGACCGTTCGGGACCGGATCTCGAACGTCCGGCCATGGCCACCTCCGAGTCTGCTCCGTTCCAGGACCACGAGGGTCTGTGTGCGAATCGCAGGACACGCAGTAGCGGTTGTGCAAAAACTTCGACATCAACTAAAGTGCTCGGCGTAATGGAATGCTCCGATGCGAAGTCCGACACCAGGAGTCGCCCGCATGAGTGTGTCTCTTTCGCCTTGGGCGACCGATGTGTTCGGCGAGCAGGCGCCGGCAGTCCGCATGTTCCTTGGACAGGCGCTTCGGAACATGCAGGCCAACGCTCAGGCAGCGCATGAGCAGACCAACTCCCGTACCAACCACACGTACGGGACGTCTCGCTGGCAGAACCAGTTCGAGCGTGTCCAAGACGAGCTGAAGGAGCTCCCGGGAGCCACTCCCGTGAAGCCGTTCGGGTTCCCGTTCGAGCTCATGCTCGTCGGCCGCGGCCTGATCTATCCGTTCCTCTACTCGAAGACCAAGGCGGACGTGCGCAAGGCGCGCATCCCCAGCGAGTCCCAGCTGGTGAAGGAACTCTTCACCTTCGCCCCTGAGCCGAAGCACGTGCAGGACACGTTCGACTTCGGCTTCGGAGGAACCGCCCTCGCCGTGGAACCGCGAGGTGGCCTGGCGGCCCTCCCTCAAGGTACCCGTCTGATTCTGGTGCCCTTCGCCTGTAACGCCTCCGAACTCCTGGAGGCGCACTGGGGCATCGCAGCACTCGGGGAGAGCCGTCGTCTGGAGTGGGCGACCGTTCCCGAGCCCCTTGCCTTGCCCCAAACCGTCACCTCATACGGCACGCGGTTGGCCAGCGTCCCCGAGCAGACTGCGGCATCAGAACGGAAGCACACCAGCTTCGCCGAAGGAAGCGAGCCCACGCTTACGCTGTCCTCGCGTGCGACCTCGGACCGAGCGCGAGACGTCCCGCCGCAGACCGAAGCACAACCAGTCGAGGACCAGACCAGCGAAGACGATGCGACCCACTAAGCAAGACTTTATTCCGGGCCTGGAAGAGCGGGGAACGACGCCCCGTGCCATCTCCGACGGCTTCGACCCCGCTCGGTTGACGCAAGCGCGGCGACTGGCGGAGATGACGAAGAAGGACGTGGCAGCGAGCCTCGGAGTGACTCCGGCCGCCGTGGGCCAGTACGAGACGGGGGTTTCGCGGCCGCGCCCTGACCTGATCCCCCGGCTCGCCGAGACCCTCGGAGTACCCGCGACCTTCTTCCTACTCGGACGTCCGGTCAACCGGCTCGACGCCTCGATGGCCCACTTCCGGAGCTTGCGCAGTACGCCAAAGTCTCAGCGGGAGCGGGCACTGGCCTTCGCCGAGCAGGTCTGGGAACTCACGTACGCCCTTGAGCAGCGGATCCAGCTGCCACTCGTGGACCTGCCGGGCTTCGCCGGCGGAGAAGTTCACCCAGGGGCGGAGCTGCCCACTGACCCAGCCGCCGCCGCGCGTGAGCTTCGGCGGCGCTGGGGGTTGGGAGACGGACCCGTGACCCATCTGGTGAGGCGTATGGAAGCTCACGGCATCGTCGTAGTGATGCCCCCCGCGAGCGATCCCTCAGCCGCCACCGTGGACGCATTCTCGACCCGCGCTGCCCGGCCGCTCGTTATCCTCACCGCTAACCGCGCGGATGACGTCTACCGGCATCGGTTCACAGCAGCCCACGAACTCGGTCACCTCGTTCTTCACGGCGACGCCACCGGCGACAGTCGGCAGGAGAAGGAAGCTGATGCCTTCGCTGCGGAGTTCCTGACCCCCCGGGCCAGCATCTTGCCCTTGCTGCCCAAGCGAATGGACTTTGCACGGCTCGCAGAACTCAGGCAGATCTGGGGGGTTTCCATCCACTCCCTCGTCTACCGCTGCCGCGAACTGGGACTGACTTCAGACGCCACCACCAGTCGGACGTACCAGCGCCTCCGCGCACTGGAAGGCCAGCCCGGATTCGCGGCGGAGTCCGTGTCCAACTTCTCCGGTGAACAGCCCTCGCTTCTACGGCAAGCGTTCGAGCTGGCTTCCCAGGAAGCGGATCTGTCCGTTGCCCGATTGGCGCATGAACTTGCCTGGACTACCAAGCGTGTGCGAGAACTCCTCGGAGTCCAGGAGCAGCGCCCCGTGCTGCGCCTGGTCCAGTAGCTGAGCCATGCACCGCGGGTTGAGGCCCTGCATATCCATGTCAGTGGGAGTCCCGCACGGCGGCGTCTTCGCGCGCCTTACCCGTCTCGACCTCGCCAGCAGGAAATCTTTCTCCTGCGTCACGCCTGCTCCTGGACGGCCAGGACGGGTGGCAAGGCCCGTATCGACGGGAGGAATGGGGGCACCGTCCCTGGCGTCGACATTGATAGCGCCTGCCGACTACTCGTACAGAGTGAAGCCCGCCCTGGCCGCAGGGCTCATGCCGCGGGGGACGGCAGGCACTTCCGTGGCCAGGGCGGGGGCTTAACTTCGGCGTAGGAACCTGCTCTGTCCTCGGTGCCTGCCGGTACGCCGGGCGGGGGATGGTTCCATTTCGGCGGTCTCGCTCGACCGATGAGGCAGAGCCGGTTCGTCCTTGCTGAGGATGGACTGCCAGACCCGTTCCTGAAGCTCGCGGATGCAGGGGCCGCATGCGTACATGGGTGCCTGGGCGCCGGCGACTCTGGCGGGGCCGATCCACAGGACGCGCGTCCATCGCTGCCCGCAGTAGAGCCAGCAGAATCCGTCGACCCATTCGTTGCCGTCGTCGGTGGCCGCCGGTGTGGGCAGTCCTCCGCGGGCGAACTCGGCGATCCCGGGGATCACCCTGTGCTGTAAGGCGACTTCCGTCAGCATTGCTCGTCCGCCTCCGCGATTAACGGGTCTGGGCCGTCGTAGCAGCGTCCTCCTGCTTCTCGGCGTCGGAGAACAGGAGGGTGGGTTCGGCGAGGATGTCGCGGCCAGCCTCGCTCTTGTAGATCTCATCGACGCTGCCGAAGCGGGCTTCGGAGTAGTCGAGGTCAAGCAGCGCGGCGGCTTGCCGCACCGACGCCTCGTCGGGTCCCTCGATCTCCAGGAAGGTGGGGAGGTCGGGCCAGGTGTCGAAGTCGAAGGCGACCTCGCCCAGGCGCCACTCCTCCCGGTAGTTCTCCTGGTAGCGCACCTCGGTGAGGCCGACCCGGCGCAGGATGTCGGCCATGGCGTGCAGGTCGGTGACCTCGGTCTCGATCTCCTTGGTGCCGTCGATCGTCGTGGCGTCGGTGACCTGCTTGAGCGTGAGCGTCGAACGGGTGCCCTCGTCACGCAGCCGAATCCAGGCCCCGCCATCCAGGGAGTCGTTCTCGAAGATCTTGCGGGTGAGGAGCGTGCGGGGGAACGCCTGAACGGCGCCGAGGGCAGTCAGCTTGGCCTGGAGGCCGGCGGCGTCGACGGCCAGGAACTTCGCCTCGTACTCGTGCTTCATGGGTCCTTCTCTCAGAAGTGGTCGGTGAGGGTGGACGTCCGGGCCGCAATGAGCAGGCCCATGCGGTGGGTGTGGTCGTGCAGCTGGCCGACGTGGGGCCGCTCGGTGAACTCGGTCGTGCGCAGGGTGAGCAGGACCTCCCAGTCGCCGAGGAAGTGGTGGCGAAGGCGCTCAGGAGAGGTGTAGTGCTCGATCATGTGGTGGCGTCTCTCGACGGGCATCATGAACTCCGCGCCGAACACACCGCCCGGGCGGACCAGGCGCTGCATGCGGTCGACGAACTCGGCGAGCGGGCGGTGGTGGTTGGCACTGTAGTGCCACGAGCAGCTCGTCCAGACCGCCTCGCACTGCAGGCCCAGGGGTTCGCCGTCGAGGAAGTCGTCCTCAACGACCTGTACGCGTTCGTGGAGTTCTTCGAGCTTCAGTCGATCGATCAGGCCCAACGCGTGTGCCTGGCTGTCACCCGGGAGGTGGACGTCGCCCCCGTGGAGGGCGACCGCGTCGCGTTCGACGGCGACGACGTGGTAGCCGGCGGCGGCGAGGGGCAAGACGAACTTGCCGTCGCTCGCGCCGACAACCGCGACGGTGGAGTCAGGGGCGACACGTTCCCGCAACGTGGCGAGGAACTGCGGGAAGAAGGTGAGGGTGTGCTCCCACAGGCTCTGTGTCTGCATGGGAGTGCGCTCCTAACGTATCGGGGTCCGTGATCACGCGGAGGACCTCGGCGGGGCTGCGCCCCGTGGTGTCGACGCGATGCATCGGGAACGAGGCGTAGGCGTCCGTCACCCGGTCCGTAACGGTCTCGATCAGTGCGTCCCATCGCGATGCCGGCTTGTTCCGTCCAGCGAGCCGACGCTGTCGTTCGTCGTCGTCGCAGACGAGGTGGTACGTGACGGGTGTCGGCAGCCAGCTCGGTAGGGTGATACCGAGCCGGGAGCCCAGGGCCCGGTGGGTAGCGAGGCACCGGGCGAAGTAGCTCTCGACGACGACCGGGACGCCGGCGTCGAGATGGTGCTGGATCTCCTCGGCCGCGGTGAACAGAGCGGAAAGGTAGAGGCACATCCGCGCCTCGACGCTCGTCCGCCCGTCCACCGCATGTCTGAGCGGCTGGTAGAGGGACGGGACTGTGGCGACAAGGACGGCTTGTCGGGCGGCGGCGAGCATCGGCGCCAGGGTGGACTTACCGGTGCCGCGTAATCCCTCCAGGCTCTCGAAACGCGGGTGATCAGGCACGGCCGTACACCACGTCCGGCACCGCGAGAGTGAGCTCGTCGGCGGACGAGGGCTTGTGGACGATGCGTCCTGCCGCCTTCTCGTACCAGAAGGCGTGCGAGTCCTTGCCCACGGCCTTGCAGGACATGGTCAGCGCACCGCGCGGGTCGGCCTCGATGCGGTCGATCTCGCGAGGACCGTCGGACGGTGCGCACACCTGCGGGGCGCCGTGCTCGGAGAGGTCCTCGTCGACGATCACCTCCAAGGGCAGGTCGGCCGACGCGAGCTCTTCGCGTAGCCGGCCGTAGGCGGAGGGGGCGGTGACCAGCAGTTCAGGGTGGTCGGCGGCGTTGCCGACCGGCCGCAGGTGGTGGAGCTTGAGTTGCCGGACCCCTAGCTGCGCCAAGACTCTTGCGAGAGGGATGACCTCGTCGATGTTCCGCGAGGTGACGGTCATGGTCGCGCCCGTCGAAACGCCGAGGTCCCGCGCCAGAGTGAGCGAGTCGAGGGCGCTTTGGTAACTGCCCTGCCTGCGGATGCCGTCGTTGGTCGATCCGACGCCCTCCAGCGAGACCCTGAGCAGGTCCAGGTGCGGAGCGATCTCGGTCAGGCGGCGCTCGATCCGGTACCCGTTGGTGCAGATCTCGACGCGCTGGCCCAGCTCCTCCTTGGCGTGGCGGACGACCTGCGCGAGGTCCCGGTGGACGAACGGCTCTCCGCCGAGCAGGGTCACGGCCTCCGTGCCGTACTCGTCCCGCATCAGAGTGAGGAGGCTCGCGGCTTCCTCGGCGGTGAACGCGTCCGCGTACTGGAGCCGCTCGCCGTGGAAGCAGTGCAGGCATGTGAAGTTGCAGCGGTAGAGCAGCTGCAGGTACAGCATTCGGATCTTCCTGATCCCGGTGACTTCCCCGATCACATCGGCTCCTTCGGCTGACTGCCTGTTGGGAGCCCGATCGTGGCCTTCTGCCCGGGGACCTCGTCACCGCGTTCAGGGACGGTCCCAGGACGTCCTGGGACGTTTTCAGTGACCTGCGAAGGACTCCACCATGCTGAGGACGCGCTTCGTGTCCGACAGGTCGGGCAGGACGTCAGCAGCGCCGGCCGCGGTCAGTTCCTCCGGCGTGTGGATGCCAGAGGCGACGGCGAGGATCCCGGAGCCCGTGGTCAGAGCTGCTTCGACGTCGCGCGGGGTGTCCCCCACAAGGACGGTGGGGACGTCGGCCGAAACACCGCGAAGTCGCTGCGCGCGCTCGCGGGCGACAGCGACCAGATGGGGACGGAGCTCGGCGTCCGCTCCGTAGGCGCCCACTGTCAGGTCCAGCAGCGATTCGAGGCCGAACGCCGACAGTTTCACACGGGCGTTGGCGGCGATGTTGCCGGTGAGGACGGAGGAGACCCAACCGCTCTGAGCGGAGGCGGCCTTCAGCGCCTCATGGACACCGGGCAGGGCAGTCCCGCGCCTGCGCAGCTCCTCCAGGCGCGCTTCCCCCGCCTGGGCGAGCGCGGTCTCGATGAAGTGCCAGGCAGGTACGGGCAGCCCTTCGCGGACGAACATGTCGCGCATGATCAGTCGATCGGTACGCCCCTCAGTACGCGCCGCCTCCGTGGGCTCGCGTCCCGAGAGCTCTGAGAAGGCAGCGGCGTAGATCTCCTTGCTCACCCCCGCGTTCTCGATGAGAGTGTGGTCGATGTCCCACAGGACGAAGAGCTCCATGCCGCCAGAGTAGGCAGTCGGCGGGGCTGCGCTTCAGCCACCGCGTCCCAAAACGTCCTTGCGCGATCACGCGGTGCGCCGATTCGATATCTGCTGTGAACGACCGACTGCGCACCGTGCTCGGCCAACGCGGCGTCTCGCCCGACTCGCTGGCCGAAATCTGCGAAGTAGATCCCAAAACGGTGAGCCGGTGGCTAGGCGGGCGAGTTCCCCATGCCCGGCACCGCTTCCGCGTCGCGCGACACCTGCGCGTGGAAGAGACCTTCCTCTGGCCCGAGCCGTCCAAGCGCCCCGGCCGGCCGCAGGACGGGTTAGGCACCGAGCTGGTCGGCACCTACCAGAACAGGGCCAGCGTGCCCCGGGACGTCTGGCTCGCGCTGCTGCGAGAGGCTCGCCACGAGATCGGCGTCCTCGTCTTCTCCGGTACCTTCTTCGCCCAGTCCAATCCCCACGTCGCCAAGATGCTCTCCGAACGTGCCGCCGATGGAGTGCGGGTGCGCCTGTGCTTCGGCGACCCGGACGGGCAGGCAGTCGCCATCCGGGGCCGCGAGGAGGGAATCGGCGACACCCTCGCCGCCAAGATCCGCGCCTCGCTGACGTACTACCGGCCCCTGCTGGGCGAGGCCGGGTGCGCCGTACGGCTCCATGACACCACCCTCTACACGTCCATGTTCCGCTACGACGACAACCTGCTCGTCAACCCCCACATCTGGGGACAACCGGCCAGCGCCAACCCCCTCCTCCACCTCAAGAGGACGGACGGCACAGGGTGGTTCGACAATTACGCTCAGAGCTTCGACGCCGTCTGGGCCGCCGCGCGGCCATGGGCACCCGACCAGGAGAGGACCGCCGACCATGGGCAGGACTGAGTACTACAACGACCCCACCGCCCCGAAGGCGAACACCCTCATTCCGGCCAGCAACCTGCTCGTCGTTGACGAGACCGGCGCCATCCTCCTCCAGCGCCGCCGCGACACCGGCCAATGGGCGCTCCCCGGCGGGGCCCAGGACATCGGCGAGACCGCGGCCGAGTGCGCCGTCCGCGAGTGCTTGGAGGAGACCGGGATCATCGCGGAGATCACAGGCTTTCTCGGCGTCTACACCAACCCGAACCACATCGTCGCCTACACCGACGGCGAGATCCGCCAGCAGTACGAGAACACCTACATCGGCCGCCCCGTCGGCGGAGCACCCACGGTCAACGACGAGGCCGACGGCGTCCGCTTCGTCCAGCCCACTGCCCTGGACCGGTACGACATCCACCCCAGCATGCGCCAGCAGATCGGCGACTACCTCGCCGGCACCTACCCCTACCTTGGCTGAGCCGCTAAGGCGGCCTCGATCCTCTCGACCGAGGAGAAGATCTCCGGCGCCGCCCGCCGGATGAACCGCCCGACCACGCTGTTGTCTCCGTAGCGGCCGACGATCTCCGTGACCCGGTTTTGTGCGGTAGTCCGGTCGCCATCGGGTGTCGTCGTCATGTCGCAATACACGAGGGCGTCCACCAGCAGCGGGTCGTCCAGCAGCGGGAACTCTGACGCCAATTCATCCCGCAGCCCGCGCTCCTTGGCCTCCAACAGGGCAAAAGAGTGGTTCGCGACCAGCCGCACGAGCCGCTCGTCGGCCCCGTGCTCGTCACGAAGAAACCTAGCCCCGTCCAGCGGGTGGAACCCGGTCACGGCCAGTCGAGGTGCGTACCCGACGTCGTGCAGTGTGGCGGAAGCGACGAGCAGGCCAGTGTTCTTGCCGAGGGCCGGCCCGACCTCGGCCGCACGTTCAGCCACTCCTTGTGTGTGCGCCCACCGACGTGGAAGCGCAGTGCTGAGTTCGGCTTCTGCTACTTGAATCGCCCAGCCGACCATAGCTTCATCCATGGCCTGGTAATGCCCAGTGGCCCGACAGTCACTCTCCAAGCACCTCGGATCTCGAACGTCCGAAACGGCTCGGCGCCGCCGGCTACGGACTCGACGCGACCGCCCTGGCGCGGAACCTGATCGCCCACATCGCCGACTGGAGCACCAACCGCACCGCGGCACCGCGGCACCGCGGCACCGCTCAGGAGCATGCATCCGGTAGGTACCTCAGACAGCGAACTTCCGAAGGGGCATGTCATTGACAAGCGACAGCCGCATGGTGCTGCTCTTTACCGGCACGAACGCCTAGCCACATGACGAGCTCGCCTCCTGAGGGCACGGCTTGAACGATCCGTGCCCGGGGGGCCGACGCTCACCGTGCCTTCGGCCGACAAAGGGATTTCTGTGCCCAGCCGGAGCAGCGACGAGAGTGAGCGCTGAGCGGGGTGCTGAGACTGGTGTGTCGGCCTGTCTGCCTGAATAATTGTCGCACTCGGGGGGTTTCGAGGTGCGTTGCCTCCTGCGCGTTCATGCCGGAGGTACGTCTGCATGCCCAGTTCAGGAACGACCCGAGCCGCGCACTGGGGCAGCAGTGGCAGTGCAAGCGGCAGTGACCCTGCGCTCGATCGGTTGAAGGCTGTTCTGGGCGACTGGCGCAGCTCCTTGCTCGACCTCGGCGGGCGCAACCGGCTGCTGAACTTCAGGCATACGCGGACCGCAACCCTTGAAATCACGGCGCCCGACCCCTTCACTGTGCTGTCCGGGCTCGCCCGCGGTTGGTTCTTCGCCCCCATCTCGGGCGGTGAAACCGAGGGGAACGCGGCCGGCGAGGTGGGGGAGGCGGAGGCTCCGGGCACCTTGGCGTTCTACGACTCGCCCTCCGCGGCTGGCCGACCCGGTGCCGCCTCGGGCCTGGTGACACAGAAGAGCACGCAGGCGGGGCTGGACGCGTCGCTCTACCAACTGCGGCAGAAGTCAGGCCAGATGTACAACGACTACGGTCTGTGGGTGCTCTGGCTCGGCGTCGGCATGCTGGACTGGCGGGAGGAGGGTGCCGAGGAGACGAGTTCCGCTCCGCTGCTGCTTGTACCTGTCGAGCTTCGCCGAGACGGGCGACGGCAGACGCGTCTGCACCTGGCGGAGGACCAGGACCGGATCCACAACCCTGCGCTCGCGGTCAAGCTGGAACGGCTCGGAGTCGACTGGAGCTCCGTCGCCGACTGCGACGTGGCCGATCCGAGCGCGGTTCTCGCCGCCGCCCGGGATGTCGCGCGTGCGCAGGACGGCTGGTCGGTTGACGAGCGGGTGGTACTCGGCCTCTTCGCCTCGCACAAGGAGGCCATGTACCAGGACCTCCAGCAGAACGAGGAGCGCATCCTCGCTCATCCGCTGGTCCGGGCCGTCGGCCTCGGACCCGACGCGGGGCTGCCCGACGATCTGATCGGCTTCGAGCCGCCCGAGCTGGACCGCATCGACGAGATCCAGCTGCCTGAGCGAACCCCACTCGTGCTGGACGCGGATTCCTCACAGCGGCAGTGCATCGCGGCCGCGTTGGACGGCGGCCCCTTCGTGATGAGCGGCCCGCCCGGTACGGGCAAGAGCCAGACGATCACCAACATGATCGCCGCCCTCATGCACGCCGGCCGGTCCGTCCTCTTCGTCAGTGAGAAGGCCGCAGCGCTCGACGTGGTCCGCAACAGGCTGCGAGGCGTCGGCCTCGGCGACTTCGTGATGGCCCTGCACAGCGGCGACACCAGCAAGAAGGCTGTGGCGACGGAGCTCGAGCGGGTGCTGACCACCGAAGTGCGGATCACCGGAGCGGCTGAGCACGAACTGGACAGGGCACGCCGGCTGCGGGAGGAACTGTCGGCCTACGCGGCGGCCATGAACCAGACCCGCGAACCGCTCGGCCGTACCCTCCACGACGTCCTGGGCCGCCTGGTCCTCCTGGAGCAGGCCGACACCCCGCAGCTCACCCTCGGCGCAAGGAGCACCGCCACGGTCCGGCGGCTTGGCGCCGGGGAGCTGCAGGCGCTCATGGAAGCGGCCGGCACCGTCAGCCGGGCCTGGCGCCCGGCAGCGGAGGGCGAAGCGTTCGTCTGGCGTTGGCTGAAGCTGAAGGGGAGCTCCGTCCCCACCACAGTCCTCGCGGAGGCCACCGACGCGCTCGCGGACCTGCGCGCGGCTGCCGAGCGTCGACCGTTTGCGGTCACGACTCCCGAACCGCGTACTGTGCACGACGTACGGCAGACCGTACGGACCCTGGAAGCGTGCCTGCCAGACCGGGACCCAGCCACGGTCGGCACGGTCGGCGGCGGACTGTCGGACGACTTCTCCGGAAGCCTCGCCCAGCTGGCCGAGCTGTTCGGACTGCCTAAGCCGGAAACCTCCCAGGAAGCGTTCGGCCTACTGGAACTCGCCGATCTGGCCTCCGTGGTGAAACGGCCACCTGCGCGATGGTTCGACGAGGAAGGTCTGCGCGAGGCACATCGAGCGGCTCAGGAGGTGCGGGACGCGCTTGCAGCCCGCGCGGCAGCCCGCGCTGCAGCGGGAGATGTCTTTGGTGAGCAGGTGCTTGAAGCTGAAGAGTTGCCCGCCCTGGCCGAGAGGTTTACTGAACAGCATCGGGGTGTGTTCGCGCGTCTGGCTGGCCAGTATCGGGAGGATCGCGCGGCGGTGGCCGCGCTCACGCGCGACGGTGCCTGGGACAAGACACTGCCCCACCGCCTCAACGACGCCCTGGCCTGGCAGAACACTGCGGCTGAGTTCGCTCGGTCGGTGGCACGTCACAAGGAGGCGCTGGGCGGCTACGTCCCCCGCGACGAAAGCGAACTGCCCGCCATGGACGCAGCGCTGGCTGCTGCGGACCGCATCGCGGAACTCACCCGCGGGACGGCTCACCGGGACCCGCTCACTGCCCGCCTGGCCGACGGCACCGAGCCCGACCCGCTGCCGGGGTTGTTGGCCCGTGGCATTCGTAGCGCGCTGACCAGCTGGTGCGACACGGTGGCGCGCCGTGCCGCTCGCTGGTCGGAGTCATCGACCGCGCTACACGATCTCTTCGAGGAGCCCCGCCAGGCTCAGTTGTCCTTCGCCCTGTTCGGTACCTTCGACCAGGCCCAGCTGGCCGTCGACGAACTCCGGGCCGACCCGCGTGGCTCGGAGGAATGGCAGGCATACCGCTCTGGAGTCGACGTCCTGGCGCGTCACGGTATCGATGACCTCGTCCCCCGTGCCGTCGAACGAGGCGTCCTGCCCGAACAGTTGCCTGCGGTGTTGGAGCAGGCCGTGCTGAAGTGCTGGGCCGACGACCTCCTGGCCACGGACACCCGTCTCGCCACCACCCGCTCCGCGGACCTGGACGCCCGGGTGGCCGACTTCCGGGAGGCCGACCGCCGACTGGTCGCCGCCGCGAGCGGTGCCGTGATCGAAGCGTGCAACAAGCGTCGGCCGCGCCGATTCAGCGGCGGGGCGGCCTTGGTGATCAAGAAGCAAGCGGAGCTGAAGCGACGCCACATGCCAGTGCGGGAACTACTCGGCCGGACCCGCGAAGTCGTCCGGCTGATCAAGCCGTGCTTCATGATGAGCCCTCTGACGGTAAGCCAGTTCCTGCCCGCGGATTATCACTTCGACGTGGTGATCTTCGACGAGGCATCACAGGTTCGCCCGGCCGACGCGATCAACTGCGTATACCGGGCAGACTCTCTGATCGTGGCCGGCGACGAAAAGCAGCTGCCGCCCACATCCTTCTTCGACTCGGCCGTCGAGGACGACTCCGACCAGTACGACGAGGACGTTCCGGACAGCTTCGAGTCGCTGCTGCACGCATGCAAGGCGGGCGCCCTGCGCGAGCTGTCCCTGCGCTGGCACTACCGCAGCCGTCACGAGGAACTGATCACGTTCAGCAACAGGTCCTTCTACGGCAACTCCATGGTGACCTTCCCCGGAGCGCTGGACCACGGCAACGACATCGGCGTCGACTTCTTCCACACACAGGGTGTGTACGACCGTGGCGGCCGACGCGACAACCGCGTGGAAGCGGAGTTCGTCGCCCGGCGGGTGATCCATCACTTCGACACCCGCCCTGGCCGCACTCTGGGTGTTGTCGCCCTCTCTCAGGCGCAGGCGGCGGCCATCGACCAGGCTGTCCAGCAGGCCCGGCTGCTCCGCCCCGACCTGGACCACTGCTTCACCGAGGACCGGCTCGACGGGTTCTTCGTCAAGAACCTCGAGTCCGTCCAGGGCGACGAGCGCGACGTCATGATCATGTCGATCGGGTACGGACCCGACGAGCACGGCAAATTCGGCACGAACTTCGGGCCCATCAACAAGGGCGGCGGCTGGCGGCGCCTGAATGTCGCCGTGACCCGGGCACGCTTCCGCATGGAGGTCGTCGCCTCGTTCCGGGGCAGCGGCCTGACCGACAGCGCCAACGAGAGCGTTCAGCACCTGAAGCGGTATCTGGAGTACGCCGAGAACGGACCGGCAGTCCTCGCGCAGGCCGTGACACAGGCTGACGCCGAACCGGACAGCCCTTTCGAGGAGTCGGTCCTGCAGGTGCTACGCGACTGGGGCTACCGCGTGCAGCCGCAGGTTGGCGTGGCCGGATACCGCATCGACATCGGCGTGCGCCATCCGCAGTTCCCCGGTGCCTACGCACTCGGTATCGAGTGCGACGGTGCGATGTACCACTCGTCCAGGACGGCTCGGGATCGCGACCGGCTGCGGGAGGAAGTGCTCGCCGGGCTGGGCTGGCGGCTGCACCGCATCTGGGGCACCGACTGGTATCGCGGCCGGGCTGCCGCCGAGCTGAGATTGCGTGAGGCGGTCGAGCTGGCGGTCGAGCGGGGACCGATGTCGGACTCCGACTCCACCTCGGTAGATCCGACGGTGGCCGCCGAGGATGAGGCGGAGGAGACCTCGCGCACGAGGCCGACCGCTCCGTTCTCTGGCGCTTCGGACTGGCCTGATGCTCCGGGACCGGGGGACGGAGCGACGCCTACGACCCTGGCGCCCCCGGACCATGAGCGCGTTCCTGTCGACACCGAGCCCGACCGGCCGTGGAGCTGCATGTACGAGACGTGCGAGATGACCGTGTCCTCACCGTACGAACTGCACACCCCGGAAGCCCGGCCCGCGCTGCGCAACGTCCTGACCAGGGTCATCGGGATCGAGGGACCCATTCACGAGGAACTCTTGGTACAGCGCGCCAGGGAGGCGTGGGGCGTTGCCCGGGCGGGCAACAGGATCCGCGACAACGTGCGGGAAGTAGTGCGCGGCCTCGTCCGTTCGGGGAAGGTCACCGTCGACGGGCAGTTCCTGGACGTGGCCGGCCGAGAGGACTTGGACGCTCGCGTTCCGGGAGAGGGCGACACCCCTCGCAAGGCCGCGCACATCGCCCCGGCCGAGCGGCAGCTGGCGCTGTACGAACTTGCCGCGGAGTGCCCAGGCATGTCACGGGACGAACTGGTCCGGCACGCAGGCGAGTTCTTTGGCTGGCGTCGTATGGGTCGGGACATCCGCAGCTTCCTGGACTCCGACGTCGATGAGCTGCACCGCCGAGGCAGGTTGAGGGAGGCGGACGGTCATATCACGGCGGTCGGGTGATGGAACCGCCGCGGACCGGATCGCGGCGGATCGTAAGTGAACAAGGCGCACTGGTGTCAGCAGAAGGACATCATCACGCACACTACTGCAAAGCCGCGCGTAGTATAAACATTCGTGGATCTCGTGGCGCGGGTGCGTCAGGCACTCAGAGAACAGGTCATTCACCCGACGGAGTTCGAGCGGTGTGCGTGCGCTCTCCTGCAATCGCAGTACCCGGGACTGGCTGCAGTGGAGGGCGGCCATGACTTCGGCCGTGATGCCGACATCTACTTTCCCCTCGGCACCGACGACGTGGACGCCCGAGGGCGCCTACTCGTCACCACTGGCGACCCTGTGGCAAACCTGCGCACGGGTCTGCGAAGAATGCGCGAGGAGGGTGTGCGAGCCGACCTGATTGTGATGGCCTGCTCGCGAGCCGTCGACGCGAATACACGCGCGGCCATGGACCGGTTGTGTGAGAGGCGCAGCCTCCCAGCAGCGCATATCTACGCCCAGGAATGGTTCGTTGACCACCTCGTGCGTGAGCCGGCTTGGCGATGGAACCTTCTGCGCATCGCGGCGGACTTGGGTGCCCTGCTTGACCGTCCGCTCGAGGCACCGGACCACGTGACAGACCAGACCCCGCTCGTGGGCCGGGAGAGCACCATTGCAATGCTCGACAGTGAGGTTGATGCCGGTCGCGACACTGTTGTGGTCGGTGTCCCCGGTGTGGGTAAGACACGGCTCACCGCTGAGCTGGATCGCCGCGTTGTCTACCTTGAGCAGACGCAACTCGACCGACTCATCGACGAACTGTTGCAGGCCCGGCCTGATGCCGTCGTGGTGGACGAAGCCCATGTTCGCCTCGACGACATCCGCGTTCTCCGGCGGGCCCGCCGTCAGGCAGACCTCTCATTCGTTATCGTCGCGCCGACCTGGCCTGACAGGGCCGACGAGGTGATGTCAGCTCTTCCGGGGGCCGTCCGCGTCGACGTCGACTTGCTGGAGCGGGCCGACATGAACAGGTTGGTCACCTCAGTCGGTGTGACCGGCCACCGGGCACGTGCTGTGGTTCTCGCTCAAGCGGACGGCAGACCGGGCTGGGCCCTTACGCTCTGTGAGTTGCTTGCCACGGGGGAGGGCGACAGGGTTGTAACTGGTAGGGCGCACCTGGCGAACGTGGAACGACATCTCCGGCGCGTCACTGAGTCTGAGACGGCTGTGGACACCCTGGCTTGCGTAGCGGCCCTTGGAGGTGCGTCCACTGAGACGCTGTACGCACTGGCGCCCCTCGTCGGCGAGCCGCCAGCCAGCATGTCCGGGCTGATGGAGCGCCTCGCGCGCAACGGCCTCGTGGAAACCGTTGGCGATGTCTGGAGCTTGCAGCCAGCACTGCGCGCGCCACTCGTAGCTCGGTGGTTCTTCACCACTCCTGCCGGCAGGCCATGGTCCACCGTTTGTGATGCCTTTCCCGAACGGGCTTCAGACCTCGCGTTGGCGGTGATGTCTGCTGCTCGGGTCTCTGACTCCCCCGCTGCTCGCGCGGCGGCGGAAGCCTGGGTCCGTGCGCTGCCCGCGCCGACTGATTGGGATACCGATATTTTCGCCGTGGTGTCGGAATTCGCCCACCTGGACCGACGGGCAGCTGAATTTGCCGTCGCGGCCGCCCACGCCGTTCTTGACGGGCCGCGCGATGTTCATCAGCTATCTGGAGTTTCCGTTGACCTTGCTGGTGACGCTGCGGTTCGACAACTGATCCAATCTGCAGAACAGTTTCTGCTGCCCGAGGCTGTCGCCGGGCTTCTCGACCTTGCTGTGGGTGACCACCGTCCGCGTCACTCCACTCCGCAGCACCCGTTGCGCGTGTTGAGTGACTTGGCCGGCATCATCGACCCTGACTTCGGCACCGAGATCGAGATTCGCAGGCTCCTTCTGCGGTCTGCACTGGACTGGCTGCGTACTCATCGCGAAGCGTCGCATTGGGCCGTGGCGACCGAGATGTTGGCGAGCATCTTTACCGTGGAAGTGTCGGGAAACTGGACTGATCCCGGCGCACCGAACACCGTTACCATGAGCCGGGGCATCGACAGGGCGGAGAATCTGGCCCAGCTCATTTCCTTGTGGGAGCAGGTTGCGGCAGTTCTCGACGCAGCGGACGAGTGGGAGAGCCCCTACGGATGCCCTCCGAGCGCGCTTGTTCCGCTGCTCGACCTCGCGCTCACCTGGCTGCGGCTCGGCGAGGGGCACGCAACTGGCCATGCGGGACCCTCAGATGAGCAGAAGCGCTTGGGGGTTGAAGGAGGCAGCCGCATCCTTGCCACGCTGTATCCCCTGCTCCAAGCCTCTCCCGGCTTGGTTCTACGAGCTCAACGCATGCTCGACTCACTGCGCGAGCGCGACGGCACCGGGCGTGAACTTCCATCGTTCAATGTTGATCCGGACCTGGAAGCCTTCGCAGGTCGGGGGTGGTGGAGTCACCTCGACGCTGCCGACGCCGCTGAGCCGGACCAGCCCCTCTCTGTGGAGGCCCTCGCACAGAAGATCGCAGAGCTAGGACCGTACGACGGAGTGGCGCGATTCGGTGAGCTGGCCGAGCAATCGGCGCTGGCCGGTGACCAGACTGGTGGGATCTGGGTTGCTGAGCAGATGACACCACTCCTGAGCGACCCAAGTGCCTGGTATGAGGCCGCTGCGGCGGCCGGGAACCCGCTCCTGCTTCGCAGCGCACTGGGACAGTGGCTCAAGACCGATCCGACTACGGTCCCGAGGGACATCCTCGCCAGGTGTCTGGATAATCCGGACTTTCGTTCCGGTGTTATCAGCGTTGTGCTCGGACGTGCGGAGATCGATGAGTCCGCCGAGTTCGTGATCGCAGCGATGAGGAAGGAGGACGTCGGCCTACTCGACTCGTTGTTCCTACACGATGAGCCGGAAGAGGTGCTGCAGCGGCTGCTGCTGCATCCGATCGCCGCGATCGCCAGTAGCGCCGCCGTTAGCTTCGCCATAGGCCAGCGTCATGGCCCCTCGCTGCCCGAGGCATGGCGACCGGCCTGGCGAGAGGCCGTACAGCACATGAGGGTGGAGGACCTGCCCCAGCACAGCCAATGGCGGGCCGGTCAGTTGCTCGGGCACCTAGCCGAGAGCGATCCCGATCTCTTCGAGGCGTGGTTCACCGAACGGCTCGACGAGATGACCGACCGGGGCTTCTTCACTCCGCTCGAACCCCGTGGCTGCGAGGCTCACCTGGCAACTCTTTCCCAAACACACCGATATCGGCTCGCCATCCGTTGTGCTGGCCTCCCCCGAATCGGGCCCAGCCCTCTCATCCAGTTGGTTGGCCCTGACCGAGACCTGGCTGAACGATTGCTTCACGAAGGTGAAGTCACCGCCGACCAGCTTCTCGAAGCCCTCTCCGGCCAGCGCAACGAAATCCTGGAGAGCCTCGGCCCTCTGCTGCTTGACCACGGCGTTCCTGCTGCTCACATTGCCGCCACAGCTGCGTGGTACGACACTTGGTGGGGCCCTGCTTCTGCGAGGCACCAAGAACTCATCGACTACTTCACCACCCTCTCTGATGGCGCTTCTTGAATCTCCCCACTTGCTGCTAAGGGGTGGGGCAAACCTGCTCTGTTGATCTCCCCACCCATTGTGTGATCTTGCCCGGCGTGTCGTCGTATATGGGGTCTTCGAATTTAGTGGGGGTGCGCCTGCCGTCGGCTCCGGCGGGTGGTCGCACAGCGTGAGCGTAGGCGCTGGTTGGCGCGGTTGCGGAAGCCGAAGGCGTTACGCGCTTCGAGCTTGATGAGGCGGTTGTTGCCTTCGGAGGCGGCGTTGGTGATGCCGGTGGTCAGGTAGGTCTCGATGCCGTCCCACCACTGCTCGATGGTCTCGGCGAGGGTGAGGAGTTCGTGCAGGTGGGCGTGGTCGGCGACGTGGGTGAAGAAGCGGTGGCGGGCGGCGGAGATCGCGGAGCGGTCGGGGGCGTGGTGGGTGCGGCTGACGGCCAGGCCGAGGAGGTCGCGCAGGAGTTCCTTGGCCTGCCAGGCCGCGTGGATCTGCCGGCCGTAGGTGCCCATGTACTCCAACTCGGTCTTCAGGAGGAGGCGTTGGTCTTCGGTGAGGTCTTCTTTGTTGCGGCGCAGGAGTTTGCGGACGGTGTAGATGCCGTCGCCCTTGCGGGCCCGGCGGCCGTGCTGCCGCCAGGTGAGGCGTCGGCGCAGGTCGGCGAGGTGGCGCTGGGCGAGTTGCACGATGTGGAAGCAGTCGACGACCACGGTCGCGTGCGGCAGGGCACGGTGGACGGCGGCGCGGAAGGTGGAACACAGGTCGATGGCGACGTAGCGCACCTGTGCCCGCCAGGATGCGGGCTGGGAGCTGAGCCAGTCGGCGACCGAGGTGGCGTTGCGGCCTTCGACCTGCCCGAACAGTCCTTGCCCGCCGATCACGTCGACGAAGCCGATGTGCCAGGCGTCCGCGACCAGTTCCCACTTCTGCGTGGCCGGGTTCTGGGCCCAGACCGGCTTGCCCCGCCGGGTCTCGTCGATCCCGACCGCCTCGGTCGCGGGCGGCGTCTCGGGCAGGACCGTCGCGGCGTAGTCCTCGAAGCATCGCTGCACGATGGGCCAGCTCAAGGACAGGTCGCGGCCGGCCTGCACGACGGTGCGGGATCCGTCGCAGACCGCGGCCCCCGCCGCCCGGCGCAGGGCGGTGGTGGTGCGCATCCCGGCGGGCACCGCGTGGATCGCCTCGGTGAACGAGCCGCGCTCGCACGCGGGTTCGGCGCAGTACCAGCGTGCCTTGCGCCACCGGATACTCACAGGGCGTCCACCGCAGGGCAGGTGCCGGGGCCGGGTGGTGCGGTAGTCCTTCAGCCGGGTGGCGAAGACCCCGCACGAGGGGCAGGCCCGGGCGGAGTCCTCGCTCGTGACCACGTACACCGTCGAACCGCCCGCCCCGTCGTCCTTGACCTGCGTCACACTCACCCCCTCCAGCCCCAGAAGTCGCGTTGCCGCTTCGTTGATGCCGGTATCGTCGCTGTTCAAGCCCGTGGGGTTTCATGATCGGTTGCCTAGACAACAACCATGATCACGAAGGCCCGCGGGCTCCTTGCGTCCAGGGCGCCCGCACCCCAACCACCTCACACAGCGTGACCGGCGAGCGCGCCCGTCACCGCCGCACCCCCCACTAAATTCGAAGACCCCGTATATGGCGGTTAGTCCGGAAAGCCTGCGTGCGCAAGTTCGGCCTGTCCGGGGGCCTGGATGCTGACGCGGGAGGAAGACGTGGATGCTCATGCACTGCGTCGGCAGGGATGGACGATCTCAGCGATCGCCCGGCATCTGGGCCGGGACCGCAAGACGATCCGGGCCTATCTGAACGGTGAGCGGACCGCCGGCCAGCGGCGTCAGGCGCCTGACGCGTTCGTGCCGTTCCTTCCGTACTGCCGCCAGCGCCTCGCTGACGACCCGCACCTGTGGGCGTCCACGCTGTTCGACGAGGTGGTGGGGCTCGGCTATGAGGGTGCGTACTCGACGTTCACCCGCGCCCTTCGCCGCTATCGGGCCCGGCCGCACTGCGAGCCCTGTCATGCCTCGACCGGCCGCAACGTCGCGTTGATCGAGCATCCACCGGGTGAAGAGATCCAGTTCGACTGGCTGGAGTTGCCCGATCCGCCCGAAGGGTGGGGGGTGGGTGGGCATGCGCATCTGCTGGTCGGGGCTCTCGCGCATTCGGGCCGGTGGAGGGCGGTGCTGGCGGAGTCGGAGGACTTCCCCCATCTGGTCCAGGCCCTGGACGATGTCGTGCGCAAGCTGGGCGGGACTGCCCGCCGGTGGCGCTTCGACCGGATGGCCACCGTCTGCTATCCCTCCAGCGGCCAGGTCACCGCGGCGTTCGCCGCCGTCGCCAAGTACTACGGGGTTGGGGTGGACATCTGCCCGCCCCGTCGCGGCAACCGCAAGGGAGTGGTGGAGAAGGCCAACCACTCGGCCGCGCAGCGCTGGTGGCGCACGGTTCCCGACGGGCTCACGGTCGTGCAGGCCCAGTCCGGGGTCGACAAGCTCTCGATTCGGATGGACGACCGTCGCCGGCGGATCGACGGAGCGGTCACCACCGTCGGCGAGCTCGCCGCGGCCGAGCCCCTGCTCGACATCCCGGTGCGGCCGTTCCCGGCCGAGCTGGAGGCCGAGCGGACCGTCAGTCCGCAGAGCCTGGTCGCCTTCGACGGCAACTTCTACTCCGTTCCGCCCGGCCTGCCCGGCGTCACGGTCAAAGTCCTGCACCGGCTCGGCGAGGACGACCTGCGGATCGTCACCGCTGGCCGGGCCGTCGTGGCCTGCCACCGCCGGGCCCCGCGAGGCGCCGGGCAGATCGTCCGGGACGACGGACATGTCATCGCCCTGGAGAGGGCGGTGCTGTCCTCCTTCTCCGACCGGGCTCCCTGCAAGACCAAGGTCCGCAAACCGCCGTCAGCCGCAGCCCTGGCCGAAGCCGAGCGTCTGCGCGAAGGGCCGACCGCCGGCAGTTCAGCCGAACGGGTCGTGATCGACCTGACCCACTATGCCGCCGTGGCCGACCGGCTGCGGAGTGTCCCCTCACCGAAGCAGGAGGAGAGCCCGGAGTGAGTACGTCACCGATGCAGGTGAGCGAAGCCCGCCGATTCCAGCAGCTCAGAGGCCACCTGTCCTACCTCAAACTCAACGACGCAGCTGAGGCGTTGAACAGGGTCCTGGACCAGGCCCGCACCGAGCGGATGTCACTGACCGCAGCCCTGGAACGGCTCCTGGAGATCGAGGTCGAGGCCACCGAAGCCCGCAAGCTCGCCGCCCGGGAACGGTTCGCCTGCCTGCCCGAGCCCTGGACCCTGGCCGACTTCGACTTCGCCGCCCAGCCCGGCGTCGACGAGAAGCTGATCCGCGACCTGGCCACCTTGCGCTTCCTCGACGACGCCTCCAACGTGCTGTTCGTCGGCCCTCCCGGAGTGGGCAAGACCATGCTGTCGGTCGCCCTCGGACGAGCAGCCGTCGACGCCGGCCACCGCGTCTACTTCACCACCGCCGCGGAACTCGCCGCCAAGTGCCACAAGGCCGCCCTTGAAGGCCGCTGGAAGACCTGCATGCGCTTCTTCGCAGGTCCGAGGCTTTTGATCATCGACGAGCTCGGCTACCTGCCGCTGCCCGAGGACGGCGCCTCGGCCCTGTTCCAGGTGATCAACCAGAGGTATCTCAAGTCCAGCACGATCCTGACGACCAACGTCGGAATCGCCGACTGGGCCAGAGCCTTCGGCGACGCCACCGTCGCTGCCGCCATGCTCGACCGGCTCCTGCACCGGGCTGCCGTCGCCGGCATCGACGGACCCTCCTACCGGCTCCGAGGCCACCAGAACCAGGCCGACGCCATGCGCAAGGGAGTCAACGCCCGTGTCTCCTGACCTCACTCACAACGACGAACAGCTCACCCCCAGAACCGCCAACTGCCCTGTCTGCGAGGCCGAGTTCATGCCGAGCCCGAGGCAGATCTACTGCTCTCCCCGCTGCAAGAGCGCCGCCCACCGACGCGCTCCCGCCGGCCTGGCGGCACACACCTGCCCGGTCTGCGACGGCGTCTTCACTGCCAACCCCCGACTCCGGCAGGTCTACTGCTCGCCCGAATGCCGTCGCGAGTCGGAAAGGCAACGCAACCGGACCCGCGACGAAGAACGAGCACGACGCCTCGGCGAACATCCCCGACCCCTTCCGCCCGGCCCGCAGCCGGCAGCCCCCGGCCCCATTGACCCACTGGCCCCGACAGCAGTCCGGAACTGCCCGCACTGCGACCAGCCCGTCACGATCGTCGCCCTGCTCGCCACTCAGGAAGCCGCCCGCCCCACGATCACCAACCGCGTCACCGACATCGTCCCGCTCAGACGCCTCCAGTGAGCCACGGCTGACCGTCACCGATCACCGGGCCCGCCGACCTGACGGTCGGCGGGCCCACAACACTCAGGCCACCGAGCGCAGTTGGTCCAGCTCACTGCCGATCGCCTCCCGCAGCACGTCATGCTGCGGACCGAGCCTGAACGGCTCGTCGCTCCACCGCTCACGCGGATAGAGCCACACCGGAGCACCCACCACATCGGCTGGCTCCCACTCGAACCGCGGCCAGACATGCGCATGCAGGAACGGGTCCGTGTTCCCCAGGATCTCCAGGTTCACCCGGCGGAATGCCGGATCCAGCCGCCGACAAGCACGCTCGACCGCTTCGCCGAGCTGGTCCATGTCAGACAGGAACGACAGCCGCTTCGCCCTCGGCAGGTCCGACAGCCGCTGCACATCCGGCTCGTCCACAAGCAGGACCGAGTAGCCGGGCAGGAACTGAACGTCCCCGATCACCGCGAACCCTGACGTCAGCCGTCGCATCACGGTCGGGTTCTCGCCCCTCAGCGCAGTCCCGATCCGGTCCATCCGCCAGTCACCAGTCATAGCCAAAACCTACATTCTGGTGATCAAGGACCGCTCTTCGATCCCCATTCTCCTCACACAGTTCAAAGACCAAGCAAGTGGGGCGAGGAGCGGCCCCGGCCGTTTTCAAAGATCCCCATCATCTCGACCCGTGTGCCCGCTCTCACCGCTGTGGCGGCCGCCGGCCGCGCTCAGCAGGAGTCGTTGCTGGGGGAGGCGATGCAGAAAGAGCGGGCCGAGCGGGTGCGGGGAGACTGAGCGAACGGGTAGTCCCCTCTGCGGGGAGGGCGATCTCCACGGGGCAACGTGGGCGCGATGTTCACCATGGGTGGTTCGGGGCTGGTCAGCGCAGTGTCCAGCGTGAGCGGACGGCTCAGCACCAGATGGATCGAGCATCACGCTGGCGAGTCCGGCAAGCCTCTGACCAGGGAAAACCGGATTAAGCATGATCGCGGATCACCATTCGTCACGATCTTGCAGGCCCTCGTAATGCGCAGGGGAGCGATGGGGCTTCGCAACCTTTACCGGGGCCAATAACTTGGTGGCGACTTTGCCGGGTCAACCAGGTCGAAACGATGCTTGGTTGCTGGATTCAGGCCCTTGATGTGCACCAGCCGCTGCTCATCTGTTTCCTCCAGCTCGCGGACTATCAGTGGCATGGCGGCGATCACTGCCCCCATGGCCAGGCCCAGCCCTGCCATGCCCTTGTGGCCGTGGCTGAACCTGATGTGATGCATTCCAGACTTCTTGATCGCAGCGGATTCCGACGGGATCTCCAGCTGGCGTCCGTCCTTAGTGAGGAAGGCTTGAAACCCCCTGCGCGCGGCGTCAGGGAGCAGCGCGAGGTCCTTCTTGCCGGCCCACTTGATTTCGCTGACGTGACGAACCTCGTGCTCAGGGAGGAGCCGCCTGAGCATTTCGAGCATCTGCACCGGGACGTTCTCGTCGATGAGAATTCGCATCAGGCAGCGCGTGGTCCGAGGCTGTAGCTGTCAACGTAGAGGGCAAACGACACGGCGTCGCGGGCTGCGTCTGGTGTCACGCCTGGGTAGTAATCGCGGATCTTTTCGGGAAGGACGCCGTCCTCCACCAGTTCTGCTACGGCATCGAAAGGGACCCGGGTTCCAGTGATGACCGGCTGCCCGCCCTGCGTCTCGGGGTCGACGCTGACGTTCAGTTTGGGCTGCAGGAGGTGCGGGACCACCACACCAGGTCGGGGGGCGAACTCCTGGAGAATGTCGGCCATGGTGGCGATCACTCGCTGGCCAGGATGCTTGACCAGGTCTGTCGCGTGTTCGTGTTCATGGCCGACAAGGACGATCGAGTCGCCGTCGGCCACAAGGGAGTAACTCGACAGGTGCTCGACTTCGCCGAACTTCTTCAGCGTGACCAGGGCTTTGCGGATCTTCTGGAGTGACACGTCCTGGCGGAGGTGAGCGAAGGCGCGGAGAGCCAGCACGTCACGGAATGAGTAGAGGGCTGGCTTGGCTGCCAGCTCCGGGCGGAGGATCGGCCCATGGCCACGGTCTTGGCGCCAAGACCGAAGTTGACCCATGGTCGCACCGGACAGGGCGGCAGCCATGCGCGTTGAGTAGGCCATGGGGGTACGCCTCCCTCCGGTTCCTGAATCCTCTGCTTTCCCGCACAAGCATCCCAGCTTCGCCTTCGGCGTCGCTACCCAGCGGTCGGATCAGGCGCTCGGTACGCCCTCATGGGTGACCCCGTCGCCTGCCCATGGCAGCGCTGGCCGGGTACCGCAGGACGCGTGGAGCAGCCTACGCGGATCACTCAAGGCCGTCTGGTGATCATCGAAGCTTCATAACGCGGGGCCACGTCTAGATGCGCTGTCTGACGACCTGCAGCTGATCGAAAATTCCGTAGGCAAGCCGAGAGGTCTGGCTACCCTCGCCAGGTGAGCTTCAACAACATTGCGCGGAAGGTCCGCGATGCGGCGTTTCCTCACGGTCTCCGTGTGGCGCAGCTCCGATCTTGCGTGCAGTTGTATCGGCCGATCGGCTTTCATGCGTCGCTGAGCTTTCTCGAAGCCAAGGCGGGTCCCTACAGCACAGATGAACGTGCCTTGCTTCGCGCGTTGGCTGTGCTGGAGGCCAGCAGGGAGGCGTGGCACGCAGAGCTTCGGGCGTTCGACGGGACGCGAAGGCTCGCCAAGGGGCAGGGGGCACGTCAACCTCGTAAGGCTGCGCGGAATCCGTATCGGGAGATGTGGTGGTCGGGAGCGCCGTGGGAGGGGGCCCCGGACGCAACCCTCCGGGCCGCCCGTCACGTGGAGGTCGCAGCGGCTGAATGCGTGAGCGATGCGTGAGCGGACGTACTGGGATAACGCCACCGGATCTGGATGGGACACCACAGTGCGTCTCTCTGACCAGGCCCTTCTGGACGAGAGGGGTAGTCAGCGGAAGTCCCGGCAGGAACCTGCCGGGACTTTTAATCCGTTGGTTGTGGGTTCGAGTCCCACACGGCCTACCGCATGCGGGGACCGGGAACTATCCCCTGACCTGCGCTTTAGTGCCCCATCCGAGTGCTTCGGGTGGGGCACTTTGCTGTGCCGGGGGCGGTCGTTGGCCTGATGTGAGCCCGAGGTGAGCCCGGCGGTACGAGCGGCCTGCCTCGGCACCAGCCTCACGGCTGCCTCGGCGGCCTTTCGCGCCACCTCGGGAAGGACGCTGGTGTACGTGTCCGAAGTGATCGTGATGGAGGAGTGGCCGAGCATCTCCTGCACGACCTTCATCTCGGCGCCGGCCGCCAGCGCGAGCGTCGCCGCGCCGTGGCGCAGGTCGTGCAGCCGGATCGGAGGAAGGCCCGCCTCAGCGGCCAGCCGCCGGAACTGGTCTGTCACCCACGCTGGGTGGAGCCACTCGCCGTTCTCCTGCGCGAACACGCGACCGGTGTCGACGTATGCCTCGCCCCACGTGAGGCGCTCCTGCATCTGGCGCTTGCGGTGCTTCTTGAGCACCTTCACGGTCTCGGAGTCGAGGGCGACGACGCGCTCGCCGCTGTCCGTCTTGGGCGCGGACTCCTCGACCTTCCAGCCGCGCTGTACGAGCTGCTTGGTGATCGTGAGATGCCCGGCCCCGAGGTCGGTGTCCGACCACTGCTGTCCGCATGCCTCGCCACGGCGCAGGCCGCGGAACGCGATCAGGTGAAACAGGGCATAGAGGCGGTGCTTCGACGCGCGGTCGAGGAAGGCGCCTGTCTGCTCGGGAGTCCAGACCATGACGGGCGACGGCTTGTCCCCCGTTCGCCGCCACTGGGCGATTCGTTCGGCGGTCCATACGAGCGCCTTGGGTCGCTTCCCGGTCTCCTGTTTCTAAGGACGTTTTTGGGCTCCAGTCGACGGAAGTGTTTTGGCTCCATGGCTTGGCTGGAGGGGGCGTGAGGCGGTGTGATTCACGCCCTTGTAGCAAGGTGATTTGGCCCCGCTTCGATCGAGTGATTCGGGTGGCCCCTCCCGTGCTGCCTAGTACTCCAGCTGTAGATCGTGATCTTGCTGGGGGCGTGATCGAGAGCCTCAGCTGGCCGATGTGCGTGTTGTGCTGAGGGGTCTGGGGCGTTGGGCCAGTCTTGAGCCCGTCGGGACCGTAGCAGTGGGCCCGCGCCCCAGGTGTCGGTGGCTGCACGTACGGTCTGCGCATGACTGATCAGTGGTGGGCGTGCGTCAGCGGCTCGAGGCGGCGGGTGCAGGGCCTTCCGGCAGCAAGGTGTTTGGGGCATTGGGGCACAGGTGGATCGTGGAGGACCCGCTTACCCAGGGTGAGCTTGCCGAACTCGAGGCGCAGACGGGCGTGCGGCTGCCGGAGGAGTACCGGACATTCCTGCTCCACGTCGGTGCGGGTGGCGCCGGCCCCGCGTACGGCCTGTTCCCAGTTCGGCGCGTGCAAGGCCGCTGGCGTTGGGAAGGCGACGGCGCGGACCTGGCCGACCTGACGAGACTTGCCGCGCCGTTTCCCGACCAGGGCCCGGACCCGAAACTGCTCGACGACCTTCTTGCCCAACGCCCCGAGGAAGAGGACTTCGACGACATCGAGGACTTCGACGACGCCATCGAGGCTTGGGACGAGCGGTGGGAGGCCATCATGTTCGCCCCGGAGCGCACCGCCGGCGCCATCGTGATCTCCCACCTGGGCTGCGCCCAGAGAGAATGGCTGATCATCAACGGCAGCCACCGTGGCACGATCTGGTCCGATTGCCGGGTGGACGACGTCGACCTCGCCCCGCTGCTCGACGACGACGGTACGCCGGTGACGTTCGCCCGCTGGTACACCGACTGGCTGGAGAAAGCCGAGCGCACAGCCCTGTCGGCACCGTAGGCCCATCGGCCTGTGCTGTTGAGCGTTACGGTGAAACGGGCTAAGCAGGGCCCTCAGCCAAGGTGGGCCGGTGTGGAGACGGGTGCGGCCACCGTTGATCATCGTGACTTGTGTGGAGTAACGATGAGACGGTGGCCGCAGGTCACAGCATAGATCCCGTCCGTTGGCGGGATGCGTTCGAGGTGGCCATGGGCCGGATCGCGGGCCGGTTCGTCCGGGTCGAACCACGGATGCGGGCCGGGCGGTTGGTGCTGGGCCTGCTGGCGGACCTGCCGCGCAAGAACTGCTGGACGATCGCGGAGTGGGCCGGGGAGGCCAGCCCGCACGGCATGCAGCATCTGCTGTGCCGAGCCGTTTGGGATGCCGACGGCATCCGTGACGACGTGCGCGAATACGTCGTCGAGCACCTCTATGACGAGGCCGCGGTCCTGGTTGTCGACGAGACCGGCGACGTGAAGAAGGGCACCCACACGGTTGGGGTCCAGCGCCAGTACACCGGAACGGCTGGACGGATCGAGAACTCCCAGGTTGCGGTCTACCTCGTCTACGCCGGGATGCGCGGGCACGCGGCGGTCGACCGGGAGCTGTACATCCCGCGCTCCTGGACGTGCGACCCGGACCGCTGCCGGGCAGCCGGACTCGGCCAGGACACCGTCTTCGCGACCAAGCCGGAACTGGCCCGCACGATGATCGAACGGTTCCTGGACGCCGGACACCACGTCGGCTGGGTCACCGGGGACGAGGTCTACGGCGGCAACCCAAGACTCCGTACGGCTCTGGAGGAACGCGGCATCGGCTATGTCCTCGCGGTGGCCTGCTCGGCCGAAGTGCCCACCGGCGCAGGCAAGTTCCGCGCCGATGCCCTGGCGGCGAAGGTGCCGAAGCGGGCCTGGCAGAAGCTCTCGGCCGGACACGGCGCGAAGGGGCAGCGATTCTACGACTGGGCCGTCATCGACCTCGCCGAGGCAGCCCCGGGCCACCACCAGCTGCTGATCCGCCGCAACCGCAGCACCGGTGAACTCGCCTACTACCGCTGTCACTCCACCACGCCGGCATCCCTGGCCACCCTGGTCAAGGTCGCAGGTTCCAGATGGCGGGTGGAGGAGACCTTCCAAACAGAGAAGGGACTGGCCGGGCTGGATGAGCACCAGGTCCGCCGCTACCCCTCGTGGGCCCGCTGGGTCACCCTCGCGATGCTGGCCCACGCCTTCCTCGCCGTCGTCCGCGCCGACGAACACGCACACCGACCCACGCCGGACGACCTGATCCCGCTGTCCTGCAACGAGATCTGCCGCCTGTTCATCGCGCTCGTCGTCCGGCCCGTCCTCGACGCGGCCCACCGGCTTGCCTGGTCCGACTGGCGCCGCCGCCACCAGGCACGATCACGCACCAGTCACTACCGGCGGCAAGCCGCATCCCAGACATGAAGATCACGATCTACAGCTGGAGTACTAGTCCATTCAGTCGTAGATCGGGGTGCTCGCTGTAGTTCGTCGATCCCCTGTGGCGGGTAACTGCCCTTTATGAAGGCGGAGTTACTGGACATCCCGCCGGTCGTCACGGACCGGGAGTGCGCCGAAGGCGTCGCCGATCGGCTTGAGGACCTGTTGCTAGAGGTCAACGGGATCTTCCCGCGCGTGGATTTGTGGGGCCGGGCCGCCGCGTGCGTCCGTGGCCTGCTGGCCCCGCTGTCGCGCAAGAACGGCTGGCAGATCTCCGAGTACATCGGTGAACCCTCCCCCTGGGGACAGCAGCACCTGCTGGACCGTGCCGTGTGGGATGCGGACCAGCTGCGGGACTTCACCCGCCGCTATGTGGTAGCGGGGCTGGAGGACGGCGGGGTCGGGGCCGGTCCGGGTGGGGCAGGGGTGCTGGTGGTCGACGAGACCGGGTTCGCCAAGCGGGGCCGGGCCTCGGCCGGGGTGGCGAGGCAGTACTCCGGTGCGCTGGGCGGGGTCTTCCCCTGTCAGATCGGGGTGATGGCAGCGTGGGCCACCGGCGCGGGGCAGGCGTTGATCGATCGGGAGCTGTACCTCCCGCGGGAGTGGACGGAGGACCGGCCCCGCTGCCGCGTGGCCAAAATTCCCGACGAGGTCGGCTTCGCGGTCAAGCCACGCCTGGCCGAGCGGATGATCGCCCGGATCCTGCCGGACCTGCCGGCCGGGCGGGTGTGGGTGGCCGCGGACGAGGTCTACGGACGCGACGGCACCTTCCGCCGCACCCTTGAAGAGCACGGACTGCCGTACGTGGTCAATGTCCAGGCCAACCAGAGCGTGCTGCCCCGCCCCGGTTGGCGCCATCTGGCCCGACTCGTGGAGCGGTACGCAGTCGAGGATGAGTGGGTCGACCTGCCCGCCGGCCCCTCCCAGCTGGAGTCGCGGACCTGGCAGTGGTGGGTGCGCAGGATCCCCGCCCCGGACGCCGAGCCCGGAAGCGGCCTCGCTCGCTGGCTGCTGGCCCGGCGCCGCCCCGAGAGTCCCCAGGAGAAGGACTACTACCTGGGCTGGGGGCCGGAGGAGGTACCGGTGGAGGAGCTGGTGCTGGTCCCCGGCGCCCGCTGGCGGGTGGAGGATGCGATCAAACTGGCGAAGTCCGCGGCGGGCATGGCCGACTACGAGGTACGCCACTTCCACGGGTGGTACCGGCATGTGAGCCTGGCCCAGCTGGCCGCCGCGTTCCTGGCGGTGCAGGCCGCCGACCAGCAACGAGGTGACCAGGGCGAGGAAGCCGACGAGGCCCACACAGGGGGTGCGGGCTGACCTCACCAGCCCCGTCGGCTTCGCGGGCATCGTCCCGATCACGCTGACGGCCTTCGAGATCGCCCGCCTCGTGGCGCTGATGACTCCTCGGATTCCGGAGGCGGAGCGGATCCGGCGCGGCCTGCACTGGTCATGGTGGCGACGCTGCCACCAGGCCCTCGCCCGGGCCTGCCACCGGCGCCGCAACCAAGCCCGGGCAAGCGAGAGTACGGCGGCCCGGCCACCACCAATCCCACCCCGAACTACAGCGAGCACCCCGATCTACGACTGAATGGCTAGTGCTGGATGAGGCCGCCGACCGGGACAGGGGCGACGTGGCCTGTCGCTGGAAGTACCTGGGCCAGGGAGAGGCCGACGTCGACCAGCGATGACCGGCGCAGGCCGGAGACGTCGGAGAGGTCCGTCCAGACCGATTCGGTGATCTCGCCGGTCGGCTCCGGCCGGAGCCGACCGCCGGTGATGTCGGCGCGGTAGAAGACGCCAACATTCTGATGCTCAACTCCCGCACGGGCTTCGGCCGCAGGGATGACCCGTGAGTCCACGCCCAGCAGGCGATCGACCACCGCGACGCAGCCCGTCTCCTCGGCGACCTCCCGGATCACCGCATCAAACGGATCTTCGCCGTGCTCGACCCTGCCGCCCGGCAGAGTCCAGACGCTCTCGCCAGTCGGTGGCACGTATCGGGCGAGCAGCACCCGTCCGTCCTCGATGCACACGGCATACGCCGCCAACCGGAAACTCATGTGCGCACCTCTCACTCGGACCCCGTGCAACGCCCAAAGAATCGAGCATCGTCCGGAGAGTGGAGCCAGATCAACTTCTTACGCCGTGGAGCCACATTCCGTCCGTGCGGTGGAGCCCAAAGAAGTGCTTACAAACACCTCCCAAGGGCAGCCGGTGAAGGTCCCGGGCGGTCTGACCGCGGACATGTTCCAACGCGCGCTCGACGCCCTGCTGCCCGCATGCCCCCCGAAGCGGCGCGCCATCCTGGCTGGACCGGGACAGCCCTCCCCGGACGCAGGGGTCGACATTCTCCTCGTACCGGTCCATCCCCAGACAGGTCAGACCTGGACCCCCGCCAGCCCGACTGCGTCCGCATACCTGGTACCCCTACCGCTGGGGGTATGGCTGTGGCTGGCCTCCCCCCAGCCCTACTTGCCGGTCCCCGCATCAGGCCGCATACCCCAAGACGTCCTCCGCGACGACCCGCTCCCGCTGCTCCCCACCTACCTGTTCCGAGCCGACCGGGATACGTTCCAGCACACCTTGGTCCGGCTACCAGCCGTGCGTAGCCCGTGGCTGCGCACGATTCTCGAGAACCTCACTCGGGGCACCTCGGCCAGCCTCTTCTAGCCGTCTGGCAATCGAACAGCGCCAGACTCTCGTGCCTCCCAAAGTGGTCGACATCTGCTGTGCACTCTCGGTTCTGGCCCAGATCTTGGGGAGCCGTCGCGGAAGGTGATTGGCGCTGTTCGACTGAGAGGGGGGCAACCCCGGTTGCTCGACGTGAATGCTCACCTCGTACTCTCCGCACATGGCTGACGATCCGTTCCAGTGCCGCTGTGTCCTCTGCCATGACTACGGCGACCGGGACGAGGCGGACCGCATGGATCTGACGGTCATCGAGCATGTGCAGCAGCACGGATGGCACGTCGTGATGGTTCCCGAAGACGAGATCGGTCCTGGATTCGCCTACACGATCGGCCTTGCGCACACGTACGGCGGGCCTGAGCTCGCCATGTTCGGGCTCGAAGTCCATGCCATGCATCGAATGCTCAACACGCTCGGAGAGAAGTCTGCAGCGGGCAAGGTACTGGCGGACGGCCAGAGCCATCCTGATGTTGTCGACGGGTATCAAATCGCGCTCAGGCAGGTTGATCGCGGCTGGTACCGGACCTTCTTCGGACAGGCCATCGGCTTCTACCGGCGGCCGCCTCTCCCCGTGTTGCAAGTCGCGTGGCCTGACGCCGAGGGCCGTTTCCACTGGGATGAGCAGGCTGACGAGAGGCATCGCGAGTCACAGCCTCAGTTGTGGCTGCCTCCGAGTGACCATCCTGTCGGGATCTGGACGGCCGAACTCTGATCTCAAGGGGCCGGGAAGCGGCGAGTCGGCACCAGGGCGACGCGCTACTGAAGCAAGATCATCTTGCGTAGGAGTTCGAATCCGGCTCGTCCGTAGAGCTGTCTCTTGATCTTCTTGATGCGGTTCACGGCGCCCTTGATGCTGCCCGAGCTCCAGTCCAGGGTGAGGCCGGCGGTCACAGCGTCGAGGTCTCGGAGCAGGTGGAGTGCGAAGCCGGTGAGCCCGGGCAGCTGGCTGGCGCTGGCCCTCCCCGTCGTTCGCCGACCTGGGGCGTCAGGTTCGGCGTCTACCGCAAGCCTACTGACGCCGAAGACCGCCAGAACAGTGCCTAGCCCCGGGGCAGCCGCAGGGGACGCACCGGGGACGACGGGGACGCATGACCCCCGGCCAGTCGTCCCCCTTACTTCGCGGTCGAGCACGCTGCGTCCGACCGTGCGGGGGACGTGGGGGACGACTCCACACCCTCACTCCTCTGTCTCACTTAGAGGAAGAGGGGAGGAGGAGAGGGGAGAGCGGCAACAGCGTCCCCCGCGTCCCCGTCGTCTCCCAGAGGCACGGACACATTCGCATCGCGACCGGTCGCACCTTGTGCGCGGGCGCGCGCGAGTACCGCAAGGCACTGACAGCGGCTCGAACCTGGGTGCTTAACCGGATACCTGTCCCATTGCGCGCAAAGGCTGCCGGTTCGGGCTCACGACCGGTCGATGCCTTTCCCGCGCGCGGGAGGCTATTCAGCGCAGGTCCAGCAGCATCACGCTGTGCAGGTCGGCGCCGGCCCAGGGCCGTGTATCGCCGACCTTCCGATACCCCCATGCTCGGTAGGCAGCCATGGCCGCCTTGCTGTCCGGGTGGACGTTGAGCAGCACCCGCTCCGCCTCGGTGCCGTCGAGCAGAGCATCGTGCAGGCGGCGGGCGATGCCCTGCCTGCGCCATCCGGCGCGTACGGCGAGTTCCATCAGGCCGAACGTCCGCCGGCCGTCCTCGTGGCGCATCTCGTTGGACACGGGCACGGTCAGTTGGTCCCACCAGCCCGTCTGAGGCCCGAGGGGGTAGCCGTAGGCCATACCGACAGCCTCACCGTCCGAGGTGCTTGCCAGGGCGCCGAGGAATGCGGCCTTGCGGGTCTGCGAGCGGAAGCGACGGAACGCGGCAGCGACGTCGGTCTCGGTCTCGTCGTAGGGAGGCTCGGCGAACGCCTCGGCGTAGACCAGACGGAACGCTCCCTCAGCCTTGGCGGCGGCCAGCCCGTCGAACTGCTCGATGCTGACCTGTGCTGGCGGACTCATCCGGCGCCCCTCTCACACGGTTTCGCGGATACGTGCCACGCATTCGCGGGCGGTTGGGCTATCGACTTCCCCGGCCGCCCGCTGGAAATCGTGCACCTTGCCCAGCAGGCGGGGCGACGCGATGCCGCCCCAGGTATCCAGCACGCGGCCCACCTCGGCACACGCCTCGTCGACCTCCCCCGCGGCGAGGAGAACACCGGCGAGCTTGACGCGGTACGAGGCGCTGTTACGGGCGAGCCCGCCGCCGATTCCGCGCACGGCCGCGCGGAGAAACGGCACGGCGCGCTTGGGCTGATCTGCCCGTACGTACATGTCCGCCGTGGCGTAGTCGACCTCGAACGGACCGACGAACTTTGCCCAGTTGGGCACGTCCGCGTCGGAGTCCGCGCGCCCCTGGTAGCTGACTGCGCGAGTCAGGGCGCGGCGGGCGCCCGACAGGTCTCCGGCGTGCGTGGCAACGTTGGCATCGCGGAGCGCGATCACGAGGTGAACGGTCGCACCCGCCCCTGCCCGGGTCGCGAGGCGGTAGGCGTTCTCCACGGCGCTCGCGGCCTCCCATGACCGGCCGGCCTTCACCGCGAGGAGTACGAGGGTCTCCAGCACGGAGACCTGTAGCAGTGCGTCATCGACGAGCTGCGCCGTGGTCAGCGCTTCCATACAGGCGGCACGGCCCTCCGCGATGCGTCCGCCGTCGTAGCCGTACCAGGCCCGGTGTCCGTGCAGCTCGGCGAGCATTGTCTGTAACTCCCGGCCGACACGGGAGGTGTACGAGCTGCTGCCCAGGGCGCGCGTGATCTCCGCTTCGATGCACTCGGCCTGCGTGCTCGCCGGCACACTGCCCGCGGTGTGGTCCGTCTCGTAGAGCCCGTCGAGCCGCTCTCTCAGCCGCCCGAGATCGGCCGTGCCGATGCGAGGCCCCGGCGCGGCAGGCAGCAGGGTCGCGGCAGCGAGGGCGCCCGCGTCAGCGACGAACGTTCTCCTCTTCACCTCTCCAGCGTCGCTGATGGGCGCTGCGACCGTCACGCGATGCTGCGGAACCTCGAACCCCATCTCGACGAGGGGCACGCCGAACAGCGCTTCCAATACGGTCTGCTGACTCGGATGGGGCAAGGGTGGGGGCGTCTCGCTCTCCCACCGTCGGGCCTGCCGCACGCTGACTGACGCGGCGACGCCCAAACGCCCTGCCTCCTGGGCGAAGGCTTTCACGAACGACTCTTGCGTATATCCGGCCGCGCGCCGTAACTGCGCCAGTCTGCTCACGACCCTGCCTGCCATCCGTGCGGCTGTCTTTTGGTTCCCACCGTAGTGATTTGGCCGCGTGGCGGAAGGCGAAAACGTCCGCCCAAACGTCCGGTCCCTCTTTGCCCGTCGAGCGCTCCGAAACTGTGCACTGGTTCAGCACCGATGCGACGCCCGTACTGAGCTGCGGAAAGGACCCGTGCTGTGGGTATGACGATTCGTGTCTACGACGTCGACAGAAAGACCGGCCAAGTCGTACGGGAGCGGGGCCGCCTGGCCGTCCCGCTCGGCGATCAGGACGAGCCCCTACTGACCAGTGCCTATCCTCCGTGCGGATGCCCCCGCTGCCGTGAGAAGGCGGACAGCCAGTGAGACAACGGTTAGCGGTGCTGCTGTGGGTCTGCCTGTGCGTCGCCGTGGTCGTCCCCCTCGCAGTCGTCGGCGCCCCCGGCCCGTAGCCGTGTCACAGGCCCGATCAGCGGCGTTGGACAGTCCCCAGGACCGGCCGAAAGAGTGGCCGCCCCGGGCCGTGCCCGTGGCCCAATTCACCCGAGAGAGACACACCATGAAACGACTGATCGCACGGCTGTGGCGCATCATCCGAGGCCCGATGCAATGGCGGGTCCTGTGGATCGCTCACGCGAAGTTCATGGTCGGCGTGACCGGCGTCGTCCGCGACGACGCAGGCCGAGTCCTGCTCCTGCGCCATCGCATGTGGCCGGAGGGCCGCCAATGGGGGCTGCCGACCGGATACGCCATCAAGGGCGAGGAATTCGGCTCAACCGTCGTCCGCGAGGTGCGCGAGGAAACCGGCCTCGACGTGAAGGCCGGCCCGCTCGTCCACCTCAAGAGCGGTTACAAACTGCGGATCGAAGTCGCATACGAAGCGGCATTGACCGGCGGTGATCTCAAGATCGACTCGTTCGAGATCCTGGAGGCACGATGGTTCTCCCCGGACGACCTGCCAGACGGCATTCAAGAATCACATCGGGCGCTGATCCTGGGACAGATGCCCGCCGCCTGACCGGCATCCCCCGGTTGCTTGCCCCCAATGAGCACCTGTCCGGCGACGCTGACGCCGTGACGCTCGCCGCCAAACTGGCCGAGTTGCGAGACAGTGCAGACGGCCTCGCCAGTCAGCACCCTCAAGTGACATTCCAGCCGCTTCCCCGCGTCCTGACCGAATGGGGCGCGGCGGGGCTGGATGCCCGTCCGTCTGAACCCCGGCTACGTGGCTGCGAGACGACCTATGCCATGACGCATGAAGGAACCTCGGCCGCACCCCGGCCTAGTCCAAGGGTGCCCGCTCAGAGTCCATAAGCGCAGGTGAAACGACGCGTGGGGTGAGCCCGCTGTGAGCCCGGACGCCTGCGGACGGGGCATCACGGGTCGGTGGTCGGGTGGCTGGGGCACCCAGCCTGACCAGCCGGAACGGCATGGACAGGAACGGAGCCCCAGCCGACATCACTCGGGCTCCTCGACTTTTAATCCGTTGGTTGTGGGTTCGAGTCCCACACGGCCTACTCGCTCAGCACCTGGTCAGGGACCACCCGGCCGGGTGCTGCTCTCGTTGAAGTAGGGCACATCGGGCTCCTGCTCAGCCAATGCTCAGCCGAAGTGTTAGTGATCATGCGTCTGATGGCAGGCATGAAGAAGCCCCGACCAGCCTTCGTTGGGACGGGGAGGGCTGACCGGGGCGGTCGGGGGGCTACGCGCGGGCGGCGAGGAGGTCCTGCGCCTGGTGCAGCTGCTCGGCGTCGTCGAGGGTGAGCCGGCCGACGTGGAGCCGGTCGTAGCCGTACATGGTCTTGCCGAGCTCGACTGTGCGGTCGACGTCCAGCTGCCAGGCTGCGGCCTTCAACTCGAGCGTGCCCGGCTTGGGCATACCGCGGCCGGACCAGCCCGTGCAGATGAGCCAGCGCGCCTCGGCGAAGTCGGAACCGTTCGACGAGCCGTACAGGCGCTGCGGCTCGTGTCGGGCGGCCACGTCCATCAGGGACACGTCGGGGATTCCCGGGACGGGTACATAGCCGACGACGGCGGTGTCCCCGAGGGCGCCGGTGGCCGTGTAGGCGAGCACGCAGTACCCGTCGGGCCAGAGGTGCAGCAGCGGAAGGACGGTCACCCTGCCGGTGCCCTCGATGGTTCTTGCCACGCTTTGGTCCCCTCGTTCTGTGAGTGGCCCGGCACCACAGGGTGCCGGGCCGGTGGTGCGTCACGCGGTGAGCATCAGCCGGTCAGTACTGGCGGCCGTCGTCGGAGTCGCCGGTGGGCGGGTTGCCGCCCTTGCCGTCGTCCTCGCCGCCGCCGAGCTTGACCACATCGAGGCGATACCTCATGGTGACCTCCGGGTGTGCTGTCAACGAGGAGTCCGTCTCCTCGTCGTCGTGCACCTGCTGCGGGCCCGCTCGTTGGGTTGGGCCCGGCTCCGTCTCGGCCGTGGTCCTGCCAGGGAATTCCGGCCGGGGCGGAGGTCTATGGCCCGCCTGTCGCCGCGTCCGCCGTCGGTGGGCGACAGGCGGGAGATCAAGGGGTGTTGGCGCCGTCTGCGGCTGAGCTGAGGCTCTCGTAGTGGTCGCACAGCGCCAGCACCGCCATGGCGACCTTCCGCGCGTGCCGGCGCACAGCCGCGGGCCCGATCCCGGGCGGTGTGGTCACCCGCCGGCACGCCCCGTCCACGGCGACCTGCGCCACCTGCGCGGGCACGTCGCCGAGCGGGGCACGGCGGATCAGCTCTTGGATCTCGGGGACCATCAGGTACACGAAGCCGCACATCGCGGGGACGAGGTCCGCAGACGTGGTCTCCTCGTCGGCCATCACCTGGCGGGCGACATCCCGCATGGTGGTGATGTCGGGCGGAGCTGATGGTGTTCCTTGCGGTGTCGCCGGCAGTGGAGGCATCGCTGGCGTCGAACTCCGCACATTGGCCTTCACGATAGGGCTCCCTCAACTACGCTGAGTTGCTCACTGTCACTGAGGCGAGCGTAGGAAGCGGTGCGCTGCGGAAGTAGTGACAACGAGTACGGGTTTCCACCGCTGCTGAAGGCCAAGAGGGGCAGCCATGGGCAGTAGCAACCGGTCAACCCCGACCAACGGTCAGGGAACGGCCGCACGCCAAGGCGGCATCGTCTCCGGCTACGTACTACGACTGGTACGCGAGCAACTCGGCTACATCCAAGAGACCCTGGCAGAACGCCTGCGCGTAGCCGCCGACACCATCGCCGGATGGGAGTCCGGTCGCCGCCCCCTCACCGCCGTACCGGTCGGACAAATGCTCATCCACCGGCACCGACTTCTCCAACTCGGGGCCGCTCCTCCGCTCCTCCTCGCCCTCGAACGGGCAATGGAGGCCGATGTGCTGCTGTCGAGCACGCTGGGCGGCGACACCCCGGCGGAGCAAGACCCGCTCGGTGCATGGGTCATGCAACGTGATCTCGTGGAGGTGCTCACCTGGCCTCTGAACGGCGTGGCGCCCACTCCGCTCCGAGACTTGCCTGCGCCAGCCCGACCGCGCCGAGGCCCCGTGCCCAAGGGACCTGAGCTCGCGGCGGCAGACCGAAAGCAGTTCTTCTCACGAGTGCGGCGCACTGCCGAGTGCGCGCGCAGAGCCGAACACTTCCTGCTCCGCCGACAAGCCCTCTACCTGGCCGGGTACGACTCCGCTCCGGACACCGGAGAATGGCTTGCCCACCAGCAACGCACAGAGCGCCCCGACGACTGGCTGACCCGGTGGCTCAACGGCCGCTCCGTTGCAGCCGTCGCGGCCCGGCAAGGCGACCGCGACCGCATGGCCTACTTCATCGACACACTCGATGGAGACGCCGCGAGTGAGGCTGCGAACCTCAACTACTGGGCGTATTGGGTGGGCGAGTCCCCGCACGTGCAGCTGTCGGACGACTTCATCGCCACCGAAGACCCGGGCATCTGGCCCGGACAGAAGCTGCTGCGCCACCTCGTCCGCGGACTCAACCCCGACCATGGATTCGTTGATCTCAACATCCACACCCTGTGGGCGCTCCTCGCCGCTCGCCCGAGCCTCCTCCGCGCCAGCGGGGCAAGCCGCGCCTTACGTGATCGACTCCCCGTGATGTTGGATAGCCGCGTGCTGTCGGCGAGAGCCCGCCGCGAGCTTGAGAACATTCGGTACGCGATCCGCCTCTCCGAGGCGTGAGAGGAGACCAGCTGTGGCTGACGACCTGGCCGGGGTGGCGCACTTCCTGTACGAGGCCGGCACGCTCAAGCAGACGCGCCGCACAGGCTGGTGGATGGCCGGGGTACGCGACCCCGAGACCGTGGCTGAACACTCCTGGCGCACCTCGCTGATCGCCTCGATCATCGCGCAGCTTGAAGGCGCCGATCCTGCCCGCGCGGCATTCCTCGCCGTGTGGCACGACTCGCAGGAGACACGTACCGGCGACGTGAACTATCTCGGCAAGAAGTACTCGACTGAGGTTGACCCACAGGCTGTGACTGCGGACCAGGTGGCCGACATGCCGGAGCAGCTGGCCGTCATGGTGCGCGATCTCGTCGCGGAGTACGAAGCCAAGGAGTCCCGCGAAGCCATCTGCGCGCGCGACGCGGACAAGCTTGAATGCATGCTCCAAGGCCTGGAGTACCGGTCGCAGGGCTACGAGAGCGCACAGCGGTGGATCGACAACAGCCGTGGTCGCATCGTCACGGAGACGGGCCAGCGGCTGGCAGACGAACTCCTGACGCGGGGGCCGTTGGACTGGTTGCGCGCCGCGTTGGGTGAGCAGCCTTCGGCCTGAAACGCGAAGAACGCCCCCTGCCCGGTCCCGTAGGACCAGACAGGGGGCGCATGCTCAGCGGCCGGCGATGAACTGCCTGCGCCATGCGGTGCGTACGGCGGGTTCCGCAACCCGATCGGGTTTCACCGTCCGGGGCGCCAGTCGGCTTCAGCCGATGGCGTCCGCGGCTGACGAGGGCCAGCGCTCCAGTAGGAAGTGCAGCGCGTCGATATTGCGTTCCCAGGACGCCTGGACGTCGCGGGTGTCCTGGAAGCCGCCGCCTGCCTCGATGCTGCAGTAACCGTGGAAAGCACCGCGCAACAGCCTTACGGCGTCGGTGAGATCGGGTTCGGTCAGGTGGTACGCGCGCAACATGGCGTATGTGGCTTGGCTCATCCGCAGGTGCCCGAGGGAACCGGTGGTGACCTCGGGGGTGAGCGGGATCTGGGCGGCCGCGTAACGGCCGGGATGGTCCAGCGCGAAGGATCGGTACGCGGCGGCGAAGGCGGTCAGGGCGTCCCTGCCTGCGCGGCCCGCGACGGCCGTCGTGACGCGGTCGCCGAACTCACGGGCGGCGAGCAGCGCGACACGGGTGCGCAGGTCTGCCGCACTCGTCACATGGGAGTACAGGCTGGCGTCCTTCACACCGAGGCGGCGTGCCAGCGCGGAGACGGTGAGGCGGTCGAGGCCGGTCTCGTCCGCGAGGTCCGCTGCTGCCTCGACGACGCGCTCGGCGTTGAGTCCGGCACGGGGCATGCGCTGTCCTCCTTCCGGTACGCGCCACGGCGCGAGCACAGGTACCTAGAGAGCTTAATCGTTTGCCTAATACCTCTAGGAAAACCTAGCGTCGTGGGCATGAAGGCACTCACCGAGCAGGAGATCAGGGCGTCGTTCGTCAATTGTTCGAAGGGTGAGGCCAGACGTCTGGCCGTGCCGCGTGACCTCTACGAGCGTCCCTGGGACGACCTGGACTTCCTTGGCTGGCGAGATCCCGCGGCACCCGACCGCTGCTGTCTCGTCACAGAGCGGGACGGCCGGATCATCGGGGTGTCCCTGCGCTTCCCGTCGCGGCAGCGCGGCTATCTGCACCGCAGCATGTGCTCTCTCTGCCTGACCACCCACCCCGGGGACGGCGTCTCCCTGATGACGGCCCGCAAGGCCGGTCCCGAAGGCCGGGAAGGGAACTCGGTCGGGGTGTACATGTGCACCGACCTCGCCTGTTCCCTCTACTCGCGGGGGATCAAGGCCCCGGCGCCCGGTGGCCGGATGAAGGAGTCCCTCACGGTGGAGCAGCAGGTCGAGCGTACTCGGAGCAATCTCTTCGGCTTCCTGGACGCGCTCGGCGGGTGAGTTTCGCCCGGACGTGCGGCCCGCCGTCGTGGTGGCAAGACTGGAGGTATGGCTACCAAGGCACGCCTGGAAGGCGGACCGGACGACCTGCAGGGGAAGGTCGTGCCGATCACGCCGCCAGGACGCGAACTGAAGATTCCGCACCGTGGCGGCTATGAGCACTTCAAGGCCACCACGCGACACGAGGACAGCGCCGAGGGGCGGCTGACCGTGTACGAGTGGTGGGAGCGGACAGAAGTCGCCGAGTAGTCGCCGGAGGGTGCGGATCCGCCGGGTCGGTGGGACAGCCCGCCGCGCTGGTACGGGAGGCGATCTGCGCCGTACGGGGTACGAGAGGGGCCTTCTCGCGGGTCGCACGGAAAAGTGGTGTGGATCTTGCTCCGCATGGCGTAAGGTTGTGTTCACCGACGCGGGGTGGAGCAGCTCGGTAGCTCGCTGGGCTCATAACCCAGAGGTCGCAGGTTCAAATCCTGTCCCCGCTACTGAAGCAGAGGGCCCGGATCCAGCAGCATGCTGGATCCGGGCCCTCTGTCTGTGTGTTGTCGGGCCTTGTGGCGGCTTGGCCGCTGGTGAGGGTCGGCCGCTTAGCCCGGTTGGCCGACGGTGACTCGCCCCGCGGCGCGGCTGAGGCCAGCCTTGGTGGTGCGCGGATCCGTCCGCGGCCGTGGGCGGATCGGCGGGAGAGCAGTCTTGGCACAGTACGACGGCGGCGAGGGACCCCGGCCGAGAAGCGGCGGCCGTGTCCTCGTGCTGCTGCTGCCCTGGCTGACGATCATCGCCGGTTTGGTCTTCGACCTGTTCACCCCGGAGACGTACCGCGCATCACCGTTCTTCGCCGCCGCCCCGCTGCTCGCCGCCCCGTTCTACACATGGCGCGGCACCCTGGTGACGACGGCTGCCGGTGTGCTGACCGTGCTGGGGCTGAACGTCTACAACGGCACCTTGGGCCAGGTGCCGCCGGCGACTGAGGTTTTCACCGTGCTCACGGTGTCGATCGTCGCCCTCTACATCAACCGGGTACTCCGCCGCAGTGGTGAGCGGCTCGCCTCCGCCCGTGTCATCGCGGAGGCGGCCCAGCGCGCCGTGCTGCCCGAACCGGCCGAGCGTATCGGTGGGCTGAATGTGGCCGCACGGTACGAGGCGGCGCAGGCGGACGCGTTCATCGGCGGTGACCTGTACGCCGTCCAGAACACCGCGTTCGGTGTCCGTCTGATCGTCGGCGACGTCAGGGGAAAGGGGCTGGACGCGGTCGAGGCGGTGGCGGTGCTGCTCGGAGCGTTCCGCGAGGTGGCCGATGAGGAGCCCTCCTTGGAAGGGATCGCCCAGCGCCTGGAGCGGGCGCTGGCACGGGGGGACAGCCGCCCGCACGGACTCGACCGGGTGGAGGGGTTCACCACGGCGGTGCTGGCCGAGATCCCGCGCGACGGGAGTCGCGTCCGGGTGGTCAACCGGGGCCATCCGCCTCCGATCGTCATGTACGCGGACGGCGCGCTCTACATGCTGGAGCCGAGCCAGAACGCGCTGCCGCTCGGAATGGGGGATCTCGCCCACTGGCCGGACCACGTGGACGAGGCGCCGTTTCCGGCCGGAGCGACGCTGCTCCTGTACACGGACGGGCTGTCCGAGGCCCGCGACCGGCACGGCACCTTCTATGATCCGCGGGCGCGGCTCGGGGGTCTGGTCTTCCCGGGGCCCGACGAGCTGCTGGACGCGGTGGTGGCCGATGTGCGGCGGCACACGGGTGGCGGCCTGGCGGACGACATGGCATTGCTGGCGGTCGCCAGGCCGGGTGTGCATCAGCCGGTAGGGAACAGGTCGGTGCCGGTTGCGTCCTGAGGCCTGTGGGTGGCCCAGAGGCGCCTTGTCGCTCCGGTTGGTCCGGCCGGTCCGCCCTGGTCAGTCGGCTCCCAACGTCTGAGCTTGATGAATCATCAGATATTCAACGGTGAACAATGTGTCGTGAGGGGCGGTCAACTTGCCCTATTTGCTCACCTGATGGGCGTTAAGTCCAGGCCGAAAATAGTTAATGATCAAGGGGGACGGCTTGGAATGGAGCGTCGGCGTCTATTAACGTTCGATAACGCAGCACGGTCGTCCCAGTCGTCGCAAGAGGCGGCACCGTGCGCATGCGCCGAATCCCGCAAGGGAACCGGGGAACCACCATTTGGGGTGAATCGGGTACTTCAGGGTGCCTGTAGGAGACCTTCCTGCTCCGAACCCGTCAGCTAACCCGGTAGGCGAGAAGGAAGGAAAGGAGCACGCCTCCGTGGCGTCCAACGAGCCTGCCCTCCAGGGGATTCCCACCACCGAGTGGGCCCCGGCCGCCGAGTGGATTCCTTCCGACGGGACGGAGGAGTGGAATCCGACGGAGGAGTCCCTCCGCCCGGTCCGCGGCAGGCACCGTGTCGTCAAACAGCGAGGCGGCGGTCTCGCCCGGAGCTCCACCGTGCTCGGTGTGGGCGTGATCGCCGCTGTCGGCGCGGGCGGCATAGCCACCGCGCAGGACAAGCCGGCCGTCTCCATATCCCTGCCCGACAGCATCAAGGACAACCTTCCGGACGCCCAGTCGCTGCCGGGCGTGGCCTCCCTGATGTCGGAGTCCTCCGACGACTCCGACGACTCCGACGAGCAGGGCGCGGGCGGGGCGGCCGACGCACCGCTCTCGGCGATGTCCGTCGCCACCACCGCCGGTACAGCCGAGCAGACCGGGGCCCAGCAGACCACCGCGGGCGAGGCGCTGCGCGCCCGTATCCTCCAGCAGGCCGAGCAGCAGCAGGCCGGGGTGGAGGCCGAAGCGAGGGCGGCAGCCGAGAACGCCGCCGCCGAACAGGCCGCTGCCGAGGCGACGAGGCAGCAGTCCGCCGCGGAGGCCGCAGCCGCCGAGGCCAAGCGCAAGGCGGAAGAGGAGGCTGCGGAGGCCGCAGCGGCTGCGGAGGCCGCCCGACTCGCCGAGCTGGCCGGGCGCTACGCGCTGCCGACGTCCTCGTACACCATCACCTCCACCTACGGTGAGTCCGGCTCCATGTGGTCGTCCGGCCAGCACACCGGCCTCGACTTCGCGGCGCCCACCGGCACCCCCGCGAAGGCCGTGCACGGCGGCACGGTCAAGTCGGCGGGCTGGTCCGGGTCGTACGGCTACCGCGTGGTGCTGGAGCTCGAGGACGGCACCGAGATCTGGTACGCCCACCTGTCGTCGATGAGTGTCAGCGCGGGCCAGAAGGTCGGGACGGGCGACACCGTCGGACGCGTCGGCGCGACCGGCAATGTCACCGGGCCGCATCTGCACCTTGAGGTGCACACCCCGTCCGGTGCCGGCGTGGACCCGGCCGCCTGGCTGCGGGACAAGGGCCTCAGCATCTGAAGCACCGTGCAGCACCGCACCCGGGGTGCCTGGCCCGACGGCGGCTCAGGCGCCACGGGTGCGGTGCTGCACGCGCTTCGTCCGCTTCCTCGCCCATTCACCCGCGATAGGGGTTGTAGCCCTCGTAGTCCCGGTGCGGCGGAGGAATCCGGACGCGCCCCGTCGCTCGCGCCGCGTAGGTTAGGGCCGGTGACGCGACATGCTTGCGCTGCCACAGGTGATGCAGCAGCTCCTGCTCGCGTGCGGTGAAGTCCGGTCCTGCCGTGCCCTGGTGCGCTCGGTGGCGCAGGAACGCCAGCGAGGTGGCGAACCCCTCGTACTCGGACACGGCACGGGCCGCCGCGCTCCCATGAACACGCGCCGCCGCGTCCCGGGCCAGCGTGCGCGCCCGCATCGAGGACAGGGCGAGCGGCTCGGCGGGGGAGATCCAGCCCGCCGCCGCGTACGGGGGAAGCTGGGTCGCGACCGTGTGCAGTTCGCGCTGCCTGCTCCAGACCGCGAGCCATGTGAGCAGTGCGAAGGCCGGGACCATGAAGAGCCCGTACACCGCGAAGAAGCCCCAGGGGCCGAAGACCGCCGAGCCGTTCCACAGGGCGTGCACGCCTATCGCCAGGGTCAGGCCGAGCAGCGGCAGCACGGTCCGGCGCAGTCTCCGGCGGCGGGCGGTGAGTGCGGCGGCACCGAAGCCGATGCCGGTCAGCACGGTGAACAGGGGATGGGCGAACGGCGACATCAGGATGCGTACGACGAACGTCGCCGCTGTCCCGGAAGCGAAGCCCGAGCGGCCGAACTCCTGGTCCTCCAGGAAGGCGTTGCCGAGATAGAGGATGTTCTCGGTGAACGCGAAGCCGGTCGCGGTGAACCCGGCCACCACGACCCCGTCCACGATCCCGGTGAAGTCCTTCCTGCGCAACAGGAAGATGAGCAGCACGGCCGCGGCCTTCGCGCTCTCCTCCACCACCGGCGCGATGATCGTGGCACCGATCGTGTCGGCCGATCTCGGATCGGCGGTCGCGGTCGCTATCCACTGGGTGGCGAAGGAGTTGGCGATGATCGCGATGAGCGCGGCGGCGCAGGCCCCCCAGGCGAAGGCGAAGAGCAGATTCCGCCATGGCCCCGGTTCCACGCGGTCCAGCCACCGGAACGCCGCCATCAGCAGCGGGACCGGCAGCAGGGCGAGAGCGAGACCCACTGCGAACCCCTCGGTGCCGGTCTGCTCGCGCACCAGCGCCAGGATGACCAGACCGCACAGGGCGAGCAGGGTGATCACGGTCCAGGCGCGCACCGCCGCGCTGCGCCAGAGTGCCCGGCGCGGTTTGTAGCGCCAGCGCGCAGGCTCCGGCACGGCGTCGAAGAGCAGCTGCTCGTCACACGCCGGGATGGCGGGGTGGGGCGCCGTGGGATACGGCTGCCTGATCCGGTCGGACACCTGACGACCCTAACGACCGCCACCGACAGCCGCGATGCGTTATCCGGCAATTCCGGATGTGTTACCGCGCACGTTCGGGCCCGGCCGGGCGCCGCGCGCCTGGTGCGGGCGGGTGGGGCCGCTGCCGTGTGCATGGTGCGGGCGTGGTGCCTGGTGCCGGGGGTCGGTCACCCGGCCTTGCGGCGGAACAGAAGGTCGTGCACCACATGCCCCTTCTCAAGGCCCTGGCCTTCGAACCGGGTCAGCGGACGGAAGGAGGGCCGGGGCGCGTAGCCGCCGTCGTCCTGGGTGTTCTCGAATTCCGGATGAGCCGAGAGCACCTCGAGCATCTGCTCTGCGTACGGCTCCCAGTCGGTGGCGCAGTGCAGCACCGCACCGGGCCTCATCCGGGTCGCGGCGAGGGTGAGGAAGTCCGGCTGGATCAGCCGCCGCTTGTGGTGGCGCTTCTTGGGCCAGGGGTCGGGGAAGTACACCCGCAGCCCGTCGAGCGCGCCGGGAGCGAGCATTTCGCGCAGCAGGATGATCGCGTCGCCGTTGGCCACCCGGACATTGCTCAGGCCCATGCGCTCGGCGAGACCGAGCAGGTTGCCCTGCCCCGGGGTGTGCACGTCGACGCCGAGGATGCCGGTGGCGGGGTCGGCCGCCGCCATCCGGGCGGTCGCCTCGCCCATCCCGAAGCCGATCTCCAGGACCACCGGCAGGCCGTCGAACAACTCGCCGAGGTCGAGGGTCCGGAGGCCGTCGATGTCCAGACCCCAGGTGGGCCAGAGCCGCATCAGAGCGTCGCCCTGTCCCGCGGTCACCCGGCTGCGACGAGGCTGGAAACTGCGGATCCGCCGCTCGTGGTGCGATCCGGCAGGGTCGGCGGCCGGACCGCCCGGAAACCGCGGCTCCCCCTTGGCGCGGGGCGCGGTCGCGGACGCGGCGATTCGTGCCATATCGGCCCGCTCCGCCCGCTGCTCCTGGTCCTCCCGATCGGACCCGTCGGCGCCATCCGGCGCGGAGCCACTGTGCGCGGGGGTGCCTTGCAGGGGGGTGCTTGGCGCAGGGGTGCTTGGCGCGGGGACGCTCCGCATGGGGGCACTCTGCATGGTGACGTTCTCGAGCTCAGACACAATGCCCCGATTGTACGGCTGCCCGGAGTGCGGTGGTCTGGGCTTGATGTGGCATATGTCGCCTCAGGGCAGCAGTGCCAGTGCCCGGCGTGCCACCTCGAGGCCGATCGGCAGCGACGCGGTCGCCGCCGGCGACGGGGCATTCAGGATGTGCACCGTGCGCGGGGCCTGCCGGATGAGGAAGTCGTCCACCAGAGTGCCGTCCCTCAGCACCGCCTGCGCCCGCACTCCCGCGGCGACGGGCCGCAGATCGTCCTGGGTGACCGCGGGAAGCAGTCGGGCGACCGCGTCCGCGAAGGCGCGCTTCGACAGCGAGCGGTGCAGCTCGCCCGCGCCGTAGCGCCAATGCCGGCGCGCTATCCGCCAGGAACCGGGCCAGCCGAGTGTGCCGGCGAGCTCCCGAGGGTGGACGGTGGCCCAGTCGTATCCCTCGCGGGCGAGAGCCGGTACCGCGTTCGGCCCGACATGCACGCCGCCGTCGATTCCCCGGGTGAGGTGGACCCCGAGGAACGGGAACGCCGGGTCCGGCACCGGGTACACCAGTCCGCGCACCAGCTCGGGACGGGTCAGCTCGTAGTACTCGCCCCGGAAGGGCACGATCCGCATCCCGGGATCGTCGCCTGTCAGCCGGGCCACCTGGTCGCAGTGCAGCCCCGCCGTGTTCACCAGCGCCTTTGCCCGGACGATCCGTCCGGTCGAGGTGCGCACGGCCACCCCCCAGGACCGCCGGTCGACGGCCTGGACCTCTTCTCCGTAGTGGATACGCGTGCCCGAGTCGCCCGCCAGCTCCGCGAGTCGCGTCGCGACCGCCCTGAAGTCGCACACACCCGTCGTGCCGACATGGATCGCCGCGACTCCGCGCACCTGTGGCTCGTACTCCGCCATCTGCGCGGGGCCCAGCTCGCGCACCGGGATCCCGTTCTCCCTGCCGCGCTGGACCAGGGCGTGCAGCCGGGGCAGCTCATCGCGGTCCGCGGCGACGATCAGCTTCCCGGTGACGTCGTGCGGGATCCCGTGCTCAGCACAGAACTTCACCATCTCCGCGGCGCCCCGTACGGCGAAACGTGCCTTCAGCGATCCGGGCCGGTAGTAGATTCCGCTGTGGATCACCCCACTGTTGCGCCCCGTCTGGTGTCGGGCGGGGCCGGTCTCCTTCTCCAGCACGACCACCGAGGTGCCGGGCGCCGAGCGCGTCAGGGCATACGCCGTCGACAGGCCGACGATCCCACCCCCGACGACCAGCACATCGCAGTCGTGGCCACGCTCACTCGCCGCTGTCATCCCACACCTCCACCCAGATGATGCCCTGGCCCACTGACAGCGCGGTCAAACCAGGTCGCGCGGTTCCCCGAGGTGCTGTTGATCACTCGGACCCGGTGCTCACGCCGGTGCCGCCAGCAGCGGCCGGGCCCGCTCCCTCAGCTCCGCGACGCGCGGCTCGTCTCCGTACGGCTCGAGCCGGTGCAGCAGATCCCTCACGTACTCGGTCGTCCGCGCCGACGAGATGCGGCCCGCGACCTCCACCGCCCGCGTGCCGGCCGCGCATGCCGCGTCCAGATTGCCCGACTCCAGTTCCGCGACGGCGCTCACCACCAGCCGCAGCCCGTGCGACCGTACGAACTCGTCCGTCGGCCGGGACAGCGCCTGCTCGGTGAAGCGGCGCACCTGGCGGGGCGCCTTCAGGTCCCGGTAGCACTCGGCGGCGTCGGCCGCGAAGCGGTCGTATGAATAGAAGCCGAGCCATGACGGGTCCCCATCACCGGGACGGGCACGCTCCAGCCAGCTCTCCGCGGCCCTCAGCGCGGCACCGGCAGCCGTCGAGTCGCTCGCCTTGGCGTGCGCCCTGGCCTCCACCAGGCGGAAGAAGCTCATCGTCCGCGCGGTGGCGAGGCCGCGGTTGCGCTCCGCCGCGGCCTGGGCCAGGTCGACGCCCTCGTCGGCGAAGCCCCGGTAGGTCGCCTGGAGGGACATCGACGCCAGCACGTATCCGCCGAGCGGGACGTCGGCTGCGGCTCTGGCCAGGCGCAGCGCCTGGATGTAGTAGCGCTGTGCCGCCTCCTGCTGGCCCGTGTCGAAAGCCATCCAGCCGGCCAGCCGGGTCAGCTCGGCGGTCGCGCCGAACAGGGCGCGGCCCACCTCGTCCGAGTACGAGCCCAGCAGCAGCGGCGCGGCGTCGACCCGCAGACACTCGGGCACCATGGAGGAACGCCAATCCCCCCCGCCGTACTTGGAGTCCCAGCGGCGTGCGTCCTCCGCGGCCTCGCGCAGCTTGGCGACATCGGCGTGGCCCACCCGTACGTGCCCGTCCTGGCCGTCGCGGGCGTCGTGGTTGTCGTCGGCCGCGCCAGAGGCCCCCGGGGGCATGCCTTCCGGCCCGCCGTCCGCGAGGCGCTCCTCGCTCCGCTCCCCGGCCCGGCTGCCTCCCACCTCCCGCTCCACCGACGGGTCGGCCGGGGTGATCAGCCAGCGGGAGGCGGGCGTGGCGTACGCGCTCACCGCGAACGAGCCGGCCAGCGACTGCCAGATCCCGCCGCCCCCGGCTCGCCGTCCGGCCAGGTCGAGCCGGTAGAGCTCGGTGGCCGCCTTCACCGCCTCGCCGATGTCACGCGGGAAGGCGAGCCCGACCTCGGGCGCCGGGTCGGCGTCGGCGAGGCCGATCTCGTGCAGGGGAACCGGCCGACCGAGTTTCTGCCCGATGGCCGCCGCGATGAGATGGGGCGCGGCGCCCTGGGGAACCATGCCCTTGGAGACCCACCTGGCCACCGACGTCTTGTCGTAGCGCAGGGTCAGACCGCGCTGGGCTCCGAGGTCGTTGACGCGCCGGGCGAGGCCGGCGTTGCTGATTCCCGCGAGGGCGAGAACGGTGCCGAGTTTGTCGTTCGGCCCGCGTTGCTCTCTGGACATGCGCCACCCCTCGACACACAGACGGCCGCCGGGGCGCCCGGCCGGGCGCGCACGGCATTCGTACCGCGTGCTCCCCGGGAGGTGCGGCATCCACCGCTGGAATATGCACCCCTGCGGAGAACAGCGGTGCCACACAGCGTAGTTCGCCGAATCCTGACCGTTAAGGGGTGGTGTTCCGTATGGCGAGATTATTGTGGGTTCGGGTTCAGGCGCGGTTCAGTTCCGGAGCCGGGCGCGGCCATGCCGGTCCGCCGCACCGTGCTCCCGCCGTGTGGCCGTGCGCCCGTCCGTGCGCTCTCGTCCGGGAGTGGCCGCGGCGCTTCGATGAGTCCTGCGTGGGTCGGCCCACTGGCACAGGGATCCAGTGGGCTGGGGGACACCGTCGCCTCAATTCCCCGCAGGCGGCGGACCGGTCCGGGAGGCGGAGGACGTCTCCCGGACCGTGCGTACCGGTCCCATACCCCCGTACTGGCGTTCGGTTTCCGGATCTTCGGAGATTGGCCGAATGCCGCCCCTACTCAGCCGCTCCGCAGCGCCTGCGGCCCTGCCTCCGGCGTGTCATCCACGATGCCTATGCCGGGGGCGCGTTCACTTTCTGCGTATGCGACCCGCAGCACCTCCTGCGCGCCGTCTGTCGTGGCAGCATGTCTACGTCGTCGTCTGTCGTCTGTCGTCTGTCGGCGTCTGTCGGCGTCTGTCGATGTCTTTCGTCGTCTGTCGACGTACGTCGCTGTGTTTCGGCGTATGCCGATCGTGATGGTGGCCCACAGGCTGTGGAGGCGCGATGCGGTGGCTGGTGGGGTGGAGCAGTATCGCCGCGAGCTTCGGTACGGCGGGTACGGCAGGCGCACCCGGTACGGCCGACGCAGTCGGTGCGGCCCGCGGAACAGGCCCGGGCGGACACCACGGCGACGGGCAACGCACCGTCCACCCCGTGGGCGCACAGCTGCTGTGGGGCGACCCCGATCCCCTCTGGGCCGTCGGCGACTGGCGGCCCGACGAGGTGCGTGTGATCACCGCCGACGGCAACCGCCTCGCCGTGTTCGGCTGTTGCGGCGCCAGCGACGAGGAGCTCCGGGTGGGGCTGCTCGCGGCACGTGGCGGGGCGCTGAGACACCTCACCTCCTGGCCCGGCAGTTACACCGCGGTGGCACAGGTCGGTCGGCGCATCACCCTTGCGAGTGATCTGGCCGGTGCGCGGCCCGTGTTCCACACCCCCTGGGCCGGCGGCACCGCATACGCCACCGCGGGGCTGCCCCTCGCCGACCTGATCGAGGCCCAGCTCGACATCGGATACCTCGCCGCGCTGCTCGCCTGTCCCGAGACTCCCGAGGCACTTCGCGACTCCACGCCGTACGTCGGTGTGAAACGGGTCCCGCCGGGACACGCGCTGATCCTTCGGGAGGGTTCACGCGAGATCACCGGATACGAACGGGTCGCCTCGCTCGCCATCGCCGCACCCCAACTGGAGGCCGGCCGTGCCATGGACGCGATGCGGGACGCGCTTGTGCAGGCCGTGCGCGCCCGGCTCACCGCTCCCCGGCACGCGCCGATGACCCTGCCGCCCGACCCCGGGCCGGTGCCCGGCATGGGCCCCGCAGAACGGCGGGCGGCTCGCGGGGCACCCGCACCCGGGATCGGAGCGGACCTGTCGGGCGGCAGCGCATCCGCGACCCTCGCGCTGCTCGCGGCGGGACTGCCCGGAGCGCCGGGCACGGTACTGGGCCACGGCACCGGCGCGGGCGAGCGGCTGCTCGCCGTCACGTTCAACGACCTGGCCGCCGGGGCGGGTCAGGAGGCCGAGCTCGAACGGGCCCGGCTGCTCGCCGAGAACCCCCGGCTGCACCATGTGGTCGTCGCCGCGGGTGAGGAGGCGCTGCCCTACGCCGACCTGGAGTCCGGTCCGCTCACCGACGAACCGGGACCGTCACTCGTACTGGCGGAACGGCACCGACGCCGACTCGCGGCGGGCAGCGCCGACCAGTTCACCGGCTTCGGCGCACGCCAGGTCCTGGACGCCCATCCGGCCCGGCTCGCCGACCTCCTGATGGACCGCCGACGCAGACCCCTGCTCAAGCCCGTATCGGCACTGGCCCGGGCCCAGGGCACACCGGGCGGAGCGCTGCTCGTTCCGCTCACCGTGTACCGGGCGGCCAGACGGCTGGCCCGTACGTCCTACCGCGCCGGTCTCGAGTCTGCGGCGGCGCACCTGTCGCAGGCGAACCGGGCCGCTGCACCCTCGGTGAACGGTCCGCTCGGAGCCTCTCTGGCCGCTCTCTCCTGGTCCCGGCCGGGACCGGCGGCGCGCTGGCTCACCGGGGAGGCACTCGCCGAAGTATCGGTTCGCCTCCAGACGGCGGCGACCCGCGCGACGGCGGTGCAGCGGCCCGGCGAGGCACGGGCACGTGCCGCGTTGGCCCGACACGCGATCGACCACCGTGTGCTGGAGCAGGCAGCGGAGGTGCGCAGCCAGCGGCTGCACGCCCCGTTCCTGGACAACCAGGTCGTACGGGCCGCCCGCGACCTCCCCGAGGCGATGAGGGTCCAGCCCGGAGCTCGGGCCGCGGTGCTCCGGTCCGTCCTCGCCGGCGCGGGCGTCCACGACCTTCCTCCCGGCTGGGGCGCTCCTTCCCCGGAGGCGGCGAACACCGCCACCCGCAGCGGCCTGCGGCTCGCGCTGCCCGAACTGCTGGCCCTTTTCGACACACCGCTGCTCGCCGACGCGGGCCTGGTCGAGGCGCGGGTGGTCCGCAAGGCACTGCGCGCGGCGTCGGAAGGCGAGCCGGTGCCCCTGGACGGTCTCGCCGACCTGGTCTCCACCGAGCTGTGGCTGCGCCGTCTGCTGGCGCGGCGCGGCACCTGCTGGACGGACACGGAGGGCCCGCGCCGGCGGGCCGTGGGCGGCGGCGTCTCCCGGGGCGGCCACGCCCTGGGCGCCTCCGGTACACGGGGCGGGCAGGTCACCCGTGGTGCCCGCACCCGGTGAGGCCCGTGCCCGGTGAGGCCTGTGCCCGGCCGGCGTACACCCCGCGGCATGCACCCCGTGATGCGCGACGTGGGGGTGACCGGGCGACGCGGCCGCCGAGCGAAAAGGAAGAGGTCTCCCCGCGCACCCTCCAGGACAATGGCCGCGTGCGGTATCTCATTCTCGGCGTCACCGAAGCCCGCGGTCCCGACGGTCGCACTCTCACCCTCGGCGGCCCGAAGCTTCGCGCGCTGCTCGCTGCGCTCGCCCTGCGGGGTGGGCGGGCCGCTTCCGTGGGGGACCTCGTCGGGGACGTATGGGACGGTGACGGACGCGGCGAGCCGCCTCACGACGCCCCAGCCGCGCTGCAAGCGCTCGTCGGGCGGCTGAGACGGGCCATCGGCAAGGAGGCAGTGCAGTCCACCCCGGGCGGCTACCGCCTGGCGGCGGAACCAGGCGATATCGACCTGTACGTCTTCGAGCGCCTCGTCCGCGCCGGCACCGCGCAGCTCGACGCGGGAGAGCCCGGAGCCGCGGCGGCCACGCTCGGCGAGGCACTCGCCCTCTGGCGGGGCCCCGCACTGGCGGACCTGCCGGGGAAGGGGGCGGGCGTACGCCCCGAGGCCCAGCGGCTCGCCGCCGTACGACAACGCGTCGAGGCCGAGTTGCGGTGTGGGGACACCCGAGGCCTGTCACCCGAGCTGGAGGAGCTGGTGTCGGCACATCCGTACGATGAGCCGTTCCGTGTCCAGCTCCTTCGCGCCCTGCGCGCCGAAGGACGGCATGCCGACGCCCTGACCGCGTACGAGGACGCCCGCCGCACCCTGTCCGACGACCTCGGCACGGACCCGGGACCGGAGCTGCTCCAGCTCTACGAACAGCTGCTCGAAGGCACCGCCCCGATGACCGCGATGCCGACAGCACCGGCACCCTCCGGCCGCCGCTCCGGGACCCCGGGGCCCGAGTCCGGAGGGAACCTCCGTCCCCGGCTCACCTCCTTCGTCGGCCGTGAGGCCGAACTCGAAGCGATCCGTGCCGAACTGACCCGCTCGCGACTCGTCACCCTCGTCGGTCCGGGCGGTGCGGGCAAGACCCGGCTCGCGGAGGAAGCCGCCGCCCCGTCAGAAGCCATGAGCGTCTCTGCGGCGGAGGTCGTGAAGCCCCCGGCCTGGCTCGCCGAACTGGCCCCGCTCGACCACCCCGACGCCGTCCCCGGAGCCGTGCTCTCCGCCTTGGGCCTGCGCGAGACCCACCTGATCACCTGGGAGGGGCAGGCGCCCCAGGATGACCCCACCGCGCAGTTGGTCGAACACCTCGCACACCGCGGCCTGCTGCTCATCCTGGACAACTGCGAGCATGTGATCGACGCCGCCGCGGCGCTCGCCGAGACCCTGCTCACCCACTGCCCAGGGCTGCGTATCCTGGCCACCAGTCGAGAGCCGCTGGGCGTTCCGGGCGAGGCCGTACGCCCTGTGGAGTCGCTGTCCCACGAATCGGCGCTGCGTCTGCTCGCCGACCGCGGCACCGCCGCCAACCCCCGCTTCCGGTTGGTGGACGACCCCGCGGCGGCGAGCGAGATCTGCCGCCGTCTCGACGGATTGCCGCTGGCTGTCGAACTGGCCGCCGCCCGGCTGCGGCTGCTCACCCCACGGCAGATCGCCGATCGCCTCGACGACCGCTTCCGGCTGCTGACCAGTGGCAGCCGGACCGTGATGCCCCGCCAGCAGACCCTGCGTGCCGTGGTCGACTGGTCCTGGGAGTTGATGGACGAGAGCGAGCGAGCGGTGCTTCGGCAGGTCTCCGTGTTCGCGGGCGGTTGGGACCTGGCCGCTGCCGAGGCGGTCACGGAAACCCCGGACGCCCCTGCGCTGCTCGGCGCACTCGTGGACAAGTCTCTGGTCACGGTGACTCCCGACGGCAGCGGCGAGATGCGCTTTCGGCTGCTGGAGACCATCCATGAGTACGCCGCCGAACGCGCCGCCGAGACACCTGAGCTGCGCGCAGCCGCCGAGCGCGCCCATACCGTCCACTTCACGGCGCTCGCCGAGCGGGCCGAGCCGGAACTGCGGTCGGCACAGCAGCTGCCGTGGATCCGCCGACTGGAGGCGGACCTCGACAACATCCGTGCCGCACTGCACCGTGCCACCGGTTCCGGAGCCGAGTCGTACGCGATCCGGCTCGCCCTGGCGATGGGCTGGTTCTGGTGGCTGCGCAACTACCGCTCCGAAGGGCTTGCCTGGGTCGACCGGGTGGTCGCCCTCGCGCCCGGCCCGGACGGCGATCCCGACGATCCCGACGACCCCCGCTACTGGCCCCGTATGGAACTGCGCATGCAGCAGCTCTACCTGGGCATCGAAGAGCGCTCGCAGAGTGATCTCGGCGATGACGCGGAAACCCAGCGCATCCTGCGTCGGCTACGATCCGCTTTCGCCGACGGCGGACCCGCGGCCGCTCGCCTCCCCGGTCTGATGTGGCCGTTCCTGGATTACCTCACCGCCGGCCCCGGTGGGACCCTGCCCGCGCTCGACGCGGCCGTCCTCAACTGTCGGCGTCACGGTGGGGAGTGGGAGACCGCCGTCGTCCTGATGTTCCGTACCCATCTGGCCATCGATCAGCGCGGAGGCTTCACATCCGTCGACGCCGACCTCGCCGAACTGCAGGCGATCAGCCGAAGGGTCGGGGACCGCTGGATCCGAGCCCATGTGGCGAGTGCCGTGGCGGAGGCGAGCTTGGTGCGCGGCAGGTTCGATGACGCGCGGGCCGCCTTCACCGAGGCGCTCCAGCTGGCGCGTGAGGTCGGCGCCCACGCCAAGGCGCCGTTCATGGTCGCGAGGCTCGCTGACCTCGACATGCGGCAGGGTGACACGGACGCGGCGGAGAAGGGACTGGCGGCGGCCGCGGACGAGGCCGTGCTCCACAACGTCCAGGACGCCCTGGGCTTCATCGACTTCCTGCGCGCGGCCATCGCCCTGGACCGCGGTGCGATCGAGCGTGCCCGGGAGTACGTGGACGCGGCCCAGGGCGCGTGCGGAAGGGGCACACCGCCCTCGCAGTTCGCGGCCGTACTCGACGCGCTTGAGTCGCGCGTCATCGTCCGGGAGGGCCGGGCGGACGCCGTGGCCATTGCCGCGCGGTTGGTCGCCGCCTCGCTGCGCAAGGGCAGGGACGCCCAGTGCTCGGAGCTCGTCGTGGCCCATATCGCGGAGAGCGCCGCGACGGTGCTGCCGCTGCTCGGGGAGGACCGGCTCGCGGTGCGGCTCGTCGCGGCGGCAGGCGCCTGGCGGGGCGAGTGCCCGAGGACGGTTGCCGAGTTGCGGATGGCGGATGAGGTCGAGTCCCGGGTACGGGCGGGCCTCGGTGACGAGGAGTTCGCTGCCGAGCAGACCGCCGGTGCCGAGCTCAGCCTCACCGAGGCCATCGAGGCGCTGGACGCCGCTGTTCCCTCCTGACCCGAGCTCCTGCTTGAGGGCAGTGGCCCACAGAAAGCGGCTCTGTCAAGTTTCGTCAGGACCAACGTTGCGGAGCGTGAGGCATCGCAGGTCAGCCGGGTAGGCGCGCGGCCCGCGCCGTGTGCCGACACGGCAACGGCCCCCGCCGTGTGGCGAGGGCCGGTGAATCAGAGTCGGGTCAAGGTCACACAGTGCGGAACTCGTCACGCTGGACGGCATCGACGAACGACGACCACGCCGACGGCTCGAAAGTGAGCGCCGGGCCGTGTGAGTCCTTGCTGTCACGGACGGGGATGATGCCTGAGTTGATGTAAGCCGGTGCCCACTCAACACAGTTGCCGCCTCCGTTACCGCTGTAGCTCGACTTGACCCACTCCGCGCGGGAGAGATCAGGGGTGGTGCTCATGTCGGTAGTGCCTCCATTAAGGACCGGATGAACGCCGCCGAGTCACCCGGCGACAGGGCGCATGCCCTGAGCAGATCGTAGGCCCGCTGACGCTCCGCGACGATGCTCAGGTCTTCCAGTAACGTCCCGGTCGTGATGCTCTCTTCGTAGGCCACCCGCGCGCCATCGTCCAAGGTCATCAGCGTCAGGGAACCCCCTACCAAAGGATGTCCCCCGTGTGTGAACGGGAGAACCTGAATCACGGTCGTTGGTGTGAGCGCCATCTCAGCGAGGCGGACGAGTTGTGCGTGCATGACCGACGGTCCGCCGAAGGCGCGCCGTAGCACTGCCTCATCGAGGATCAAGGAGAGGTCCGGCGGAGGGTCAGCCTCCAACCGGGCGTGCCGGATCATGCGAGCCGTGACCAGTTCCTCGATCTCGTCCCGTGTCGCCTTGGGATTGGATACGACGAACTGAGCACGGGCGTAGTCCTCCGTCTGTACGAGGCCAGGCACGATCTGCGGGCTGTACTCCTCGATGAGCACGGCCCGTGCCTCAAGCTCCATCCGGCGTTGGAACTGGTCCGGGTGGATTTCCTTGCTTGCAAGCCGGTACAGCTCCTCAAAGATTCCGTCTGTTCCAAAGGCCGCGTCCAGCATCGCCGGCAGTGACGGGGGCGGCATGGCTTCGGCCGTCTCGATGCGGGACAGGTGACTACGGCTGATCCTCACGACGTTTGACAGTCCCTCAAGGCTCATTCCCGCCCGCTCTCTGTGGGCGCGCATCTTCGCCCCGAACAGATGTCGGGCGCTTCGATCGGGTGTCAGTTCGCGTGGACGTGCCGGCACTGTCTCTCTCCCATCTCCCCAAAGGCAACTGGGGACATGAACACCTGTCGATCTTCGTCATGCAGGGCAACGCTTGAGACACGCAACGTAGTGGATCCCCACCGCGGGCGACAGGGCGAACGTACGGAGTGGAACGCATGGCAACGGCAGGCAGGCAGGCAGCAGGCGGGCACGGACAAGGTCAGAGACGCCGAACGGGCGCGCGACGAACTGCGCGACGCGCTCAAGGCGGCGGGAGTGACGTTGCCGTCCCTCGGGCTCGACGCCGCTTCGTGCGTCGGGCCTGCCCCGCTCGCGTTGATCGACTTGGGGCGCTGCAACGTGGCCACCGCCCGCGCGCTCGCCGCCGCTCTCCAGCCCCGGCAGGGGGCGGCGCGATGACCCGACGCGTGTTCCGCTACGTCCCGTTCACCATCGAGCAGGACGCGACGGCAGAGCCGGAGTACGAAGCGCGCTGCGTGTCCGGCGACGAAACCGAGTGCGGGGCCGACTCTGGCACGCACAGCGGCCCGGGGCCGGTCGAGGAGTGGCAGCGCAAGCACACGCAGGAGACCGGGCACCGGCGCTACCGCCGGAACTTCGGCGACTATGCGGTGATACGGCCCCCGGCGGAACTGGCCGGACTCGCGCGGGCGGACGGGGGTACGGCGTGATGTTCGCCCCGACCGTTGAGCGCCCGTGGCGCGATGCGTGGCCCCTGGTCGCGCAGACGGGCGACGGTAACGCGTGGGTGATGGGGGTGTGTTGGCTGTACTGCCGCCGTGAGGGCGTGGCCGTTCTGTGGGTCGGCTCCGTGGCCACGCCCGGGGCGACCGGTGACGTGTACGCCTGTGGTCCCTGCCTCGCGGAGCTTGACCACCTGGTGCGCGTCCAGGCGCACGACCGGGACGGGCACGGCGACCGCGCCGCGCAGTCCGCCACTTTCGCCGTTCCCACCCACGTGCCCCCGCCGCGCGCTCTGCCCGCGGACGGTTCCGGCGGCCGTCACCGGCTACCGCGCCGCAAGCGAGATCCGTACCCCGCGGCTCTACCCAGTCGGGACGACGCGATGACCAGGACCAGGACGTGTGAGCACCGGCAGACCGAGAAGCGCGACGGCAAGACCTACTGCCGGGACTGCAAACGACAGCTCTACCTGTGAAGACTCCGCCCCCTGCCGGGGATGACCTGTTCACGGTTCTCCCACACCACCCCCGGCAGGGGGCGGGCACCACCCCGCCCCGGTTGGATCATCCGCCCGCAACCCTTGGATAGGTCGAGCGCCGACCGGGGTGGGCTCTGCACTACAACCACCGTACGAAGCGATCAAGGAGGAGGCTTGCAGACGAGCCTCGCAGGTACGGAGACCAGCGCACCGGCCCCGTGGGGGCTGGGCCGTATGGCTCCGCTGCGCAACGGTGCTCCCTCGACGTGGCGGTACGCGGGCATCGACCCGGCCACGCAGACCGGCCGATGGGTCGGGGAGGACGGAGCGATGACGCCGGCCGAACTCGGCAAGCACGGTACGAGCGTGAACACCTACCCGCCCACACAGGTCGGCAAGGACGGCAAGGTAGATGCCGACTCCGGCCACGACGCGACGCAGGACTAGGGGGTAATGCCATGGACGGACGCCCGGTGCTGGTCTGCACGGAGTCCGAGGACGCAACCGCTGATCTGGTCATCGCGGAACTGAACCGGCGCCGGGTGCCCGTCCTCCGGTTCGACCCGGGGCGCGACTTCCCGTCGCCCGTGGTACTCGCCGCGCGCCTCGGGGCTGGGGGCACCTCCCGGACGAAGTCTGGGGGAGGATGGGGCGGGCGGCTGACGGTCGGGGCGCGTACGGCCGACCTGTCCGCCGTACGCGCCCTGTACCACCGTCGGCCGAGTCCCTACCCGACGGGGAGCGGCGAGCAGGCGGCCCGGTTCGCCGCGCAGGAGAACCGGCGCGGCCTGGGCGGAGTGCTGGGCGCGCTGCCGGGGTGCCTGTACCTGAGCCACCCGCAGGCCATCGCGCGGGCGGAGTACAAGCCCGCGCAGCTCGACGCGGCGGCCCGGGTAGGGCTCACCGTCCCGGCCACCCTGATCACGAACGATCCGATGGAGGCCAAGGCGTTCTGCGCCGCACAGCCGACCATCTACAAGCCGTTGCACGCGGGGGCGTACGAGGTCGAGGGCGAGCCCGCCGGAATCTGGGCCGCCCCGGTCGAGGGGGGCGAGGTCGACGGCGCGGTGAGCCACAGCGCGCACCTGTTCCAAGCACAGGTGCCCAAGGTGGCGGACGTGCGCGCGGTCGTCGTCGGCGACCAGGTGTTCAGCGCCCGGATCACCGCGCCGCCCGGGGTCGTGGACTGGAGAGCCGAGTACCAGAGCCTCACCTATGAGTCGGTCGCCTGCCCGGACGGGATACGCGGGGCGCTGGTGCGGTTCCTCGCTGCCTTCGGGCTGAACTTCGGTGCCTTCGACTTCGCCGTGACGGCGGACGGCGGATGGTGGTTTCTGGAGTGCAACCCCAATGGCCAATGGGCGTGGCTGGAAGACGCGGCCGGACTGCCGATCACAACCGCAATCGCAGACCTGTTGGAGAACGGAGCGAGTCAGCATGAGTGACCCCATGCCGTCGGAACATCTACGGGCCGACCTCGCGCGGCGCCTGTCCAAGACCGGTGCTTTGCGTAGCCCGGAATGGGAAGCGGCCGTGTTGTCCGTGCCTCGTGAGGCGTTCCTCTCGCGCGGCTGGTTCGAGTACGAAGACGGCGGCTGGTACCGGCCCGCGGCTGGAGAGTCCGCGGAAGGGCTCGCGCGGATCTACGAAGACGACACCCTCGTGACGCAGGTGGCCGGGGGCGTCTTCCCCGACCAGGTCGAGGGGCGCATCGCCGCGGCCCCCTCGTCGTCGTCCACCCTGCCGAGTCTGGTCGTGCGGATGCTCGAAGACCTGCGGGCGACCGAGGGGACGCGCGTTCTGGAGATCGGCACGGGCACGGGCTACTCAACCGCGCTGCTCTGCCATGTCGTCGGCGAGGACAACGTGACCACGGTCGAGGTCGACGCCGAGGTATCCGCCCGCGCCGGGATCGCGCTCGCGGGCGCCGGGTACTGGCCTGCCCGCGTGGTCGGTGACGGACTGGCGGGCCACAAGGAGGGCGGCCCGTATGACCGCGTGATCGCCACGTGCGGCGTGCACACCGTGCCGGCCGACTGGCTCGCGCAGACCCGGCCGGGCGGTGAGGTCCTGGTCACGGTCGGCGGATGGATGCACGCATCCGAACTCGTACGGCTCACGGTCACCAACGACGGAACGGCCAGCGGCCCGGTTCTTGGCGGACAGGTCTCGTTCATGCTGGCCCGCCCCCACTGCCCGCCCCCGCTGGGCATCCTGCCGAACCTCAGCGAGGGCGACGCGGTGCCCGCCGAACTGGGCGCCGATGTGCTCGACGACTGGACCGCCCGGTTCGTCGCGCAGTTCGCCGCGCCGCGCGCACAGCGGCTCACCCTCGAACGGGACGGCCGAACGGAACACGTCGTGATCGACGTGGACGCCGAGACATGGGCGGTTGTCTTCCAAGACGGCGGCCGGTGGATGGTCCGGCAGGACGGCACGGCGCGCCTGTGGGAGGAGATCACGGAGCGTCTTGCACAGTGGCAGGCGGACGGGCGTCCGTCGGCCGACCGTATGCGGCTGCACGTCGGCCCCGACGGGCAACGCCTCACCTGGGCGTGACCGCGAGCTGACACCCCATGCCGCCCCGTCCGTCCGTCGTTCCCCCGTGGCGCACGGGCGGGGCTTCCTGCTACGCGCCCGCGCTCTCGCTGCTGCTGCCCGCTCGCGGGAGGCACCGCGCCACCCTCGCGCTGGAACCGGCGCTCGCCCCGTCTCCGCGACCCCGGCGCACGCTGCCGGAGCACAAGAGCCCGTATGCCCGCGAGGCGGCCGAGAAGCGGCCGTTCGTGGACACCGTCAACCCCGTGCGCCCGTACGTCACCGCACCGCCGCGCAGGCGCCCGGACAACCCGGAACACCGCGCGCAGGCGGAACGGCGCTGGGCGCTCGACATGGCCGCGCGCGGTATCGACGTGGGGCCGTCCGTGATTCACGGCGTGCACGTCGGCGCCGGTACCCGCACGGTCCGGGTGGCGGTGGGAGCGTGAGCGCCGCTGTCTGCTGCCGCTGCGAGCGGCTGACTCTCGCCCCCGTCGCGGTGCGCTACGTCGAGAGGTCGAGCGGTCCGGGGTGGACGCTGTACGCCTGCCCCGACTGCGCGCCGGTGTTGCCTCACCGGTCGGGGCCGCTTTGGGCTTCATAGGTTCGTGTGAAACTCCGCCTCACGGAGGGACGGTTCGACGGAGACGGCTCGACAGCCGGAGGTCTTGACAGAGCGCGGAGCTCAGGGACAGCTGATCCGCGCCAGAGCCCAGTCCGCCATAGCCACCGAGCCCACCGCCGTCTGCGGCTCCACCACCAGCCGGATCGTCCCATGACCGGCGATGGCGAGGTTCACCGGAACCGCGGTGTCACCCCTGCGCAGCACCGGTGACTGCCACAGTCGCGTCCCGTCCCCGTACACCGAGAAGCGCACCGCGCCCCGCCCCAGAGTGCTGTCATCGACGCCGGTCACTGCTTCGAAGGCGCGGCACGAGCGGTTGAGGTCGATGGCGATGGATGAACGGGCCCGGACCGAGATGCCGTGTCCGTACCGGGTGCCGTCGATCGACATCCCCCAGCGCTGCCATAGCCAGCTGCCCGTGCCGACCGTGATCTCCGGCTCCACGCGATGGCCGAACGTCCGGTACGGAAGGCGGTTCACCTGGTAGACGGCGCCCGGGTCCGGGGCCGGTGGTTGTGCCGTTGCCGCCGGCTCCGACGGGGCGGGTGGTGCCGGGGTGGTTTTCGACGGGCTCGGCGTGGGCGCCGGTTCCGTCTGCGGAGTGGTCGCGGGCTCCGGGACGGAGGCCGCGACCCGAGGTTTGGGAACGGTGGCGGGCTCATGCCTGACGACCGGCCCAAACGGGGGCTTGCGCGCCGGGGAGGCCGCTCCGGGCTCGGCGGGGCGCACCGGGTCCTGCGGAGACGTGCTGCCGACTTCCGGTACGACGGGCTGCGCGGCGGGCGGTTTCGCCACCGGCCCGGGCCTGACACTCGGGCGGGAGACCTCGGGAAAGGCGGAGGACAGCGCCCAGACCAGCGCCGCGGTGGCGGCAGCGCCCGCCGCCACCGCGGCAAGACCCGCCTTCACCGGGGCGGCGAGTCCCTCCGCCACCGCGGCACTCCCCGGTGCTGCTCCCGAGGCTCCGCACGCACCGCTGACACCGCCGGCTCCGCCGGACGCCGTACCGCCGCCCGTACCGACGCCGGTTGTGACGACACCGCCCGCTCCGCTTCCGGCGGTGACGACACCGGTCCCGACGGCACCAGCCGAGGCCACCCCGCCGGCCGCGAGCCCGGTGACCTTGATCGAGTAGCCCGCGGCGAACCAGCCGATCACGGCGACTGGCACCACAGCCGGAATCCCCGCGTTGACCTGCTCCAACTCACCCGCTGCCAGTCGGCACCGGGAGCACTCCTCCAGATGCCTGCGCAGTCCGCGCTCCGCGCGCATCCGCAGCCGTCCCCGGGCATACGCCCCCAGACGGTCCGCGTACTGCGCGCAGTCCCCGCCGGAGGTGAGGGAGGCGCTCACATGCGCTTGGAGATAGGCCTGGCGCAGACCTTCGCGTGCCCGGTTGGCGAGGACGGCGGTGGCGTTGGCGCTCAGCCCGAAGAGCGGTGCCACAGCGCCGGGCGACTCCTCCTCGACAGCCGTGTGCCAGAGCACCGCCTGCCAGCGCTCGGGCAGTGAGCGGAAGGCCCGCAGCGCCAGTGACCGCTCGGCCGCCTGCATCGCCCGTACGTCGGCTCCCGGCGTATGCGGGCCGGAGGTTGCGGCGGGGGACGGCTGCGCGGTCTGGTCGGCGAGTGCGGTGCATTCGATGAAGTCGGCGAAGTCGGCGATCAGTTGCTCCCGCTTCGCCGTTCTGGCCCAGTCGGCCGCGACCCGGCGCACAGCGGTCAGCAGATACGCCCGTACCGCGTGTTCGGGCCCGGCTCCGACCCGCACCGCGTGCCAGGTCCGGGCGAACACTTCGGCGGTCAGGTCCTCGGCCGTGTGCTCGTCGCGACAGCAGGTACGGGCGTAGCGGCGCACGGCCTTCGAGTGACGGCGGAACAGCTCCTCGTAGGCGCTGATGTCGCCCTTGCCGTTGACTCCGCCGTCCCGCAGCCGCTTGAGCAACTCCGCATCGGACGGAGGCAGGCCGATCGCCCGGGTCGCGGTCTCAGGGGCGCCCCCCGGCCGGTCCGTCCCCGTCCGCGCACCGCGCTGCGGTGGTACGGCGGGCTTCGCCTGCCGTACCTGCCTGCCCTCACCGGCGGCCCCGCCCGCGCGCGGACGACCCGGCCCGCCCTGGCTGGGGATGCCTCCGTGGCGCGGTCGGCCCGCCCCCGGCTCGTTCGCACCGCCGAGTGGTTCGTCGCGACCGTCAACACTCATCGAGGAATCCCCCATACACCCCATAACCCGAACATCGGCTCAGAGTGCCAGAGAACAACCATGGTCAGGACTTATCGGCCGGACAACCACCCATCCGGGTGGATTATCGGGACGAACCACGGGTGATGAGGCGCAGCGGCGACCCGCCGTGACGTGTCGACGGGGCTGTGGTGTCCGGTGCTCGGCGGTGACAACGGGGAGAGGGCCGCCGGTGCCCACCCCACGGTGCTCACGACCCGGCGGCGACCCCTCCTCCGGCTACATCGGCCGCGACCGAAGCCCCTCCAGCAGGATGTCCAGCAGCCGGGCCGAAGCAGCCGCCTGCTGAGCCGCGTCCGGAAGCGACGGCGCGGCCGTGGCTATCACCAGCAGCACATCGGCCACCGTGACATCGCGCCTCAGCTCGCCCGCGCCCCGGGCGCGGTCCACCAGCTGCCCGACGACCTCCAGCAGCTCTCCGGCGCCGGCGTCATCCGGATCGGCCGACTGCCGGTCGACGGACTGCCGTGTTCCGGTCGCCCCGGAGCCCGCACGCGGATCGGGCTGCTCGTCGTGCCTGACATGCGCCTCGAAGCTCTGCCGCTGCTGCGGCACCCTCGGCTCGGAGCCCACGCTTCCCGCCTGCTCGCAGTCGTCCCGGCGAGCATCCTGCCCGCCGGCGCCGATGACGTCCGGGACGACCGTCGAGTCGTCCACGTCCACACCGACCCGCAGCACGTGCGGCGGCAGCAGCCGGCCCGCACCCGAGGCGACGGAGGTCCGCAGGAAGCGGGAGAGTGCCGACCACGGCTCCTCCTCCTGCCCCAGTGCGGCGCGTGCCTGCTCGGTGAGCCGGGAGGTCTCCTCCTCGGCGATCCGCCGTACCAGCACGTCCTTGCTCGGGAAGCGCCGGTAGACAGTGCCGACGCCCACACGCGCCCGGCGCGCCACGTCCTCCATCGGCGCGCCGTATCCCAGCTCGCCGAACACCTCGCGAGCGGCCCGCAGCACATGCTCGAGATTGCGTTGTGCGTCCACCCGCAGCGGTGACGCCCGCCGCGCTCCCGCGCCGATGCCGCCTCCGGCCAGAGAGCCGCCGAGCGCCCCCGTGGCACCGGCGGAACCCGCCGCGGCCATTGTCCCGGTCCCGGCGCCCGTTCCCGCGCCTACTCCCATGCCCGCGCCTGCCGCAGTGCTCGCGACCGGTCCAGCCACGGAGCGTCCGTTGCCGTCGGAAGTGACAGCGGTCTGCCAATGCGCGTCCTGAATATGCATATTTGTTCCCCCGGTAATGATTGGTGTCTCCCCCCGGAGACGCCCTCCCCTGGCTGCCGGGGTGAATAGGACCAGTCACCGTCCTGTCCCCCGGCGATGTACGAACATAGTTGAGTCGCGGTCAATTCAGAAGGGGCTCTTCCGCACGGTGTGCCCCCCGATCGGAGCAAGAGCCGGAACGTTCCCGATTCCCTCCGCTCCCCCTACCCTCCACACCCATCCTGACCTGGACATTTTCCCCTATACTCGCAAATCGGACCAGTGGTGTCGGCTTGAATCTCCGGTCACACAATTTGACGAGCCTGTGGACAAACTCCTGATGCCGTTGCGTCATGGGATGGTGAAGGCTGCATACAACCGGGACGCGACCCCCGGCACTTCGCCGCGCACCCGCATCCTCGTCGTCGGCGGAGGCTACGTGGGGATGTACACCGCGCTTCGCCTCCAGAAGAGACTCAGGGGCGAGCTGGACCGCGGTGAGATCGAGATCCTCGTGGTCACCCATGAGCCCTACATGACCTACCAGCCGTTCCTGCCCGAAGCCGCCGCGGGGAACATCTCGCCGCGCCATGTCGTCGTCCCGCTCCGCCGTGTCCTGGAACGATGCACCCTCCTCATCGGTGAGGCCAGGGCCGTCGACCACGCCAAGCGCACCGCGACCGTCACCACCCTCGCCGCGGACGACGACGGGACGGGTCCGGTCGAGATCGGCTACGACGAGTTGATCATCGCTCCCGGCTCGATCTCGCGCACCCTCCCCGTCCCCGGCCTCGCCGCCTACGGAATCGGCTTCAAGTCGGTCGAGGAGGCCATCGGCCTGCGCAACCACGTCATCGAGCAGATGGACATCGCCTCGTCCACCCGGGAACCGGCCTTGCGCGACGCCGCCCTCACCTTCATGGTCGTCGGCGGCGGTTTCGCGGGTGTCGAGGCGCTCGGCGAGCTGGAGGACATGGCCCGTTACGCCACGCGCTACTACCACAACATCAAGCCGAGCGACATGAAATGGGTCCTGGTGGAGGCGAGCGGCCGCATCCTCCCCGAAGTCGGCGAGGAGATGGGCACGTACACCGTGCGGGAGCTGCGCCGCCGCAACATCGACGTACGGCTGGAGACCCGGCTGGAGTCGTGCGAGAACCGTGTCGCCGTCCTCAGCGACGGCAGTCGCTTCCCCACCCGCACCGTCGTGTGGACCGCGGGCGTCAAGCCCGCGCCCGTCCTCGCCGAGACCGACCTGCCGCTCAACGAACACGGCCGTCTCAAGTGCACCCCGCAGCTCACCGTCGAGGGCGTCGAACACGCCTGGGCGGCCGGTGACGCGGCCGCCGTACCCGACGTGACGTCCTCGGTGCCCGGCACGGTGACGGCTCCGAACGCCCAGCACGCAGTCCGCCAGACCAAGGTGCTCGCCGAGAACATCATCGCCTCGCTGCGCGGACAGCCACTCAAGGAGTACGCACACGCATACGTCGGCTCCGTGGCATCGCTGGGGCTGCACAAGGGCGTCGCCCACGTGTACGGGCGCAAGCTCAAGGGGTATCCCGCATGGCTGATGCACCGCGTGTACCACCTCAGCCGGATGCCCACGCTCAACCGGAAGGCGCGCATTCTGGCGGAGTGGACTCTTTCCGGGCTCTTCACGAGGGAGATCGTCTCGCTCGGCTCACTCGAACACCCCCGCGCGGAGTTCGAACTCGCCGCTGGTGCCGTTCCCTCCAAACCCCTGACACGCCGACATGAGGATCCGCCCGTTCTCGGCAAGAGCCGAGGCAAGAGCCGGGGGAGGAGCCGTGGTGAGAGCGGTGGGAAGGGTAGCCAAGGAGCACGGACGAGTGAGGATCGCGCGGAGGATTGACCCTTCTGCCGGTGCGGTCGGCCACACTGTGCGTGTGACGATAGGCGCGCCGAGACCTGCTAGTGATGGAGTATCGGCGCGACCCGCGTGAGCCGCGACTGAACGGAGAGCCCCGTCCCCGTGGTGGGATGCCCCACGACGACCAGTAGACCAGCACCCGCCACGCTGCTACCCGAGACGATCAGCACAAGAACACGCGAGGCTTGAGAATCCGTGAACTTCACGCGTTGGAGCGCCCGGCTCCCCGGCACGCAGCGTCGCGCGGCAGCGCGGATCGACCGCGGCTCCGTGCCCGCGGCCCGCGGTGAGTACGACCGGCGACCCGAGCCGCCGTCCCCGAACTCCGATGCCCGCGATGCTTCGGATGCCTCCGACGCCGGGGCAGCGTCGAACGCTGCCGCGAGCAACGAGAGCACTGGGGGCGCCGGCAGCGGACGCACGGGCGGTGGGGCCGAGACCCACGAGTCGCACGGGACACCCACGCTGGAGCAGTTCGCCGTACGGGAGCTGCTCGGCCGCCTCCCCGCGCTCGTCGCCCTCGTCCACGGCCCGGAGCACCGCATCGCGTACCTCAACGACGCGTACACCGCGGCCTTCGGCCGGCGCCCCACCGGCGCCCCGGTCGCCGAGGCATGTCCCGAGATTGTGCAGCTGGGACTGCTGCCGCTGATGGACCAGGTCCTGCGCAGCGGCAAGCAGCGCACCGTGAAGTCCCGCCGGGTACAGGGGGGAGGTTCGTACACGATCACCTGCCTGCCGGCCGCCGCCCTCGCTCCTGCTCTCGCCCCCGGTCACGACAGCGGCGTCCTTGTGTTCGCTGCCGACGTCACCGACCACGCCGAAGCCGCCGAGCGACTGCGCGCCAGCGAGCGCCGCCACCGCGAGACCGCGGTCACCCTCCAGCGCTCGCTGCTCCCGCAGGAGCTCGAACAGCCCGACGACCTGCGAATCGCCGCCGAGTACCGCCCGGGCGGCACGGACGCCGCGGTCGGCGGCGACTGGTACGACGTGATCACTCTCGGTGCCGGACGCACGGCCCTGGTCATCGGAGACGTCATGGGCCGCGGCGTACGAGCGGCGGCCGTCATGGGACAACTGCGCACGGCCGTCCGCGCCTACGCCCGGCTCGACCTGCCGCCGCACGAGGTGCTCCAACTGCTCGACGGACTGGCCTCCGAGATCGACGCCACCCAGATCGCCACCTGTGTGTACGCCGTCCACGACCCCAACGAGGGCTGTCTCGTGTACGCGTCGGCCGGCCATCTGCCGATCCTCGTACGGGACGCGGACGGTGTGGTGCACCGTGCGGAGGAACCGACCGGCCCCCCACTCGGCACGGGTGGCTGGCTGCATACGTCCGGCACGATGCCGCTGCCTCCCGGCTCTCTCGCCGTGCTCTACACGGACGGCCTGGTCGAGCGTCGCGGCGAGGACATCTACCAGGGCGTGGCAGCCCTGGAGCAGGCGCTCGCGGGCGCCAGCGGCACTCCGCAGGTGGTCTGCGACCGGCTGATCCGCTCCCTCGGAGTGACCGCTGAGCACGACGACGACGTCGCCGTGCTCGTCCTGCAGCACCCCACCCGCGCGGGAGCGGACGCCGAGCTCTTCCACAACGCCGCCCTGGAGCTGCTCGGCGGTATCGAAGCCGCGCCCCGCGCCCGAGCCTTCGCCTCCGGGGTGCTCGCCTCCTGGCGCTTCCCGGTGGAGCTGTGCGATCTGGGGGTGCTCGCGGCCAGCGAACTCGTCGCCAACTCGCTCCAGCACGGCACACCACCCATGCGGCTGCGACTGCGCCGCACCGACCGGCGCCTGATCATCGAGGTGACGGACGGCGACGACCACCTGCCGCGCCGGCGCCGCGCCGAATCGGAGGACGAGGCGGGCCGCGGTATCTCGATCGTCGCGACGATCGCCTCGTCCTGGGGCAGTCGCCGTACTCCGGGCGGCGGCAAGGCGGTGTGGTGCGAGTTCGCCCTGCCGGACCAGCCCGACCAGCCCGATCACCCGGATGGGACCGCTTAGGGCGTGTTGCGAAAGTCCCTCCTGACCCGCGACGCCTGGCACGCACGCTCGCTGCGTTGTCGGAGTCATCCACGTACGTCCAGTACGGGGATGATCCTCCGCCTTGCGATCGCACGCACCAGACGCCGCAGGCCCCGCCCTGCGGGCGGACGGAGCTACTTTCGCAACACGCCCTAGTTCCCGTATTAGTTCCCGTAGTTCCTGACCGGGCGTTCCTGCACAGCGGTTCCTGTTCGGGTGATCTTCGAGGATCAGCCCGGACAGGACCTATGCGGCGGCCTCGACGCTCTTCCGGTGCTCTTGCCTGTCACGGCTCTCGTGGGGAGGCGTGCGCTGCGCCACGATCCGCGACCTGGCGGCGAGGGCCGGATGGTCCTGCCCGAGAGTGAGCCGCTTGCCCAGGCGCAGCGCCAGTGCGGTGATGCCGAGTGAGAAGAGCACGAAGGTCACGATGTACGGACCGTGCAGCGTGGCGCCCATCGGACCGCCGACGGCCGGCCCCACAGCCAGCGCCAGCTGCTTGACCAGAGCGAACGCCGAGTTGTACTGCCCGACCATCGATTCCGGTGCCAGATCGGCGACCATCGGCGCCACGGTCGGCGACAACATCGCCTCACCGAGCCCGAAGAGTCCGTATGTCGCGATGAACGCGGCAGCCGCCATGGCCTGGCTGCCCTGTCCGAGACCGGCGTACCCCGCGAGCAGCCAGGCGACCGCCCAGAGCAGGCCGACGGCGGCGATCACCCGGCTGCGGCGATGCCGCTCGACGTACCTCAGGACGAGGAACTGCGCGATCACGATCACCGCGGTGTTCGCGGCGAGGGCGTAGCCCAGCGTCTCAGGGCCGATGCCGGCCGCCTCCGTGCCATAGGCCGCGAGCCCGGACTCGAACTGTCCGTAGCAGGCGAAGAAGAGGACGAAGCCCAGCACGCACAACTGGACCATGGCCCGGTGCCCGAGCAGCGCCCGGAGCCCGACCCTGGACTTGGCATCCGCGTCCTGGGGCAGCGCGCCACGGAGCGCCGGTGAGTCGGGCAGCCGGACGGTCGCCGCGAGCGCGGCCAGTACGGCGAACATCGCGGCCTCGACACCGAAGAGCAGGATGAAGCTGTCCGGCCTGCTCTGGTCCACGATCTGGCCGCCGATCAGCCCGCCGACCCCGAGTCCCAGATTCTGGAGGAAGAACTGCGTCGCGAAGGCGCGGGTGCGAGCGGAGGGTGTGGAGCACCAGACGATCATGGTGGCCAGGGCGGGTTGCATCACGGCCGTGCCCGCGCCGAGCACTGCCGCCGACAGCACGGCCGTCGCCACGCTCCCGGAGAGGCCCATGCCCATGGCGCCGGCCGAGGCGAGCAGTGAGGCCACGACCACCACGGGCAGTGGGCCTCTGCGGTCGATGGCCCGCCCGGTGAAGGGCAGCACGACCAGCGCGGCCATGGCGAACACGGCGAGTACGGCACCCGCCGTCGTGGCACCGAGGCCGCGCACCTGGGCCACGTACACATAGAGATACGGAACCGTGAAGCCGAGCCCGAACGCGCTCAGCGCGTTCCCCGTCTGGATCCGGCGCAGCGCGGCGCCCCTCACCCTGGTCACACTCACCTACCTCGGTCTGGTTGGAATCGGGAGGACTGAAACTTCAAGACTTCGAATCTAAAGTTAAGGCCTTAACAGTACACATCGAAGGACTTAGAAGCCAACCGGAGTCATGGGATAGTGGCGCCATGCCCGACACCCCCGACCGTCCTGGCCGCGTGCAACGCCGAGCCAAGACCGCACCCGGCTCCTCGCAGCAGGCGGAGCAGCTCCCGCAGGAGCCGAGCCTCGATGAGCAGATCGCCGCGTATCAGCGGGAGTTCAGGGACCTCGACCCTCAGGTCGAGAAAGTCGTCTCCGCCCTCGGCAGGCTCAACCGCCGGATGAACGTCGCGTACGGGCGCCAGGTCGCGACCCTCGGCATCAGCAACGCCGAGTGGGAGGTCCTGAAGACCCTCGTCCTTTCGGGCGAGCCCTACCGCCTCGGCCCTGGTGAACTCGCCAAGCGCCTCGGACTCACCCCGGCCGCCATGACCCACCGCATCGACCGCATGGCGAGCGAGGGCCTGGTAACCCGCGACCGCGACGAGAACAACCGGGTGCGTGTCATCGTCGAGCTGACGGACGTAGGACGCACGAAGTGGCTTGAGGCGATGCGCATGGCATCCGACTTCGAGGAAGAGCTGCTGCAGGACCTGTCGAGCGAAGAGCGCGGGGTTCTGGGCGAGGTGCTGATCCGCCTGCTGCGCCGTGTGGAGAACACCCTGCCGGACGCCGGCGGCCGGCTGAGCGACCTGGAGTAGATGAGCGGCCGGGTCAGGTTGACACGTCCATGGGCGATCCGTAGGGTTCTTCGAGTTGTCACGGAGCCGGTACGGCGCCGCGGCGACCATCCCGCCGCGAACAGTGGCAACCAAACTCCGAACGACTCCCATCCGGGATGGATTTCGCATGTCGAAATTCATTTCGAAAGGCTCGATTATGAGCCGCTCGGGAAATCCGCTAGAGTTTGAGCGTCGGAACGGCCGCGAGGCCGGGAAGGCAAACCCTCTCTGACTGGGAGTCGGGCCCGAAAGGATCTGATAGAGTCGGAAACGCCGGAAAGGGAAATCGCGAAAGCGAAAGAACGGCCCGGCAGCCCGCTCAAGCGGGTGGCGGAAACGGAAATCGGATCTGCTAAGCTGGAAACACCGAAGGGAAGCGCCCGGAGGAAAGCCTCGGAGAATGTTCCGTGGGTGAGTACGAAGGAAGCGTCCGTTCCTTGAGAACTCAACAGCGTGCCAAAAATCAACGCCAGATTAGTTGATACCCCGTCCATCCGGTTCGGATGGTCGAGGTTCCTTTGAAAAAACACAGCGAGGACGCTGTGTGCGATCGGGACTATTCCTCCTGGTCGCACCGCTCTCGTGGTGTTCGCCCCGATTACGGGGAAGCATTCACGGAGAGTTTGATCCTGGCTCAGGACGAACGCTGGCGGCGTGCTTAACACATGCAAGTCGAACGATGAAGCCTTTCGGGGTGGATTAGTGGCGAACGGGTGAGTAACACGTGGGCAATCTGCCCTGCACTCTGGGACAAGCCCTGGAAACGGGGTCTAATACCGGATACCACTCTCCTCCGCATGGGGGAGGGTTGAAAGCTCCGGCGGTGCAGGATGAGCCCGCGGCCTATCAGCTTGTTGGTGGGGTGATGGCCTACCAAGGCGACGACGGGTAGCCGGCCTGAGAGGGCGACCGGCCACACTGGGACTGAGACACGGCCCAGACTCCTACGGGAGGCAGCAGTGGGGAATATTGCACAATGGGCGAAAGCCTGATGCAGCGACGCCGCGTGAGGGATGACGGCCTTCGGGTTGTAAACCTCTTTCAGCAGGGAAGAAGCGAGAGTGACGGTACCTGCAGAAGAAGCGCCGGCTAACTACGTGCCAGCAGCCGCGGTAATACGTAGGGCGCGAGCGTTGTCCGGAATTATTGGGCGTAAAGAGCTCGTAGGCGGCTTGTCGCGTCGGATGTGAAAGCCCGGGGCTTAACTCCGGGTCTGCATTCGATACGGGCAGGCTAGAGTGTGGTAGGGGAGATCGGAATTCCTGGTGTAGCGGTGAAATGCGCAGATATCAGGAGGAACACCGGTGGCGAAGGCGGATCTCTGGGCCATTACTGACGCTGAGGAGCGAAAGCGTGGGGAGCGAACAGGATTAGATACCCTGGTAGTCCACGCCGTAAACGTTGGGAACTAGGTGTTGGCGACATTCCACGTCGTCGGTGCCGCAGCTAACGCATTAAGTTCCCCGCCTGGGGAGTACGGCCGCAAGGCTAAAACTCAAAGGAATTGACGGGGGCCCGCACAAGCAGCGGAGCATGTGGCTTAATTCGACGCAACGCGAAGAACCTTACCAAGGCTTGACATATACCGGAAACGGCCAGAGATGGTCGCCCCCTTGTGGTCGGTATACAGGTGGTGCATGGCTGTCGTCAGCTCGTGTCGTGAGATGTTGGGTTAAGTCCCGCAACGAGCGCAACCCTTGTTCTGTGTTGCCAGCATGCCCTTCGGGGTGATGGGGACTCACAGGAGACTGCCGGGGTCAACTCGGAGGAAGGTGGGGACGACGTCAAGTCATCATGCCCCTTATGTCTTGGGCTGCACACGTGCTACAATGGCCGGTACAAAGAGCTGCGAAGCCGCGAGGCGGAGCGAATCTCAAAAAGCCGGTCTCAGTTCGGATTGGGGTCTGCAACTCGACCCCATGAAGTCGGAGTTGCTAGTAATCGCAGATCAGCATTGCTGCGGTGAATACGTTCCCGGGCCTTGTACACACCGCCCGTCACGTCACGAAAGTCGGTAACACCCGAAGCCGGTGGCCCAACCCCTTGTGGGAGGGAGCTGTCGAAGGTGGGACTGGCGATTGGGACGAAGTCGTAACAAGGTAGCCGTACCGGAAGGTGCGGCTGGATCACCTCCTTTCTAAGGAGCATTTCTTACCGGCTTCGGTCGGTCAGAGGCCAGAACATCGGCGAACGTCCGATGCTGGTTGCTCATGGGTGGAACGTTGATTATTCGGCATACTCGGTCGGGTTCTCTTCCCAGTACTGCTCTTCGGAGCGTGGAACGGTTGAGGGTTTGGCGGGGATGTCGGGCGCGCTGTTGGGTGTCTGAGGGTGCGAGCGTTGCTCGTCCTTCGGGTTGCCGGCCCCAGTGAACTCGCTGTTGCTCAGCGGGGTGGTGGGTGGCTGGTCGTTGCTTGAGAACTGCACAGTGGACGCGAGCATCTGTGGCCAAGTTTTTAAGGGCGCACGGTGGATGCCTTGGCACCAGGAACCGATGAAGGACGTGGGAGGCCACGATAGGCCCCGGGGAGCTGTCAACCGAGCTTTGATCCGGGGGTGTCCGAATGGGGAAACCCGGCAGTCGTCATGGACTGTCACCCGCTGCTGAACACATAGGCAGTGTGGAGGGAACGAGGGGAAGTGAAACATCTCAGTACCCTCAGGAAGAGAAAACAACCGTGATTCCGGGAGTAGTGGCGAGCGAAACCGGATGAGGCCAAACCGTATGTGTGTGAGACCCGGCAGGGGTTGCGCATGCGGGGTTGTGGGATTTCTTTTGACCAATCTGCCGGTTGGTCGGCGAGTCAGAAACCGTTGATGTAGGCGAAGGGCATGCGAAAGGCCCGGCGTAGAGGGTAAGACCCCCGTAGCTGAAACATCAGCGGCTCGTTTGAGTTATTCCCAAGTAGCACGGGGCCCGAGAAATCCCGTGTGAATCTGGCGGGACCACCCGCTAAGCCTAAATATTCCCTGGTGACCGATAGCGGATAGTACCGTGAGGGAATGGTGAAAAGTACCGCGGGAGCGGAGTGAAATAGTACCTGAAACCGTGTGCCTACAAGCCGTGGGAGCGTCGGAGTGTGTTTACACATTCTCGTGACTGCGTGCCTTTTGAAGAATGAGCCTGCGAGTTTGCGGTGTGTTGCGAGGTTAACCCGTGTGGGGAAGCCGTAGCGAAAGCGAGTCCGAATAGGGCGTTGGAGTAGCACGCTCAAGACCCGAAGCGGAGTGATCTAGCCATGGGCAGGTTGAAGCGGAGGTAAGACTTCGTGGAGGACCGAACCCACCAGGGTTGAAAACCTGGGGGATGACCTGTGGTTAGGGGTGAAAGGCCAATCAAACTCCGTGATAGCTGGTTCTCCCCGAAATGCATTTAGGTGCAGCGTCGTGTGTTTCTTGCCGGAGGTAGAGCACTGGATAGGCGATGGGCCCTACCGGGTTACTGACCTTAGCCAAACTCCGAATGCCGGTAAGTGAGAGCGCGGCAGTGAGACTGTGGGGGATAAGCTCCATGGTCGAGAGGGAAACAGCCCAGAGCATCGACTAAGGCCCCTAAGCGTACGCTAAGTGGGAAAGGATGTGGAGTCGCAGAGACAACCAGGAGGTTGGCTTAGAAGCAGCCACCCTTGAAAGAGTGCGTAATAGCTCACTGGTCAAGTGATTCCGCGCCGACAATGTAGCGGGGCTCAAGCGTACCGCCGAAGTCGTGTCATTGCAGTATGTACTCCTAACGGGGACTGTGATGGGTAGGGGAGCGTCGTGTGCCGGGTGAAGCAGCCGCGGAAGCGAGTTGTGGACGGTTCACGAGTGAGAATGCAGGCATGAGTAGCGATACACACGTGGGAAACGTGTGCGCCGATTGACTAAGGGTTCCTGGGTCAAGCTGATCTGCCCAGGGTAAGTCGGGACCTAAGGCGAGGCCGACAGGCGTAGTCGATGGACAACCGGTTGATATTCCGGTACCCGCTTTGAAGCGCCCAATATCGAATCCATTAATGCTAAGGCCGTGAAGCCGTCGGGTGCGTCTTCGGACAATCTCGGAGTGGTGGAGCCGCTGATCCAAGGTGGTAGTAGGTAAGTGATGGGGTGACGCAGGAAGGTAGTCCAGCCCGGGCGGTGGTTGTCCCGGGGTAAGGGTGTAGCCCGAGAGATAGGCAAATCCGTCTCTTGTCGAGGGTGAGACCTGATGCCGAGCCGATTGTGGTGAAGTGGATGATCCTATGCTGTCGAGAAAAGCCTCTAGCGAGTTTCATGGCGGCCCGTACCCTAAACCGACTCAGGTGGTCAGGTAGAGAATACCGAGGCGTTCGGGTGAACTATGGTTAAGGAACTCGGCAAAATGCCCCCGTAACTTCGGGAGAAGGGGGGCCACGTCTGGTGATCCGATTTACTCGGTGAGCTGGGGGTGGCCGCAGAGACCAGCGAGAAGCGACTGTTTACTAAAAACACAGGTCCGTGCGAAGCCGTAAGGCGATGTATACGGACTGACGCCTGCCCGGTGCTGGAACGTTAAGGGGACCGGTTAGCTCCATTTCGGTGGGGCGAAGCTGAGAACTTAAGCGCCAGTAAACGGCGGTGGTAACTATAACCATCCTAAGGTAGCGAAATTCCTTGTCGGGTAAGTTCCGACCTGCACGAATGGCGTAACGACTTCTCGACTGTCTCAACCATAGGCCCGGTGAAATTGCACTACGAGTAAAGATGCTCGTTTCGCGCAGCAGGACGGAAAGACCCCGGGACCTTTACTACAGTTTGATATTGGTGTTCGGTTCGGCTTGTGTAGGATAGGTGGGAGACTTTGAAGCGGCCACGCCAGTGGTTGTGGAGTCGTCGTTGAAATACCACTCTGGTCGTGCTGGATGTCTAACCTGGGTCCGTGATCCGGATCAGGGACAGTGTCTGATGGGTAGTTTAACTGGGGCGGTTGCCTCCTAAAGGGTAACGGAGGCGCCCAAAGGTTCCCTCAGCCTGGTTGGCAATCAGGTGTTGAGTGTAAGTGCACAAGGGAGCTTGACTGTGAGACCGACGGGTCGAGCAGGGACGAAAGTCGGGACTAGTGATCCGGCGGTGGCTTGTGGAAGCGCCGTCGCTCAACGGATAAAAGGTACCCCGGGGATAACAGGCTGATCTTCCCCAAGAGTCCATATCGACGGGATGGTTTGGCACCTCGATGTCGGCTCGTCGCATCCTGGGGCTGGAGTCGGTCCCAAGGGTTGGGCTGTTCGCCCATTAAAGCGGTACGCGAGCTGGGTTTAGAACGTCGTGAGACAGTTCGGTCCCTATCCGCTGTGCGCGTAGGAGTCTTGAGAAGGGCTGTCCCTAGTACGAGAGGACCGGGACGGACGAACCTCTGGTGTGCCAGTTGTCCTGCCAAGGGCATGGCTGGTTGGCTACGTTCGGGAGGGATAACCGCTGAAAGCATCTAAGCGGGAAGCCTGCTTCGAGATGAGGACTCCCACCCACTTGATGGGGTAAGGCTCCCAGTAGACGACTGGGTTGATAGGCCGGATATGGAAGCACGGTAACGTGTGGAGTTGACCGGTACTAATAGGCCGAGGGCTTGTCCTCAGTTGCTCGCGTCCACTGTGTTAGTTCTGAAGTAACGAACAGGCTGTTTGCTGGTTTGTGTTGGATATCTTCATAGTGTTTCGGTGGTCATAGCGTTAGGGAAACGCCCGGTTACATTCCGAACCCGGAAGCTAAGCCTTTCAGCGCCGATGGTACTGCAGGGGGGACCCTGTGGGAGAGTAGGACACCGCCGAACAATTCTTCAGCCTCAACCCCCGGACCATGTCCGGGGGTTGAGGCATTTCTGCGTTCAGTACCGGTGTCGGGACGTCCTGCCGATTTCGTGTTGACGAACCGCCAGGCGGGCCATGACGATCAGTGTATGGAACACGCTATTCGTGCCATCCGCGCTGATGAGTGGGAGAAGGCCAGGGACCTGCGGTTGGCCGCGCTGCAGGACCCGGTCGCTCATCTCGCCTTTCTGGAGACCTATGAGCAGGCAGCGGACCGCTCCGACGACTTCTGGCGGGAGCGTGCGAGCAGTGCAGCGGAAGGTGTGCGGGTCAAGCAGTTCATTGCCGAGGCGGCTGACGGACGCTGGGACGGCACGGTGACCGTACTGGTGGAACGGCCGGGCGAAGAGGCACGGTTCGGGGAGCAGGCGACGGTCGAGCAGACACATCTGGTCGCGGTGTTCGTCAGACCGGACGCACGGGGACACGGGCTGGCCGACGAGTTGTTCCGGGCGGCCGTCGACTGGTCGTGGAGCCTCGATGACCCGCGGATCAAGCGTGTGCGGCTGTATGTGCACGAGGACAACGTCCGTGCTGAGGCCTTCTACCGGCGGATCGGCTTCGTGCCCAGCGGCGGGAAGTCTCCGGTACCGGGCGACGACACGGCCATGGAAGTGGAGTACGAGCTGCCTCGTGGTGGTGGGCTCAGCAGCCGCTGAGCCATCGGTCGGCGGCCGGCCAGTGGGCCCGGCCCTGTTCGCGGGAGCGGAGCAGGGCGAACGCCGGCATGCCCTGGCCTGCACCGGTGGCCAGTAGCTCGGGCAGCAGCGGTAGCGGGGCCACCGCGGCGACGTCGTCAAGCACAAGGGTGAGTGGTGGGTCGAGCCGACCGTCGGATGACCGTGCGGCCATGCGGCGGCCGTGCTCGACCACGCTCGAGGTGACGGCGGTCAGCAGAGGCATTGCTCCGGGGTGGGTGCGGGGATCCTCGATGGGTTCACCCACCACATAGAGACTGCCCCCCTCGACCACAAATGATTCCAGCGCGAGCGAATCTGCTCGATTTGGTGTGCAGGCTTCTCGGATATGGATCGAAGTCATACATGCGAGTGCTCGCGCCGTCAGTTCCTGGGCCAGCTCACGGCGCTCGGGGTACGCGGTGAGCGCCGACTCCAGCAGACCGGCGAGACCGGACGCGGCTTTGGGGTGCGCACGCAGGATGCGTACAGGCTCATGGGCGTTGTTGCCCTGCGCCCAGCGGTGGACCTGCTTGAACGCCCTGCCATCCACGGCGGCGGCGTGCAGCCAGCAGCGCAGGAGCGTTTCCGCTGTTTCGGCCATCGCCGCGTCGATGCGGGCGGGCGGGCGTACCGGGACGAGCAGGGCCGCCGCACGTGTTGCGGCTGTGTCGGCGTCTTCGCAGCCCGTGGTGGGAGACCAGTGGAGGCGGCCAGGGGTGTCGCAGAGGTGGCCGGGGTCGTAGACGAGGACGGAACCGAGCTTGGCGCGGGTGTCCTTGGTCTCGGACCACACGGTGGGGTCGGAGGTGACGACGAGTACCGGTCCTCGGGCGTCGAGGACGGCTTGGACGGCGGCGGGCCGGCGGGCGGCGGGGCCGCCGTAGAGGACGCGTCGCACGTCGTTCCGGGGCTCAGGGGCGTCGAGGCTGAGCAGGGCTGAGCCGGGCTCCGCGCGTTCGTGCGGAACGGTGCCGGCTCGCGGCGCGGGGACTGGCTGCTCCTGGATCTGGGTTTGCTCCTGGACCTGGGCTTGAGCCAGGGACTCGGCCTGAGCCAGGGGCTGGACCTCCGGGACCGAGACCGTGGGGGCGGTGACCATGAGGGGCTTCGTACGCCTCGCCGTCCGTACTGCCCGCAGGCGGGCCAGTGTCCCGAGCACAAACACGGTGAGTACCACCAGGACCATCAACTCGCCGATGAACAGGCCCCAGAACAGCCCGTATCCGGAGAGCTGACCCGCCGGGGTGTCCGGCCAAGCCCCGGCCAGGTCGTGCGGCTGCGAGAGCAGAGCCCGTATGGCGACCGGGGTCCGGGTGAACGCCACACCGTCCGGCCACGCGCCGCGGGCGATGAGGCCGGCGAGCCCGGTCGCCGTCCAGACGAGCAGGGTCACTCCGATGAGGAAGGCGAGCAGGCCGACCAGCAGCCCGTCCGGGACGCCCCCTTCCCTGTGCCTCTCCTCGTGCCTCTCACCGTGTCTCGGCAGCTCGCGCGGCATAGGCTCAGGCCACCGTCGACTCGGAGGACTCGGACAAATCACCGATGCGTTGCTGCTGTTCGATGAAGGCCGCGCGCTGCTCCGTCTCCCACTCGGCAGCCCGTACGTCCTCCGGTAGCTCGATGGCTGAGGACTCGGTCATGGCCCGGTCCGTGTAGACGAGCGGCCGCTCTGCTTCCGTGACCAGGTGTTTGACCACCTGGACATTTCCGTTGACGTCCCATACCGCGATACCGGGGGTGAGCGTCGGAATGATCTCCACGGCCCAGCGCGGCAGTCCGAGCACCCGCCCGGTGGCCCGTGCCTCGTCGGCCTTCTGGGCATAGATGGTTCTGGTGGACGCCATCTTCAGAATCGCCGCCGCCTCCCGGGCCGCCGCCCCGTCGACCACGTCGCTGAGGTGGTGGACGACAGCGACGAAGGAGAGTCCCAGCCTGCGGCCGAACTTGAGGAGCCGCTGGAAGAGCTGTGCGACGAAGGGACTGTTGATGATGTGCCAAGCCTCTTCGACCAGGAAGATCCGCTTCTTGCGGTCGGGCCTGATCCAGGTGTGTTCGAGCCAGACGCCGACGATCGCCATCAGGATGGGCATGGCGATGGAGTTGCGGTCGATATGGGAGAGGTCGAAGACGATCAGGGGGGCGTCGAGGTCGATGCCGACCGTCGTCGGTCCGTCGAACATGCCCCGCAGGTCACCGTCGACCAGCCGGTCCAGGACGAGGGCTACGTCCAGACCCCAGGCCCGTACGTCGTCTATGGCGACGTTCATGGCCGCCGCCGACTCCGGTTCGGGGTGGCGCAGCTGTTCGACGATGTCGGTCAGTACCGGCTGACGGTCGGTGATGGTGTCGTTGACGTAGGAGTGGGCGACCTTGAGGGCGAAGCCCGACCGTTCGTCAAGCCCGTGTCCCATCGCGACCTCGATGATCGTGCGAAGCAGTGCGAGCTGGCCCGTGGTGGTGATCGCGGGGTCGAGCGGGTTGAGACGGATACCGCTGTCGAGGGCGGCCATGGGGTCGAGTCGGATCGGGGTGATGCCGAGCTGTTCGGCGATCAGATTCCATTCGCCGACGCCGTCCTCGCCCTGGGCATCGAGTACGACGACCTGACGGTCGCGGAATCGCAGCTGGCGCAGTACGTAGGTCTTCTCCAGCGCCGATTTGCCGTTTCCCGACTCGCCGAGCACCAGCCAGTGGGGCGCGGGCAGCTGCTGGCCGTAGAGCTGGAAGGGGTCATAGATGTAGCCCTTGCCGCTGTAGACCTCACGGCCGATGATCACGCCGGAGTCGCCGAGTCCGGGCGCGGCGGTCGGCAGATAGACGGCCTGGGCCTGGCCGGTCGAGGTGCGTACGGGCAGTCGGGTGGTCTCGACCTTGCCGAAGAGGAAGGCGGTGAAGGACTCGGTCAGGGCGGTGAGCGGATCTCGCATCGGATCAGGGCCCCTATCGGCGGATACCGGTCGCGAACGGCAGCGTGTTCACAAAGGCCCGGTGGTGCTCGCGGTCGCACCACTCCAGCTTGAGATACGACTTGCCCGCCGAGGCTCTGATCGTGCGCTTGTCCCTGGCCAATGCCTCGGGGGTGCGTGACGACACAGTGATGTACCCGACGAGGTTGACCCCTGCCGCGCCGCTGGCGAGATCTTCACCCCGCTGGTCGAGCCGGCTGTGGGCGGCGAGGTCGCGGGGGTCGATGGTGCGGTTCATCTTGGCGGCACGGCTGGCCTCCGCCTCGTCGTTGGTCTTCTCGGTCAGCATGCGTTCGATGGCGACCTCGGTGGGCTCCAGGTCCATGCAGACCGCGACGGTGCGGATCACGTCAGGGGTGTGGACGAGGAGCGGGGCGAGGAAGTTGACGCCGACTGGGGTCATCGGCCATTCCTTCACCCAGGCGGTGGCGTGGCACCAGGGGGCGCGGGTGGCGGACTCGCGGGTCTTGGCCTGGAGATAGGTCGGTTCGAGGGCGTCGAGTTCGGCGGGCCAGGCGTTGCGCTGGGTCATCGCCTGGATGTGGTCGATGGGATGGTCGGGGTCGTACATGGAGTGCACGAGGGAGGCGAGGCGGGCCTGGCCCAGTGGCTGGCGGACGCGGATGTCGGCTTCGGCGAGGCGGGCGCAGATGTCGGTGAGCTCGCGGGCCATGACGACGGCGAGGCCGGCGTCCTTGTCGAGCTTCTTGGCGCCGGACGCCTGGCGGGCGGCGCGAGCCATGGTGTGTGCCTCGGCGGCGAGCTCGCGGCCGTAGTGCATGCAGGCGACCAGATAGGCCCGGTGCTGCTCGCTTGAGGTGGACACCATGGACTGGAGCTGGTCATAGGAGTCGCGGAGCCAGCCGGGGGAGGAGGAGTCGCCACGCTGGGCTACGTCCTTGGCGTGGGCGTCGGGGTCGGCGGGCAGGGTGCGGGCGAGCATCTGGAGGCGGGTGACGAAGCCGTCGCCGTTGGCGACATGCTTGAGCAGGGTGCCGAAGCGGTCTACCAGGGCTTCCTGGTCTTCGCTGTCGCGGAGCCCGACGCCTGGGCCCTCGATCTCGATGGCCGCGGTGACGGTGCGGCGGTCGGCGTGCAGGAGTACGGCGATCTCGTCCGGGCCGAAGGGCGCGGCGAGCCAGTTGATCCGGCCGATGCCGGGCGGCAGTCCGATCTCGATCTCGCGGCCGTCGAATCGGGTGCCGGCCTCCATGGCGACGGAGCGGTAGCGGGTGCCCTGGCGAAGGGTGCGCTTGTAGCTGCGGTTGATCTCGAACCAGCGGTAGAAGGTGCGCTGTTTGTACGGGACGTACACGGCGGCGAGCGCCAGCAGCGGGAAGCCGGTGAGGAGCACGATCCGCAGGGACAGGACGGGGACCAGCAGTCCGCTCATCATGCCGAGGAACGCGCCGGCGATGATCAGGGCGATCTCGCCGGTCTCGCGGTTCTTGCCGACGATCGCGTTCGGCCGTGCCCGGCCGATGAGATACGTGCGGCGGGGCGCGATGGGCTGCGACTGCGTCGTCAACGCCCTCCACCTCCTGTGGTTCCTGTGCTGGTGCCTGAGCCGGTGCTCTTGCGGTGGCTGTGCGGGGTGCTGGTGCTTGTGCCCGATCCGCCGCCGCTACGGGGTGCGGGTGCGGCGGACGTCCCTACGCCGGCACCCCGTGCGCCGTGTGCGGTCACCCCGCCGGCGACGGATCCGGCGGGGCGCGTGCCGCTGCCGGACGGGTCGCCCTGCTGGTGGCTGCGGCTGCTGTGGGTCTTGATGCCCTGGGAGACGAGGGCGGCGGGGGAGCTGATGACGGCGGCGGCCTTGCTTTCCGCGCTGTTCTGGATGCGGTTGTTGCGGGAGGCGGCGATCTCGTCGCCGAAGCCCGGCACGAAGCGGTAGATCATGGCTGAGGCGAAGATCGCCAGCAGGATGATCGAGAGGCCGGTGACGACGGCGGAGAAGGAGTTCGGGCCGTCGTCGCCGGAGAGGGCTCCGGCGAGCCCGAGCACGATGATGACGACCGGCTTGACGAGAATCACCGCGATCATGATCCCGGCCCAGCGGCGTACGTGTCCCCAGAGGTTCTTGTCGACGAGCCCGGAGTAGACGACGACGCCGAGCAGCGCGCCGACGTAGAGCAGTACGGCGCGGATGAACAGCTCCAGGTAGAGCACGCCGGCCGCGAGTACGGTCACGAGCGACACGATGATCAGCATGATCGGGCCGCCGCCGATGGAGTCGCCCTTGTCGAGTGCCTGCTTGAAGCTGCCGAAGAACACGTCGGTCTGGCCGCCGGTGCCGGATGCGATGACGGCGGTGACGGCATCGGTGGCCGAGACGAGTGTGTAGAGGACCAGCGGTGTGAACGCGGAGGCGAGGACGGTGAGCCAGAGGAACCCGATGGCCTCGGACATGGCGGTCATGAGCGGGACGCCGCGGATGGCGCGTTTGGCGACGGCCAGCAGCCAGAGGAGGAGGGTGAGGAAGGTGGAGGCGGCGAAGACGATGGCGTACTGGGCGAGGAAGGTGCTGTTGGTGAAGTCCACTTCCGCGGTGGACTTCACGGCCTTGGACAGGGCGTCGATGATCGAGCCGGCGGCTTCGGCGCAGCCGCGGGCGAGGGAGCCGAGAGGGTCGAGGGCCGTGGTGGGGTCCGGCGGCGCGGGGCTTACGGACCCGTCTGCGGATTGGCCCTGCTCGCAGTAGCGCTTGGCGTGGCCGCGCAGATAGCGGCAGGCGTCGGCGCTTCCGGAAGGGCTGGGTGTGGGCGATGGGCTGGGCGCAGCCGCGGCTCGGGTGGCGAGGAGCATGGCCGTGGTCTGGAGCCCTGCCAGGACTGCGAGGACACGCGCGGCGCGGGTACGGGCAGCACGGCGCGGAAGAGGCCGGTGAAGAGGGCGCGGACTACCGGGCATAGGTGAAGCCTCCGAACTCCTGAACCGCCTTGCTGATCTCTTCGGAGCCGGACGCGGTGAGGTCACCGGGGACCGGGGCGGGGCCTTCCTTCTCGGAGTCTTCGGCGACCTTCCAGTCGTTGCCGGTCCACTGGAGTCGGAAGGTCCAGGTCTTCCAGGTGGTGCGGACAGGATCCTTCGACCCTTCGCCCGCCATGCCGACGAGGCCGGTGTACCAGACGGAGACTGTGGCCTTGGTGTCGGAGAAGGAATCGATCTTTGTGCCGACGGGAATGGTCCGGGACACGAAGGTGCTGCCTTCGGGGGCGTCGCCGTCCGGATCGAGGCCGAGCTTGGCCAGAAAGGCGGCGGAGTACGCGTTGTCCTGGGGGTCCTTGAGCGCAGCTGCCGCCTGCGGGGTGTAGACAGCGTCGACGATGCGGTGCCGGCTCTCGCGCTGGAACATGTCGGCTGAACCGAGTGCGACGGCGAAGTTGGACGCCGCGCTCTGCGCCCCCTGCTCGTCGTGGGCGTACCCCTTGGGGATCTCGCCGTCCTTCCCGGCCACGGGCCGCACCCCGGTGGCCGCGGTCGGGGCGGCGGTGCGGGCCTGCCGGGCGCTGTCCGACGCGGGGGCGGAGCCGTTGCCGCGGTTGGCGAAGGCGATGGCGGCGATCAGCAGGACGACCACGCCGGCGGCGGTGACCAGGGAGCGGGAGTTCCGCATGGGGCGCCGGGCGCCCCCGTAGACATCGGAGACCGTGATGGTCTCAGGGAGCCGTGTGCGGGTCTGGCCCGTGCCGCCCACGTCCGTGTCGAACTCGTCGTGCCCGTCGTCGAAGTTCATGCCGCGTACGCCCCCTCAGCCGTCTGCGGTGCCGTGCCTTCGCTGTCGTGTCCGTGTCGGTGGCCCCCTCGCCAGAGGTCCTCGTGCCAGCGGTGCGCACCTTCGTGGCCGGGGCCGTCATACGAAGGTAGCCGTGCTGGTGTCCGCGCGGGCGCGGTGTGATGACTCGACATCAGGGGGACGCAACCTCTGTCGGTGGGTGCGACGGGCGGATGGTGTGGTGGCGAAATGATGGGGTGAAGGGTGGGAAAGCTGGGATCGGGGTGGGGGATGAGTTGAGTGATGGAGGGTCAGACGGCCATTCCGTACACGATGGTGAAGAGGGTTCCCAGGGAACCGATGATGAAGACGCCCGTCAGACCGGCGACGATCAGGCCCTTGCCTTGTTCCGCGCTGAAGGTGTCGCGTAGCGCGGTCGCGCCGATGCGCTGCTTGGCCGCCCCCCATACCGCGATGCCCAGGCACAGCAGGATGGCGACCGCCATCACGACCTCGATCATCACGCGAGCTTCGTTTCCCAGAGTTCCGAAGGGGCCCCAGTTCGGGGCGATTCCACCGATGATGGTGGTGATGTCACCTTTCTCGGCTGCCAGGATCATGTAACTCACCGCCCCTGTCGGGTAGTTAGACGCCCTTGCCACTCGGCATGGGTCACGCTCTATCTTCGCTGATGAAACCGGTATCGTGCGCCGACTTGGTTGGTCTCTTTACCCGATCCCCGCACAGGTGACCGAACCGATCGCGCTGACCTGCGGCGGCGCTGGTGTGATTCAGGCGCGAGTACCCGTATGGGCACTCTGTGTATCACGGAGGGTGACTTCGGGCAATGACTGTCGTTTAGACACTTAAGGTGTCAAAGCGTCAAGAGTGCCGGTGCGGCCGGCATGTGGTCGGGGTGCGGGGCGGCGAGGGGCGGTGCGGCACCCATGCGGCAGGGCGGGCCGTCGGCACGCTGCCGTGGCCCGCCCTGCCGGGGTGTCAGCTCAGGCTCGGATGGCAAGCAGTCCGAGCAGGGCCATGGATATGGCGATGAGTGAGATGACGATCAGCGCGGCGATCGTTCCCCCGGAGTCGCCGGCCCGGCGCATCTTCTCCCCCACGTTTCCTGCGTTGCTCATGTGCTCTCCTGTGGTGCTGCCCGCCGTTGGTCGTCGGCGGGATGGTTCACAGCCTTCCTGGCTGCGTGACACAGGGTAGTGGAGTGCGGTCCGGGTCACAGTGGCGGGCCGGAGAACTTTGTTACTTCGTCAACTGCCTGGTCATGGCTTGGTTTGGGGGGTTCGGCGCGATCCTGTTCAGGGGTGTCCGGGCTTCTGGAATCGCCGCGCTACGACTCCGGAGCGCTACGGAGCGTCAGATTCAGGTCTGTCGAGATGCCACGAAAAGACTCTGGGCGCCGCGTCCTATGGGCCCCTTCTCGTCGTGCAGGCGGGAGTCCGCGAGGCCGATTCCGGCCGGGTCCACGCTTGTTCGGGCCTCGACGGACACCCATTCGCCCACCGGGTGGCGGTGCAGATGGACCGTCAGGTCGGCGTTGACGAAGACGTGCCGGTTGAAGTCCAGGACGTTGCTGATGCCGTTCCCGGAGTCGGCTGCGACGAGTACGCGGTCCAGGGGGCGGGTCTCCTCGCCCGCGACGAGGGGCAGGCGCATCCGCATCCAGCAGGTGCCGGGTCCCGGTGCGCGGAAGGTCCCCTCGGTGAAGCGGGTCTCCATGGAGGTGTGGTAGCCGATGTCCCACGGCACCGAGAAGAAGGGGGTGTCGGCGGTCTCGCCCGGGGATGGCAGCTGAGCACCGTCCGCGACCGCGGGGCCGGGCTCCTGCAGGGTGCGCACCCGCAGTGCCCGGGCCAGCATCACCGGTGTCCCGCCCTCGGGGGTGAGGGAGGCCTCCACGAGTTCCACACTGCGGCCCGAGCGCAGCACGTGCACGCTCACTTCGAGCGGCCGCATCGGCACCGGCTTCACGATCTCGTACGTCACTCGCGCGAGCCGCATGTCGGAGCGTGCCCCCGGCCGCTCCTCCATGGCCCGCCCCAGCAGGGCCGCGGGCGGTCCGGCGTGCTGGGCGTGCGCGTCCCAGGGGCCTCGGGTGTGCTCGGTCGCCGTGAAGCGGTTCTCGGAGATCCGCTCGTAGAACGCCTCGGGTTCCGCCATGACGGGCTGCCTCTCCTGCTCGTCCGCTGTGACTCCGCGATGGGTGCACCCCGCACGCTACCTGCGGGTAACCGGGTGGTGCCAGGGGCTCGGGGGCGGTGACCCCAGGTGCGGTTGGTGCTCCCCGACGCGGTGGTCCGGCAGTCGGGTGGTCGGTGGTCCGGCGGGTCCGATGCCGTGCTCGCCGTCGCGACGTGGTCGGCCGTCGGACATTCGAATGGGGTGTCAGGGCCCGTTCGATAAGGCACTGTTGAAGGGTGCGCAAAGTATGGATGGCCACCGGTGCCGGGCTCGGGCTGTGCCTGGGCTTCGTCGCGCTGCTCGTCGTGGGGACGTACTCGGCGGCGGCCGGGCTGATGGGGACCCAGCAGGGCGGGCGGCCGGTCGCGCTGGTCAAGGGCGCCGTACCGGCCGTGTACCACTCGATGGTGCAGCGGTGGGGGACGCTCTGCCCTGCCGTCAATCCCGCGCTGCTGGCAGCGCAGTTGTACCAGGAGAGCGGTTGGAACCCGAAGGCGGTCAGCCACGCCGACGCGCGCGGGATGGCGCAGTTCCTCCCCAGTACGTGGGCGGCGCACGGTGTCGACGGGGACGGAGACGGCGACCGCGACATCTGGGATCCGGCGGACGCGATCGCGTCCGCCGCGTCGTACGACTGCGAGCTCGCGGGGTACGTCAAATCGGTGCCGGGCGATCCGACGGCCAACATGCTGGCCGCCTACAACGCGGGTGCCGACCGCGTCATCAAGGCGGGCGGGGTCCCTCGTATCCGGGAGACCCAGAACTACGTCAAGATCATCCGGGCTCTGGAGGCGAGCTTCGCCAGGCCGGTCGGGCGGCTTCAGCCGTCGCGGCAGGCGGCGGCCGCGATCGACTTCGCGCAGAGCAGGCTCGGGACGCCGTATCTGTGGGGCGGCAACGGGACGCCGGAGCAGAACGGGCGCTTCGACTGCTCGGGGCTGACGCAAGCGGCGTACCGCACCGTGGAGATCGAGCTGCCGCGTGTCGCCAACGACCAGTACAACGCGGGTCCGCATCCTTCGCGCGATGAACTGCTGCCGGGCGACCTGGTGTTCTTCTCGGACGATCTCGGCAACTCGCGTGCGATCCGGCATGTCGGCCTCTATGTCGGCGGCGGCTATATGATCAACGCCCCCTTCACCGGGGCTGTGATCCGCTTCGACAAGATCGACACGCCCGACTACTTCGGCGCGACCAGGGTCACGGAGGAGGGTGCCGCGGCGCTTCCCACCACAGGGGGCGGACGGTGACAGGGACCTGACGGGGTGTCGGGGGCGTGGACCCTGAGTGAAGCCGAGGCCCTGGGGTGCGACCGCCCATCACTCTTCGATAACGTCGCGGTGATCGTTCCGTGGAGATCCGCAATGAGCGGAACGCGCCCGCGAAGCGGGTCGTTTCCCCAGGCGGCGCAGTACGTCAGGCAACAGGCAAGGGGCCGCGACACATGGCTGGACTCGGACGCGAAGGGACGAATCCCGACGTCAGCCTGTTCCATGACATCAATGGCCTGGCAAGCTCGGCACCGCCCTGGTTCAACCGTGCCGTGGAGTTCGCCGGGCAGTACGGGATCATCACGGCCATCGTCCTGCTGATGCTCTGGTGCTGGTGGACCGTGCGCCGGTTGGGGGACGACCGGGAGGCCGGCGCGGCGCTGGCCGCCCTGGTGTGGACACCGTTCGCGGCCGGTGCGGCCCTGCTGGTCAACATCCCGATCCGGGACTTCGTGGAACGGCCCCGTCCCTTCCGCGAGCACCAGGGCATCGAGGTCCTGGTGGGCGGCGAGACCGGTTTCTCCTTCGTCAGTGACCACGCCACCATGGCGATGGCCCTGGGGGTCGGGCTGTTCATGGCCCACCGGCGGATCGGGCTCGCCGCGATCGGGCTGGCGCTGGTGGAAGGGTGCTCCCGGGTCTATCTGGGTGGTCACTATCCGACCGACGTGGTGGGCGGGTTCGCGCTCGGTACGGCGGTCACCCTGCTGTTCGCCCCGCTGGCGCTCGCGCTGCTGAACCCGCCGCTGGCGGCGCTCGCCCGCTCCGGACGGGCCGGGTGGCTCGTACGGTCGCGGCGTGCCGTCGCGCGGAGCCGACAGCGGGAGCATGAGCGCGACCAGGAACTGGAGCGGCACGAGACCGGGCTGGCCGCCTGACCGACGCAGGACCGGCCCGGTCCCCGCCCGGATCGCTGCCGACCGCTACACCCCTGCACCGCCGTTCCCGCTGCCTACACCACCGTTCCCGGATCCGTCTCGTGCTCCTGCGCGTCGGTCCTGGCGCGGTCACGGGAACGGCGGGCCGGCCCCCGCCAGCCACAGCTGCACCGAGCCACACAGAACGAGCCACGCTCGGCTGTGTCCGTTGAATGTTCCCGGTGCTCCCGATCCACGGACCACACGGTACTTGCCGTGACGGCCCCCCGGTGGCCGTCGTTATCCCGGGCGGGTGGGTCCAGGAAGGGATGCCGGCGATGGTGGTGCTGCACAGGCTCAGGGGCGGGGCGTGTGCCTTCGCCGCCATGGTGGGCGCAGGGGTGGGGATGGTCGCGGCGACGGGTTGTTCCGGCGGGGGTGACGCGGTGGCCGACGCCCGGCCGACCGGCGACCTCACGGCCGCTGTGCGGAACGCCGCCGACGTGCTCGCCCAGCACGGCACCTCCAAGGCCCGCACCTCCATGGAGATGGCCGCGGGGGGCACCCGGGTGACCATCCGCGGGGATGGCGGCTATGACTTCCGGCGGGGAATGGGCCGACTGCGGGTCGTGCTGCCGAAGGACCCTGCGGGCAGCGATGAGCACCTGCCGGTCACCGAGCTGCTCGCGCCCGGTGCGTTGTACATGAAGGACCGGGGCGCCGGAGTGCCGCCGGGCAAATGGGTGCGGGTCGACATCACCACCCTCAAGGACGGCAACCTGGTCACCGGCGGTGCCACCGACCCCGCAGCGGCGGCCGAACTGCTGCGGGGGGTGCGGACGGTGGACTACGTGGCCCGGGTGGACCTCGCTGGTGTCGAGGTCACGCACTACCGCGGTGTCGCCGACATCGGCGCCGCGGCGAAGGCCGCCTCGCCCACGGTGCGGGGCGCGCTGGCCGCCGCGGCGAAGGGGTTCACGGAGGACGCCGTTCCTTTCGACGCCTATGTCGATGACGCCGGGCGACTGCGGAAGGTGCGCCATCAGTTCAGCTTCACCAACCAGGGCCGTACGGTCGCCGTTTCGTCTACGACGCTGCTGTATGAGTTCGGGGCGCCGGTCCTCGTGGAGCTTCCGGCTCGTCGGGACCTGTACACGGGGCGGGTCCGTGTATAGCGAACATCGAACCCACGGGTCCTATAAACCGCTTAACGGGCAGGAGTGGAACGTCCCGCGATTCGGGTAGGTCGGTAAATGGTCCGGACGTGCCATGCGGGTCGGGGGCTCCGCTCCCTACGCTGGAAGCCGACACCGGCTGGAAGAGGTGAAAGCACGTGGCTCCGCCCAGTACGCCGACAGTCCAGGACCACGTGGCTCTCGCCGAGATCGAGCTGTGCGGTGAGCTGATGATCGCCGCGTCGGCCGCGGACGGGGAGCGGCTCAGCTCCGACCGTATCGACGAGGTGCTCAACGTCGCCGTACCGGCCGTCGCGGGCATTCCTTGCCCCCCGGCGGAGGCCGGCGGCCGCTGACCGCCCCCGTTCAGGTCCGCATCATGCGGGCGATGGCCTTCGTGGCTTCTTCGACCTTCGCGTCGATCTCGTCCCCGCCCTTGAGCGCCGCATCGGCGACGCAGTGGCGCAGGTGCTCCTCCAGGAGCTGGAGCGCGAAGGACTGGAGCGCCTTGGTCGAGGCGGAGACCTGGGTGAGTATGTCGATGCAGTACGTGTCCTCCGCCACCATGCGCTGGAGGCCGCGGACCTGGCCTTCGATGCGACGCAGTCGCTTCAGGTGCTCGTCCTTCTGCTCGTGGTAGCCGTGCACGCCGTGCTCGTGGATGGTGGCCGGGGTGTGCGCGGCGGTCGGCTGCGCGGTGTCGTCCGAGGCGGGGTCCGAGGCCGGCGGCCGGTCCGAAGCCGTTTTCGCGCCCGCGTCTGTGTGCGAGTGCGCGTTCGAGGCTGACGTCGGGCCCGAGGCCGTGTCCGTGGTCGTCATCGCGTGCTCCCGAAGTCCCTTGGGCGTCCTGTCCGATATACCCCTCGCGGGTATATGGTACCGATCCCTGCTGGTTGCGGCAGGGCCCTGTGCTGATCACAGTGCCCGATGGGCCACACTGAAGGAAGGCCGTTTAGCCGTGGCCGGGTGATGCGCCTAGCATCAGCCTGACCCAAACCCAGCACCCCGAGGAACCCACGTGCGATTTCGTCTGACCCCCAGGGAGACGAGCTTCTACGACATGTTCGCCGCTTCCGCGGACAACATCGTCACGGGCTCCAAGCTCCTGATGGAACTGCTTGGGGCGGATGGACCCGCCCGGGTCGAGATCGCCGAGCGCATGCGGGCCGCGGAACACGCGGGGGACGACGCCACCCACGCTATCTTCCACCAGCTGAACTCCTCGTTCATCACGCCATTCGACCGCGAGGACATCTACTCCCTCGCCTCGTCGCTGGACGACATCATGGACTTCATGGAGGAGGCCGTCGACCTGGTCGTCCTCTACAACATCGAGGAGCTGCCGAAGGGTGTCGAGCAGCAGATCGAGGTGCTGGCCCGGGCCGCTGAGCTGACGGCGGAGGCCATGCCGCATCTGCGGACGATGGACAACCTCACCGAGTACTGGATCGAGGTCAACCGCCTTGAGAACCAAGCCGACCAGATCCACCGCAAGTTGCTCGCGCACCTTTTCAACGGCAAGTACGACGCCATCGAGGTGCTCAAGCTGAAGCAGATCGTGGACGTCCTGGAAGAGGCCGCGGACGCCTTCGAGCACGTGGCCAACACGGTGGAGACCATCGCGGTCAAGGAGTCCTGAGGCTTCGTGGACACCTTTGCCCTGGTCGTGACCATCGGCGTCGCGCTCTTCTTCACGTATACGAACGGATTCCACGACTCCGCGAACGCCATCGCGACGTCGGTTTCCACCCGCGCGCTGACACCCAAGGCCGCGCTCGCGATGGCCGCGGTGATGAACCTCGCCGGTGCGTTCTTCGGCAGCGGGGTCGCCAAGACCGTCAGCGAGGGCCTGATCGCGACGCCCAAGGGCGACCGCGGTATGGGCATCCTCTTCGCCGCGCTGGTCGGCGCGATCATCTGGAACCTGGTCACCTGGTACTTCGGCCTGCCGTCCTCGTCCTCGCACGCGCTGTTCGGCGGCATGGTGGGCGCGGCCCTGGCGGGCGGCACGGAAGTGATCTGGGGCGGGGTGGTCGACAAGGTCGTCATCCCGATGTTCGTGTCACCGCTGGTGGGTCTGCTCGCGGGCTATCTGGTGATGTGCGCGATCATGTGGATGTTCCGCAAGGCGAACCCGCACAAGGCGAAGCGCGGTTTCCGTATAGCCCAGACGGTGTCCGCCGCCGGTATGGCCCTCGGCCACGGGCTCCAGGACGCCCAGAAGACGATGGGCATCGTGGTGATGGCCCTGGTCATCGCCGATGTCGAGGACTTCGGTGACCCCATCCCGGTCTGGGTGAAGATCGTCTGCGCTGTGATGCTGTCCCTGGGTACGTACGCGGGCGGCTGGCGCATCATGCGTACCCTGGGTCGGAAGATCATCGAGCTTGATCCGCCGCAGGGGTTCGCCGCGGAGACCACGGGGGCGTCGATCATGTTCGGCTCCGCGTTCCTGTTCCACGCGCCGATCTCGACCACGCACGTCATCACCTCCGCGATCATGGGCGTCGGTGCGACGAAGCGGGTCAACGCGGTGCGCTGGGGCGTCGCGAAGAACATCGTGCTCGGCTGGTTCATCACGATGCCGGCGGCGGCGGGTGTGGCGGCGCTCAGCTTCTGGGTGGTGAACCTGGCGTTCGGCTAGGTCCTACCAGGTCCTGTCCGGGGCTTCGGGAGCAGCGCTGTCCGCCCGCGCCGGCGCTCTGGAAGGCTCCGAGACCCAGACCGAGGCCCGGATCACACAGTCCCGGATCACAGCAAGGAGTCGGCCCCCCTCTCCCAGGAGAGGGGGGCCGACTGTTTTGCCCCGTGGTGGCACCGCCATGCAGCACCGCGAGGCAGACCTGCGGGGACCGGCCTATCCGAAGCGGCCCGAGATGTAGTCCTCCGTTGCCTGGACCGACGGGTTCGAGAAGATCCGCTCGGTCTCGTCTATCTCGATCAGCCGGCCCGGCTGCCCGACAGCCGCCAGGTTGAAGAACGCCGTACGGTCCGACACTCGCGCCGCCTGCTGCATGTTGTGCGTCACGATGACGATCGTGAAGCGCTCCTTCAGCTCGCCGATCAGGTCCTCGATGGCGAGCGTCGAGATCGGGTCCAGCGCCGAGCAGGGCTCGTCCATCAGCAGCACGTCCGGCTCGACCGCGATGGCGCGGGCGATGCACAGGCGCTGCTGCTGGCCGCCGGAGAGACCGGAGCCGGGCTTGTTGAGGCGGTCCTTGACCTCGTTCCAGAGGTTGGCGCCCTTGAGCGAGCGCTCCACGATGTCGCTGAGTCGGCGCTTGTTGTACTTGCCGTTGAGCCGCAGGCCCGCCGCCACGTTGTCGAAGATCGACATGGTCGGGAACGGGTTGGGCCGCTGGAACACCATGCCGACGGTGCGGCGTACGGCGACCGGGTCGACACCGGAGCCGTAGAGGTTCTCGTCGTCCAGCATCACCTTGCCCTCGACGCGGCCACCGGGGGTGACCTCGTGCATACGGTTCAGGGTGCGCAGGAAGGTGGACTTGCCGCAGCCGGAGGGGCCGATGAAGGCGGTCACCGAGCGGGGCTCCACGGTCATCGAGATGTCCTCGATCGCCTTGTGGGAGCCGTAGAAGGCGGACAGTCCGCTGACGTCAATTCGCTTGGCCATGAGAGATCACTTCCAGATCGCCGCGTCAGCGGCCGGTCTTCGGGGCCTTCCAGCGGGCGATGCCGCGGGCCACCAGGTTGAGGAGCATGACGAAGGCGATCAGTACCAGGGCGGCGGCCCAGGCGCGGTCGTACGACGCCTCGCTGCCGACCCGGTACTGCTCCCAGATGTAGTAGGGGAGCGAGGACTGGGCGCCTTCGAACGGGTTGTTGTTGATCAGCTGGTTACCGAAGACGAGCAGCATGATCGGGGCGGTCTCACCGGCGATACGGGCGATGGCGAGCATCACGCCGGTGGTGATTCCGCCGACCGCGGTGGGGATGACCACCTTGAGGATCGTGCGGTACTTCGGGACGCCGAGGGCCAGCGAGGCTTCACGCAGCTCGTTGGGGACGAGCTTGAGCATCTCCTCGGTGGAGCGGACCACGACCGGGATCATCAGGATGGTCAGGGCCAGCGAGCCCATGAATCCGGACGGCTTCAGATCCGCCAGCAGCATGATCGACAGGATGAAGAGTCCGGCGACGATCGACGGGATGCCCGTCATGACGTCCACGAAGAAGGTGACGGCCTTGGCGAGCGCGCCCCGACCGTACTCGACCAGGTAGATCGCGGTCATCAGGCCGATCGGCACGGCGATCAGGGTGGCCAGGCCGACCTGCTCCAGGGTGCCGATGATGGCGTGATAGACACCGCCGCCCTCCTCGAAGCCGGGCACTCCGGCCATCGAGTGGCTGAGGAAGTAGCCGTCGAGTGCCTTGAGGCCGCGGCTGAGAGTGACCCAGATCAGCGAGAGCAGCGGGATCACGGCGAGTACGAAGCAGACCCAGACGATGCTGGTGGCGAGCCGGTCCTTGGCCTGCCGGGCGTTCTCGACCACCGTGGTGGCGACATACGAGATCGCCAGGAACAGCAGTGCGGCGATCAGGCCCCACTGCACCTTGCTCTCCAGGCCGGCGACCGCGCCGATGCCGACGCCGAGCGCGACGGCCAGGACGGCGAAGGCGGGCTGGGACCAGCGGGGCAGTCCGCGGCGGCTGAGGCCGGTGCCGCGCTCGGCGTCGGCGGGGCGGGCGTCCTTTATGGCGGTGTTGCTCATCAGGCGTTCGCCCCCGAGTACTCCTTGCGCCGCGCGATGATCATGCGTGCGGCGCCGTTGACCAGCAGGGTGAGGACGAAGAGGACCAGGCCGGAGGCGATCAGCGCGTCGCGTCCGAACTCATTGGCCTCGTCGAACTTCGCTGCGATGTTCTGGGCGAACGTACCGCCGCCCGGGTTCAGGATGTGCAGCGAGATCAGGAAGCTCGGGGACAGCACGGTCGCGACGGCCATCGTCTCGCCGAGCGCGCGGCCGAGGCCCAGCATCGAGGCGGAGATCACGCCGGAGCGGCCGAACGGCAGCACCGACATCCGGATGACCTCCCAGCGGGTGGCGCCGAGGGCCAGCGCGGCTTCCTCGTTCATCCGCGGGACCTGGAGGAAGACCTCGCGGCTGACGCTGGTCACGATCGGCAGGATCATGATCGCCAGCAGGATGCCCACGGTGAACAGCGAGCGGGGCACGCCGATCTCGGTCTTCTCGAAGATGTAGGTCCAGCCGAGGTACTCGTCCAGCCAGAGGTTCAGGCCCTCCAGGTAAGGCACCAGGAAGAGGGCGCCCCAGATGCCGTAGATGATCGAGGGCACCGCGGCCAGCAGGTCGACCACGTAGGCGAGCGGCGCGGCGAGGCGGCGCGGAGCGTAGTGGGAGATGAACAGCGCGATGCCGACGGCGATCGGGACCGCGATGGCCATCGCGATGATCGAGCTGACGATCGTGCCGAAGAGCAGGACGGCGATGCCGAAGACCGGCGGGTTGCCGGCCGGGTTCCAGTCGAAGGTGGTGAAGAAGTTGCCTTCGTCCTTCGAGATCGCGAGGGAGGCACGGTAGGCGAGGAACACGGCGATGGATGCCATGATCACAAGCAGCAGAATGCCTGAGCCCCGGGAGAGGCCCAGGAAGACCTTGTCGCCCGCGCGGCCGGTCGAAGTGGCCCGGCGCGAGGCGGCCGGCTTGGCCGGCGGTGTCTCTATGGGTGTCGTGGAAGCCATGTTCTTTCCGGTCTGGGTGGGGGAGGTCCGTGGTTTGCGGGTCCCCTGGCGGCGGTGCACCGGATGGTGTCGGCGGCGGCCGGCCAGGCCCGGTCGGGCCTGGCCGGCCGCCGGCGACTTTGTGCCGGGTCTTACTGGAGACCGGCGACGGTCTCGCGGACCTTGGCGTTGATCTCCTGCGGGATCGGGGCGTAGCCCGCCTCGGAGAGCAGCTTCTGGCCCTCGTCGGACGCGGTGTAGGTCAGGAAGGACTTGACCGCGCCCAGGGTGTCGGGCTTGTTGCCCTTGTCGCAGACGATCTCGTAGGTCACGAGGACGAGCGGGTAGGCGCCCTCGGCCTTGGTGGCGTAGTCCAGCTTCAGGGCGAGGTCCTTGCCGGTGCCGTCGATCTTGGCGGCGGCAATCGCCTTGGAGGCGTTCTCCGGGGTGGCCTGCACCGGGGCGCCGGCGCCGGTGTTGAGGTCGACGGTCGGGATGGACTGGGAGGTGGCGTAGGACAGTTCGAAGTAGCCGATGGAGCCGGCGACCGACTTGACCTGGGCCGCGACACCGGAGGAGCCGGACGCGGCCTGGCCGCCGGGGGCGGGCCACTTCTTCTCGGGCTCGTACTTCCAGGCGTCCGGGGCGGCCTTGCTCAGGTACTTGCCCAGGTTCTGGGTGGTGCCGGAGTCCTCGGAGCGGTGGAAGGGCTGGATCGGGGTACTCGGGAGCGTGACGCCCGGGTTGAGCTTGGCGACCGCCGGGTCGTCCCACTTCTTGATCTTCGTGTCGAAGATCTTGGCGAGGGTCGGGGCGTCCAGGACCAGGCTGTCGACACCGGGCAGGTTGTAGCCGATGGCGATCGGGCCGCCGACCATCGGCAGGTTGATGCCGGTGCCGCCGGTGCAGACCTTCTTGGACTCGGCGACCTCTTCCGGCTTCAGCGCGGAGTCGGAGCCGGCGAAGCCCACGGTGCCCTGGTTGAACGCGACGATGCCCTCGCCGGAGGAGGAGGACTTGTAGTTGACCTGGGCGCCGGTGCAGGCGGCCATGTAGTTCTTGACCCAGAGGTCCATGGCGTTCTTCTGGGCGCTGGAGCCGGAAGCCATCAGCTGGCCCTTGGCGTCGTCGCACTTGATGTTGGAAGCAGCCTTGCTCGCGTCACCGGTGCCGCCGGTGGTGCCGCCAGTGTTGTCGTCCGAGCCGCACGCCGTGAGGACCAGGGCGCCGGAGACCGCGAGGGCAGCGAGCGCGGTGGCGCGAAGCCCGTTGTTGCGCTGAAGCTTCACTTTCGGGTGTTCCTTCCAGGAGCGCCGGTCGGGACGCCGTCTCGGGTGACGGTGACGTTCTACGGCGGCGCGCGTCGGGGTGGGTGGTCCGGCACTGTGCCGGTCACCTCGTAGGCCCGAAATTAGGCAGATCAGGTGAAGCGGCCGACGGGGGAGAGTGAACGGGAGGTGAACCCTGACGGGCGGGGGAGTTCTTGATGTCCGGGCGGGGGTGCACGTCGTGTACGTGGTGATCGGATAGCCGGTGATCGTCTGGTGGCGTCTGGTGGCGTCTGGTGGCGTCTGGTGGCGTCTGGTGGCGTCTGGTGGCGTCCGCGACGCCGTGCCCGCTCGCAGCGGCGGTGAAACATCCCTTTGCTAGGGATGTCTGCCGAATGGCCCGGAAATCCCGCGTACTGAGATGAGGGCGTCCAGCAGTCGGCGGTCCCGCGGCTGGGTGAGCCGGGCGTGTGCCGCGTCGGGCGGCAGCCAGACGATGCGGTCGACTTCCTTGTCCGGGACGAAGTGCCCGGGGGTGTGCGCCTCGGCGGCCCAGTAGCTGACCTCCTTGGGCCGCCCGTTCACCAGGTAGTGGATCGTGGGCAGCCGCGGGCCGGGGGTGCAGTGGTGGCCGGTCTCCTCCAGCACCTCACGCAGGGCGCCGGCGAGCGGGTCCTCCGAACGCTTCAGCTTCCCCTTGGGGTGCGACCAGTCGTCGTAGCGCGGCCGGTGCACCAGGCAGATCTCGATGCCGCCCGACTCGTGACCGGCGACGATGGCGTGGCGCCACAGCACGCACCCCGCAGCGCGGATGACCTCGCCGCCCGCACCGCTCAAGGGGCCACCTGGGCCCATGCCGGTCATGGGGCGGTCACCGTCCGGCTGCCCCGGGAGTCCGCGGGGCCGTGCGACACCTCCTGCCAGACCTGGTGGAAGGTGAAACGCGCCGCCTCGACCTCATGCCGCTGGTCGGCGTGCAGCACCCCGAGGGCGTAGGCGGTCGCCGGTGCGATTCGGGGGGTACGGGCGGCGGCTGCCGCGGCGGCCGCCGCCTCGGCCGCGTCCCGGTGCCGGTCGAGCGCGCGTGCGGCGACGGTCAGCAGCGGGTCCGCGCCGGAGGCCGGCACCAAGGCCCTGACCTCTTGTGCGTACCGGTGCAGCCGCAGCAGCACCCGGACCTGGTGCCAGGGGGCGTCCTGGACCTCTTCGGCAGGGACCTTCGCCAGGCCGTGCACCAGTGCTTCGGCGTTGTACGGGTGGGCGGCCCGTGTCAGCGGCAGTATGGCCACGGCGTCCAGCAGCTTCCGCTCCGTGGCATCCGCGTGTGGGTCGAGAGTCTCGGCCGGTGCGGCGGCGGCGCCGGAGAGCGGGACCTCGGACGCGAGCAGCGCCACCGCGTCGGCGACCGCGTGGAACCGCGAAGAGCCCAGCGCCTGCAAGGCCGCGGAGTGGGCGCGGGTCCGGCTCAGGGTGAGCTGCCGCTCCAGCAGCGCTCCGGCTCGTGCGGCACCGACGGTGAGCGCTCCGCGCGCTCCGGTGCCTCCCCTGTGCGCCCCCACTCCGTGACCTGCCACTCCCTGAGCCTCCGCAGCCCGGGCTTCCGCCCCCTGGGCTCCGGTCCCAGCGGCCCCCGCGCCGCTGGGGTCCTGCTCCGCACGGGTGGGGTGCGGTACCCCGCCCGCACCGGGCCCCGTCGCGCCGGACAGGCGCGACAGGGCGTCGAGCAGCCGGGCGAGCCTGGACGTGCAGGCGTGCTCCTGGGCGAGCATCCCGGACAGCCAGGCCAGCTCCGTCCGCAACTGGTCGGCCCAGGCGGGCTCGACCAGCGCCCGGTAGGTGTGCAGCGCCCCGCAGATGCGGCGGGAGGTGCGGCGCAGCGCCCGGGCGGCCTGCTCCGCGCCCTCCGCGTCGGCACCGCTCTCGCGATGGGACCGCAGACTGCGCAGGAAACCCCCGGCCTGCGCGTGCAGATATCCCGCCAGGACCTGGTCGGCGCCGGTCCCCCGCGGCACCAGGGGAAGGTCAGGGCTGTGCACGCCGGCGCCTCCGCGCGTCGATGAGCGATTCCTGTACGTTCCGCAGCGGATGGCCGTCCGCGTCCGTGGAGTGCCGGGTCCAGTCTCCGTCCGGGCCGAGGTGCCAGGACGAGGTGGTCTCGGACATGCCGGTCTCCAGCAGCCGGTTCAGCGCCGCGCGGTGAGCCGGGTCGGTGACCCGGACGAGTGCCTCGATACGGCGGTCGAGGTTGCGGTGCATCATGTCGGCGCTGCCTATCCACACCTCGGGTTCGCCGCCGTTGCCGAAGGCGAAGACCCTGGAGTGTTCGAGGAACCGTCCGAGGATCGAGCGGACCCGGATGTTGTCCGACATGCCCGGGACACCGGGGCGTACCGCGCAGATGCCGCGCACCCAGATGTCCACCGGGACTCCGGCCTGCGAGGCGCGGTAGAGGGCGTCGATGATCGCCTCGTCCACCATGGAGTTGACCTTGATCCGCACGTACGCGGGACGGCCGGCCTTGTGGTGGGCGGTCTCCTTGTTGATCCGCGAGACCAGTCCGTCGCGCAATGACCTCGGCGCGACCAGCAGCCTGCGATAGGTCTCCCGGCGCGAGTAGCCGGACAGCCGGTTGAAGAGGTCCGACAGATCCGCGCCGACCTGCGGGTCGGCCGTGAGCAGCCCGAGGTCCTCGTAGAGGCGGGCGGTCTTCGGGTGGTAGTTGCCGGTGCCGACGTGCGAGTAGCGGCGCAGGATCTCGCCTTCCTGGCGGACCACCAGCGACAGCTTGCAGTGGGTCTTCAGGCCGACCAGGCCGTACACGACATGGCAGCCGGACTCCTCCAGCTTGCGCGCCCACTTGATGTTGGCCTGCTCGTCGAAGCGGGCCTTGATCTCGACCAGGACCAGCACCTGCTTGCCCGACTCGGCGGCGTCGATCAGGGCGTCGACTATGGGTGAGTCACCCGAGGTCCGGTAAAGCGTCTGCTTGATCGCGAGGACGTCAGGGTCGGCCGCGGCCTGCTCCAGGAAGGCCTGCACGGAGGTCGAGAACGAGTCGTACGGGTGGTGCAGCAGCACGTCGCGCTCGCGCAGCGCCGCGAAGATGTCGGGCGCCGATGCCGACTCGACCTCGGCGAGGTCGCGGTGGGTGCCCGCGACGAACTTCGGGTACTTCAGCTCGGGCCGGTCCTGCGATGCGATGCCGAACAGGCCGGTGAGATCGAGCGGCCCCGGCAGCGGATAGACCTCCGACTCGGAGATCTTCAGCTCGCGCACCAGCAGGTCGAGCACGTACGGGTCGATCGATTCCTCGACCTCGAGGCGCACCGGCGGGCCGAAGCGACGCCGCATGAGCTCCTTCTCCAGGGCCTGGAGCAGGTTCTCGGCGTCGTCCTCCTCCACCTCCAGGTCCTCGTTCCTGGTCACCCGGAACATGTGGTGCGCCAGCACCTCCATACCGGGGAACAGCTCCTCCAGGTGCGCCGCGATCACGTCCTCCAGCGGGACGTAGCGCTGCGGGGACGCTTCCAGGAAGCGCGACAGCAGCGGCGGTACCTTGACCCGGGCGAAGTGGCGGTGGCCGCTGACCGGGTTGCGTACGACGACGGCCAGGTTGAGCGAGAGCCCCGAGATGTAGGGGAAGGGGTGGGCCGGGTCGACCGCCAGTGGGGTGAGCACCGGGAAGATCTGCTGGCGGAACAGGGTGAACAGCCGGGCCTGCTCCTTGTCGGTGAGTTCGGGCCAGCGGATCAGATGGATGCCCTCGTCGGCCAGGGCCGGGGCGATGTCCTGCTGGTAGCAGGCGGCGTGCCGGGCCATGAGCTCACGGGAGCGGTTCCAGATCAGCTCCAGCACCTCGCGGGGCTGGAGACCGGAGGCGGAGCGGGTCGCGACACCGGTCGCGATACGCCGCTTCAGCCCTGCGACCCGGACCATGAAGAACTCGTCCAGGTTCGAGGCGAAGATCGCGAGGAAGTTGACCCGCTCCAGCAGCGGGGTCGACGGGTCCTCGGCGAGCTCCAGCACCCGTTCGTTGAACGCGAGCCAACTGCGCTCCCGGTCCAGGAACCGGCCCTGGGGCAGCTCGTCGCCCTCCTCGCCGATGTCCGCTTCGTAGGCGTCGGCGTCGGCGTCGATATCGGGCTCCAGGTCGGAGACCACGGCGGCGACGGTGTGCGGGCGGTGTGCGGCGATGGAACCGACGGACGGTTGTATGTGCTGGACCGGCACCTCGGCGGGCTGCTTGCTCATGAACCCATTCTTCCGCGCGGGAGGGCTACCAAGCGCGTTGGAACGAGCGGTGGAGGCTGCATTCACCGAGCGTCGCAAGGGTGCCTGAATGCCCGGTAACGAGAACATGACGGCTGGGTACTCCATGGTGCCCCGTTCGGGTCGGCTCCCGGGCCCACGGCCCACCGCCGCGTGGGCCGGGGTGTCGCGAGAGGCCTCAGGCGTGGCGGCGCCGCAGCACCCGGAACGCCGCGAAGGCCACCGCGGCGGCGAGTGGCGGCGCCGCAGCACCCGGAACGCCGCGAAGGCCACCGCGGCGGCGAGTGCCGGCGCCAGCCCCGTCTCGACGAGCTGGATCGGCCAGAAGTGGGACGGCGGGTGGTGGAGCATGTGGTCCGTGACCCCGCCACGGTCCGCCACGCACTGCGACATCTGCTCGTCGGACCCGCCATGACCGGCGCAGTCCTCCCGGGGCACCCGCTCGTCGAGGAGTAGCAGTTCCTCCCGTTTGCCGAGTGCGAGGGCGAGTGCGACGCGGGTGCGACGCGGGTGCGCTGACCACCCGAGAGGCTGCGTATCCGGGTATCAGGGGCGAGTTCGCCACCGTCCACGATCCGCCGGGCCGCCTGGTCGTCCCAGCGGCCGGGGTTGAGCTCGCGGCCCATGCGTAGCGTCTCGTCCACGGTGAGCTGGGGGAACAGCGGCTTGTCTGCCGAGTCCGGTCGCCGTGATGGCCGAGTGGTCGGTCATATCCCTTCGTCGCCCTGGTCCTGTGCGGTGAAGTGCTCGTCGAGTACGGCGCCGAAGAGCGCGGCCACGTCGTCCCGGCCGAGGCCCTCGGCACGGGCGCGCACCGCCCAGTCGGCGAGTTCGCCGCGGAGCGGGGAGTCGGCACCGGCGGTGCCGAGGCTCTTGCGTACGAAGGTGCCGAGGCCGCGCCTGGCCTCGACCAGGCCCTCGCGCTCCAGCTCGCGGTACGCCTTGAGCACGGTGTTCGGGTTGATCGCCGTGGCTTCCACCACTTCGCGGGCGGTCGGCAGCCGGTCGCCGGTCTCCAGCAGACCGAGGCGCAGAGCCTGCTTGGTCTGCTGGACGATCTGCACATAGGTGGCGATGCCACTGCGCCGGTCGAGCCGGTACTCGATCATGGCAAAACCCTTTCACTAATTAAGTAGTGAAAGGGTGTTGCAAAGAAAGGGGCGATGTCAACCGCCCCCTTCGCTCCGTGCGCTATATGCGGATTGTGACCGGTTCAGGTCTCCGACCGGTACATCAGATCCACCTCGTGGGTGGCGAACCCGAGCCGTTCGTACACCCGCAGTGCGGCCGTGTTGTCCGCGTCGACGTACAGCATCGCTGCGGGCAGCCCCTCGGCTGCGAGATGGCGCAGCCCGATCGCGGTGAGTGCCTTGCCGAGCCCGGAGCCCTGCGCGTCGGGGCGCAGTCCGACCACGTACACCTCGCCGAGCTGCTCCTCGGCGTGCACCTTCGTCCAGTGGAAGCCGACGATCTCGCCGTCGCGTTCGGCGAGGAAGAAGCCCTTGGGGTCGAACCAGGGCTCTTCCTTGCGGTCGTCCAGATCACGCTGGGTCAGCGAGCCCTGCTCGGGGTGGTGGGCGAAGGCCGCCGCGTTGACCGCGAGCCAAGCCGCGTCGTCCTGTCCGGGGATGAACGTGCGAATCGTTACACCATCGGGCAGATCGGGCTCGGGGATGTCCAGGGGGCCCAACGGCCGACGCAGCTGACGCAGTTCGCGGAACAGCGTGAGGCCGAGCACCTGGGCCAGGTGCCGGGCGGCGGACTTGCCGCCGTGCGCCCAGACCCGCAGCCGCTTGCCCGACGCCGCGAGCAGGGTGTTGCCCAGGGCCCGCCCGTGCCCTCTGCCCCGATGGTTGGGGTGGACGACCATCTCGGCCGCCGGCGCCTCCACCGGATCGGTGTCCTCAAGCTGGGCATAACCGCGCAGATCGCCGGCGACGGTCAGCAGGAAGTGCCGCACACCGTCTCGGCGTCCGTGGCGCAGCTGGAGCCGTCCCTGCTCGGAGACGGCCTGCATACCGTCGGCGTAAGCGGCCACGGAGAGCAGGGTGAGCACGTCGTCGGCCTGCTCCGGGGTGAGTTCGTCCAGTGACTGGATCTGCCTGCCGGGCTCTAGAGCGGGGGCTGCATCTGTCATACATCGAGGGTACGGCGCCGGGCCGCAGCCGATCGGAAACCAGGTCGTAACCCTTTACCCCTGTTGCGCTACGCGCGTTGACAATAGGCTGCCCGGCTGAGGGCGGCTGTCGTCCCGTTGAACCACGCTGAACTGACAAGGGGACAGATGTCAGCGACACCTAACCGGAAGCGCGGACGCATACTCGCCGTCGTCGCCGGACTGACCACCATCGGCGCTCTGGCCGCCGCCATGCCCGCGGGCGCCGCCGAGGACCGCGGCCACGGACACGGACACGGGTACGGCAAGGGCCGCACCGTGGACGTGCAGCTGCTGTCCTTCAACGACCTGCACGGCAACCTCCAGCCGCCGTCCGGCTCATCCGGTCGTGTCACGCACACCAACGAGGACGGCACCACCAAGACCATCGACGCGGGTGGCGTCGAGTACCTCGCCACGCACCTGCGCGAGGCCCGCAAGGGCAACAAGTACTCGATCACGGCCGCCGCGGGCGACATGGTCGGTGCTTCGCCGCTGATGTCCGGCCTGTTCCACGACGAGCCCACCATCGAGGCGCTCAACAAGCTGGACCTCGACGTCACCTCGGTGGGCAACCACGAGTTCGACGAGGGCTACAAGGAGCTGAAGCGGCTCCAGTACGGCGGCTGCCACGCCACCGAAGGCTGCTACGAGAAGAACGCCAAGGGCAAGCCGAAGTACTTCTGGGGTGCCGACTTCCCGTACCTGGCCGCCAACGTGACCAAGGAGAAGTCGGGCCGTCCGATCCTGGACCCGTACTTCGTCTGGGAGAAGAACGGGGTGAAGATCGGTTTCATCGGCGTCACCCTGGAAGGCACTCCCGGCATCGTCTCCGCTGAGGGCATCAAGGGCCTGAAGTTCTCCGACGAGGTCGAGACGATCAACAAGTACACCAGGATCCTGGAGCGCCAGGGCGTCAAGTCCATCGTCGCGCTGCTGCACGAGGGCGGGGCGCCGGCCTCCTCCTCGTACAACTACAACTGCGACAGCCCGGGCCCCGGCAACGGCATCTCCGGTCCGATCGTGGACATCGCCAAGAACGTCAGCCCGCAGGTCGACGCCATGATCACGGGTCACACCCACCAGGCGTACGCGTGCACCATCCCGGACCCGTCCGGCAACCCGCGCATGGTCACATCGGCCGCCTCCTTCGGTCGGCTGTACACGGACACCACGCTGACGTACGACCGCCGCACCCGCGACATCGTGCGTACCACGGTCGCCTCCGCCAACCACGTCGTCACCCGTGACGTCGCCAAGGCCGAGGACATGACGCAGCTGATCGACCGCTGGAACGCGCTGGCCGCGCCGATCGCGAACCGTTCCGTCGGCTACATCTCCGGTGACATCGACAACCCCGCCGACAGCGTCGAGAAGCCGCTCGGCAACCTGATCACGGACGCCCAGCTGGAGAACATGGCCCCGGCCGACAAGGGCGGCGCCCAGATTGCGCTGATGAACCCGGGCGGTATCCGCGCGCCCTTCGTCTTCAAGGCGAGCGGCAGCGAGGGCGACGGAGTCGTGACGTACGGCGAGGCCTTCACCGTCCAGCCGTTCACCAACATGATGACCGCGGTCGACCTGACCGGTGCCCAGCTGATCACCGCGCTCCAGCAGCAGGTCAGCGGCTCCAACCAGGCCGCTCCGAAGATCCTCCAGGTCTCCAGGGGCTTCACCTACACCCTGGACATGACCAAGACCGGCGCCGACCGGATCGTGGTGGACTCGGTGAAGCTGAACGGCGAGGCGATCGACCCCGCGAAGACCTACCGGGTCGCGATGAACGAGTTCCTCTCCGGCGGCGGCGACGGCTTCGCCGTCCTGAAGGAGCACAAGAACAAGCTGGTGGGTGGGTCCGACCTGGACGCCCTCATCGCCTACTTCGCCGCGCACTCCAGCGCGAGCGCCCCGATCGCGGCCCCGGCCACCGGCCGGATCACCGTCATCAAGTAACACCCGCGTGGCGTGAGGGGCGGCAGACCGCTGGTCTGCCGCCCTTCGGCGTACGCACGGGTCGTCCCCGCGGCCGTTCCGGTCCGGTCCCGTCCCTGCCTCGTACCCGGACCGTTCACGCCGGATGGTCCGCTGCCGGATCGCTCAGGTGGCTGTCTCGTTCACGTACCTGGTTTCCTCGCACCCAGCCCCTTTCATGACATGCACATGTCTGGAATCATCCCGTGGGCCGACCGCGCCCCCACATCGCGGCGGCTCACCTGTGATGAGGAGGCGGCACATGTCACTGACCAGACGTGGTTTCCTCGCGGGCGCGGGCGTCGCGTCCGCCACCGCCCTGGTAGGGGCGTCACCGGCAGCCGCCGCCGGGCGTTCCGGGCCGCGGGTGCTCGGCACCCGGGACTGGATGAGCGGCCTCGACGGCAGCCGGGCGCTGGCGACCCTCACCATCCCGGGTACGCATGACTCCGGCGCCCGTTTCGGGGGGCCGTGGCCGGAATGCCAGAACACCACCATCGCCCGGCAACTCGAAGCCGGTATCCGCTTCCTCGACATACGCTGCCGGGCCATCGACGGCTCCTTCGCCATCCACCACGGCTCGTTCTTCCAGAACATGATGTTCGGCGACGTCCTCGTCGCCTGCCGCGCCTTCCTGGCCGCGCACCCCGGCGAGACCGTGCTCATGCGGGTGAAGCAGGAGTACTCGGGGGAGAGCGACGCCGTCTTCCGCGCCATCTTCGACAACTACCTGGACGTGCGGGGCTGGCGCTCGCTCTTCAGGATCGGCGACAGCCTGCCCGCACTCGGCGAGGCGCGCGGCAAGGTGGTCCTCATCGCCGACCAGGGCGGGCTGCCCGGACTGAAGTGGTGGGACGGAAACGCCTTCGACATCCAGGACGCTTACAACGACCTGCCATGGGACAAGTACCCCAAGGTCGAGGCGCATCTGCGCAAGGCCGTCGCGCAGCCGGGCAAGCTGTACATCGACTTCGTGAGCACGTCGGCCTATCTGCCGCCCCGCTGGAACTCCGACGACCTCAACCCCCGGGTGCACCGCTTCCTGGACGGCACGGCCGGTAGCTGGAAAGGCCTCGGGATCGTGCCGATGGACTACCCGAACACCCGCGCCGGGCTGGTCGAATCGCTCATCCGGCACAACTGACGGCCGGACGGCGACCCGAGTCAGACCGCTGAGACCGCCGAGTGCTGCTTCCGGTCCTGGACGAGGAGCCCCAGCGGCACCTCGTCCAGGAGTTCGCCCATGGCCCGGGCCGAGGAACGCAGACCAAAGCCCAGTCAGCTGCACAGGGTCAGGACGGCACCGAGGCGGGCGGCGGAGTCGGGGCACCGGGCAGCCGGATCTCGGCGACCGTCCCGCCGCCCTCCGCCGGGCGCAGCGCCACCTCGCCGCCCGCCTGCCGCACCGTGCGGGCCACGATCGACAGACCGAGGCCGGAGCCAGGCAGCGCACGTGCGGACGGGGAGCGCCAGAACCGTTCGAAGACGTGCGGCAGTTCATCGGGAGGCACTCCCGGACCGTGGTCGCGCACGGTCAGCGCACCCCGGTCGAGCAGCACTTCGATCCGCCCGCGAGGCGGGGAGAACTTCACCGCGTTGTCCAGCACATTGACCAGTGCGCGTTCCAACGTGGCCGGGTCGGCTCGCACGTACCAGGGGCGCAGCTCGGCCTCGATCGTCAGCTCGGGGCCGCGCAACCGGGCCCGCTCCAGGGCCGTGCGCGCGATCTCGTGCAGCCCGACCACCTGGATCGCGCCCGGTGCCGCGCTGTCCGGCCTGGACAGCTCCTGGAGATCACCGATCAGTACCGCGAGCTCGCTCATCTGCGCCTTCACAGATGCCAGCAGGGCCGCCCGGTCGTCGGGCGGCAGCGCGCGGCCGGTCTGCTCACTACGGGCCAGCAGATCGATGTTGGTCCGCAGCGAGGTCAGCGGCGTGCGCAGTTCATGCCCCGCGTCGGCGATCAGCTGCTGCTGGCGGTCGCGGGACGTGGCCAGCGCGGAGGTCATCTGGTTGAAGGAGCGGGACAGGCGGGCGATCTCGTCCTCGCCCTCGACGGGGATGCGCACGGTCAGGTCCTCGGTGCGGGCTACATGCTCCACCGCCTCGGTCAGCCGGTCCACCGGCTTGAGCCCGGTCCTGGCGACCCAGAGTCCGGCGGCACCTGCGGCGAGCACACCGACTCCCGCGAGCACGGCCAGCACCAGGGCCAGGCGGTCGAGCGACCCGTCGATCTCATCGAGGGGGCGTGCGACGGACACGGTGACCGTCTGCTTGCCGAAGCCCGGCAGCTTTATCTGCGTGGTGTGCACCCGTACCTCGGCCCCGCTGTCGGTGGTGCTGCCGTGCAGGGCGTCCAACGCGGTGCCCCGGGCCACATCGAGGTCCTCGGGCCTCACCTTCACCGGCTGGGAGTCCTGGGCGACACAGCGGGAGCCGTCGGCACCGATGACCTGCACATACGCGAAGGCCCTGCCTGTGCCCCCGGTCGAGTCCTGCCCGGCCCGGCATGCGGCGAGGGCCTGGTCGACCGTTCTGATCGGAGCGCTGGTGTTGCGCAGCGAGGTGTCCAGTTCCTGACGCAGCTGCGCTCGGGTGAGCAACCAGCTGGTCACGGCCACCGCGGCGACTGCCATGGCGACCGCGGTCGCCGTCAGGAGGGCCAGCCGTGACCGCAGTGGCAGCGCCTGGAACCGGCGGATCACTCCGGAGATCCTTCCCGTAGCGTGTAGCCGACCCCGCGCACCGTCTGGACCAGCCGCGGCTCGCCGCCGGCCTCGGTCTTGCGGCGCAGGTACATCACGTACACATCCAGTGAGTTGGAGCTCGGCTCGAAGTCGAAGCCCCAGACGGACTTGAGGATCTGCTCCCGGGTGAGCACCTGGCGGGGATGCGTGAGGAACAGCTCCAGCAGCGAGAACTCGGTGCGGGTGAGCTCGACCCGGCGCTCGCCCCGGGTGACCTCGCGGGTCGTCGGGTCCATCCGCAGGTCGGCGAAGGTCAGCGTGCCGCCGTCCTTGTCGGGTGCGCTGCCGGCCACCGCGGAGTACGCGCTGCGCCGTAGCAGCGCCCTGATCCGGGCGAGCAGTTCGTCCAGCTCGAAGGGTTTCACCAGGTAGTCGTCGGCCCCGGCGTCGAGTCCGGTGACCCGGTCGCCGACGGTGTCCCGGGCCGTGAGCATCAGGATCGGCAGCGTCGACCCCGAGGCGCGGATACGGCGGGCGGCCGTGAGGCCGTCCATGCGCGGCATCTGCACATCGAGCACGACCAGGTCGGGCGCGTACGACAACACCTTGGCGAGGGCGTCAGTACCGTCGACGGCGACCTCGGTGGTGTAACCCTCGAACGCCAGGCTGCGCTGGAGCGCCTCGCGTACGGCGGGCTCGTCGTCGACGATGAGGATGCGGTCGCCGTGTTCGTCTGTGCCCGGTGCTGTCGTCATGCAGTCAGCGTCGCACGACCTCAGAAGGAGGACCCGGACGACCCGTCCCGGAGGCTGCCCAGGTCGGCCTTGACGGTGTCGACCGGGATGGCGAAGCCGAGGCCGACGCTGCCCGCGCTTGAACTGTCCGCGGCGGTGGGCGAGTACATGGCCGAGTTGATCCCGATGATCTCGCCGTTCATGTCGATCAGGGCGCCGCCGGAGTTGCCGGGGTTGAGGGAGGCGTCGGTCTGGATCGCCTTGTAGGTGGTCTTGGAGTCACCGGTGTCCCCGTTGAACTGCCGCCCACCGAACTCGAAGGGCCAGCCCTGGCGGGGGTCCTGCTGCCGCCCGCGGTTCTCGTTGCCGTCGTCCTTGGCCACGGTGACATCGCGGTTGAGAGCCGAGACGATGCCGCTCGTCACGGTGCCGGTGAGGCCCTCGGGGGAACCGATCGCCACGACCTCGTCGCCCACCTTGACGCTGTCGGATTCACCGAGTGCGGCCGGCGTGAGGCCTTCGGCGTCCCGCAGTTTGATCAGGGCCAGGTCCTTGTCCGGGTCGGTGCCGACGACATCGGCGGTACCGGTGCTGCCGTCGCTGAGGGTCACCTTGACGGTCTCGGCTCCGGAGACGACGTGGTTGTTGGTGATGATCTCCCCGTCCTTGGTGATGATCACGCCGGACCCGGTGGACTGGCCAGCGGAGGTGGCCGCGCCGATCTCCACGATGCTCGGCGACACGGCGGCGGCGACCCCGGCGACGGTGCCCTTGCTGCTCTGGGCGACCGTCGTCCCGTTCACCGAACTCTGCGCGGCCGTCGCGGTGCCGTGTCCGGTGTACCGGTCCACGAGCGTCGCGGCCCCGCCGCCGACCGCCGCCGCCACGATCGCGACAGTGGCGATCAGCGCGACGGGCCGCTTGGCCCGCGCGCGGTGCCGCGGCTCCGGCTGCCCGGGTGTGACCTCGGGCGCGTACGGGGGCGGCGCGGGGTGGCCCGCTTCCCCGAAGCCCGCGTACGGGTACTGGTCCGTGCTGCTGTCGCTGCTGCGGTGGTAGTCGGTCATGGTGTGAGTCTCGGATCACGAGATGAGAGGTCCCTGAGACCTCCCTGAGAACCGGACCAGAACCGTGTCAGCCCGGCATAAAGCTCTCCGGAGTGCCCGGCGGGGCCTTCGAGGAACCGGTACGGACGGGACAGCCCGCAGCAACGGCAGGAGCGGCGGACGATCAGGAGTAGCCGCAGGAGCGGTGGACCCTCAGGAGCAACCGCAGGAGTGGCGGACGATCAGCGCGGACGGGAACTGCTTCACCCGCTCCCGCCTCGAACCCATGACCCGCAACCCGTCATCCAGCACCAGGTCCACCGCCGCGCGCGCCATCGCCGGTCGGTCCGATGCGATCGTGGTCAGCGGCGGGTCCGTCAGCGCCGCTTCCTTCACGTCGTCGAAGCCCGCCACCGCCAGCTCACCCGGTACGTCGATCCGCAGCTCGCGCGCCGCGCGCAGCACGCCGATCGCCTGGTCGTCGGTGGCACAGAAGATCGCGGGGGGCCTTTCCGGCCCGGACAACAGCTTGAGGGCCACCAAGTAGGCGTCGTAGCGGTTGTAGGGGGCCTGGAACAGCCGGCCGTCCGTGGGCCGCCCGGACTCCAGCATGGCGCGGCGCCAGCCTTCGACGTGGTCGGCGACCGGGTCGCCCACCGCCGGGGTGTTGTCGATACCGCCGAGACAGGCGACGTATTCGTGGCCGTGTTCCAGCAGATGCCGGGTCGCGAGCTGGGCGCCGCCGATGTCGTCCGTCACGACGGCGACGTCGTCGATCGCCTCGGGGCGCTCGTGCAGCAGCACGACGCGGGCGTCCCACGCCTCGATCTCCGCCGCGGCGCGCTCGCTCATGCCCTGGCTGACCAGGATCAGCCCGGCCACCCGCATACCGAGGAAGGCCCGCAGATAGTGGACCTCGCGCTCGTCCCGGTAGTCGGAGTTGCCGACGAGGACCATCTTTCCGCGGTCCGCCGCCGCCCTCTCCACCGCGTGCGCCATCTCCGCGAAGAAAGGCTGGCGGGCGTCGGGGACGATCATGCCTATGAGGTCGGTGCGCCGTGAAGCCATCGCCTGGGCAACCCGGTCGGGCCGGTAGCCCAGCTCCTTGATCGCGGCGAGTACCCGCTCGCGCGTGGCCGGGGCGACCGGCCTGGGTCCGTTGTTGATGACATAACTGACGACAGCGGTGGACGTACCCGCCAGTCGTGCGACGTCATCCCTCGTCACCTTGGCCACGCGCGAAGTCTACGCGTGGTGACTCACCTCTGGGCAGGGCTTACGGCTGCTTCCTGTTCTTCGGTTCGGCCCTCCGCACGCGTGGTCGAAGCAGGCGTCTTCGCCTTGGCTTCTTCGGCCGCACGTTCGACCTTCTCGGGGGCGACGAAGCGGTAGCCCACGTTCCGGACGGTGCCGATCAGCGACTCGTGCTCGGGACCGAGCTTGGCGCGCAGCCGCCGCACATGCACGTCGACCGTGCGCGTACCGCCGAAGTAGTCGTAGCCCCACACCTCCTGAAGGAGCTGGGCCCGGGTGAAGACCCGGCCGGGGTGCTGCGCCAGGTACTTCAGCAGCTCGAACTCCTTGAAGGTCAGGTCCAGCACCCTGCCCTTCAGCTTGGCGCTGTACGTGGCCTCGTCCACGGACAGGTCGCCGTTGCGGATCTCCATCGGGGAGTCGTCCGCGGTGATCTGCTGGCGGCCCATCGCCAGCCGGAGCCTGGCCTCCACTTCCGCCGGGCCGGCGGTGTCGAGCAGTACGTCGTCGATGCCCCAGTCGGCGGTGACGGCTGCGAGACCGCCCTCGGTGACGACCAGGAGCAGCGGGCAGCCGGGCCCGGTGGAGCGCAGCAGCTGGCAGAGGCTGCGGACCTGCGGGAGGTCGCGGCGGCCGTCGACCAGGATCACGTCGGCGCCGGGCGTGTCGACCAGGGCCGGGCCCTCGGCCGGGGCGACCCGCACATTGTGGAGCAGCAGGCCGAGTGCCGGGAGCACCTCGGTCGACGGCTGGAGTGCGTTGGTGAGGAGCAGGAGAGAGCTCATCGGGCCCCACCTGCCAGGCTCGGATGGTGGTTCGTCCTGCGGCTGCGGTGCGTCGTGCGACATTCGCGCGTGCTGCGACTGTCGCCGTCGTGCGCGGTTGGCTCGCCCATCACGTCGGTTTCTCCTCGTCCCCGCGTCCTAGGGGTCTGCGATTTCCTCGTTCACCTGTCTGTAACAACGGACTGGAAACACAAAAGGACCCGGGGGCTGCATTGCCCGGATCCTCTGCCCAGCAGAATAGACCACATGGGTTCCGCGTCAGAGGCTCGATTTCACTATGTGGATGTTCCTTCGGTCACTGATGGCCTCCGGCACGCCACTTCGGGGACAACCTTGACCACGATTTTGCGTACCGCCGACGGTGTGGGCGTCGAGGCCCGTTACGAACCGCGCACGGCCACGTCACCGGGTGATGCGACCGATACCGCGATTGTGCTCGCCCACGGCTTCACCGGCTCGGCGGACCGGCCCGCGGTGCGCCGGGCCGCCGCCGTCTTCGCCCGTTACGCGGCGGTGGTCACCTTCTCCTTCCGTGGCCATGGACGCTCGGGTGGGCGTTCCACGGTCGGCGACCGCGAGGTGCTCGACCTCGCGGCGGCGGTGGCCTGGGCGCGGTCGCTGGGGCACAGCAGGGTGGTGACGGTGGGGTTCTCGATGGGTGGTTCCGTGGTGCTGCGGCACGCGGCGCTCTTCCGCGCAGACGAGCAGACCCGCGGCGCGCACACGGACGCGGTCGTCGCCGTCAGCGCCCCGGCCCGCTGGTACTACCGGGGTACTGCCCCGATGCGCAGACTCCACTGGCTGGTCAGCCGGCCCGTCGGCCGACTCGTGGGCCGCTACGGCTTCGGGACCCGTATCCACCACGCGGAATGGGACCCCGTGCCGCTCTCCCCGGTCGAAGCCGTCCCGCTGATCGCGCCGACCCCGCTCCTGGTGGTGCACGGCGACCGGGACCCGTACTTCCCGCTGGACCATCCGCGCATGCTCGCCGCGGCGGGTCCGTGCGTGCTGTGGCTTGAGCCCGGCATGGGACATGCCGAGAACGCGGCGGACGACGAGCTGCTGGGGCGTATCGGGGACTGGCTCGTCCGCGCATGGACCATGATGGATACCCGATGACGAGAGTGACCGGTGTGAGCCGGGAGCATCGGGAGTGACAGGAGTGAGGAGCGTCTGATGGCAGCGGGGACCATCCGCTACTGGGCCGCGGCCAAGGCGGCCGCAGGTGTGGCCGAGGAGCCCTACGCCGCGGAGACCCTCGCCGAGGCGCTGGAAGCCGCGCGCGAGAGGCACCCGGGCGAGCTCGTCCGGGTACTGCTGCGCTGCTCGTTCCTCGTGGACGGCGATCCCGTCGGGACGCGTGGACATGAGACGGTACGGCTTGCCGAGGGCGGCACGGTCGAGGTGCTCCCGCCGTTCGCAGGAGGATGAACCGCACAGCATGAGCAGCGATCACCAGCAGCCTTACGACTCGTACGGGGCGAACGAGCCGTACGACCCCCAGGGCACCCAGACCTGGGAGGGCCGGACCCGGGACACCCAGTACCAGCCGCAGCAGCCGCTCGGCACGCCCGCGGCATCCGCCCCGCTCCCGCAGCAGTCGCAGCACGAGCACGCGGCGATGCCGGCCGCCCAGGCCGCGCATCCGCTGCCGCCCGAGGCACCGCTTCCCGGTACGGGCGACGGCACCGGGTACGGCGCGTCCTCCCCCCTCGGCACCGCCAGGATCACCGACGCCCAGCGTGCCCGCGCCGAGGGGCGTTCACCGATCATCCCGCCGGGCATCCAGCCCGCGGGCCTGACCGCCGTCGCCGGTCTGCTGCTGGCCGCCGCCGCTGCCACCGGGTCCTCGTACACGGTCCTCGTACCGCTCGTCCTGCTGCAGGCCGTCACAGCGGCCGGCTGGTTCCGGCTGAACGGCATGTGGCCTGCACGCCAGGGCATCGCGCTGGCCTTCGCGGGCGGTCTGGTCGCTGACGTGGCGATGCTCGCTGCGGGCCGTGGCAGTGCTCCCGCCGCGATCCTCGGCACTCTCGGCGTCTGGGTGCTGCTCACGCTGATACTCCAGCTGCGCAGCCACGCCGCCCCCGACGAGCGGATGTACGGGTTGATGGCCACCGTCGCCTCGTCCGCTTTGACGATCCTGGCGGCCGGATTTCTCGCCGCCGGCACCGATGCCGTGCTCGTCGGCGGTCTCGCGGTCGCCGCCGCGACCGTCTGCCGCGCACTGCCGCTGCCCGGTGGCCCCGGCACCGGTGTCGTCTCGCTCGCCGTGGCGTCGCTCGCCGCCGCCGGGGCCGGCGCGCTCGGTGGCGCGGTCGCCGGGCTCGACGTGCTGCCCGCGACGCTGCTGGGTGCCGGGGCCGGTCTCTGTTCCCTTGTGGGCCTGCGGGTGGCGAGTTACGACTACCCGTCCCGCTTCGTGCACATGACTGCGGGGGTCGCGCTGCCGCTCACCGCCGCGGCGCCGATCGTGTATCTGCTCGGCCGGGTGCTGGTGCCCTGAGGGCTGTCCGGCAGCCCGGGACGCCACAGCCCGGTAGCCCGAGCTCTCATGGAGACCCAGAGATCTCTCGGACCTCAGAGATCTCTGGGACCTCAGGGGTCCCAGAGGCCGCCGGGACCGCAGAAGGCCGCGGCGGTCGCCGGGGCCGCAGAGGGAACTATTCCGCCGCGCCCGCACGTCGGGCATGAGGGCGTGTTGCGAAAGTAGCTCCGTCCGCCCGCAGGGCGGGGCCTGCGGCGTCTGGTGCGTGCGATCGCAAGGCGGAGGATCATCCTCGTACTGGACGTACTTGGATGACTCCGGCAACGCAGCGAGCGTGCGTGCCAGGCGTCGCGGGTCAGGAGGGACTTTCGCAACACGCCCTAGGGCCGGTCCGGTCCCGGTCCGGCCAGACACGGGTGGGGGAACGACACGACATGCGCGCGCTGCGAACACTTCTGATCACGGCTCTGGTCCTTGGTGGGCTCTTCACCCTGGCCGACCGGCTCGCGGTCGGCTACGCGGAGAGCGAGGTCGCGGCCAAGATCAGAAACAGCCAGGGGCTGAGCGCGGACCCCGATGTGTCCATCAACGGCTTCCCTTTCCTGACCCAGGTCGTGAGCTCCGAACTCGATGACGTCTCTGTCAGCGTTGGCGGCGTGACGGCCAGGGCCGGCGGCCATGACGTCCAGGTGACCGAGGTCGCCGCCGAGCTGAGCGGTGTCCGCCTCAATGGTCTGAGCTCGGCCGTCGCGGACCGCGCCACCGGCTCGGCCCGTATCTCATACGCCGACCTCGCCAAGTCGGCGCCCGAGGGCGCGACGGTCTCCTACGCCGGTGCCGAGCGTGCCGCCAAGGGGCAGGTCAAAATCTCGGGACCGGCCTTGGACCTGCTGGAAAGCACCGGAGTCGATGTCCCGGGCTTCGCCGATGGCCTGCTGAAGGGCCGCACCATCACGGCGTACAGCACTGTCTCGATCGCCGGTGGCGACACGGTCAGACTGCGCGCCGCCGACCTCCCCGGGCTGCCGGTGCCCGGCCTCGACGGCATGCTGCGGGAAGCCGTCGACTACGACCTGAAGATCGACGGGATGCCGAAGACGGTCAAGCTGGACAAGGCTCTGGCCGACGAGCAGGGGCTGCGTTTCTCGGGTGTGGGCACGGGTGTGCGGCTGGCCGGCTGAGCCTCCCGCACGGCACCCGGCTCAAGCCGGTGCCCTTCGGCCGGAGGCAGTCCAGGAGTCGATGATCGGATTGTGAGACAGAGTCGTCCGATCCGTAGATGCTTGAAGCGATCGGGGGGCCCGGCGCCCCCGCGAGGTGGGCGCGGAGCCGAAGATCATTCCGGTATGTGGACGATCGTGTCTCACGATACGACACGCCGGTGACATGGCCGCCTCGTGCTCCCTACGATCGACACCATGCAGCGAATTTCGAGCGGTCTCCTTTCCCGGGGACAGGCGGATCTCACGAAGCGGCGGGCAGTAGACCTGTGTCGCGTCGCCGCCATGCTCTGTCGCTCCTTCTGAGCGGGAGCCCTGCTTCCGCATCCCGGCCCTGTGGCGCCCATTCCGTCAGGGCCATCCGTGTGCCGCACGCCTTCTCGGCGTACCCGCAGGCACACATCGCGCATCGCCCGCGCACCACTCGCCGCACACTGCCCCGGAGGAGAACAGCATGAGCCGCAGCGACGTCCTGGTAGACGCCGACTGGGTCGAGGCACACCTGGACGACCCGAAGGTCGTGCTTGTCGAGGTCGACGAGGACACCTCGGCGTACGACAAGAACCACATCAAGAACGCCGTCCGGATCGACTGGAAGAAGGACCTCCAGGACCCCGTCCGCCGTGACTTCGTCGATCAGGCCGGCTTCGAGGAGCTGCTGTCGAAGAAGGGCATCTCGAACGACGACACGGTCGTCCTCTACGGCGGCAACAACAACTGGTTCGCCTCCTACGCCTACTGGTACTTCAAGCTCTACGGCCACCAGGACGTCCGCCTCCTCGACGGCGGCCGCAAGAAGTGGGAGCTCGACTCCCGCGATCTGGTGGACGGAGCGGACGTTCCGCAGCGGGCCGCCACCGACTACAAGGCCAAGGCCCAGGACGTGTCCATCCGGGCCTTCCGCGATGACGTGGTGGCCGCCATCGGCAACCAGAACCTGGTCGACGTGCGTTCGCCCGACGAGTTCAGCGGCAAGCTGCTGGCCCCGGCGCACCTCCCGCAGGAGCAGTCGCAGCGTCCCGGCCATGTGCCGAGCGCCCGCAACATCCCGTGGTCCAAGAACGCCAACGACGACGGCACCTTCAAGTCGGACGACGAGCTCAAGGCCCTCTATGCCGACGAGCAGGTCGACCTGGCCACCGACACCATCGCCTACTGCCGTATCGGTGAGCGTTCCGCGCTGACCTGGTTCGTGCTGCACGAGCTGCTCGGCGTCGAGAACGTCAAGAACTACGACGGCTCGTGGACCGAGTACGGCTCCCTCGTCGGCGTGCCGATCGAGCTCGGCGCGAACAAGTAAGCCCTGGCCCCAGGGATCTCCCCGACCCCCGTCTTTCCCCGCTTACCCCCGACGTAAGGACAGAACAGCATGTGTGGAGCGCAGGTCGGCGGCCCCGACGCCTCGACGATCAAGCCCGGTGAGACCACCATCCAGGGCCAGGTGACTCGCGACGGCGAGCCCGTCACCGGCTATGTGCGGCTGCTGGACTCGACCGGCGAGTTCACCGCCGAGGTCCCGACCTCGGCGACCGGACAGTTCCGCTTCTACGCGGCCGAGGGCACCTGGACCGTCCGTGCCCTCGTCCCGGGCGGCACGGCGGACCGTACGGTCGTCGCCCAGACCGGTGGCCTCGCCGAGGTGGCCATCGCGGTCTGACGTCTTGCCCGTCCTGCCGTCGAACATCCGACGGCACGGCGAGAACGGGCCGGAGGGCCGCACCCCAGGGTTGGACGCCACTGGATGGGGTGCGGCCCTCCGGCATGTCCGCCGCATGTGCGGAGCGCGGGGGCGGACGTACGCTGGAATCATGTACGCGCGGCGCCGTCACGCCTACTTCCTGATGATGGGCGGATGCCTCGTCCTCTTCGTATCCGCCGCTTTCGTACGCCTCTGGTCAGTGCCCGTCGCCGTCGGCATGTGCGCGGTGGCCATGGTGATCCCGCCGCTCGCGGCGGTGGTCGCCAATCGGCGCGGTCCTGATGACCGCTGGTGGGACGCCCCTTCGGGGGACCCGCAGTCCGACGAGTGGTGGGACGAGCTGGACGGCAAGCGCAAGCCGGGTTCGGGCCCACGTCAGTAGCCGGGCCCGGCCGGTGCCCCGGCAGGTCTTTGCGGCCGTATCTCAAGAGACGAGTGCCTACGGGACAGCTCTCAGTAGACGAGCGCCTGGACGCCGTCCCCCAAGGCCTCGCTCACGAAAACCTGCGCACCGGCGATCCGTACGCCCTCGATCACGTCCTTCTCGGTGATCTCCCGCCGGGCCGCGCACTGGGTGCACAGCGTGATCCCACCCGCCGCCAGGATCGAATCGATCAGATCCGGCAGCGGCGCGGCATGCGGCAGCTCGAACTCGGCGGCCCCCCCGGGCAGCGCGAACCACGAGGACTCACCGGTCAGCCAGAGTGAGACCTCCACCCCGCTGGCCACGGCGACGGCCGCGACTGTGAAGGCCTGAGAACAGCGCTCGGGGGCGTCGGCCCCGGCGGTCACCTTGATCACGAGCTTCTTCGCCATATGCCGAACTGTAATGCGCACTCCTACAACCTTGGCCGAGGGGCATGGGTCGTTTGATTGAGCGCGGACAACGACCTTTCTTTGCGCGCGGAACCGATCGACCATGACCATGGGGGGACCTTCCTTTTGGACACGCAGGACACCGGCAGCCCCGGCACGCCGCCGCAGGCCGCGCCGCCGGAGCAGGGGCAGCGAGATCACCAGCCGGAGCAGGGGCAGCAGCCGCAACAGGCACCGGCGGAGCAGCCGGCGATCGTTCCGGAACCCGTCGACGCCGGTACGGGGCGCCGGGCGCGACGCCGTGGCAGGACGGCGCTGCTCATCGCCGTCGCGGCCGTCGTCGGTATCGCCGGCGGGACGGCCGTCGGCTACGGCATCCAGGCCGAACGCGAGCCGACACCGCTCCCGGTGCTGATCCAGGCGGGTCTGACCTACCCGGCCAAGCCGCTCCCGGCCGACGCGCGGCCGGTGCCGCTGAGTGCCGATGAGGACCACCAGGTCAAGACGGACGGCGATCTGCGCAAACTGCTGCTGTCCAAGCCGTCGGGCGCCCGTAAGGGCGTCAGTTGCCCGGACAACGGCTGGATGAACCCCGTGTCCTACGCGGAGATGTACCGGGACGAGGGCTACATGCTCGAATTCATGATGGAGTCCGACCTCCGCCGGGTGGCCTGCGCCTCCTGGGAACAGGGCGAGTACAAGAGCACGTTCATCCAACTCGTCCAGTTCCGCACGGCCGCCGATGCGAACGTGCATGCGACCGGGCAGCTGCGCTACGTGGCCGGCGAGGATGAGAGCAGCGACTCGGGCGATCCGCTCAAGGGCAGCGGCAACGGACGCTACGCCGCCTCCAAGCTCAAGAAGGAGCCCGGCTACCTGCAGATGTACCGGGCGCGGGCTGTATTCCAGCGCGGCAATGTGATGGTCGACATCTATGTGTTCGACACCAAGCGCATCAGCAAGAACGAGATCCGCACCCTCGCCGAGCGACAGCTGGAGCGCCTGTGAACCCCGAGACGCCCGAGACACCCAAGACGTCAGTGACGCCCAAGGCGCCCGGGAACGCCGAGAACAAGGACCGGGAGCCCGCACACCCCCGGCAACCGCAGTCCGCGGAGCCGGTGGCGTCCGAACCCGTGGCGGGCGAGCCGGTGGTGCCCGTGCTCGCGGGGCCCGCGGGCCAGGCGGCGCCCTCGCGTGCCCGCCGGCGTCTGATGCTCGCGCTCCCCGCCGTGCTCTCCGCCTGCGCCATAGCCGCGGCCGGCGTCTACACCAAGCTGACCGTCGACCGTGCCGACCGGACCGTGCCGACCACCCTGTGGGCCGAGAGCACCGGCAAGCCCGCCGATGACCCGGCGGGGGATGTGGCCCGTGGGCGGCACTCGACGCCCTTGAGCAAGCTGCTGCTGCCCGTCCCGAGCGGGTACCGCCTCGGCCCTGACATGGACGCGTACGGCAACGACAGCGAGATCGGCGGCAAGGAAGCAGCCGCCCTCATCAAGGACGAGGCCTCCGGCATGTCCGCCAAGCAGCGCCGTGAGTTCGGCAAGAGGATCGACCGGATGGGCGTCCAGGGTGTCGCCATGCGCTCCTTCGTCTCCGAGGAGAACGACCTCGTCATCGAGGTGTCGATCGTCCGGATGAAGGACAAGAAGCGGATCCACGATCTGTTCGCGCTCAAGAAGGAACTGGCCGACTTCCTGGAGTTCGACAAGGGCCCGGCGATCAAGGGCCACAAGAAGTCGGCCTGCTTCCTCCTGCCCGAGCAGTCCGTCGAGGACGCCGACAGGGGCAAGGAGCGGAAGTCCAAGCTCGCCGGAATGTCGTGCTCCGCCTATGACTCCGAGCTCCATGTGAGCGTCGCGGCGTACGGGACCAAGCCGTTCGACAAGTCCGCCGTCGCCGAGCTGGTGAAGAAGCAGCTCGACCACATCGCGTCCCCGGGGGAGTACGTATGACCGAGCCGACAACCGAGGTGCCGGAGGCGACCCGGGTCACGGAGGTGCCCGACGTGCGCGAGGCGCCCGAGGTGAGCCAGGCCGGCCAGGGGTCCGCGAGCGCGCTGAACGCGCCTCCGATGCCGGCGGCACCGCCCGCGGTGCCCGCTGCCCCTGCCCCCGCACGCGACCGCCGGGTTCTCCGTGCCGTGGCTCGCTGGACCGCCGTCGTGCTCGTCTGCGGCGGGCTGGGCGCCGGCAGCGCGGTCGGCATCGCCTCCATGGAGCGCACGGATGTACCGGGCCTCGCCACCGAGAGTGACGGGCGCTGGGACTACCCCCGACTGTCGCTGCCCGCGCTGCCGCAGGGCACTCCCCGCCCGTTCAACGAGGGGAACGTGCTGGAGGTCCACCACGCCGACCTGCGGAAACTCGTCCTGCCCGCCCCGGCAGGGGCGATCGCGGACGAGAAGCTGACCGGCGGTTGGGTGCCGGCGGAGCGCTACCTGGCCGAGTACCCCGCCGCCAAGCGGGCAGAGCTGGGGACGGAGCTCAAGGACCACGGTGTCCGGCATATCGCGGCCCGGGCCTGGAGCATGCCGGACGGTACGTCCGCGCGCGTGTATCTGCTCCGGTTCGACTCCGCTGACACCGCCGCCGAGTACAACGACCTCCTGGTGCTGCCGACGGAGCCGGAGGTGCCCCTGCTGAACGCGCCGGTGTCCGGTCTCGACCTGCAGTGGAAGGTGCCGCCCGGCAATTCCCCGACCGTCTCGTTCGTCTTCGAGGAGAAAGCCCCGGCGGGAGCACAGGACGTCCGCCACGCGTACATCCTCGCGGGCGACACCCTGGCGTTCGTCATCCACGAACGGAAGGGGAAGGCCGCCGAGATCCCCTTCCACCAGACGCTCGTGCTCCAGAACCAGCTGCTCGGCTGAGCGCGCGGCGCCGACGCGCTGACCTCGCAGTGAGGGCCGGACTCCCGCCTACTAAGCTGGAGCCCGGCCCGTACTGCTCGCACCGCTCATCCGAGGAGCACCCGTGATCATTTTCTTCGAGATCCTGCTGGCGCTGGTCTGCGTCGGCGTGCTCGCCTTCACCGCTCTGGCCGTGAAGAAGCTGTACCAGGGCCAGCGCTGAAGCAGACCGGGTAGCCCGTACGGCCGCAGCAGCCGTACCGCCCGCCAGCCGTATCCACCCGCATCACTCGCCTCGCAGAGATCGCCAGAGACACCCATGATCGAGATCCCGTCCGACCTCAATCCCGACCTCGTCCCCCTCGCGTTCCTGCTCGGTACGTGGGAGGGCGCGGGCGTCTCGGACTTCCCGGGCGCCGAGAAGTGCAACTTCGGCCAGTCGGTGACGTTCAGCCATGACGGCCGGGACTTCATCGAGTACGTCTCGCACTCCTGGGTCCTCGACTCCGAGGGCAAGAAGGTCAAGCCGCTGGAGTCCGAGTCCGGCTACTGGCGTATCGACAAGGAGCGCAAGGTCGAGGTCGTGATGGTCCGCGACCAGGGCATCGTGGAGATCTGGTACGGCGAGCTCGCCGACCAGAAGCCGCAGATCGACCTGGCGACCGACGCGGTGGCGCGGACCGCCGCCTCCGGCCCGTACAGCGGTGGCAAGCGGCTGTACGGCTACGTCAAGGGCGATCTGATGTGGGTCGGCGAGAAGGCCACCCCGGAGGTGCCGCTGCGGCCCTACATGTCCGCGCACCTCAAGAAGGTGGTCACGCCCGAGCAGGTCGAGCAGTGGGCGAAGGACCTCGGGGACCTGCCGGACGACGGGATCGCCTTCTTCAGGTAGGCACACACGTTCACATGGGCGTGCCGGCCCCCGCGCCTACACTGGGGTCGTGGTGAGCACCGACTGGAAGAGCGACCTGCGGCAGCGTGGCTACCGGCTGACTCCACAGCGCCAGCTTGTACTCGAGGCTGTCGACACCCTGGAGCACGCGACACCCGACGACATCCTCGTCGAGGTGCGCAAGACGGCGTCCGGGATCAACATCTCCACGGTCTACCGGACACTGGAGCTCCTTGAGGAACTCGGCCTGGTCTCTCACGCCCATCTGGGCCACGGTGCGCCGACCTACCATCTGGCCGACCGCCATCACCATCTGCATCTGGTCTGCCGGGACTGCACCGACGTCATCGAGGCGGATGTGGAGGTCGCGGCCGACTTCACCGCGAAGCTGCTGGACACCTTCGGTTTCGACACCGACATGAAGCACTTCGCGATCTTCGGGCGGTGCCGTGACTGCGCCGCGAAGGCAGCGGCGGACGGGTCGTAGCCTCTGGCCCGGCGGTCGTAGCCCCTGGTCCGGCGGTCGTGGGCGTGGGCCGGGCCAACCGCCGTGGGCGCTGGTCCGGCCACCCGTCGTAGGCCTGGAGCCGGCCGGTCGTAGGCTTGGCCCATGCAGCGATCGATGATCAGCCCTCTGCTGTCCCTGCCGGGTGCCGTTCCCGCCGAGGGACGCGACGAAGGCGTTGCCGCACACTACGGCGATCTTTTCCGCGAGCAGCGCGCCCTCGCGGACGGCAGCGGTTTCGTGGACCTCTCGCACCGAGGAGTCGTCACCGTGTCCGGCAGTGACCGGCTCAGCTGGCTGCATCTGCTGCTCACCCAGCACATGACCGAGCTCCCCGTGGGCCAGGCGACCGAGGCGCTGATCCTGTCCGCCAACGGACACATCGAGCACGCGCTCTCCCTCGTGGACGACGGCGAGACGGTGTGGGCGCATGTCGAACCGGGCACGCAGGACGCGCTGATCGCGTATCTGGAGTCGATGAAGTTCTTCTACCGGGTGGAGGTGGCCGACCGTACGGACGAGTTCGCCGTCGTGTATCTGCCCGCCGGTTCGATCGCCGAAGTCGCCGACGGGGTCGTCGTACGCGAGACCCCGCAGGGCCGTGACCTGTTCCTGCCGAGGGGCGACCTGGAGGCGTACGCGGCGGCCAACGGCCCGGCGGCGGGTGTGCTGGCGTACGAGGCGCTGCGCGTCGAGGCCCACCGGCCGCGGCTCGGCTTCGAGACCGACCACCGGACGATCCCGCACGAGATCGGGCTGATCGGCAGCGCGGTGCACCTCCAGAAGGGCTGCTACCGGGGTCAGGAGACCGTGGCGCGCGTCCACAACCTGGGGAAGCCGCCGCGGCGGCTGGTGTTCCTGCACCTGGACGGCAGCGAGGTGCACCTACCGGGGCACGGCGCGCCGGTCCGCCTGGCAGCGGACGGTGAGGACGGGCGGCAGCTGGGCTTCGTCACGACTTCGGCTCGCCATCACGAGCTGGGTCCGATCGCGCTGGCGCTGGTCAAGCGGAACGTACCCGTGGACGCGGAGCTGCTGGCGGGGAACACGGCGGCGGCGCAGGAGACCGTCGTCGAGCCATAGGCCGTGTCGAGGAGGCGGGGAGGCGAGCAGACGGGCTCAGGCCTCCAGCAGAACGGTGAACGGACCCTGGTTCGTGAGTGAGACCCGCATGCTCGCTCCGAACCTACCGGTCTCCACCCGCGCCCCGAGCGCCCGCAGTTGCGCCACCACCTCGTCCACGAGCGGCTCGGCGACATCGCCGGGCGCGGCGGCGTTCCAGGTGGGGCGGCGGCCCTTGCGTGCGTCCCCGTAGAGAGTGAACTGCGAGATCACCAGAAGCGGCGCGGCAATGTCCGAGCAGGACTTCTCGCCCTCCAGGATCCGCACCGACCACAGCTTGCGGGCCAGCTGCGCGGCCTTCTCGGGGGTGTCGTCATGAGTGACCCCCACCAGCACACACAGCCCCTCGCCGACGATCTCGCCCACTGTCTCTCCGGCCACCACGACGCTCGCGCCGTCGACCCGCTGTACCACCGCTCGCATGAGGGCCAATCTACTGGCGGGCCCCTGTCCGGGCGTATCCACGCGTATCCGGGGCTGAACGGGTGCAGACCACCTGCGTACGAACGGCCCGGAATGGCACGATGCACGGAGTCGGTGCTTCCCTTCCGCCCTCCGGGCCAGGGAGACCCCATGCACCGGTCGAGGGGATCAGGCAATGAGCACATCTGGCGCCGGGCAGTCGTCCGGCCCCGTTACGAGCGCGGTGCGACCGCCCTTGCAGCGCACCGCCGACACACTTCCCGAGCCGAAGGCGCCCGAGCTCGGCGCTCTCGGGCTGCCGGAGCTGAGAGCGCTGCGCCGTGATTCACAGCGCGACGAGGCGGATCTGAGCTACGTACGGCGTCTGCTGCACGGCCGTATCGACATCCTGCGGGCGGAACTGGCCCGGCGCAGTGAGGTCCCGGTGGCCGCCCCGGCCGATCCGGACTCGCTGGCGGACCGCGGCCCGGGTGCGGGTTCGCCCTCGGGTCCGGAAGCGGGCCCCGGGCATGCGGGCCCGGACGCTGCCGTCGTGGACCGGCTCTCGGCGATCCTCGCCGACCCGCCGTCCCGGCGGGGCAACTCGGCCCGGCATATGACGATGTCCGCCCCGCGCGGAGAGGCGTACGGGAAGCTCGCCGCAACGATGCTGGCCGAGGTGGAGCTGTCCGACCTGGACGCTCGTACGGACGAGGAACTGCACTCCGCGATGGACCGTCTCGCGGGGTACGAGCAGCAGGTGTCACGGCAACGGGTGGAACTCCAGCGGACCGTGGACGAGTGCAGTGCCGAGATCGCCCGTAGATACCGTGAAGGGGAAGCGCAGGTGGACGACCTCCTCCTCTGAGGCCCGCGGCCAGGCTCACCGCCGCCGGACGGAATCGGCGGCCGCGGCGACTCCCGTGGGTGGCCGCCCGCGAGCCCCGGCGTTCCGTACACCCTGGCCGCGGTGCGAGCCGGTCTCGGACCGTTTCCGTCCGCATTCCGCTCAGATACGGAGCGCGGGCGGGAACCCGGTCCAGCGGAGCTCCGCCGGAAGATGCCGCATGTCGTTGGAGAACACCACGGACGCGGGCCGGTCGGGTGCGTAACGGATCACCGTCAGGGCGGCGTTGGCGAAATTCAGGCCCAGCCAGCGCCAGCGGGGCGCGTCGAGGGCAGCCCGGACGAGCCAGCCGATCAGGAAGTTGTGGGTGACCACCAGTTCATGGCGGGGTTCGTCCCCTTCGACGGGCCCGGTGAACCTGTCGAGCGCGGCCTGAGCCAGCGCGGGCCCCTGCTCCCGCTCCCGTGCGGGGAACCGCGCGATGAAGTCGAGCACGCTGTCCGCGTACGCGGCGGACGGCTGGTCCGGGAGCTCGTCGCGCCCGGGGACGTAGGGGATGTAGTCCCCTGCAGGTTCGCACGCCTGCAGGGGCACCCCGGAGAGCCGCTCGGCCATCAACCGGGCTGTCTGCGCCGCCCTCGGCAGCGGCCCGTGGTGGATCGCCGAGACGGGGGTGTCCTGGAGCCGCTCGCCGAGTAGTTGGGCCTGGCGCCGGCCGTTCTCCGTCAGTTCGCTCTCGTCGGCGGACGCCTCACCGTGCCGGGCAAGGTAGAGATACCGGGTGGCGGTGTTCGCCATGGGAGGCCTCCTGGTATTGCTCAAGATCGTTCTGATGGCACGTCGGGAGGGACGCGGCGCCGCCCGGACTGGTTCCCCGGCCGTCCTGTGGCGCCTCGCCCCCGTGACACCGCGACGAGCCCGCTCAGTCCAGCCAGATGAGCATGCCGTCACCCGCCCGGGCTGCCGCTTCGAAGAACGGCACCAGAGCCTCGTAGTGTTCGCGCACCCAGTCCAGGGACTCGCCCCGCTCCCAGACGATGACCGGGTAGGTGTCCGCCGCCGCGAGCTCCGCCGGGTCGACACCTGCGACGAGTTCGCTCCCGCTGATCCGTATGAGTCCTGCAGCCGCCACCTTCACCCGCTCGGGTGTGAGGTAGCGCGGCGGACCGTAGCCCCAGTCGTCGGCCCCCGGTATCTCGTCCTCGCCGTGGACGACATCGACGGGGAGCCCCGTCCGGCGGAGCAGAAAGCCGAGGGCGTCCCACGCCTTGTCGGTGTCGAGGCAGCGCGCCTCGCCGGTCTTCACATCAGGATCGCCCCCGTCGAGCTCCGCTTCCACCAAGTCGTTGACGAAGCCCAGTGCCCACTCGGGGTCACGGATGACCCGCTGGAGTTCGGCCGGGCTGACTCGTGCGTACTCTCCGATCATGCTCATGTGTTCGATCGTAGGAGTGGCCACTGACAAGGCCGTCGCCGAACCCCGAAAGGGTCACTCGGTCATGGCGTCGCCCAGGCCTCTCCACCGCAACTGCGGGCCACGATGTCGGCGAAGGCCCGGGCGAGCGGACTGAGCGCGTCCCAGCGGCGTACCGCCCAGCCGACCGACAGTGGGGGCAGATCGGGGATGGGGACGAGACGGAGCGCCCCGTCGCCGGGAGCCCGGCCGGTGCCCTGCCCCGGAACCCGCCAGCCGGGCATGACCGGTACCACGGCGTGCCCGAGGCCGAGTTCGGCCAGCAGGAGGGCGGTGTCCCAGTCGGCGACGCTGGTGTCGGAGCTGCTCCGCACCCCGAGCTCGGCGAGCGCCGTGTCGAGGTGGGCGCCCGAGGTGGAGTTCCGGGGCAGGCGGATCAGGCTGATGCCGCTGAGATCCGCCGTGCCGATCCGCGCCCGGGCGGCGAGGGGGTCGTCCGCCCTGATGGCCAGCACCCAGGGCAGGTCCACGACGGGTCGCTGCTCGATGCTGGGGGTGCCCCCGGCCGAAGTCCGGGGAGGTGCACCGCCCCTGATGGTGACCCAGGCCAGATCCAGGTTGCCTGAGGTGAGTGCGTCGAAGCAGTTGCGGCTGGATGTCTCCGTCCGGAACTCCAGGCTGACCTTCGGGTAGCGCCGCCGGAAGGTGACTATGGCATCGGACATGAAGTGCCGCACGGTCGTGCCGCCCGTGGTGACGCGCACGGAGCCGCAGTCGCCGTTGGCCAGGTCCACGAGGCGGTGCATGGCCTGGTCCAGGCCGTCGATGCTGTTCGACGCGGCGTCGAGCAGGACATGCCCGGCGTGGGTGGGTACGACACCGCGTGGCTGACGCTCCAGGAGGCTCATACCGGCCTCCCGCTCCAGCCGCTTCACGCGCTGGCTCACCGCCGACTGGGTGCAGTCGAGTTCACGTGCGACTGCGCTGAGGCTTCCGGCCCTGCACACGGCCACGAAGACGCGTAGATCGTCCAGAGTCATGAGCTCCAAGTTACCGCTTGGACCAGCATCAAAAACCCTAGGATTGACTGGGGTTCACCGTGCAGTGACGATCAAGTGCAGGCTTCCGTCGCCGGCGCGGGAAGGATTCCGTCCCGTGCCCGCTTCCTCCGTGCCGCTCGCTCCCGCAGGTGAGGTCATCGCGCTGCTACGGATGGCGTCCCGCCGGGTGGTGCAGCCGATCAACGGACCGGAACTCGCAGGTCACGCCGGGCGCTTCGACCGGCTGGGGCACTCCCGGCGTCTGACCGGGTACTTTCGCGTGATGCGCTGACGGGGGAGATCGTCGCGAGCCAGGTACCGGAGGGCGGAGCGTGTGATCGCTTGCACCACCTCGCGGGACGCGACCCTGCTACGCGACCACGGTGCCGATGGCATCGCGCATCCGGGCGGCACACTGCCCGCCCACCTCCGCCGCGTCCGGGAGCGACTCGCCGCCCGGGGCGCCCGTCCGGCACTCCGACTCGCCGGCCTGAGTCATGCGTTCTACGGCGCCGACGGCTTTCCCGCCGCCTTGCTCCCGCTCGACCCGGCCCGTATCGACCCCCGCCTTCCGCGCGAAGTGGGGATCCGAGCATCTCGCGCCGTTCACCCGTTTCCGCCCCTTGCTGAGCAGGCCGGTTTGGTCGGTCCGCGAGGCCGTGCTCAGCGCTGATGCATAGCGGCGTCGGTGAGGATCGCCTGGAGCCGGGCCCGGCATTCGGCGACGAACGCGGGAAACTTCCCCCCGTAGTAAGCGATTCCGCTGACGCCCACCGCGACCGCCCAGGCGCGGGCGCGGGTCCAGGCGACCTCGTCAAGGCCCATGGCGTCCCAGTAGGCCTGGCGCGCCTGCGGCGGCAGATCCCATACGGTGGCGTGCTCGGCGTCCGGAAGCCCGACCGAGAGTCCGCCGAAGTCGATGACCGCGTGCAGTCTGCCACTCCTGACCAGCAGGTTGCTCGGTTTCAGGTCGCCGTGCAGCCACACCTGCCGCCCGGCGCCCGGCTCGGGGAGCGAGAGTGCGGCTCGCCACAGCCGTTCCAGCACGTCGATGTCGAGCTCGGCACCCACGATGACTCGGCAGTCGTCGAAACTCCCGCCGACCCATTCGTCGCACGGCTTCAGGCCTCCTCCGCGGTACCAGCTGAGCCCGCCGGCCCGGGCCGCCCCCATGAGGTCGACACCGTGCAGTTCCCGTACGAAGGCCGCCAGATCCGCTCCGAACGCGGCCCAGTCCCGGACGGTGTCAGGGCCCGGTTCGGCACCGTCGATCCATCGATAGACGGACCAGGGGAGCGGGAAGGCGTCAGTCGGCGCCCCGGCATGGACGGGCGAGGGAATCGAGTACGCGAGATGGGGCGCCAGGCGGGGGAGCCAGTCCTGCTCCTTCCGTAGGGACCGCCCGTTTCCGGCTGTTCGCGGCAGCCGCACCAGCAGCTCATCGCCCAGTCGGTACATGGTGTTGTCCGTCCCAGCACCCGCGCGTGACAACGGGAGCCCGGCCCACGCCGGACACTGCGCGTCCAGCAGCGACCGGATGGCGGTCTCGTCCACCGGGATCTCGTTCTCATGCAGCGTCACGCCCGGAAGTCTCGCCGTTCGACGGAAACAGAGCCAGCGGATTTGTGGCGGCCGTGCGTCACGACCGGAGGGGTGAGTGGAGTGGTGCTGCGCCCGGATGACGCACCACCCGACCCGCTGAAGGTGCGGCAGCCTTCGCCTGGCCTGCGGGGTGTCGTGGCAGGAGAGAGGCGGAGGCAGCTCTCCGTCTCGAACTCGACAGTCGTTGCCTCTGTCAGCGGCCTCCGGTGTTCACCCCCGACATCCGGCCAACTGACCTCGAACCCCTCCGGGCCCGACATCATGTCCGCAACTGTCCTTAAACATTGGGAAACCGCCAGATCATCTGGGGCGAAACCCCTCATGAGGATGAAGCTGGGACCAGGACCGGCGCATCAACCTGGTTGGACGGACGACGGATTCTGCTACTTCGGCCTGTGGATGGTGGGGATCGGTCGGGAAGCCTTCGTGTGGGCAGTGATCGATCCCGACTCTCTGGCCGACACCCCAGAGGTTCAGTGCCTGGTGGGTCGCCCTCGGGAGCTCTGGAACGACGACTGGCCGGAGTGGGAGTCTCTCGACTACGTCGCCATGGAGGCGTATGGACTACTCACCCGCGCGGATGACGACTGCGGCGATGACGCATTCTATGTAGCCGTCGAAGCCGAGGAGGGCGCTGTAGGCGGCAATCGAGGGCCGCGCGGCGAGCAGTGGGACGTGCGATGCGAAGACGAGGCGATGCGCAAACTGCCGAGACTGAGCGCGATGTTTCCCCTCCGGCCACTGGTCCGGTAGGCGCGAAAGCGCGAGGGATCAGGCCGAGGCTTCGGGGGTGTCGACAGACAGGCGATGCCACGCGTGGCCGCAACCGTCGGAGCAGAAGCGCTCTCGTCGGCGTTCGTCGGCGACGGCCAGCACCGCGATCAGTAGCCGGAGTGACTTGAGGCGCTCGTCGTGCGGGGTGAGACTGGCGATCTTCCCGAGTTGCTGGTCGATCCGCCCTCGTGCGATCAGAACTGCGGGTGTGTGGGTGGCGCGAAGTCCGGCACGAGTGGCGGCTACACAGCGTATGCGGGTTCAAGAGCCCGATCGACTACGAACGTGACTACCGAGCCACTCTCGCCGAGGGACTGGCTGCATAGATCGTCTCCACGCTGCGAGGGGATTGACACACTCACCTGGAGAGCCCCGCGCAGACACTTTTGCAAGCGGTCGCTTGCAAAAGTTAGCAATGATGTCGCAGTATCGGGGTATGGCATCACTCAACGTCGGCAATCTCGGCGAGTACCTCCGTGAGCAGCGGCGCACCGCGCAGCTGTCGCTGCGGCAGCTCGCGGAGGCCGCCGGGGTGTCGAACCCGTACCTCAGCCAGATCGAGCGCGGGCTGCGCAAGCCCAGTGCGGAGGTGCTGCAGCAGGTCGCCAAGGCGCTGCGGATCTCGGCCGAGACGCTGTACGTACGGGCCGGAATCCTGGAGGAACGGGAGCCGGACGAGCTGGAGACGCGGGCCGTCGTCCTCGCCGACCCGTCGATCAACGAGCGGCAGAAGCAGGTGCTGCTCCAGATCTACGACTCGTTCCGCAAGGAGAACGGCTTCGACGCCGATAGGGATAAGGACACCGCCGAAACCACCGATGGCGGCCTGGACAAGGCCGTGCGGGGCGGTGCCGATGGACAGCACGCAATCTGACTCCGACTTGCGATCCGGGAGGACCCCAGTCATGGCCATCGCTGATGACCTGCGTAAGACGTTCACCGACCCGACCCCCCTCTACTTCGCGGCCGGCACCGCTGATCTCGCGGTGCAGCAGGTCAAGAAGGTGCCCGGGCTGATCGAGCAGCTGAGGGCCGAGGCGCCCGTGAAGTTCGAGGCGGTGCGGGAGGCCGACCCGAAGGCCGTGCAGGCCAAGGTGGCCGCACAGGCGAAGGAGGCCCAGGCCACCGTTCAGGCCAAGGTCACCGAGGTGATCGGGAGCATCGACACCGATCTGCGGAAGCTGGGCGAGTCCGCTCAGGACCTGGCGCTGCGCAGTGTGGGTGTGGCCGCCGAGTACGCGGTGCGGGCGCGGGAGACGTACGAGAAGGTCGCCGAGCACGGCGAGCAGGCGGTGAAGTCCTGGCGCGGTGAGGCGGCCGAGGAGATCGCCGAGATCGCCATCGCCGTCGAGCCCGGCGCCGACACGCGGAAGAGCGAGGCGTCCGCGGGGTCCGCGGCCAAGGCGAACGGCAACTCGGTGAAGTCGGCGCCGGAGGCGAAGCCCGCCGCCGAGGCGCAGCCGAAGGCATCCGCTCCGGCTCCCCGCAAGGCGTCGGCCCGCAAGCCCGCCGCCAAGAAGAGCTCTCCGTCCAGCGGCTCCACCGGGAAGTGACCGGGACGTAGGCGTGGCAGCGCGGCCGGGCAGACCCGGGCGCGCTGCGCATCCGGGCACCGGGGCACGTCCCCGGTGCCCGGGGCGTTGTCCTGGCAGGCCGGGGTACGTTGGCCGCGAGGCGCTCTCCATCACTCGTTAGGCGGTGCTCAGGGATGTTGATGAACCAGTTCGACGCGTCGCTCTTCTTCTTCCTCGATATGGCGATGCTGCTGCTCGCCGTGGTCGCGCTGGGAATCGCCGCGTTCGCGCGTGAGGACGCCTACCGGGCAGCGGACAAGCAGACCAAGATGTTCTGGTTGATCCTGTTGGGTGCCACGGTCGCGGTGGACCTGCTCCTCCCGATGCTGTTCCTGCAGCTCGCGGGGTTGATCGCGTCGATCGTCTTCATGGTCGACGTACGGCCCGCGCTCCGACAGGTCTCGGGCGGCGGCCGTGGTGGTCGGCGCGGTGGCTCCAGCAGCGACGGGCCGTACGGTCCGTACAACGGCGGGCGCTGATCCGCTGGTCCCCGCGTAGCGGCTCAGCGCGCCGGGCCGCGGCCGACCGACCCCCGGCACGCGCTGGTGCCGGGGAACCGGCAGCGGGCCCAGGTGCCGGTTCCGATGGTCGGCGCGGCGCGGAACCAGGCCCGGTGGGTCAGCGCGTCAGGTCGCGGTCGCGATCCCGGTCCAGCAGCAGTACCGCCAGGTCGTCCGTCAGGTCCCCACCGTTCAGCCGCCGCACCTCGGCCACCGTGGCGTCCAGCAGCGTCTCGCCGTGCAGCCCCGCGGCCAGCCCGCGGTTGACCATCTCGACCATGCCGTCCTGACCCAGGCGTTCGCCACCTGGAGAGGTCCGGCCCTCGATGAGGCCGTCCGTGTACATCATCAGGCTCCAGGCCCCGCCGAGCTCGACCTGGCGGCGCGGCCAGCGGGCGTTCGGCAGCAGGCCGAGCGCCGGCCCGCCGTTCTCGTAGGGCAGCAGACGGGCGGCCTCGCCGCGGCGGGCGATCAGCGGAGCCGGGTGCCCGGCCAGGCACAGGCCCGCCCGGCGCCCGTCCGGGGCGATGTCGACCGTGCAGAGCGTCGCGAAGATCTCGTCGCTCTCCCGCTCGTGCTCCAGCACCTGCTGGAGGGTGGACAGCAGCTCGTCGCCGCACAGCCCCGCGAAGATCAGGGCACGCCAGGCGATCCGCAGCTCCACACCGAGCGCGGCCTCGTCCGGGCCGTGGCCGCAGACATCGCCGATCATCGCGTGCACCGTGCCGTCCGCGGTACGGACCGTGTCGTAGAAGTCACCGCCGAGCAGCGCCCTGGACCTGCCTGGCCGGTAGCGGGCTGCGAAGCGCAGGTCGGAGCCCTGGAGCAGGGGAGTGGGCAGCAGCCCACGCTCCAGTCGGGCGTTCTCCTGCGCCCTGAGTCGAGACTCGGCCAGCTTCACCTGCGCCGTGTCGGCGCGCTTGCGCTCGACGGCGTACCGGATCGCGCGGCTCAGCAGCCGCCCGTCCAGCTCGTCGCGGAGCAGGAAGTCCTGGGCTCCGACCCGTACCGCCTCGGCCGCGCGTTCGGCGTCCGCATCCGCGGTCAGCGCCAGTACGGCGTGCCGGGGGGCGAGGCGCAGCACATGGCGCAGGACCGCGAGCTCGTCCGCCGGGCCGCCGGAGTCGCCCGAGTTCCCGTTAGGGACGCGGCAGGGCAGTGCGAGGTCGACGAGGATGCAGTGCACATCGTCGGTGAGCAGCCGCTCGGCCTCGGTGAGATTGCGTGCGGTGCGGATACGGACTCGGGTTCCGGCTGAGCCCAGCAGCTCGGGAACGGTGAAGGTGCCCGCCGGGTCGTCCTCGATGACGAGCAGGGTGACGTAGCCGCCACCCTGTGTCTCGGTGGCCGGGTTCGCGGTGACGTCCGTAGCCGTGCGGTGTGCGACGGCGCAGTCCGTGGCGGTGGCGTTGGCGGACGGTACGGCGACGGGTGAGCCGGTCCGCTGGCGCGGAACGGGTGCGGGCATCGAATCGGTTTCCTTCCCTCCCCCCGGCACGGCGGGCCGACGAACGACGACCTGCCAGACGGGGACCATAGCGGTAGGGAACGGTGCAACGGAATGCCGTTCTGCGAAGCCCCGACGGCATATGCCGCTTATTGGGACGCAGTTGCCCCAATCGTGATGACGAACGTCACGCGTGTGCGGTGAGCCGGGTCACGCCAAGGCGCGTGAGCCGGCTCACGCGCGATGCAGCGGTGCTGATTCGGGGGCATCCATGGCTATTTGTCCGGACGGACGACGCCGAGGATCTTCATCGAACCGGCGCCCGCGATGGTCACGTTCCGCCCCGGCCGCGGGGCGTGCACGATCGACCCGTCGCCCAGGTACATCCCGACATGACTGGCGTCGCCGTGGTAGATGATCAGATCGCCGGGACGCATGTCCTTGATGTCGATGCGCGGCAGCAGCCGCCACTGCTCCTGCGAGGTGCGCGGGATGGCCCGCCCCGCCGCCGCCCAGGCCTGCGAGGTCAGCCCGGAGCAGTCGTACGAGTCCGGGCCCTCGTCCCCCCAGCCGTACGGCTTGCCGATCTGCGCGGTGGCGAAGGCGATGGCTTCCCGGCCCTTCGCGCTTGCGCCGCCCTTCGCCGCCTTGAGTACCCCGGACGCCAGCCAGGTCGACTGCGCCCGGTAGGCCGCCTGCTGTTCGAGTTTCAGCAGCCGCTCACGCTCCGCCTTCTCCAGCTGCGCCTCGATCTTCTCGGCGGCGGCGATCTGTTCGTTGATCTCCTTCTTGGCCTTCTCCTGCTTGACCCTGTTGGCCTCCAGCTTGGTCCACTGCTCGCTGGCCGCCTGGGAGTACGCCTCCAGATCGTCCTGCGCCCGAGTGAGCTCGGCCATCAGGTCCTTGGTGGCTTTCTGACCCTGCCGGAAGCGGCCGATGCCGTCGAGGAAGAGCTGCGGGTCGTCGGTGAGCACCAACTGGGCCTCGGGCGGCAGCCCGCCGCCCCGGTACTGGGCGCGGGCGGTGGCGCCGGCGCGAGCCTTGAGGTCGGCTATGCGGTCCTGGCCCTTGACGATCGCCTGGGCGAGCCGCACGATCTCGGCCGACTGCTTCTTGGTCTGCTCCTCGGCGAGGTTGTACGCGTCGGTGGCGGATGTGGCTCTGGCGTAGAGCCCCTCAAGCTCCAGGCGGATCGCTTCGAGGGACTTCTTGGGCGGTGTGCCCGGCTCGGGAGCGGAGGGAGCCGAAGGCGTGGCGGGCACGGCAGGCGCGGCGGCGGTGGTCGGGGCGGCGAAGGCCGTGCCTGATACGGCCAGCAACGTCACGGCGCAGACCACGGTGATCGCGGCTGCGGCACAGCGGCGTCGGTTCACAGGCTCCCCCTCCGGACAACGCCATCACGTCACGCGTGTCACACAGAAAATGATTGACCGTCAGTAACTTAGCTCCAACGACGCGATGGTGCCATGCCCTGTGGAAAACCGACAGGGGCGCCGAGCGGCCCGCCACACAGTCCGCCCATCCGTCACAGACGAACCAACACCCCGGCGCGTTCCCTCGCGGCCGCCTTCGTCGGCCGTTCAGCGGGAATTCGGAGCCAGTGCGCTCCAGTCCACCGTCACTTCGCCCTGCCGCCACCGCCGCAGCCCGTCAGACCCCGCACCGGCCAGCGGCCAGTCCGCGGACAGGTCTCCCACCGTCCTGATCCAGCGCTGTCGCGCGCCCAGCGAGGCATATGGAGCCGCCGCTGCCCACGCCCGGTCGAAGTCGCGGAGGAACGCGTGCACCGGCTCACCCGGAACATTGCGGTGGATCAGCGCTTTGGGCAGCCGCTCCGCCAGGTCCGACGGGCGGTCCAGCGACCCGAGCCGGGTCGCGAAGGTCACCGTCCGGGGGCCCTCCGGGCCCAGCGCCACCCACACATGCCGTCGGCCGATCTCGTCGCAGGTGCCCTCCACCAGCAGCCCACCCGGCGCGAGACGGGCGCACAGGCGGCCCCAGGCGGCGGCGACCTCGTCCTCCTCGTACTGCCGGAGCACGTTCGCCGCCCTGATCAGCAGCGGACGCTGGGGCAGCGGGACCTCGAAACCGCCGTGTACGAAGCGCAGCCCCTCGCACGCGTAGGGGTGGGCGGCTTCGACCCTCGCGGGTTCGATCTCGACACCGACGACCTCGGTACGCGGCTCGGCGGCACGCAGCCGCCGCATCAGCTCGACGGCGGTCCAGGGAGCCGCCCCGTATCCGAGGTCGACCGCGACGGGGGCCTCGGTCGAACGGCGCAGGGCCGGGCCGTGTGTCGCCGCGATCCAGCGATCCATACGGCGCAGCCGGTTCGGATTCGTCGTGCCACGGGTCACCGCGCCCACGGGCCGGGTCGAGGGTGGGGTGGGGCGCGGCGGCATGAGAACGAGGGTAAGGGCTGTCCCGTAATCCCCGGCGGGCGCGCGACGACAGCTACGGCACTCCCCCCGGCTTCGCCGGGAGGTGCCCCCACGCTACGTTGTCGAATCGCCCGAATACACCCGGTATGCGGGCGACCCTCCGCCTTGCGTTGCGTCCCCTCGGCCCCAAGGGCCGGGGGAGACCCCATACGCCTCGGCCCCAAGGGCCGGGGGAGACCCCATACCCCTCGGCCCCAAGGGCCGGGGGAGACCCCATACCCCTCGGCCCCAAGGGCCGGGGGAGACCCCATACACCTGACGCCGCGCTCTGATCCACCGCGGATTACGGGACAGCCCTTAACCAGGAAAACAAGGGGAACCGTGCGGTGGAGCAGGGGGGCGGTGCGCGTGACACGCCCGACGCTTGGCAATGATTAGGCAAAGTGAACCGGTGAAGGGAAATGCGGGAGGGAGTCGCCGCTGTTGAGGCGCTTGAAAGGGCGTGAGCGCCCTGTGAGACATGCCCGCCCATAGCCCAGTGCCCGACCACCCGGCGCCAGCCGCGCGGATCCAGACGCGGCTCAGCCCCGAGCCACCCCGCCCAGCCCCCCAGAGCCCGAGCCCATGCCCGGAGAGGACCCGTCCACGTGAGCCAGTACGTGTCCCGGCTCGCCGGCGCCTTGGCGGCGCCGCCGCGGCTGCGGTTCAGCGGCATCACCGGCCAGCACCGCAGACCGCGCCGGATCGCCATGCTGAGCGTGCACACCTCCCCTCTGCACCAGCCGGGGACGGGAGACGCGGGCGGTATGAACGTGTACATCGTGGAGCTCGCCAAACGACTCGCCGCCATCAACGTCGAGGTGGAGATCTTCACCCGGGCGACCGCGGGCGGCCTCGCCCCCCTCGTCGAACTGGCGCCCGGTGTGCTCGTACGGCATGTGGACGCCGGGCCCTACGAGGGCCTGGCCAAGGAAGACCTCCCGGCACAGCTGTGCGCCTTCACCCACGGCGTGATGCGGGCCTGGGCGGGGCACCGACCGGGCCACTACGACCTGGTCCACTCCCACTACTGGCTCTCCGGCCACGTCGGCTGGCTCGCCGCCGAGCGGTGGGGCGTCCCGCTGGTGCACGCCATGCACACCATGGCCAAGGTCAAGAACGCCGCACTCGCCCAGGGCGACACCCCGGAGCCGTCAGCCCGGGTCATCGGCGAGACCCAGATCGTGGCCGCCGCCGACCGTCTGATCGCGAACACGGCCGAGGAGGCCGGGGAGCTGGTGCACCACTATGACGCGGACCCCGCCAAGGCCGCCGTCGTCCACCCGGGTGTGAATCTGGACCGCTTCCGCGTAGCGGACGGCCGCCGCGCCGCCCGGGCCAGACTCGGGCTTCCGCAGGATGCCGTGATCCCGCTGTTCGCCGGCCGCATACAGCCGCTCAAGGCGCCCGACGTGCTGCTCCGCGCGGTCGCGCTGCTGCTGGACGGGGACCCGTCGCTGCGTCGGCGTCTGGTCGTCCCCGTGGTCGGCGGGCCCAGTGGCAGCGGTCTCGCCAAGCCGGAGGGCCTGCAGAAGCTGGCGGCCCGGCTCGGTATCGCCGATGTCGTACGGTTCTGCCCGCCCGTCGCACAGGGGCAGCTGGCGGACTGGTTCCGTGCGGCGTCGGTGCTGGTCATGCCCTCGTACAGCGAGTCCTTCGGCCTGGTGGCCATCGAGGCCCAGGCGACCGGCACCCCGGTCGTCGCCGCGGCGGTCGGGGGGCTGCCCGTGGCGGTGCGCGAGGGGGAGACCGGCTTCCTCGTCGCCGGCCACGACCCGGCCGACTACGCGCGCGAGCTGCGCCGCTTCGCCGACGACCCGGGCCTCACGGATCGGATGGGTGCCGCGGCGGCACGGCATGCCCGGGGCTTCGGCTGGGACACGGCGGCTGCGGCGACCGCGGAGGTGTACATCGCAGCGATGCGGGAGCGCCGCCGTCACGTACGCTCCCAGCATGGCTGACGTTGAGGAGATCTCCGGGATCGTCGAGGCGTATCTGAAGGACGCCGAACTCCAGTGGGAGAGTCCTGCGCCGGGCACGTACGTCGTCACGCTCCCCGGCACCCGCAAGCTGTCCACGACCTGCTCGCTCCGCGTCGGTCGGCACTCCCTGTCCATCAACGCCTTCGTCATCCGCCACCCTGACGAGAACGAGGTAGGGGTCCACCGCTGGCTGCTCGAACGCAACCTCAAGCTGTACGGCATGGGTTACGCGGTCGACCAGCTCGGTGACGTCTATCTGACGGGACGACTGCCACTCGCGGTCCTCACCCCCGACGAGCTGGACCGGCTGCTCGGAACGGTCCTTGAAGCGGCCGACGGCGACTTCAACACCCTGCTGGAGCTGGGTTTCGCGACCGCGATCCGCAAGGAGTACGCCTGGCGGGTGGCACGCGGCGAGTCCACGCGCAATCTGGATGCGTTCACGCGGCTGACCCAGGCCAAGCCCGGGCGCCCGGAGGGCGTCTGATAGGGCTTCGATGAGCGATGGTCGCCATAGCCGTGAACGAGATACGTCACCGCTGGCACAGCAGGCCCGTCGTCCGTGTGGCGCAAGAGGATCGCGCGGCACGCACGTATGTGCCCCATGTGCTCGCGCACTCGAAGGACCTCATGCCGGCGGGGAGGGCGGGCTCCGGGGCCGGCCTCCGCTTGCCGCCGGCCTCTCGTCCGTCGATCCGCGCTCTGCGGGCGGCTCGCGTATCAGCGACTGGTACCCGAGCGTGCCCACCGTGCCGAGCGCCGCGCGGCAGCACCACGGCCACTCGGCGCCGAAGTCGTCGATCAGGTACCCCGCCCTCAGCGGGGCGACCAGCGCGGTGATGACGGCCGGACGCCGATCGTCGGCCGTCAGGGCCGTCGATTAGGCTCGGAGCCATGGCCGACGCGACGTACAAGCTCATCCTCCTCCGCCACGGCGAGAGCGAATGGAACGCGAAGAACCTGTTCACCGGCTGGGTGGACGTGAACCTCACCGAGAAGGGCGAGAAGGAGGCAGTCCGAGGCGGTGAGCTGATGAAGGACGCCGGCCTGCTTCCGGACGTGCTCCACACCTCGCTCCAGAAGCGCGCCATCCGCACCGCGCAGCTCGCGCTGGAGGCCGCCGACCGCCACTGGATCCCGGTGCACCGCTCCTGGCGACTGAACGAACGCCACTACGGCGCCCTCCAGGGCAAGGACAAGGCCCAGACCCTCGCCGAGTTCGGCGAGGAGCAGTTCATGCTGTGGCGCCGTTCCTACGACACCCCGCCCCCGCCGCTCGCCGACGACAACGAGTACTCGCAGGCAGCCGACCCGCGCTACGCCTCGATCCCGCCGGAGCTGCGCCCGCGCACCGAGTGCCTGAAGGACGTCGTCGTCCGCATGCTCCCGTACTGGTACGACGGCATCGTCCCGGATCTGCTCGCCGGTCGCACCGTCCTGGTCGCCGCGCACGGCAACAGCCTGCGCGCGCTGGTCAAGCACCTGGACGGCGTCTCGGACGCCGACATCGCCGGCCTCAACATCCCCACCGGCATCCCGCTGGCGTACGAGCTCGGAGCCGACTTCAAGCCGGTCGAGCCGGGCGGTACCTACCTCGACCCGGAGGCTGCGGCGGCGGCCATCGAGGCGGTCAGGAACCAGGGCAAGAAGAACTAGGTTTGGTGATCATGCCCCTGAGCTGCGCATACGGCGCAGGTCAGGGGCGTTTTCATGGCCTGGGCCCACTGTGGGCCTCGGCGTGAACCCAGCTCACCCGGGCCCCGGCGAGACCCGGGGCGGGAAGCCACGTGGGACGAAGGGTCCGCCCCGGGCACACGGCCCGGGGCGGACCCTTCGTCATGATGTGCTGCTCCTCCCGGCCCTGCGTCGGTCGCGAGGTGCTCAGCCGCCGCACTGGCACGGCCCGCCGGACTGGCAGCCGCAGCCGCAGCTGGAGCCGCAGCCGCAGGCGCCGAGGATCGGCAGGTGGCGCGATGGGGGCACTTCGACAGAGACGTTCTGCTCACGTATGTCGGTCGCGGGGGAATCTGCCATGGGGGTCGGTCCCTCCTCCTGGACGTACTCGTGTCGGCTCACCCCATTGCATGCCCACCCGGCCCGGCGCATCAACGGCGCACAGAAGTGCGACGACGGGACGCCGCGGTACCGGGCGTTGCCTTACGCGCCCTCGACCGGGCCGGTGTCCGCCTGGATCTCGTCGGCGTGCTCGCCCGTCACCAGGTAGACCACCCGCTTGGCGACCGACACCGCATGGTCGGCGAAGCGCTCGTAGTAGCGACCCAGCAGGGTCACGTCGACCGCGGTCTCGATGCCGTGCTTCCAGCGGTCGTCGATCAGGTGCTGGAACAGCGTCCGGTGCAGCAGGTCCATCTCGTCGTCGTCCGTCTCCAGTTGGAGTGCCAGGTCGACGTCCTTGGTGATGATCACCTCGGCGGCCTTGGCCATGAGACGCTGCGCGAGCTGACCCATCTCCAGAATGGTGGCGTGCAGGTCGCGCGGGACGGCGGTGTTCGGGAACCGCAGCCGGGCCAGCTTGGCCACGTGCTGGGCCAGGTCGCCGGAGCGCTCCAGGTCGGCGCTCATCCGCAGCGAGGTCACCACGATGCGCAGATCCGTCGCCACGGGCTGCTGCCGGGCCAGCAGGGCTATCGCCCGTGCCTCCAGGTCGTGCTGGAGATCGTCCACCTTCTGGTCGGCGGCGATCACGCTCTCGGCGAGCTTCAGATCCGCGTCGAGGATCGCGGTCGTGGCACGCCCGATCGCAGATCCGACCAGCCGGGCCATCTCGACCAGGCCCTCGCCGATCGAGTCCAGTTCCTCGTGGTACGCGTCCCGCATGGGAAGTCCCTCTCTCGATACGTACGAACCCCGGGTGGGATGAGTGGGTTGAGCCTCCCACGCTGCCACCGTCGCCCCCGTACGCGTACGGTCCCTCCCGCCGAAGTGAACCGTCACTTTCCCCTCAGTGAACTCTGGGCGACGAGTGCCCGAGGTGCCACCCGGACGGCTGGGAGAGTGTCCGGGGGCCCGCATAACCTGGATGGCATGGACGTGAACGCGGCGGTCGCCGCATTGGCCGCGATCGCCGGGGTGTGCACCGGCGTGATCGCCATGCTGGCGTTCCGCTGGAGCGAGCGCGACCAGGCAAGGCCCACCCGCACCTCCCTGCACACGGATGCCGCGCTGCCGCCGGGCGTGGACACCGTGCTTTCGGTGCTCCGGTCGTCGGCGGTCGTGCTCGACGAGAGTGACTCGGTGGTCAAGGCGAGCTCGGCCGCCTATGCGCTCGGCCTGGTCAGGGGCGGAAAGCTGACTGTGGAGCCGATGCTGCACATGGCCCGCGACACCCGCAGGGACGGTGAGATACGCCAGGTCGAGCTCGATCTGGACCGCCGAGGCACCGGCCGCGGCGAGGCGCTCGCGGTCTCGGCCCGGGTCGCACCGCTGGGTTCCCGGCTCGTGCTGCTCCTGGTCGACGACCTCACCGAGGCCCGCCGGATAGAAGCCGTGCGGCGCGATTTCGTCGCCAACGTCAGCCATGAGCTCAAGACCCCGGTGGGTGCGCTGTCGCTGCTCTCCGAGGCTGTCATGGACGCCTCGGACGACCCCGAGGCGGTCACGCGCTTCGCAGGCCGCATGCAGATCGAGGCGACGCGGCTCACCAATCTCGTACAGGAGCTGATCGACCTCTCACGGGTGCAGAACGACGACCCGCTGGAGGACGCCGAGCCGGTACGCGTGGACGAGCTGGTCGCCGAGGCCATCGACCGCTCACGGCACACCGCGTCCACCAAGCAGATCACCATGGCCGCGGGCGGCGCCGCCGGCCTGCACGTCTGGGGCAACCGCGGCCAGCTGGCCGCCGCCCTCGGCAACCTCGTCGAGAACGCCGTCAACTACTCACCGGCCCGCACCCGCGTCGGCATCGCCGCGCGGCGTGTCCCGGTGTCCGGCGGTGACGCGATCGAGATCGCCGTCACCGACCAGGGCATCGGTATCTCCGAGAAGGACCGCGAGCGCATTTTCGAGCGGTTCTACCGAGTGGACCCGGCCCGATCCCGGGCGACCGGCGGTACGGGCCTCGGCCTGGCCATCGTGAAACACGTGGCCGCCTCGCACGGCGGGGAGGTCACGGTGTGGAGCACCGAAGGCCAGGGTTCCACCTTCACCCTGCGGCTGCCGGAAGCCGGTTCCGTCCGGGACCGTGACCGGGACCGCCGATACACCACCACCGTCCCGGCCGGCGCCGCCGACGTCCATGAAGGTGCCGACGCCGATGCTGACGGCGGCGAGGCGTACGGCCGCGACTGCGACACCGACCCCGGTCCAGCTCCCAGGACCATCACACGCGCACCACTGCCTGCCCCGGAGGCCCTTCCGTGACCCGAGTGCTTGTCGTCGAGGACGAGGAGTCCTTCAGCGACGTCCTTTCCTACATGCTCCGCAAGGAGGGCTTCGAGGTCGCCGTCGCGGCCACGGGCCCCGACGGACTCGATGAGTTCGAGCGCAACGGCGCCGACCTCGTCCTTCTCGACCTCATGCTGCCGGGGCTGCCCGGCACCGAAGTCTGCCGTCAGTTGCGCGGCCGTTCCAATGTCCCCGTGATCATGGTGACCGCGAAGGACAGCGAGATCGACAAGGTCGTCGGCCTGGAGATAGGAGCGGACGACTATGTGACCAAGCCCTTCTCCTCGCGGGAGCTCGTCGCGCGGATCCGTGCCGTGCTGCGGCGGCGTGGCGAGCCGGAGGCGGTCGCCCCGGTGGCGCTCGAGGCCGGCCCGGTCCGGATGGACGTGGACCGCCATGTCGTCACGGTCGCGGGAGCCAAGGTCGATCTGCCGCTCAAGGAATTCGACCTGCTGGAGATGCTGCTGCGTAACGCGGGCCGGGTGCTGACCCGTATGCAGTTGATCGACCGGGTCTGGGGCGCGGACTACGTGGGCGACACCAAGACGCTCGACGTCCACGTCAAGCGGCTGCGGGCCAAGATCGAGCCCGATCCGGGCGCTCCTCGGTACCTGGTCACGGTGCGCGGCCTGGGCTACAAGTTCGAGCCGTAAGCCGCGCCGCGGCACGTCGGACGCACACACGGCGGCGCCCCACCGGTTCTTTCCTTCCGGTGGGGCGCCGCCGTGTGTGCGTTCCTGGGGGCGTCAGTGCCCGGCGGCAGCGGACTCGGAGGCCTCGGCTTCCGTACCCGCATCGCCCGCCTCGTCGCCAAGGCCCTCACCCTCGGCGCCGTGCCCGGCCGCCGGGGCGCTCGGGCTGGACGCGGGGGCCGAAGGGGACGCCGGGGGCTGCGGGAGCGCCGAGGGGCCGTATGACGTGAAGTAGCCGGCCGCCGGTACCACGAAGGCGTCGAGGCTGACGTCGCCGGTCTCGCTGAACCGGAAGACGACCTTCTGCGGCTCGCCGTCCGCGGCGGCCTCACGGCCGTTGTCGATGACGGCGGACGCGTTGCCCTCGCCGCCGAGGAGCACGGAACCGCCGGCCGGCACGGTGATCGCGCCGCTGCCGTCGGCCGGGCTCAGCTTCACGGTCAGCCCGGTGTCCGGCAGCGTGATGGACTCGAGGGTCTGGTTCTTGGTGCTGTTGTTGAACACCGTCCCCGACACGACCGCCGGACCCTCGGCCTTGAGGTCGGGCTGGGTGATGACCGTCGCGTTCTGGATCTTGATGTCGCCGACGGTGGTGGCGGCGTTGTCGGGCTTGATCTCCAGTGTCTGGGCGTCTTTGCCCGCACCGCAGGCGGAGAGCGAGGCGACCGAGATCATCAGGGCGACGGCGGCGATGGCGCCGCGCCGAAGGCTGCGGGCGCCCCCGGGCGACGTGTGGGGGAGGCTCACGGCGGCGGCAACTCCTTGGACGTACGGACTGGCTGAAGGTCTTACAGGTCTTACGGTCTGCACGAGCTGCTGCGCGGCGGTCGTACAGCGGGCTTAGGTTACCGACCCGCGGTCGGACTCCCGCACCCGACCCGCCCCTGATGCGATCACGCTCCGCCGGAGCCGCCCCGGACGCTCTGCCGAGCGGCTCCTTCCAGGCCCCGCCTGACCGCGTCCGGCCCCGGCCGGCTTCTCGCCACCGCCCACCCCGGCCGGCTCCGCCGCTCATCCCCGGCCGCTCTTCACCGTGGCTCTATCCCTCTTCACCGTGGCTCTGTCCCGGCCGCTCTTCACGGTGGGGATCGGGTCGCCACCGGTGGTCGCCGGCCGGCGCCGATGATCGCCGACGTTCCACCGACGGGATTTGGTCCGCTGTTCACATTAGGTCGGTGATCAATTCCGCAGGCCATCACACATTCCCGCGGAAAAAACGCCGGCGGGCACCCGGGATGCCCCTCGGATGGCTCTCCGGGGGAGTCGTGGGATGTCCTTGGTGATCAATTCGGGATTCCTTCCCGACATCCATCCGCTCGGGTGATCGATCCTCGAACGGAGTATGCGAAGCGGGCGACCGGGAACCAGACAAATCAAGACATTTATCCACTCAAGCGGTGGTTGTGGTGCGGGTAACGTGCACGTTTCCGTGCGCCTGCACAGCGGCTCCGACCTGCGAATACCCGCTTGCGGAAGGCGTCCTCAGCACGTTCGGGTTGCTGTTGTCAAGCCCCGAGATATGCCCTGACCTGCGAAAACGCCATTCAGAAGTGGCCGTTCTCGTGTTACTCTGGATAGCCACGGAAGGGGTACCTGTCACATGACGTTCAAGGTTGGCGACACCGTGGTCTATCCCCATCACGGGGCCGCGCTGATCGAGGCCATCGAAACTCGCCAGATCAAAGGCGTGGACAAGACCTACTTGGTGCTCAAGGTCGCTCAGGGCGACCTGACGGTTCGTGTCCCGGCGGACAATGCGGACCTCGTCGGTGTGCGCGATGTGGTCGGCCAGGACGGGCTCGACCGGGTCTTCGACGTGCTGCGCGCGCCGTATGCCGAGGAGCCCACGAACTGGTCCCGTCGCTACAAGGCAAACCTCGAGAAGCTCGCCTCCGGCGACGTCATCAAGGTCGCCGAAGTGGTGCGTGACCTGTGGCGCCGCGAGCGTGAGCGTGGGCTCTCCGCAGGTGAGAAGCGCATGCTGGCCAAGGCCCGCCAGATCCTGGTGAGCGAGCTGGCTCTCGCGGAGAACACCAACGAGGACAAGGCCGAGGCGCTGCTCGACGAGGTTCTCGCGTCCTGACGCGCCGGTGCGGGACGTCCGTGCACGTGGTGTGTGCAGCGTCCGCGTTCACAGCGTAGAACTGAATGCCGCGGTGCCCGCTGACCAGCTGATGAGGTTGTGTCGCCGGGCGCTGCGGCATGTTCGTAAGATCGAACCAGTCAAGCCGTGAACCCACGCCGTGAACGCGACGTGCCGGGTGCCCCGCGTACTCGTCTCGCCCGTATCGGACGTACTCGTACCCACCCTGCCCGACCGCAGATGCCCGCACCCGTCCCGTAACTCAGCTAGCTCGGCAACCCTGATACCCCGACTTTCCCCGTCGTCCCCTGTCCATGGCGCGTCCGGTGCACCTGCCCGACCAGCGTCACGGAAGGGTCTGGTCGAGGCGTCGTACCCGGCGCTCTCCCCCGCAATCCAGCCGGGGGTACCTCCCAGGCCATACCCACCTCGGCCGAGGACACAAACCTGGCCGGCGACATCTACGTCTTGGCCATGTCAATCCGGGGACCCTCTGGGGCAGCCGTGACGGCCGGGAATTCCGGGAAGCCTCAGAGCAGCACCCGACCACCGGAGTGGAACCGATGTCAGACCTCACACGCACCGGCCGCACCGCCGCGGTGATCCCCGCGGCGGGCCGGGGCGTTCGGCTCGGCCCAGGCGCGCCCAAGGCGCTCCGTACGATCAGCGGCACCCCCATGCTGATCCACGCCGTACGGGCCATGGCCGCCGCCAGAGCCGTCTCCCTCGTCGTCGTCGTCGCCCCGCCGGACGGTGCCCCCGAGGTCAAGCACCTGCTCGACGCGCACGCGCTCCCCGAACGCACCGACTATCTGGTGGTTCCGGGCGGCGAAACCCGCCAGGAGTCCGTGCGCCGGGGGCTGGACGCCCTGCCCGACGCCGTCACCACGGTCCTTGTCCACGACGCGGCCCGCCCCTTGGTCCCCGTCGACACCGTCGACGGGGTGATCGAGGCCGTGCGGGACGGGTCACCGGCCGTCGTCCCCGCGCTGCCGGTCGCCGACACGGTCAAGCAGGTCGAGCCCCGTGCCAAGGGCGAGCCCGAGCCGGTCACGGCCACCCCCGAGCGTGCCCTGCTGCGCGCCGTGCAGACCCCGCAGGGCTTCGACCGCGACACCCTCGTGCGCGCCCACGAGGCTTTCGCCGCCGTGAGCGGCGACGGAGCCACCGACGACGCCGGGATGGTCGAGCGACTCGGCGCGCCCGTCGTGGTCGTACCCGGCCACGAGGAGGCGTTCAAGGTGACCCGCCCGCTGGACCTCGTGCTCGCCGAGGCCGTACTCGCCCGCAGGAGGGCCAACGATGGCTTCTGACAACACCGCCTCCGTGCCTCCCGACCCAGCCGCGCCACCCATGCCCCTCGTCGGGATCGGCACCGACGTCCACGCCTTCGAGCAGGGTCGCGAACTGTGGTGCGCCGGCCTGCTGTGGCCCGGTGAGGACGGGCTCGCCGGGCACTCCGACGGCGACGTCGCCGCTCACGCCGCGTGCGACGCCCTGTTCTCAGCGGCCGGTGTCGGCGACCTGGGTGCCCACTTCGGCACCGGCCGCCCCGAGTGGTCCGGCGCGTCGGGAGTGGCGCTGCTCACCGAGGCCGCCCGGATCGTGCGCGCCGAGGGCTTCGAGATCGGCAATATCGCGGTCCAGGTCATCGGCGTGAGGCCGAAGATCGGCAAGCGCCGCGACGAGGCCCAGCGGGCCCTGAGCGCCGCCGTCGGCGCCCCGGTATCCGTGTCCGGAACCACCACCGACGGTCTTGGGCTGACCGGCAGGGCCGAAGGACTGGCAGCGATCGCCACGGCGCTGGTCTTCCGCGCGTCCTGACGTGGTGCGGGCCGGTGTGTGGGGTAGACGCGGAGGTGACGTCTCACCACACTCCCCACCCCGTTTTCGGAGGAACAGCGCCGTGACCGCCTCGCTCAGCGACAAACTCAAGGAACTGCTCGACAGCCCCCAGTTCGTGAACATCGCCACCATCCAGCCGGACGGAAGCCCGCAGGTCTCTCCCGTCTGGGTCAAGCGGGACGGGAACGACCTCCTGGTCTCGACGACCATCGGCCGCCGCAAGGAGAAGAACCTCAGGCGCGACCCCCGTACCACCGTGGTCGTGCAGCCGTTCGACGCGCCGTACACGTACGCCGAGATCCGCGGTACCGCCAAGCTCACCACGGAGGGCGGTCAGGAGCTGATCGACGAGCTGTCCATGAAGTACACCGGCAAGCCTTACGCCGAGTTCAACCCCGCGGCCGGCCAGGACGCACCGCGTGTGGTCGTCCGGATCACCCCGCGCAAGGTCGTCGGCGCGTTGGCCTGAGCCGGCCGTGACCGGAGACGGCCTCGACCATGACCGCGCGCCCCTTCCGGGATCAGACCGGGGTCCCCGGTGTCGTCGGGCGCCGTCCCCCTGGTCACGTTCCGCACCGGGCCGTCCCCTGGTCACAATCCGCCCCGCGCCCCGTAAACAGGCGCGGGGCACTGCCCGGGGCCCACTACTCTTGAGTGGTGACTATTCGGCTGTACGACACCAACGCCCGGCAGATCCGCGACTTCGTCCCGCTCGTGCCGGGTTGTGTCTCGATCTACCTGTGTGGCGCGACCGTGCAGTCCGCCCCGCACATCGGGCACATCCGCTCGGGGCTGAACTTCGACATCATGCGCCGCTGGTTCGACTACCGCGGCTACGACGTCACATTCATCAGGAACGTGACGGACATCGACGACAAGATCATCACCAAGGCCGCCGAGCAGAAACGCCCCTGGTGGTCCATCGGCTACGAGAACGAGCGCGCCTTCAACGCGGGCTACGACGCGCTCGGCTGCCTGCCCGTCACATACGAGCCCCGCGCCACCGGTCATGTCCCCGAGATGATCGAGATGATGCGCGGCCTCATCGAGCGCGGCCACGCCTACGCCGCCGAGGGCAACGTCTACTTCGACGTGCGCTCCTACTCCGGCTATCTGGAGCTGTCCAACCAGGACCTGGACGACCTGCGCCAGCCGTCGAGCGAGGGCGAGACCGGCAAGCGGGACCCGCGTGACTTCGCGCTGTGGAAGGCCGCCAAGCCCGGCGAGCCCTCCTGGGAGACCCCTTGGGGACGCGGGCGCCCCGGCTGGCACCTGGAGTGCTCGGCCATGGCCCACAAGTACCTGGGCTCCGCCTTCGACATCCACGGCGGCGGCCTCGACCTGATCTTCCCGCACCACGAGAACGAGATCGCGCAGGCCAAGGCCTTCGGCGACGACTTCGCCTCCTTCTGGGTACACAACGGCTGGGTGACGCTGGCCGGCGAGAAGATGTCGAAGTCGCTCGGCAACTCGGTGCTCGTCACCGACATGGTCCGGAAGTGGCGTCCCATCGTGCTGCGCTACTACCTGGGCACCCCGCACTACCGCTCGATGATCGAGTACAGCGAGGAGGCCCTGCGCGAGGCCGAGTCCGCGTTCGCTCGCATCGAGGGCTTCATGCAGCGGGTCACCGAGAAGGCCGGTGGGGATGTCGCCCCCGCCGCCGAGGTGCCCCCGGCCTTCGCCGAGGCGATGGACGACGACCTCGGAGTGCCGCAGGCGCTCGCGATCGTCCACACCGCGGTACGCCAGGGCAACTCGGCCCTCGCCGCCGACGACAAGGAGTCCGCGGTCGAGCGGCTCGCCGAGGTACGGGCCATGCTCGGGGTCTTCGGGCTCGACCCGCTCGACCCGCGCTGGGCGGGCGACACCGACCGGGGCGACGACCTGCACGGCGTGGTGGACTCGCTCGTGGGCCTGGTGCTCCAGCAGCGCCAGGCGGCCAGGTCTCGCAAGGACTGGGGCACGGCGGACGCGATCCGCGACCAGCTCAACCAGTCCGGCCTCGTGATCGAGGACGGCCCAGACGGCCCGCGCTGGACGCTCGGACCGCGCTGACCGGCGAAAGTGTGCCGCCCGGGGCTCCGGGCGGCACACTTTGTTACGTGCGTGAGGTAGACACGCACGGGCGAACCAACGAACGTGAAGAACCAGGGAACCAGGGAACAGGTAGTCATGGCCGGGAACAGCCAGCGCAGGAACCGTCGTACGTCCAACAAGAAGGGCGCGACGGTCGGCAGCGGTGGCAACCGGCGCCGCGGCCTCGAAGGCAAGGGCCCGACCCCGCCCGCGTCCGCCCGTAAGGGGCATGTCAAGAACCGGATCGCCAACGCCAAGGCCAAGCAGACCCAGCGCCGCCCCGTCGCCCGCCGCGGCGGCAAGGGCGCGTCCGAGATGGTCGTCGGCCGCAACCCCGTCTTCGAGGCACTGCGCGACGGCGTGCCCGCGACGACCCTTTACGTCCAGCAGTTCATCGACAACGACGAGCGGGTACGCGAGGCCCTGCACCTCGCCGGCCAGCGCGGCAACATCCACCTGATGGAAGCCCCGCGCGCCGAGCTGGACCGGATGACCAACGGGTTGAACCACCAGGGCCTCGTCCTCCAGGTCCCGCCGTACGAGTACGCCCACCCCGAGGACCTCGCCGCGGCCGCCTTCGATGACGGCGAGGACCCGCTGATCGTCGCCCTCGACGGCGTCACCGACCCCCGCAACCTCGGCGCGGTCGTCCGCTCCGTCGCCGCCTTCGGCGGCCACGGAGTGGTCGTGCCCGAGCGCCGCGCCGCGGGTATGACCGCCGGCGCCTGGAAGACCTCCGCCGGCACCGCCGCCCGCACCCCGGTGGCCCGCGCCACCAATCTGACCCGCGCCCTCGAGGCGTACCAGAAGGCCGGGATCACCGTCGTCGGCCTCGCGGCGGACGGCGAGGTCGAGGTCGGCGATCTCGAGGCGCTCGAAGGACCGGTCGTCATCGTCATCGGCAGCGAGGGCAAGGGCCTGTCCCGCCTCGTCGGCGAGACCTGCGACTTCCTCGTCCGTATCCCCATGCCGGGCGGCGCGGAGTCGCTGAACGCGGGTGTCGCGGCGGGTGTCGTGCTGTACGAGGCGGCGCGCCGCAGGGGCTGAGCGCGGCCGAACGGAGCGGCCCCGGGCCTCGCGGGACGATCTTGACGGGTCTCGGACATTTCGAGGCCGTCAAGGCAGTGTCCTAACGACAAGTCACTCGGTTAGATGAGTGTGGACACCAGAACGCCCCGGCCCGGGTTCGACGAGACGCCCTTGAGCATGGTCAAGGTGAACTGCGATCCCGCGCAGGTCATCGTGAACCACGCCAGCTTCCGGGTGAAGCTCGGGCAGAGCCAGACCGTGCGCGGCGCGCGCGGAATGGCGGACACCACCAGGATCCCCGCGGCAGGTGGCGCGCGCGCGGCGGCGCGCCGTCGTACACCCGTTGTGTGGAGTGGGAGATCCGCCCCGGGCGACCCGGGGGCGACCGGCCTGCTGCAGGCCGTGCGCAACTCGGGCTCCGCGTACGCGGGCACGTACGGCGCCGACGCGTACGGTTCAGGCACCTACGGAACCGCCCCGTACGACGCCGGGCCCGGACTCCGCGGCACGGGCTACGACCACGATCCCGAACTCGGCGCCACCGACCTCGGTATCGTCGGGGCCACCCAGGTCCTGCCCCGCGTCGGGCTCGCCTCCCGCAGGGGTGCCGCCGACGCCACCCGGCCCACTCCTGCGGTGGGCGCCGGCGGGCAGGGCGGCTCGGGCCCGCGGCTGCCGCACATGCGTCGGGCGGCCGATTCCCACGGCGGCGCTCCACACGGCGGGCGGGCCGCCCGCGACGCCTACGACGCGTACGAGCCCTATGGCCAGGAGGCCGAGGAAGAGCCCGACTTCGCCTATGTGATCCCCCAGCGGGACCAGGCCACCGACGCCGGAGTCCGGCACGCCTACTACCCCGGCCGCCGGATGAACCTCGGCGTCGTGCTGCTTCCCCTGCGAGTGTTCCTCGGCTTCATCTCCGTCTACGCCGGCATGGGCAAGCTCTGCGACCCCGTGTACTTCGACGGCGGCGAACGCGGCTCCATGATCAAGTGGCTGCACTCGCTCGACCCCTGGGCCATCGCCGGGCCACTGCGCGACTTCGCGCTCTCGCACCCGGTCGGCGCCGGACTCACCGTCGCGTTCCTCCAGGTCGCCGTCGGCGTGCTCACCGTGCTGGGACTCTGGCAGCGGGTCGCCGCCGTCGTCGGCGCGCTGCTCTCCGCCGCGCTGATCATGACGGTCAGCTGGCGCACCGCGCCGGTCTACGACGCACCCGACATCATGACCCTCGCCGCCTGGTCCCCGCTGATCATCGCGGGTGCCCCCGTCTACTCGGTCGACAGCCGTCTCGCGGGCGAAGCCTGGCGCACCCTCGGCCCGCGCTCCGAGCTCTGGGACCTGCGCCGCCGGGTGTTGCGCCGCGGCGGCATGCTGGCCGCCGTCTTGGTGGGACTGACCCTGCTGGTCGGTTCGATGCTGGGCGGGGCCGTACGGTCATCGGAGCTGGTGACCGTCCCGGGGCCGGACGTCGACCCCACCAACCACCTACCGGGCTCCGCTCTGCCGCAGGAGCCGGGCGAGCGCGGCCCCTCCCAGGAGGCCAAGCGCCCCGAGCCCAGCAAGAGCGAGTCCAGCAGCCCCGCCGCCGAGCGGACCGAGCCGTCGGAAGCCGCAACCGAAGGCTCCGAGAGCACCGGCCAGGCGGGCACTCCCAGTGAATCGCAGGGCACGGGCAACGACTGGCAGCCCCCCACCCGACCGCAGCCCGACGAGCCGCCGTCCGACAGCTCACGTCCGTCGGCCGGCGGTGGCTCTGCCTCGGGCGGCGGCCAGGGCAGTGGCGGAGGTACGGGAGGCGGGAGCGGCAATGACGTCAGTGGAGGCGCGAGCGGCGCCGGGGACGGCAGCGGGGGAGGGAACACCAACCCGATCGGCGGTCTCCTCGGCTGAGCCGGTGCCGCGCCGCCGCGCCGCGCGCCGCCCCGCCGCGCGCTGAAGCGCGCGGGCCCGAAGAGCCCCGGCCTCCATGGGAGGCCGGGGCTCGACGCATGGGCAGTGAAGCCGCGCTTCAGGGCGCGTGCGTCGCCAGCTCCTTGGCCGCCTCGGTCAAGTCCTTGGCGGTGTCGATGGCCCGCCAGTACGCCCCCTGCGGCAGCGGGAACCCGGCCAGCGCGCGCTCCCGCGCCAGCCGCGGGAACGTCGTGCGCTCGTGGTCACCGCGATCGGGCAGCAGGCCGGTGAACTCCGCGGAGAACACATACACACCCGCGTTGATCAGATACGGCGACGGCGGTGCCTCGATGAAGTCCAGCACGTGGCCGAACTCGTCCGTCTCCACAGCGCCCCACGGAATACGGGGCCGGGCCAGGGAGAGTGTCGCGGTGGCGTCCCGCTCCGCGTGGAACGCGGCCATATCGCGCAGCGAAAAGCGCGTCCAGATGTCGCCGTTGGTCGCGTACCACGGCTGGTCAGGGTGCGGCAGGCTCTGGGCCGCGTACTTGAGGCCACCGCCCCGCCCCAGCGGCTCCTCCTCGACCACCGTTGTGACCCGCAGCGGCAGCACTGCGCTGTCGAGCCACTCCTGGAGCACTTCGGCGAGATGCCCGCAGGACACCACGACGTCGGTCACGCCCTCTTCGGCCAGCCAGGAAAGCTGATGGCCGATGATCGGAATCCCGGTCCCGGGAATCTCGACCATCGGCTTGGGGCGGTCGTCGGTGTAGGGGCGCAGTCGCGAGCCCTGGCCGCCCGCCAGGACCACGGCCTGCGTCGGAAACACATGCATACGGGCACGATAAGCGGTGCCAGGCGGATCACTGCGAGGGGTACCCGGCTTTCCGGGCCCGCGAACGGGGCGGCGGTCAGCTGCCCTGCGCCTGCTGCGAGACACCGGCGGCGAACGAGGTGTCGCACACGGGTCGGGAGTACGACTGCGCACGTGTCGGACCGTAGTGCTCCACCGCGGCCCGGCCCAGCTCGCGGGCGATCGTCATGCAGTGCTTCGCGAGTGAAGGACGCTCTTCGACCTCACGCTGAAGCTCGGTGAGCGCCGTACCGGGGTCCTTCTCCTGGAGTTCGGCGAGCAGCCTGTCGCGCAGCACATCCTGCGGCGCACGGGACTTGGCGGGAACCGATACATTCTCCGAGGACGCGGTGATCATGCGCGACTCGGTGTGACGCCCGGCCCAGGGGACGCTGGCGACCGCGAGAGTTCCGGAGAGCACCAGGACGACGGGCAGGACGAGGGCGAGGGAACGGCCGATACGGCGGGCTGTGGTGGTCACGCAGGCGAGCGTAGCGCCCAGTAGTGATTTGGCGACATTTGGTCACCCTTGCGAGGGAACGTTCGAGTAGATATTTCGAATCGGGTGTTGACGAGCTGGGTGAACTGTCCGATCTGCCGGGGTATTTACCGGCAGACATGAGTGGTCCCCTCGCTTCCGTGAGGGGACCACTCACCATCACCACCGACGTCAGTCGCTCAGTCGCTCGCCTGTCGACGTCGAGAAGACATGTGTCTCACCTGGCTGCGGAACGACATGCAACTCGGCGCCCTTCGCCGGCACGTTCCGGCCGTTCACCCGGACCACCAGGTCCTTGAACTGGCCGCCGACCTCGGCGCTCCCGTACACGTAGCCGTCCGCGCCGAGCTCCTCGACCACGTTCACCGTCATCGCCAGGCCGGCAGGCGCGTCGGCCGCGCTCTTCGAGAGCGACTGCGCGGCAGCCCCTCCGTTCAGCTCCACCACGTCGAAGTGCTCGGGCCGCACGCCGACCGTCACCGTGCGATCGCCCCGATCGGCGGCTGCGGCCAACGCCTCACGCGAAACGGGCACCACACTGTTGCCGAACCGCACACCGCCGTCGGTGATCGGCACCTCGACCAGGTTCATCGCCGGGGAGCCGATGAATCCGGCGACGAAGAGGTTCGCCGGCCTGTCGTACATGTTTCGCGGCGTATCGACCTGCTGAAGGAGCCCGTCCTTCAGCACCGCCACCCGGTCGCCCATGGTCATCGCCTCGACCTGGTCATGCGTCACATACACCGTGGTGATCCCGAGCCTGCGCTGCAGCGACGCGATCTGCGTACGGGTGGACACACGCAGCTTGGCGTCCAGGTTCGACAGCGGCTCGTCCATCAGGAACACCTGGGGTTCCCGCACGATGGCCCGCCCCATCGCCACCCGCTGCCGCTGACCGCCGGACAGCGCCTTGGGCTTGCGGTCCAGGTACTCGGTCAGGTCGAGGATCTTTGCCGCCTCCTCGACCTTCCGCCTGATGGTGTCCTTGTCCACCCCGGCGATCTTGAGCGCGAAGCCCATGTTCGCCGCGACGGTCATATGCGGATAGAGCGCGTAGTTCTGGAACACCATGGCGATGTCCCGGTCCTTCGGCGGGAGGTGGGTGACATCCCTGTCACCGATCCGGATCGCTCCGCCGTCCACGTCCTCCAGTCCCGCGAGCATCCGCAGGGAGGTGGACTTACCGCAGCCCGACGGACCGACCAGAACGAGGAACTCCCCGTCCGCGATCTCGATGTCGAGCCCGTCGACGGCGGGCTTGGTGGAGCCCGGATAGATCCGGGATGCCTTGTCAAAGGTGACGGTGGCCATGCTGATGTGTCCCTTCACCGGCAGGAACGTGCCGGACGATCCGAGTAAAGGAAGGATGGGTCTAAGGGCTGTCCCGTAATCCCCGGCGGGCGCGCGACGACAGCTACGGCACCCCGCTGCGTTGTCGAATCGCCCGAATACACCCAGTATGCGGGCGACCCTCCGCCTTGCGTTGCACCGCACCTGACGCCGCGCTCTGATCCACCGCGGATTACGGGACAGCCCTTAGTCCACCAGGGTGAACGTCCTGGTGACGGTACCCGGCGGCGGCCCGCTTTGTCAGTAGCTGCCGGGCCGGGGAATTCTCGACGGGGGCCGCTCAAGTGCGGTTACACTCATCCGCAACGCCTCCTTAGCTCAGCTGGCCAGAGCACCGCTCTTGTAAAGCGGGGGTCGTCGGTTCGAACCCGACAGGGGGCTCAAGGCGAAGGGCCAGCTCACAGGATCGAATCCCGTGTGCCGGCCCTTTCGCATGATCACGGCCGTGCCGCCTGCGTGCCGGAAGGCGGCGGAGCGACGCCCTTCCGGCCGCGGTGTTCCCGCTGCTTGGCGAAACCCAGCCGCTGGTACCAGGCGACCGCAGCCGCAGCGCCCTCGACGCGAAGACCGGGAACGGCCTCCTCGTCCATGCGGCCCATCGTCGCAGACCGCCACCCGAGAGGGCGCGGCCCGATCACTTCGGTCCGGCGATTGCCCACGCGACCGCGCGGAAGGGGCCGGGCTTGGGGGTCGCGGATCCAGCTCGTCTGTCTCGTGGCGGCCATCGATTCTTCTTCTTGCGTTCCGCCGGACGAGTGGCGGTGATTTTTTCGAAACCGCACTTCGTTCTGCGGAAATGGTTCGAACGCGTGCAAGGAAAAGGAAAGTTCTCCCATCCGGAATCGCTTCGGTTTCGAATCACGACTGCGAGCTCGGTTCTGGGCTTGAGAAGGCGAATCAGAGAAGGGGTAAGTCCTGTGCGTAATCTTCTCCATGTTGTGGTGGTCGCTGCGGTGGTCACTCCCGTGGTGCTTCTCGCGGGAGGCGCGGCCAGCGCCGACTCCTACGATCAGCGCATGACGAGTGTCGGCCCTGCGGGTGCCTCCACCAGGTATGTGTCCACCGGGACCACCTTCGGTGGGGCGTACTACGCCGCGGGTGATGTCATGGCTGGGTCCGACGGCGCCGCGAGCTCTCACACGCGGAGCATCGCGGGTGGTGCCTGGGGTGCTTCCGGCGTGCACGGTGGGCTGCTCGGACTGGGCCGGCTGCTGGGCTGACGCCCTCGGGCTGGACCGCCTCGCCTGCACCGCAGACCGGACTGCCTGCGGTGCAGGGCTGCCCCCAACGGGCGACTTGTCCGGTGTGCCGTTCCCGCGACACGTCCTGAATTCCCTGCTGCGGGAATGTGATTTCCGGTCGGTCCTGCAGGGGAGAACGGGCTTCGCTGGTCCCTCGAAGGCGGGACGGAATCGGATTTCCGGATCCCCTCGTGGGTGCCCCGCACAGCCTCGACTGGTGCGACTTCGATTGGGGCAGGATGAAGTCCTTTGTTAGTCGTGCGGATGCCTCGGTCCGTAATCCCTGCCACTTCACCGAGATTCGCGGTGAATTCTCATGTACCGGTCGCCTTGATTCTGTTGTGGTGACCACCCCAACCCCACTGAAAGGTACGTTATGCGTACGCGCACGTCCCTTGTCCTGTCCGTGGTTCTGGCTGCTTCATGCGTCGCTCCGGCGGCTCTGGCACACCCTGTCGTCCCGTCTGTCTTCGGTGACTCCGGCTGGCGCGGAACGACAGCGGTCGGGTTGACGACCGATCAGCGCTTGGTGCAGTTCGACGTGGACAGGCCCTCACGGGCCCGTTCCCTGGGTTCGGTCACAGGCCTGTCCGGGGACACGGAGCTCGTCGGTATCGACTACCGGGTCCAGGACTGCCGGCTCTACGGCGTCGGCGACCAAGGCGGCATCTACACCCTGAACACGCGGACCGCCGTGGCCGCGAAGGTCTCCCAGCTCACTGTCGCTCTCTCCGGCACGTCGTTCGGAGTCGACTTCAACCCGGCGGCCAACCGACTGCGGATCATCTCCGACACCGGGCAGAACCTCCGGCACAACATCGACGACCCTGCCGCGCCGTTGACCACGATCGTGGACGGCACGCTGACCAACCCGACGATGCCGCCTTCGACCGCCTTGGGTGCGACCGCCGCGGCCTACACCAACAACGATCTGAACGGGGCCACGGCCACGACCCTGTTCGACATCGACACGCTGGCCGACCGTGTGTCCCTGCAGTCCCCTGCCAACGCGGGCACCCTGGCGCCCACGGGAAACCTCGGCGTCGACGCCGGGCCTGACGCGGGATTCGACATCCACTTCGACGCCAAGAGCGGAACCAACCGTGGTTTCGCCACCCTTGAAACCAATGGCGTGTTCCGCCTGTACGGGGTGGATCTCCTCACCGGGAAGGCCACCAGCAAGGGCGCCTTCCCGACGAACCACCAGGTCGAGGAGCTGGCGCTGCCCATCAACAAGCGATAGCACCTCCGTTCGGCGGCAGGCGTCCTGACGGGATGTGCTCGATCGGCCGCGTTCGCGAGCGCAGGAGCACGGCAGCCCTTACCGAAGGAGCAATGGCCGTCTCAGGTTTGAGGTCGCGCTTGTCTCCCGCAGGCCGCTGCGCTGTTCACCTGGCACGGTTACTGTCGTGCCAGGTGAACAGTCGGGGGCGCTTCAGGACCGGCTGGCTGTTCAGGACTTCGGCATGAGCACGGTGTCGACGATGTAGACCGTGGCGTTGGCGGTGGGCACATTGCCGCAGACGACCCTGGAGTTGTCGTTGACGGTGTAGTCCTCGCCGGATCCCTTGGTGGAGAGGGTCGACTTCTGCAGGGTCTCGAAGCTGCCGTTCCCGAGCTGCTGTGGCGTGAGCTTCTGGCCGACCACGTGGTAGGTGAGGATGTCGGTCAGCGTCTCCTTGTCCGCGAGGACCTTGTCCAGGTCGGCCTTCGGGATCTTGGCGAAGGCGTCGTTGGTCGGTGCGAACACGGTGATGTTCTGCGCGTTGTTGAGGGTGTCGACCAGTCCGGCCTTCTTCACGGCGGCCACCAGCGTGGACAGGGCAGGGTTGTTGGAGGCGGCGGTGGCCACCGGGTCCTGGGCCATGCCGTCGAAGGATCCGGCTCCGTCCTTGGGGACCGAAGCACAGGCGGGTCCGAACGGGCCGTCGCCGCCTGGGGCGGCATCGTCCATGGCCGGGGTGTTCTCCTCGGCCGGTGCCGCGGCCCCCTTGTCCGCGGCGGACTTCGCGGAGTCGTCACCTCCACACGCGGTCAGAGCGAGCGGCAGAACGGCGACCGCGGCGACGGCGACGGCGGCGCGACGGAAGCGGAAGGCAGTCATCAGAACACTCCTGAGTAATTGATCGATTGCATCGAGTGGCGACTTGGGTGCGCCGGACGGCCTTGGCATCGGATGAGGGCTGTCCGGTGGCGCTTGGCCCCGGGGGGCTCGTCGAGATCAGGGCTCGGAAGTGACCCCGGGGTTGGTGGTGCCCTCGTGCCGGTGGTGGGCGAGGACTGTCCGATTGATCGTCACACTGGGGATTCGGTGTGCGGCGCCAGGCGGATTGGTGGAGCGCGTGGGACGGCGAGGTATCACCCGCAAGTGCCGCACTGCGAACGGAGGTTCGTGCCGATCTCCGTCAGGTGACCGTCACGACCACGCTGTGCCAGCCGCTGGCTCCGTCGGGGATGGTGCGAGCTCGCTGCTCTGTCTGGGTCTCGCCTGTGCGGTCGGTGGCGCGGACGGTGAGGGTGTGGGTGCCGGTGGTTGCCTGCCAGGGCAGGGACCACTGGCGCCAGGTGTCGGTGGTGTGTTCGGTCGCGAGGTCGGCGTGTTGCCAGGGGCCGTCGTCGACCCGTACCTCGACGCGGTCGATGCCCCGGTGCTGGGCCCAGGCGACCCCGGCGATCATCACCGTGCCGGGGGCCGGGCGGGCGAAGGGTTTGGGGGTGTCGATGCGGGACTGGGTCTTGACGGGGGCCTCGCGGGCCCACTTCCGCTTGACCCAGTAGGAGTCGAACGTGTCGAAGGTGGCGAGTTCGATGTCCTCGATCCACTTGCAGGCGGAGACGTATCCGTACAGACCGGGGACGACCATCCGCACGGGGAAGCCGTGGTCGAAGGGCAGCGGCTCGCCGTTCATTCCGATGGCGAGCATGGCGTCCCGGCCGTCCATCACGTCCTCGACCGGGGTGCCGAGGGTCATCCCGTCGGCGGACCGGGCCACCAGCTGATCGGCCGGGCCCCCTCGCGATGGTGGTTGAACTCCCGCTTGCCGGAGCAGGTCCGCCAGGCGTACGCCGATCCAGCGTGCGGTGCCGACGTAACGGCCGCCGACCTCGTTGGACACGCAGGTCAGGGTGATGTCCCGCTCGATCAGGTCCCCTTCCAGCAGGTCCTGGAAGGTGAGGCTGAGAGGGTTGGTGACGCCCTTGCCGTGGATCCTGAGGCGCCAGGCACTGGCATCGACCTTCGGCACGACGAGTGCGGTGTCGACCCGGTAGAAGTCCTTGTTCGGGGTGGTGAAGGGAGGCATCCCGGGAATGCGCAGCTCGGCACGAGAGCTGATGGCGGGGGCGGGTGACCCGGGGGCAGGCAGGGTGACGGACGCGCGGGACGCGGCAACGTCCCCACTTCGGGTCTGGGCCAGTCCCCGGCCCAGTGCTCCGGCTCCGGCGGAGGCGACGGCTGCCGCGGTGGCGGCGATCAGGAAGCCGCGGCGGTCCCAGCCGTCCGGCTCGCTCGGCGTCACCGCTTCGCCGGGGCCGGTGAGACTGCCCACCACGGTGTAGAGCACCGCGGAACCGGCGAGTGCCCCGAGGGTCGATGGCAGGGCGTCGACCCACGACACCGAATCCGGGCGCCCGAGCGCGGCAGCCGCTCCGAGCACACCGAAGGCCAGGACCCCGAGAGCGCCAACGCGACGATGACGCAGGGCAAGCAGCCCAAGAGCCACGGCGAACAGCGCCAGCATCGTGAGAATGCCCGCCTGCAGCACCGATTTGTCATCGGTGCCGAAGTTGCGGATCGCCCAGTCCTTCACCTGCGCCGGGGTGATGTCGATGGACGCGCCGCCGACCGCGACCACGGGACTGGACTCCGGTCGCACGAACGCTGCCACGAGTTCCGCGACAGCCAGCGCGGAGAAGGCGGCCAGCACACCGCCGGCGCCCGCCAGAGCTCCACGGATGAGAGTTGCTCGGTTGATGCTCACACCCGTCCTTCGCGGCGTCGGATCCACCGGCTTGCCCCCCGCCGATGAACACAACCGTCCGGTGGGCATGCCGATCGTGGCCTCTGCGGGCGCATCGGCGGATGCGGGCCACCAGGTCCGCCGACCGCGCGCGGTTTTGGTGTCCGCACCACGCCGGACACGGTCGAGCGCCCGATAACCGAGTCACCCATCCGTTGGCTCGAGCGCGGCGAAGTAGTGGTGTAGGGGGCGTTACAGCGCCTAGCGCATGATGCGTACATTATCTGATTTGTCTTCATTGATCACCGAGGGACTGTCATGCCATGGAAGCATCGCGCTCAGCAACAGGGTCGCCTGTGCGAGGCGGCCCACCAGCGATGAGAGGCATCCCGTTGAGCGAACCCGCTTCCTCTGGACCGCCGGACCCGGAGGAGCTCCGGCTGGACGAGGTCATGCGACAAGTCGCGTGCGGCGACAAGGAAGCGTTCGCCGCTCTTTACGACGCCGTCGCCGACACCGTGTTCGGCATCGTCCTCAAGGTCGTGCGCGATCGGGCCCAGTCCGAAGAGGTCACGCAAGAGGTCATGATCGACTTGTGGCGGCGCGCCCCGCGCTACGATCCGAGCAAGGGCAGCGTCCATGCCTGGGCCACCATGATCGCTCACCGCCGGGCCGTGGACCGGGTCCGCTCGGCCGAAGCGACCGCCACCCGCGACCACGACCACGCCGTACGCGAAGTGCAGCGGCCTTACGACGACGTCGCCGAGCGGGTCGAGACCCGGCTGCAGAGCCAGCAGGTACGCCGCTGCATGAAGACACTCACCGAGATCCAGCGGCAAGCGGTCACGCTCGCCTACTACCAGGGGCTGACCTACCGCGAAGTCGCGGAAACCCTCTGCACACCGCTTCCGACCATCAAGACACGCATGCGCGACGGGCTCATCCGGCTGCGCGACTGCATGGGGGTGACCGCATGAAGACAATCGAGGAAGTCCACACCCTCACCGGCGCCTACGCCCTCGACGCGCTCCCACGCGACGAGCGTGAAAGGGTCGAGGCCCACCTCACGCGATGTGCCCCATGCCGTGGCGAGGTGGCCGGGTTCACCGCCACCGCCGGCCGTCTCGCCCAAGCGGTGAGCACCCCCGCCCCGCGGGCCATGCGGGATTCCGTGATGCGAGGCATCGAATCCGTGCGCCAGATGCCTCCACGTGTGCCCGCGACGAACCCGCGCGTCACATCGATCCTCGCCGGAAAGCGCAGGACCGGCCCCCTCCTCATCGCTGCCGGCCTCGTCGCGGCCGTCACGTTCGCCGGCGTCGCAGCCTGGCAGCACCAGCAGAGCAACGAGTCACGACAACGGGCGGCGCAGGCGACCCGTCAACTCGACGACCTGACCTCGGTCATGTCCGCCCCCGACGCCCGAACCGTCCAGGGCCGCACCACCAACGGAGCCACCACTTCGGTCATCGCATCCAGGCGACTGGGCAAGGCGGTGTTCGTCGGGACCGGCCTACCCAGGCCCGAAACAGGCAAGACCTACCAGCTCTGGTATGCCGAACAAGGCACCATGCACCCGGCCGGACTGGTCGAACACGACGGGGCTGTCGTCATCGACGGCAACCTCACCAACGCCACGGCCATCGGACTCACCATCGAACCCGACGGCGGATCATCCCAGCCCACCACCACACCTCTGATGCTCCTCACGCTTCCCACATGACCGGACGCACCAGCCCTGAGCCATGTGACGGCCGCCCATCCGCTTCGCCTTCGCCGGCGAAGTGCAGATGGAGCGGCCGGCAACGGAGGCGAGCGGAACGCCGGGAGGGACATATCGGCACTCATCCGCGTACGCGTCCTCGTGGTCTCGGACTCCGGCCTCTGGTGCGGAGATCCGGATGCTCCACCGACCTTGTTCCGGACCGAGGCCAGGCCGGTCCGGGCGGCGTCACCGGCAGGCGTCGTGTGCACGCTCACCGAGTGGCCGTGACACCATCAAGGCGTGCTCGACATCGGCTACTCCCTCTCCCGACGTTTCCCTGACCCCCCGCAGACCGACTACCGGCATGCCGACGTGCACGCACTGCGGCACGACCTCTTCTGCGGAGACGTCTATCTCGCCGACACCGAAGAGGACCGCGAGGTGTCCACAGCCTGGGGGTGGGTGCCCGTACTGGACTTCGCCTGGGCGCTGTGCGACATCGTCGAGCGACTCGACCGCGACCCGCTCGGCTCCCGGGCCTCCCGGCCCCAATACGCCGAGCTGGACTTCACCGAGTCCACGGACCGCATGCTCTTCGAGCGCCGCTTCGGTTGGGTGGACGTCGAAGCCGACTGGATGCCCGGCGACGAGCCGGCCCTCACCTTCAGCCACAGCGAACTGCGCCGTGAGGCACGCGACTTCCTGCACGACTTGATCGCCGACCTCACCGATCTCCACGACGGCCTCGCCGACAACCCTGTCGTCTGGGACCTCCAGAGCCGCTTCCCTCGCGCCCCAGCCGCCCCGCGCACCACCTGAGGCTCAGTCCTCCACCCGCAACCCGATCTGCGCCGCCAGCACCGGCGCCAGATCCAGCAGCTGAGCCGGGCTGATCACCGCACCGGCCAGCCGCTCGACCCCTCTGGCGATATCCAGCTCCGCCGCCTGCCTCAGATCCACGTCGCGCATCCCGGCTCCGCCGAAATCCGCCCGCCGCAGCGCGCAGTCCCGGAACTCCACCCGCGTCAGCTCGGCCGCACCGAAGTCGGGCTCGGACAGGACGCACCCCTCGAAGACCACATCCTTCAACCGGGCTCCACGCAGGTTCAGATAGTCGAACTTCCCGCCTTTCACCAGCACCCGCTCCAGCACCGCACCGTGCAGCTGCACCCCGCCCATCCGGGCGTCCACGATCTCCGCGTCCCGCAGCGACGCCCCCGCAAGGTCGGTCCCCACGCCTCGCACGCCTGTCAGCGCGGAGTCGATGAATCGGGCGCTGACCAGCGAAGTCCCATCGAGCAGGCACTCCCGCAGTGCACAGTCCAAGAAGCGTGCCCCTGCCCCGTCCTGCCCTGACAGATCCAGCCCGGCCAGCTCGAACCCGTCATAGTCCCCGTCGGGCTCCAACCGCCGCCCCTCCTCGTACGGACACAGCGGTGGCAGCCTCACCTCAGGCCGTTGGGCCGCCGACAGCTTCCTCGTCCTCTGCGCCATGACCACATGGTGCCGCACCTCACTGACATCGAGCGGGAGCGCGGCGGCCGGCTACCGCTCCGGGCCCGTACCGCCCCGGTACGACTCGTTCCTGAGTACATCCCCCAGGTCGCCCAGTGGCCCGTCCGCCGGATCGTCGAGCCCTTCCTCACCGGACACCTCACGCGATGCCCGGCCCTCGCCGGCACCGCCACCACCGTCGCCGCGATCCCCGCCGTCGCTGGAAGCGCCGCGGCCCGCCTCCCGCGCATGCCGCTGCTTCTCCTCCTCAAGGTGCTTCCGGATCTGTTCGGGCTTGTCTCCGAGCTGGTCCATGACCATCTCCCTCGTCAGCGCCCCGGCCCCCCGGCCACGCCGCAAGACTCACACAGCCCCGCCCACTCCGCACCCGGAAGCGGCCCGACCTGCGCGCCCAGGATCTCGATCATCAACAGGCTGTAGCGGTTGACAGCTGATCGCTCATCGCCAAAAACGATCCGGAGCAGTAACGTCCGGCAGACAACGGACCACGCCACCCACCGGCAGGGAAGAAATGAACACCGTCAACGGCGGCATATCGTTCTGGTACGCACAAGAAGGCGTCCCCGCGCCCCGGGAACCCCTGCCCGGCGACACCACAGCCGACGTCTGCATCGTCGGCGGCGGGTACACCGGCCTCTGGACGGCCTACTACCTCAAGAAGGCCGTCCCCTTCCTCAACATCACCGTGCTCGAAGCCAGGTTCTGCGGCTATGGCGCCTCAGGCCGAAACGGCGGCTGGCTCTACAACGGCATCGCCGGACGCGACCGCTACGCCAGACTCCACGGCCATGAAGCCGCCGTACGCCTCCAGCAGGCCATGAACGACACGGTCACGGAAGTCATCGACACCGCTCGCGCCGAGCGCATCGACGCCGACATCCACCACGGCGGCGTACTCGAAGTCGCCTATACCCCGGCCCAACTGGCCCGGCTCAGAGACTTCCACACCGTCGAGATCGCCTTCGGCGAGAAGGACCGCGAACTCTACGGCGCCCGCGCCACCGCCCAGCGCATCCGCGTCGCCGGAGCCGTCGGATCCAGCTGGACTCCCCACGGGGCCCGGATCCACCCGGTCAAACTCGCCAACGGACTCGCCGCAGCCGTCGAAGCGCTCGGCGTCACCATCCATGAATCGACCCCCGTCACCGAGATCAGACCCAAGCACGCCGTCACCCCTTACGGCACCGTCCGAGCCCCCTACGTACTGCGCTGCACCGAAGGCTTCACCGCCACGCTCGCCCACCAGCGCCGCACCTGGCTCCCCATGAACTCCTCCATGATCGCCACCGAGCCGCTCCCCGCCGCACTCTGGGACACCATCGGTTGGGAAGGACGTGAAGCACTCGGCGACATGGCCCACGCCTACATGTACGCCCAGCGCACCGCCGACGACCGCATCGCCATCGGCGGACGCGGCGTCCCCTACCGCTACGCCTCCAACACCGACAACGACGGCCGCACCCAACCCGCCACCATCGCGGCCCTCCGCGCCATCCTCACCCGCTTCTTCCCTCAGCTCGCGCACGTCCGCATCGACCACGCCTGGTCAGGCGTCCTCGGCGTTCCACGCGACTGGTGCGCCACCGTCACCCTCGACCGCTCCACCGGCCTCGGCTGGGCCGGCGGCTACGTCGGTTCCGGCGTCGCCGCCGCCAACCTCGCCGCCCGCACCCTGCGCGACCTCATCCAGCAGGACTCCGGCCAATCCGGCCCCACGGACCTGACCGCCCTCCCCTGGGTCAACCACAAGGTCCGCAAATGGGAACCCGAACCCCTCCGCTGGCTCGGGGTCCACTCCCTCTACGCGGCCTTCCGCGCCGCCGACCGCCGCGAGCTCGCGGGCCGCAGCACGGACACGGACCGCATCGCGGCACTCGCGAACAAGATCGCCGGCCGCGACTGAGAGACGGCCGGGGAAGTCCGCGCAACGCGATGTGCGCCTCCGTATGACGTCAGTCGCCGAACGGCTGTCCCATCCACCTCGGTGGATCAGCGTGCGGCGCCGGATGCATGGGATCATCACCCTGCCCCCTCCGGGGCCGAGGCCGGTTGCCCATGGCCGCTGTGCTCAGTCGCCCTCCGCCCCGCCGGGTCGGGCGGCCCGGTCGGCGCGGGCGGCCAGGACTTCGATGGTCCGTTCGCACCAGCGGACGTTCTCCTCCTCGAAGGAGCGCCCGCGCATCAGCGTCAGATACGGGCCGACCTGATCCGTCTCGACCAGGTACTCGTCCTCGGTGCTGCCGTCCAGCATGTGGTCCCGCAGCCGCTCGTAGCGGGCCAGCTTGTCGCGGATCCGTTCCAGGCGCTCCTCGAGCAACGCGCGCATCGCGTCCGGGTCCACCTCGTCCACGGCTTGGATCTTCACCATCAGTTCGTCGCGGATGGTCGTGGGGCGCGGCGGGGTCAGGGTGAAGCCGCGGAGTGCGTCCCGTCCGGTCCCGGTGAGGCTGAACATGCGCTTGTTGGGACGTCGTTCCTGCTGGACGACGCGCGCCTGGACAAGTCCGTCGGTGGCCAGTCGGTCCAGCTCCCGGTACAGCTGCTGCGGCGTCGAGGACCAGAAGTTCGCCACGGACACATCGAAGACCTTGGCCAGGTCGTAGCCGGACGCCTCGCCGTTCAGGAGCGCCGCGAGAACCGCGTACTTGAGAGACACCTGGACACGCTAACACTGATGTGATTACTCTCGTTTACACCTACTCAACAAAGTGATTAGCGAGAGGCGTCATGCGTCGGGACGGTTGTCCGGTGGCGCCGCCCGAGAGTCAGGGAGAACCCGCCATGCATCCGTTCCGCCAGGCAGTCGAGTCCGGCGACCACGCCGCCCTCCCCGCGCTGCTCGCCGACGATGTCGTCTTCACCAGTCCGGTCGCCTTCCGCCCTTACGAGGGCAAGCCGATGACGACCGCGATCCTGAGCAATGTGATCCAGGTCTTCGAGGACTTCCGCTACGTCCGCGAGATCAACGGCGCCGACGGCCGTGATCACGCGCTCGTCTTCACGGCCAAGGTCGGCGGGCGCGAGATCAACGGCTGCGACTTCCTGCATGTGAACGAGGACGGCCTCATCGACGACTTCATGGTGATGGTCAGGCCGCTGTCCGCCGCACAGGCGCTCTCGGAGGCGATGGGCGCCAGGTTCGACGCGATCGGCCGGGAGGCCGCCGCCATGGCCGCCGAGGCCGCTGCCGACTCCGCGGCGGCCGGGTCATGAGTGACGGCGACCTCGCATACGACGTCGTCGTCATCGGGGCCGGAAACGCGGGCCTGGCCGCCGCCGTCACCCTCCAACGCGCAGGCGCCCGCACCCTGCTCGTCGAGCGCCACAACGTGCCCGGCGGTTGTGCGACGTCCTTCCGGCGCGGCCGCTTCGAGTTCGAGGTCGCCCTGCACCAGCTGTCCGGCATCGGGGCGGAAGGCCAGGCGTTCTCGCTGCGTGCGCTGCTCGCCTCGCTGGATGTCGCCGATCGGCTGGACTTCGTCGAGGAGCGCGACCTGTACCGGGCCGTGGTGCCCGGTGTGTACGACGTGACGCTGCCCGCGAGCTGGTCGGGTGCGACCGACGCCCTCGAAGCCGCCTTCCCCGGCAACCGCGCCCGTATCGACAGGTTCTTCGCGCTCGTACGCGACATCACCTTCTGGCAGGTCGCCGCGATGGACGGGCTGCCGGCCGAGCAGGTCGACCCACTGCTGTTCAGGCAGGGCCTGCGCCCCTTCAAGGACGTGCTGGACGCCCATTTCACCGATGAACGCCTCAAGTCGGTGCTGGGCGCGTACTGGGGCTATCTCGGACTGCCCCCGTCCCGGCTGCCGTTCCAGGATCTGGCGCTGGTGCTGTTCGCGTATCTGGAGTTCAAGCCGTGGCACATACGCGGCGGCTCGCAGATGCTTTCGCGGGCGCTGCTCGACTCGTTCCAGCGCGCGGGCGGCGAGGTCAGGCTGAACACCGCGGTCACGGCCATCCGCACCGGTGGCGGCCGGGTCGCGGGCGTGCGGCTGGACTCCGGTGAGCGGGTGGACGCTGCCGAGGTGGTGTCCAACGTCTCGCTCCCCGCGACCTACTCCATGCTCGAAGGCCTGCCTCTCCCTGCCGCTGCCGCCCGAGATCTCGGCACCCGGCGCCCCGGGGTCTCCGGCTTCGTGCTGCACATGGGCCTGGACGCGACTCCCGCCGAACTGGGCTTCACCGCCAGCACCAACTTCGTGAACCTCGACATGGACGACGACCGGACCTTCGCCGCCATGCGCCGCGGTTTCCCGGAGCCGGTGCGGGGGATCGCCGCGTCCTGCTACGACGTCGAGCCGATCGGCTTCGCGCCGTCCGGTGCCAGCCATGTCAGCCTGATGACGCTCCAGTACGCGGATGCCTGGCAGGCCCTCGCACCAGCCGATTACGCCCGCGCCAAGTTCGCCTACGCCGAGGGCCTGCTGGACCTCCTGGAGACCATCACCCCGGGGGCGCGGGACGCGATCGAGGAGGTGGATGTCGCGACTCCGCTGACGATGGAACGCTATCTGGGCCATCCCGGAGGGGCGTTCTACGGCTATGAGCAGGACGCCGCCGAAGGCTGGCCGTTCCGCGGCATCCAGCGCGAAAGCCATGTACCCGGGCTGCATCTGGCGGGTGCCTGGGTGGGCATGTGCGGGTTCCAGCCGACCCTCCAGTCCGGGGCATCGGTCGCTCGCCGACTCCTTGACAGCAAGCCGGAGAACGAGGGAGCGCACGTATGAAGCACCCGCTGGCCGAGCTCTACGACGGTCATGACGAGATCCAGGCGGAGATCGACCGCCGGTTCGCCTCCCAGCCCGCCCCGGACGCCCCGGGGAAGCCCGCCGCGGACGCCCCGGCAGGGACGGTCGAGCGCCACCACCCCAAGCGGCTGCGGCTGGTCGTCGGCGAGATCCGTGCCGAGACGGCCGACACCCGCACATACCGCCTGCGGCGCGAGGACGGGCAGCCGCTGCCGCCTTTCCTGGCCGGGCAGTACGTCAACGTCTTCACGGACGGTACGAGTCGCCCGTACGCCATCGCTTCCAGCCCCTCCTGGCACGTGGAGTACTACGAGCTGACCGTGCGGCGCGTCCCGAAGGGGCGGATCAGCAACCTGCTCATCGACACCCTCGCCGTAGGCGACCGGCTCACCACCACCGGTCCGATGGGCACCTTCCACCACAATCCGCTGTTCCACGGCGATGACCTCGTGTTCCTCGCCGGAGGCTCGGGCGTGGCTCCCGCCATGAGCATGCTCCGCGCGATCGCCGAGCAGGGGCGGGACGCCGCGTGCCGCATCCACCTGGTCTACGGCTCGCGCCACGCGGACGACGTCATCTTCCGCGACGAGCTCGCCGCCATCGCCGCGACCCACCCCGACCGTGTCCGGGTGGACCACGTCATCGGCGGACTGCTCACGGCCGAGACGATCAACGAGCTGACCGGGCCGCTGAGGGGCCGGATGGTGTACATCTGCGGGCCGCAGGCGATGTACCCGTACGCGCTCGAACAGCTCACGCTGCTCGGCCACCCACGCCGCCGCATCCGCTTCGAGGCCAACGGAGCGCCCGCCCGTCCCGAGGCCCAGCCGCACTGGCCGGCCGGTGCGGACGGCGCGGAGCAGGTGACGGTCACCGCGTGCGGGACCCGCTTCCGTACGCCCCGCAACCGCCCGCTGCTCGACGCGCTGGAGGACCAAGGCATCCGGCCCGAGGCGGCGTGCCGGTCCGGCGAGTGCGGGATGTGCGTGGTGCGGGTGGTCAGCGGCGAGACGCACACGGCGGAGGAAGGGCGGCTGCGCATGGCGGACGAGCGCTTCGGCTACACCCACAGCTGCGTGGCGTACCCGCTCACGGATGTCGAGATCGAGGTCTGACACGACCCGACCGACGGAGTATGACATTCCGGGCATAGGATCGCTGACGTGCACCCGCGTCAGCGATCCTTCCCCCGCACCATCCGCACCATGGCCCCCGCGGTCGCCCTGATCGCCGTCGGCGGTACGGCATGCACCGTGCCCGAGAGCCTCGGCGCCGGGGTCAAGGGCACCCCGGGCGCGGCCGGTCTGCACGATCCGTACTTCCCCAAGCTCGGCAACGGCGGCTACGACGTGAGCCACTACGCGCTCACGCTCGACTACGACCCGAAGACACGGAAACTCTCCGGCACGGCCACCGTCACCGCACGCGCCACCCAGGACCTGAGCGCGTTCAACCTCGACCTGCACGGCATGACCGTGCACTCCGCGACCGTCGGCAAGGACCCCGCCGCAGTCAACCGGGCGGGCCACGAGCTGACGCTGCGCCCCCGTGACGAGATCCCCAAGGGCAGCACCTTCCGCGCCGTGGTCCGCTATTCCGGCATCCCGAGCGCCATCACCGACGCGGCAGGGGCTCAGGAGGGCTGGCTGAAGACCGCCGACGGCGCGGTGGCCCTCGGACAGCCGACCGGCTCGATGACATGGTTCCCCGGCAACCACCACCCGCGCGACAAGGCGACCTACGAGACCGCCATCACCGTCCCCAAGGGCCTCACCGCGGTCTCCAACGGCGAGCTGCGCTCACAGCGGCCCACGTCCGACGGCAAGCGCACCACCTTCGTCTGGCGCTCCGCCGAGCCGGTGGCCAGCCATGCCGCGACCGTCGGCATCGGTTCTTACACCACCTCGTCGTACCGCCCGGAAGGCGGCGGCGTACCCGTCTACACGGCCGTCGACAAGACCGTGGCGCCACGCACCGCGAAGCTGCTGGCCCGTATCCCCGAGCTGACGGACTGGGCGGTCGACAACTTCGGCCCCTACCCCTTCACTTCGACCGGTGCGATCGTCGAACGCTCAGGCGACATCGGTTACGCCCTGGAGACCCAGAGCCGCGCCACCTTCCCGGAGGCGTCCTTCGACGCCGAGACCCTCGTCCACGAGATCGCCCACCAGTGGTTCGGCGACTCCGTCACCCCTGAGACCTGGCAGGACGTGTGGCTCAGCGAAGGCTTCGCGACATACGCGGAATGGCTGTATCTGGAGGACTTCGAGGGCATCCCGGCGAGCGAGAGCTTCCAGGAGGCCTACGACACCGAGTCCAACTGGGACTTCCCGCCCGCAGCACAGCCCGATGCGGAGCACTTCCTGGGCGCCCCGGTCTATGACCGGGGCGCGATGGTGCTGTACAAGGTCCGTGAGGCGGTGGGGGACGACGCGTTCCACGAGATCGTGCGGGGCTGGGCGGAGAAGCACCGCCACGGGAACGCGTCGACGGACGACTTCACCGCCTACGTGGAGGGCGAGTCGGGCAAGGACCTGACGGAGCTGTGGGACATCTGGTTGTACGGGGACGCCAAGCCGGACCAGCCCTGAGGCGGCCGCTCGCACACTCGCCGCCGCCCGGGCACGCAACGACGAGTACATCCGGCCCCCGGCCGGCCGCAGGAACGCAGGCCTTGAACGGGGCAGGGCCGGACCTCAGGGTCCGGCCCTGCCCCGGGGCGCCGCGTGCTGTCAGCCGATGGCCTGGCGGGTCTTCCACCAGGATGACGCGCCGATGTACTCGGTGCCCGATCCTGAAAGCACCGTCCTGCCGCCCGCGTAGAAGCGCACGGAGCCGTCGGACCGCACGGTCCAGATGTCCGGGATGGAGTCGCCGTTGGCGTCGGGAGTGCCGATCAGGAAGGGGATGCTGTCGCTGTGCCAGCCTGCCGAGCCGTACGTGGTGTCGGCCCCGCCCGCGGAGTCGGCGGCGTAGGCGAGCGAGCCCAGCTCGACGCCGTGGTCGCCGGCGATGCCTTCGCGGAGGTACAGCTTGGAGGTGCCGTCGCTCCGGAAGACCAGGTCGGTGACGCCGTCGCCGGTGATGTCCTGGGCGGTGACGATGTCGCGAGTGTCCCAGCCCGAGGACGCGAGGCGGGTCACCGTGCTGATGGTCGCACCGTTGTAGCCGGTGAGTACCCACAGGTCGTCGTCGACGGTGGCGAAGAAGTCGGCCTTGCCGTCTCCCGTGGCGTCCCCGGCCGAGACGATCTGCGTGAGGCTGGCGGGGGCGGGTGCGTCGTCCGGCAGCAGGATCTCGCGCCGCCTGTCGATGTTGACTGCGCCGTAGCCGTCACCGGGGTAGACCCACAGCTTTCCCTCGACGCGGACGACGAGGTCCTGGAGGCCGTCGGCTCCGTAGATGTCCCCGTTGTGTGTGATCAGCGCGTCGTCGAAGTGGCCGGAGGGGGCGGCGACATAGACGGGCCTGTCGTCGCCGTTGGGGTCCTTGGCCGGATTGTCGCGGTAGGCGGCCGACATGGAGTAGTCCAGGTCCCCTGTGCCCTTGGTGAGGTCGTCGCTCTTGGCCTGCGAGGGGTAGAGGCGGAGGTTGCCGTCCTTGGTGACGGTCAGCAGATCGGGGAGCTTGTCCCCGGTGAAGTCGCCCGGCGTGTCCGCCTGATCCCGCGGGGTGATGTAGAAGAAGTACTTGGTCGGCTCGGAGACGTTCCCTGCTTGGTCGACGGCCCTCACATAGAGCACGTTGGGGCCGGCGGTGGGCGGTTTGGCGTTGCTGATCGCCGCGCTCACGGAGGTCGCGGTGCCGGCGGTACGGGAGACGGAGCCCGTGTAGTAGGCGGAGTTGAAGCCGTACTCGTAGCGCACGACATCGCTGCTCAGCGCCCGCACGGTGAAGGTGCCGGAAGAGCCGAACTTCTTGGCGCTCCAGATGGCGTCCTCAGCGTCGGAGCCGAAGCCGTTCTCACTGCCGTCGGCGTTGGGAAAGTCCGAGGAGCTGACCTTCGGCGGCTTGGGTGCCTGCGTGTCGAAGACGAACCGACAGGGGGTCTTCGCGGGTGCGAAACCGGAGCTCGCGCCCGCGTCGTCGACGGCCCTCACGCGCCAGGAGTACACCGCGCCGTTGGTGAGCGAGTCGGTGGAGAAGCGAGGGGTGGTGCGCCGGGCCGAGTAGGTGTCGCTGCCTACGGACACCTTGCCGGTGGATTTCAGCAGATCGCCGGTGGTGGAGAGTTTTCCGACCTGCCACAGGTCGAAGTCGAAGTAGTCGAGGTTCTTGTCCTTGTCCTTGGCCGAGGCCGTGAAGGTGATGTCACCGGCGCCCATCCGGACGTAGGGCTCGCTGGTGGTGCACTTGGCATCCGGGCCCAGGTCGAGCTCTGTGGGGGCTTCGGGCCGCCGGTTGTAGTCCAGCACGAGGACGGGGGCGTCCTCACCGTTCGCCCTGAACTTCTTCCAGGAGTACTGGGACTTCTCGTTCACCGCGCGCATACCGAACGTGATGGAGTCCAGCCCCCTGTCGGCGATCTTCTGCGCGGCCTTCTTCACCTCGAAGGTCTCATAGGCCTTGCGGCAGCCGGACTTGTAGCCGTGCGCGAAGCTCTCAGTGTCGATCTTGTTGCCGTCGTAGAGCTTGGGAGCGTTGCTCCAGTTGGTTCTGGAGGTGATCTCGCCGGTGAGATGCACACTCAGCGCACGGTCGTTGCACGACCAGGAATACGTCTCGAACACTCGCAGCCTGGCGTCGGTGAAGATGACTCCCTGGAGGGACTCGTCGAAATCGAGGTTGAAGAACGACCGTGAGGTGCCCCAGGTGTCGGACTCGAAGCCGACCCTCGCCTCGTGGGTGCCGTTCCTGTTGAACCCCTTGCCGTTGTAGAAGGTGGCTTTGGGGTGGCGGTTGTAGGCGGTGGTCCAGTTCTGGGTGTGCTTCTTGACCGAGGGGTCGATGAACACGGGGAATACCGTGGCGGGATCGGTCAGGAGATCGGCATCCGGGGTCAGGACCCAGTTCGCCCCTGACAGGTCGGCATCGACCAGTGCCCCGTGGGAGTCGGGCGACGGGCCCTCTATGCCTGGCAGCGACAGGGTGGCCGCCGCTCCGGTCTGCGAGGGCTCAGGAGCCGGGTCGTCGGGCGCGGTGGGCAGTGGCGACTCCGAGACCGGCGGCGCCGGTTCGTCACTCGCGGAAGGCAGCACCTCCTCATACGGGTCCGTCTGCTCGTCGGATCCACTCGTGTCATCGGCGTCCGCCGAAGGCGACGGCGTCTCCGAAGGGGTGGCGGACTCGGACGGTGTGGTGGTCTCGGACGGGAGCACTTCGGGCTCGGTGGGCTGCGCGGAGGCGCCTACCTCGCCGTCGGTGACTGCCGGGGCTCCCGCGCTGTCCCACATCAGCGGCGTGGGCGAGAGGGCCACTTCGTCGCCGTCGGGATTCTCGGCGCTGACGATGCCGGACTGCGGGTCCAGCCGGAATGTCAGCGTGGGCGAGGTGAGGCCGTAGGAGAGCTGGCCGACCCGGGGATCCGCGGCGGCGGTGCGGTCCTTCACCACGAGCAGCTGGCCGAATCCGTCGTCGTCGGCGGTGAGCACCAGGTCCGCGCCCGGGATGATCTCCGGGTAGAGCGCCTGGTTCGCGCTGATGATCGGTTCCGGGATGGGGCCGGGCCAGGTGAGCTGGATGTCATGCCCGTCGGACTGCAGGGTGACGAGCGGGTTCGCGGTCGGTTCTTCCTCGACCGTCGTGTTCTTGAGCAGTGGGATGCGGCGCGCATTCGTGCGCGTCGCACGCTCGGCGCCGGCCTTCTGCGCTCTCCCGCCATCTCCCTCATGTGTGCCGGTGGAGAAGACGATGGAGGTGTTGGTGGCCTTCGGTTCCCAGCCGCGGCTGGTGCGGTGCAGTGACCGGTCGATCGGCTTCCACTGCCCGCCGACCTTGGCGCGTACGGGCGATACGTGGATCGTGCGGGTCATCAGACCGTCGGGGCGCGCCCATGTCGTCGCGTAGGGCGTGCGGAGCGCGGTGGCCTCCACCGCTTCGCCGCTCCGCGCCGCGCGGTCGATCGCCTCGGACTCGCTCACTTCGGAAGTGCGCGCGGGCAACTCGGCGTCGGCTCCGGAACGCGCGTACTCGAATCCGGCGTAGGTCAGCCCGGTCGCGGCGACGGCCGCCGCGCAGGCTATGGCGATGGTGCGCCGACCGGGCAGGCGGTATCGGCGTTGCGACATGGGCGAGGTCCTTTCCCCCTCGGTGCCGGATCACTTCTGATCGCCGGCCCGGGATATGACGCCGTCACGGAAGGCGCTGCTGCGGGTGACGGGGCGACCAGATCATGGCTCATGCCCTGGCTGTCGTCATCTGCCGATTCCTTCTCATGAGGCGGCGCATGAGCAGCCGGGTGCTCCTGTGCGTATGGGTCTGTGCGCAGTCCACACACCGTGAGGTGACGCCGATATCAGGGCAATCAGGTGCCAACGGTGCATGTGCCGAATGGTTTTTGGTCTGATTCGGAATCAAAGATTCAATTTACTGACAAGTAATCAGTTGCGTCGTGCTTTCGGTCGGGGCGGGTGGTTGATCGACCTCGCCCTGTCTCGTCAGGCTCTGAACGACTATGCGGCGTGATCATCACCACTCGATCGCGAATACTCTGGATTTCCTTCACGAGTGCCTCACAAGATTTCCCGGTCATAGGTGAGTTCTGCGCGGTCCAGCCCTGGTGCCGCTCCGATTGGTCCCGGGGAGTTCTGGCGTGTCCCGTCTGTCTGTAGCCCGCCGACGCCGTCTCAGTCGCGGCCTGGTGCCGGCGCTGGGTGTCGCGCTGATGGTGGGGCTGATGCCTTCCCAGGCGTTGGCGATCCCGCCGGACCCGTCCAGGGAAGGGCGCGAGGAGCTGGTCCTGGAGAAGCTCGACCAGGACGAACCGGTCTCCGGCACAACGGTCAACAAGAGTCTCGACAGTCTGAAGACCGAGACGCCCGAGGACCTGGTGCAGGCTCCCGCCGGCACGACCACCGTCCCGCCCGCCGACATCGGAAAGGTGTCATTCGGCTCGGCCGTGACCCCCGCCTCCGCGCGTACGGCCGGTACTTCCGGTGCGGTCCAGACGGGCATGAAGCAGGTCGAGGACCTGCCCGTCAGCCTCGGCCAGGCCGATGGCGAAGCCGCGCCGCAGGGCGAGTGGGCGGCCACCGTCGTGGCGCGAACAGCCGGTGCGGCCGAAGGGGTCGATGGTGCCGTTTTCACCGTGCAGGCGCCGTCGACCGGGTCCGTTCCGCTGTCGGTGCGGTTCGACTACGCGAAGTTCAAGAACCTCTACGGCGCCGACTGGGCGTCCCGCCTGCGCATCGTGCAGTTCCCCGAGTGCTACCTGACCACACCTGACGAGGAGGCGTGCCAGGCGTACGAGGAACTGGAAACCGTCAACGACACCGCGGACGGGACGGTCACGGCGACCGTGGACACCGCGGCGGACGGCACTGTCACACCCGCCGTCGCACCCTCCGCCGACCGCACCGGCGGGCCCGCCGTCGTACAGGCCGCCTACCGTACGCAGGTGGCAGCCGTGGCCGGGGGCGACAAGGCGGTCCTCGGTGTCACGGACTCCGGAGCGGGCGAGGGCGGCTCGTTCAAGGCGACCCCCCTGGCGTTCAGCGGTTCATGGGCGGCCGGTGGCTCGTCCGGAGCGTTCACCTGGTCGTATCCGCTGGCGGTTCCGCCGGCCCCGGCCGGACCGTCCCCCAACGTCTCCTTCGAGTACAACTCGCAGACCGTGGACGGCAAGACGGCCGTCTCCTCGCCGCAGGCATCGTGGATCGGGGAGGGCTGGGACTACGACCCGGGCCGTATCGAGCGCCGCTACCGCACCTGCAAGGACGACACCAGGACACTCCGTGCCGGGACCCCGAACAACACAGCGGCGAAGGACAAGACATCCGACCTGTGCTGGGTGTCCCACAACGCCGTGATGACACTCAACGGCCGGACCACCGAGTTGGTCCGGGTCGGCGACACCGATGTGTACCGTCCCCAGAACGACGACGGCACCCGTGTCCAGCTGAGGACCGGCGCCACCAACGGGGACAACGACGGTGAGCACTGGGTCGTCACCACCACCGACGGCACCGTGTACTACTACGGTCTCAACGCGGTGGGCGGCGGCCACGCGAACACCGACTCGGTCTCCACGGTGCCCGTCTTCGGAAACCACCCGGGTGAGCCGTGCCACGCCGCGACGTTCGCGGAGTCACGGTGCGGGACGGGCAAGCAGCAGGCCTGGCAGTGGGGTCTGGACAAGGTCGTCGACGTCCACGGCAACGCGATGGTGATCGACTGGCACCAGTCCGTCAACTACTACGCCGTCCGGAACAAGCTCAGGACGCCCGAGGCCTACGACCGCGCCGCCTACCCGGACTCCATCGAGTACGGCATGCGATCCTCGGACCTCACCAAGCCGTCCGCGAGGGTCGACCTGGTGGCCGCTCAGCGCTGCCTGGAATCCGCCACGAGCTGCGAAGGCGGCAACTTCGACAAGACCGACGACCCGGGGGCTTACCGCCTCTGGTGGGACAGCCCCGGCAATCTCAACTGCAAGTCCACCTCGAAGTTCTGCCCCTCCTTCCCCTCCTTCTGGACCCGGCTGAGGCTGTCGTCGGTCACCACCTACGCCCAGCGCTCGACCACGAGCGGACTCCAGAAGGTGGACACGTACACACTCCACCAGTCCTTCCCCAAGGACTGGTACGACACGGCCCCCTCCCTCTGGCTCGACTCGATCACCCGCACCGGGTACAGCCCCGGTGCCACCACCGGCACCCTCCAGTCCAAGGACGGCGTCAGCTTCGGCCCGTACACGGTCGGTACGCGCTCGCCGCTCAGCAAGCGTCTGAGGGACCGCCAGCTTCCCAGCCTTGTGCCTTCCGGTTCGGGGGACAAGACACCGGGCTTCACCCGCCCCCGCATCGGCACGGTCGCCACCGAGAACGGCGCCGACATCGAAGTCGAGTACACCGGCGGATGCTCCGCCGAGCCCGATACCGACGAGGGCAGGAGCAACGGCACCTGCTATCCGGTGCGCTGGTCCCCCGACGGAGAGGAGAAGACCCCGGCCAAGGCCTGGTTCAACAAGTACGTGGTGGCTTTCGTGGCCGAGACCGACAAGGTCACGACCCACGGCCTGCCCATCGTCACCACGTACAAGTACACCGGCCCTGCCTGGGCCAGGAGTGATGACGAGTTCATCCGCCCCTCCCTGCGTACGTACAGCAGATGGCGCGGATACCGCGAGGTGAAGACCTTCCGGGGCAGCGAGAGGAGCGGCACCGCCAACACGCGGTCCTACACCAGGACCCGCTACTTCCAGGGCACGGGCGGCCCGGTCAAGGACTCCGGGAACGCGGTCGAGCTGGTCGCCGACGACGCCGAGCAGTTCGCCGGCATGACCGCCGAGACGCTCACGTACGAGCACTCCCGGGGCCAAGTGGTCAAGCGCGCTCTCACCTTCCCCAAGTCCAAGCAGACCGCGTCCCGAACGCGCGAAGCGGAAGACGGCACCGATCTCGATCCGCTTCTCGCCCACCGCACCTGGGTCGGGCACACCGACGCCATCCAGACCGTCGGTTCGAGCTGGCAGACGGTACGGACCCAGACGACCGGCGTCGACGACACCTACGGGCTGCCCACCGAGGTGGAGATGTCCGTCGTCAAGCCCAACGGCACGAGCGGCGAGACGCTCAGCAACCAGGTGTGCACCCGGACGAGCTACGTCCACAACACCTCCTCCTGGATCATCGGCAGGCAGAAGGAGGCCCGCGCCACGGCGACACCCTGCTCCGGCTTCGATGCCGCGAACCCCGCGACGCAGCTGCTGAGCTCGGTCCGCACGTCGTACGACGGGCAGAGCTGGGGAGCCGCGCCCACCAAGGGCCTGCCGACCTCGTCGGCGGAGATCAACGGCACGGGTACCTCCCACTCCGTGGTGACCACGACCACCTACGACCCGCTCGGCCGGGTCCGGAAGGTCACCGCTCCGGAGCGGGGAACCAGCGAGACCGTCTACACCCCCGGTGACACGGGTGGACCTGTCACCTCCGTCACCACCATCAACCCCATGGGGCACAGCTCCACCACGACCTATGACCCGGGCCGTGGCCTGCCGCTGACCGCGACCGACACCAACGGCCGCGTCACCCGCAGCGAGTACGACGCACTCGGCCGCCTGGTCAAGGGCTGGTCGCCGGCCCGCTCCTCCGGTGGCAAGAGCCCGAGCGTCGAGTTCAGCTACCGGACGGCCCTGGTGACCGATGAGGACACCACCCCGGCTTCCGTCACCGTCAAGTCCTTGAAGGACGACGGCACGTACAGCCGTCAGGTGACCATCTACGACGGTCTCGGCCGTGAAGTACAGACCCAGGCCGAAGCCCATGGCGCGGGCCGGGTCATCGTCGACACCAAGTACGACGAACGCGGTCTGCTGCAGGAGAAGACCGGCGGATACCTCGCCAGGAACTCGCCGAGCACCGAGCTGTTCGCCCGCAAGTCCGAGTCCCTGGTCCCGAGCAAGACCAGGACGGAGTACGACGGACTCGGGCGTGTCGTGAAGACGTCCGTGTTCCACGGCAAGGTGTACCAGCGCGCCTCGACGGTCGAGTACGGCGACACCACCGTCCTCAGCGATCCCGCCGGCGCCACCGCCCCGACCACGAAGACCTACACCGACGCGCTGGGCAGGGTCACCTCGATCCGGCACTACACCGCGGGCACGAGCGAGTGGCGCACCACCAGCTACGAGTACGACGCCCGCGGTGACCGCACCAAGGTCACCGACCCGGCCGGCAACACGTGGACGTACACCTACGACACCCGCGGCCGTCTGAAGGAGTCCACCGACCCGGACACCGGCACGGCCTCCATCACCTACGACAACGCCGACCGCAAGATCAGCACCACCGACGCGCGCGAGAAGACCACGTACACGGCATACGACGCGCTCGACCGCATCACCGCCGTCCGCGAAGGTTCGGCAACGGCCACTCCGGTCAAGGAGTTCACCTACGACAGCCTGATCGGCGCGGTCGGCCAGCCGGCCTCTGCCATCCGCCACACCAGCGGCGGCGACTACATCAGCCGCGTCACCGGCTACGACACCGAGTACCGGGTCACCGGCCGGGAGACCGTCGTCCCGTCCAACGCGACGACCGCCGGCCTGTCGGGCACGTACAAGTACCTGTACACCTACACCCCCACCGGCAAGCCGCTGTCCGTCACCCTCCCGGCCAAGGGGGGCCTGGCCGCGGAGAAGGTCGTCACGCGCTACGACGCCGAGGGCCTGCCCGAGTCCACCTCCGGTCTGGACTGGTACACATCCGACGTCACTTACTCCCCCTACGGGGAAGTGCTGCGCACGGTCAGCGGCCCTCAGCCCTACCGAGTGTGGACGACCAACTTCGTCAACCAGCACTCCGGCCGCCTCCAGCGCACGGTGACCGACCGGGAGACCGCGAACACCCACCGGATCTCCGACAGCTACTACTCCTACGACGCCTCCGGCACCATCACCTCCAACGCCCGCAAGCTCACCGACTCGACCGGCTCGACCTGGGACAACCAGTGCTTCACCTACGACGCACTCGGCGAGCTGGTCCATGCCTGGACCTCCGACATCACCCCCGGCGGCTCCGGCACCGGCTGCCGCTCCTCCGGGGGCGACACCTGGGGCTACCGCAGTGACGGCGTGTCCTCAAGCGGCCCCGTCGCCAACGCGCCCAACACGGCCGGCGACACCACCAGCCCCGACTCGGCGCTGACCGACTCCCTCAAGGACGCCGCCCCCGAAAGCGGCACGGTCTCCACCGGCACCACCGCCTACCGCCAGGCCTTCACCTTCGACTGGCTCGGCAACCGCGCCGGACTGACCGAGCACAACACCGCCGACGCGACGAAGAACGTCAGCTTCACCTACGGCTACGGCACCACCGGAGCCGTCAAGCAGCCCCACACGCTGACGTCGGTCACCTCGACCGCAGCCGGTCAGGGCAGCACGTACACCAACGACGCGGTAGGCAACACACAGACCCGCAAGCTGTCCACGTCCGCCACTTCCACCACCTCGCAGAGCCTGGACTGGACGGCGGAGAACAAGCTCAACACGATCACCAGCAACGGCGTCAAGACGAGCTATGTCTACGACGCCGCGGGCGACCGCATCCTGGAGAACTCGACCTCGGGCTCAACCCTCTACCTGGGCGAGACCGAACTCACCACCGACTCCACCGGCAAGATCATCAGGGCTTCACGCGCCTACGGACACGCGGGTGCCCCCACGGTCGTCCGCACGACGACCAACGGCTCCTACTCCGGCCACAAGCTCAACGTCCTCATCGCGGACCACCTCGGCACCGCGAACACCACGGTCGAAATCGGCAGCACCCAGACGGTGACGCGCCGCGCCTTCAAGCCGTACGGCGAGGCACGTGGCCCCAAGCCGTCCAGCTGGCCCAACAAGCGCAGCTACCTCGGTGTCGGCATCGACGACTCCACCACCGGGCTGACGCACATCGGCGCCCGCGAGTACGACCAGGCGGCGGGGCGCTTCCTGTCCGCCGACCCCCTCATCGACATCGCCGACCCGCTTCAGATGAACGGGTACGCGTACAGCCATAACAGCCCGATCAGCCGCAGCGACCCTACCGGCCTCTACGACCCGGATCTACGGGAGTACGAGCGTCAGCAGGCGGCAAAGAAGAAGAAGGAAGGCGACAGCGGGGGCGACAATCCCGCGCCCCCCGGGACCACCGCGACCACCTACACCATCACGAAGACCGTGACGGTCACCAAGCCGGCGCCGTGTGACTGGTGGTGCAAGACGAAGGGGTGGATGCAGGAGCATGCCACCGCTATCACCATCGTCACCGAGATCGTCGTCGGCGTGGCCTGCGGCGCCGCCGCGGTCGCCGCAGGAGCGGCAACCGCGGGCGTAGGCGCCGTGGCTGTGGGAGCGGCCTGCGGAGCCATCGCAGGCGCCGTCGCGGGAGCGGTGGGCAACGCACTCGACCCGAACGCGGACCACTCCCTGGGCGGGTACGCGAGCGCCGTAGGCACCGGGGCCGCGGTCGGAGCCGCCGGCTCCATCGTCGGCGGAGCTGTTTTTAAGGCCGCGACCACGGGTGCGAAGGCGATCGCGAAAGCAGTCGCCGGCAAGACGGCCACGAGCGCGGCTGCCGGCGGGGCCAAGTCCGGGGTCTCTGCGGCAACCAAGCCCCAGTGCTTCCTCGCTGGTACCGCGGTCCTGATGGCCGATGGAACCAAGAAGAACATCGAGGACATCAAGGTCGGCGACGATGTCCTGGCGACCGACCCCGAGACGGGCCAGACGGGCGCACGACCCGTGACCGCTCTCATCAGCACCAAGGGCGTCAAGAAGCTTCACGAGTTGAGCATCAAGACGTCAGCCGCCACTAAAAAGATCACCGCCACCGCTGAGCACCCCTTCTGGATTCCGGCGAAGCGCGCATGGGTCAAGGCCGGGGAACTCAAGCCCGGCATGATGCTTGCCACTGCCGACGGCAGCCGGGCCAAGGTCACCGAGAACCGCGCCTACACAAAGCTCGTCCGCACGTACAACTTCACCGTCGCAGATCTCCACACGTACTATGTGCTGGCGGGAACCACGCCGGTGCTGGTCCATAACACCTGCGGAGAAATCGACTACGGGAGTATCGGCGCAGATGGACGCCGTTCCGGAATAGTTGCGGAAGTCACCCCTGATATGCTCGGCACAGGGGGGAAAGCGTCGAGGAGTATGGACCCTCCGGGCTTCGTGAGCGGGGCCAATGGAGACGCGCGTGGGCATCTCCTCCCGAAGGCGCTGGGCGGTTCAGGAAATACGCCGGAAAACTTCGTCAGGACGACGGCGGCCATCGACAATGGTCCTATGAATGAATTCGAGAAAGAAATTGCCGAGTATGTCTCGAAGGGTAATGTCATCATGTATTCGGCAACGCCTCATTATCGCCTAGGTGGCAATGTTCCATTTGCCGTGTCGATTGAAGCATTCGACGATACTGGCTGGTACATGGGTAGAACGTTCATGCAGTAGCGGCAGCTGATGGCTGCGACTGGTGCCGTCACAGTCGCTGCGGACAACGCATCCGAATGCCGCACTGATAAATGACGTACGGGCAGAGCCTTCATCGAAGCTCTGCCCGTACGTTCTCGGTCTAGTGGAAGCCACGTGGCTTCGAAGAGATTCGTCAGTGACGCCATTCGTAAGCGCCTGGTGACGTCTTCAGTACCTCGCTCGGCCAGGCGCGCATTGCCTCATGGAGGTGCTCGCGCTGTTCCTCAATCCACCCGTAATCCAGGACGATTGGGATGGTTGCCGACGTGCCGGAGCCGGATGCGTCCTCGATATGAACTGCCGGGATGTCGCAATCATCGTCGGGCAATTCGATCCTGATTACTGGGCCGTTGCCGGTGTCCAGCCATTCGGCGTCCTGACCCGCGCCGAGGGCATCCAGTGCCAGGGACCACTCCTCCAGGTCTGAGATATAGAAACAGGTCTTGAGGCGCCCGCTGACGAAACTGCTCTCCACGGTGATCTCCGCATCGAGCAAGTCGTGTACTGGTAGAATTCCGGGTCCGCGCCGGCCTAGAACATGTACGCGGACGCTGTTGTCGCCGTCCGACAGTTTGATCAAATCCACGATGTCATCCCGCCGTGTCGTAAGCATCCATAGTTCTGCGTTCACTATGTCATGATCCGTCTCTAGTGCGTCCGAGGCGTCTATGCGGTCAGCGTCCTCGGACGGGTGCCCTGCTAAGTTCTCCGGCGTGGCAGCCGTGGTAAATATCGGCTGCGTGGAGTCTATTCCGGCAGGGCTGCTGCGGGTTTGTGAGGCGGTCTGACGGCAGTACTGAGGTTGAACTCGCGATAGCGGGCGGGTTGGTCATGGCGGTTCGATGAACAGGCCGGTCTCGGCGAGGCAGCCGTCAAGCAGGTGCGGGCGGTACTGGATCTTCTTCAGCTTGCGCTTCATGACGCGGACGAGGTGATCGAGGTTGGCGGCGGCGAAGTTCTCCAGCGACCGTTTGAGCAGCGACCACACTCCCTCGGCCGGGTTGAGGTCGGGAGCGTAGGAGGGCAGCTGGAACACCCTCAGCCACTCTTCGTTCTCCGCGATGAAGTCCGCGAGCTCGCCGGTCAGGTGGACATTCAGGTTGTCCCACACCCACACGATCGGGGTGCCGAGCTGGTGGTGCGCGAGCACGATCAGCTCGCGGTAGTCCCTCCAGGCGAAGCTCTTGCGCTCGCCCTTGCGTCCGCGCCAGACGTGCAGCCGGTAGAAGAAGTGCGGCCGGGCACCGGGCTTGAAGCACACGACGCCGGCCACCGAGGCCCGGCCCCGGTTGCTGCCGCGTACCCGCATCACCGGGGTCTGGCCGCGCGGCGCCCAGGTACGTCCCTTCGGCGGCCTCAGCCCCTGGCCCGCTTCGTCCTCGAAGCAGATGTAGGCGCCCAGGTCCGCCGCGGCACTTTTACCCGCGGCCACACCTCGTCCTTCCATACCTCGACCGCCTCGTCGTCCCGCTCGATCGCCCGGTGAGCGGGCACCTGCGCGGACCATCCGTGCCGCCGCAGCAGTTTCCACACACCCTGCACGGTGTAGCCGACGTGGAACATCCGCCCGATCAGCGTCTTGATCCGCACCAGTGTCCAGCCCTGGCCCTCGTCCCAGCCGTGCGCCAGCGGTCCCCGTGCCAGCTCCCGCTCCAGACGCTCCCACTGCCGGGGCGAGAGCCGCTCCACCGACATCGGCCCCTTGGAGCGCAGGGCGTCCAGGCCGCCCTCGCGCCAGGACCGGCGCCACTTCTCTACCTGCCGCTTGCCGACCCGTAACCCGGCCGCGATCTCAGCGGTCTTCTCACCCCGCCCGAACCGCGCGCCTGCCTCCAACCGCACCCGTTCCCGGGCCTGTTGCCCCTTCGGCGTCAGCCCGCCTCCCTGCGCGTACCTCATGAACCCGGCATACCGCAGGGATCACGAACTGTCACGACCAGCCGTCATCGCGAGTTCAACCTCAGTACGCACCGGGATCGGTTCGCGCTGGTGTTCCAGCGACTTCGGTCGGTGCTATTGCCCGACAGGCCGACCCCGGACCCGTTCGGGGTTCCGGTCCGGTTGGTCTTCGAGGGGGCCTGATGCCAAAAGGCGAGGGGCCGGACCTTGAGGTCCGGCCCCCGACTGATGCGGGTGGGCTGCGTCAGACGTTCACACCGAAGTCCTGGGCGATGCCCACCAGGCCCGATGCGTAGCCCTGGCCGACCGCGCGGAACTTCCATTCAGTGCCGTTGCGGTAGAGCTCGCCGAAGACCATCGCGGTCTCGGTCGCGGCGTCCTCGCTCAGGTCGTAGCGGGCGATCTCGGTGCCGCCGGCCTGGTTGACGATGCGGATGTAGGCGTTGCGCACCTGGCCGAAGTTCTGGGTGCGGTTCTCGGCGTCGTAGATGGAGACCGGGAAGACGATGCGCTCGACGTCGGCCGGGAGCCCCTGGAGGTTGACGTTGATCTGCTCGTCGTCGCCGCCGCCCTCGCCGGTGCGGTTGTCACCGGTGTGGACGATCGTCTGGTCCGGGGTGGACTTGTTGTTGAAGAAGACGAAGTGGCCGTCCGAGACGACCTTGCCGCCCGGGTTGACCGCGATGGCGGAGGCGTCGAGGTCGAAGTCGGTGCCGGTGGTGGTGCGGACGTCCCAGCCGAGGCCCACCGTGACGGCGGTCAGGCCCGGTGCCTCCTTGGTGAGGGAGACGTTGCCGCCCTTGGACAGGCTTACAGCCATGGGAAGTCCCTTTCCTGGTTCCTGATACCTGTGATCCTGCGTCGAGTGGGTACCTCACCCTCCCTAACGCAGACGGTGGATCGGGCGGTTCCCCGCAGAGGAGTGATACGCGAAAAGAAGGTGACGGGCTCCGCCACCGGGGTGACCATAGGACCCATGTCCGGTCCTTATCCCATCCGTGGCTCCGTCTCTCTCCCGGAGGCCGAGCTCATGTGGCGTTTCTCGCGCTCGTCGGGGCCGGGTGGGCAGCACGTCAACACCAGTGACTCGCAGGTCGAGCTGCGCTTCGATCTCGCGGCGACCCAGGCCCTGCCCGAGGTGTGGAAGACCCGCGCCCTTGAGCGGCTGGCCTCGCGACTGAACGACGGCGTGATCGCCGTACGCGCATCGGAGCACCGCTCGCAGTGGCGCAACCGCGAGACCGCGGCGGTGCGGCTGGCCGCGCTGCTCGCCGAGGCCACGGCGCCGCCGCCGCGTCAGCGGCGGGCCACGAAGATCCCGCGCGGGATCAACGAACGGCGGCTGCGGGAGAAGAAGCAGCGCGCCGAGACCAAGCGGGGGCGCAGCGGGCGGGATTGGTGAGCCTTCGGCTTCGGTGAGCCCCCGGCTTCCGTTGCCGAGCCCTCGGCTTCGCCGGGCTCTGGCCGGTTGGCCCGGTCGTTCGACCGGACCGGTCGTGGACGTGGCCCAGGCGTTGAGCGCCTGGCCCGGTCGTTCAGCCTGGCCCCGGCAAGTCTCGGCCCGGTCGTTCAGCCTGGCCCGTGCCGTCCCGTCGGGCCCCGCCTCGTGGGTCCCTTCGAGCCCCGGCCTCATGCTGGTTCGTCGGCCTCAGCCCAGGTGGCGGTACTTCCCGCGGAAGTACGTCAGTGGACCGCCGCCGCTCTCCGCGCCGGGCAGGGTGGCCTTCAGCACCCGGCCGATGACCAGTGTGTGGTCACCCGCCTCCACCCGCTGTTCGGTGCGGCATTCCAGCGCCGCCAGGGCACCCCCCACCAGCGGCGCCCCGCAGACCTCGCCCCGCGTCCAGGGGATGTCCTCGAACAGCAGCCGGTCGCTGATGCGTCCCTTCATGGCGAACCGTCCCGCGATGTGGCGCTGCTGCTCCGCGAGCAGGGAGACGCCCCACAGCGGCTGTTCGGTGAGCAGGTCGTCCATGCGTGAGCCGCTGCGCAGGCTCACCAGCACCAGCGGCGGGTCCAGTGACACCGAGGTGAACGAGGTCGCGGTCATGCCGGCGTCCTCGCCGCGCGGGCCGTCCTCGCTCAGCGGGGGCTCATGCGCGGTCACCAGCACCACGCCTGCCGCCAGACGGGACAGGGCGGCACGGAACTCGTCGTTGCTCACCCCCTCAGGATGGGGGATGGCCGCGGTGGCAGTTGCGGACGTACCGGCGGTACGGGGGGCTTGAGTCGTCGGAAGCACAATCGGAACGCTAACCTCGTCGTTGTCGCGGCCACATCGGGCCATGGGACCAGTCAAGTCCTAGGACTTGAGTCCGGAATTTGCGTTGAGGAACGTTCGGCGAACGTGGGGATTCCCTACGCCCCTCGATCTGACCGTTCATCATTCAATGTGACTTAAGTCACAGAGGGCGGTAATTGTTGACCCTGTGTACCGGGTGGGCAGCGCGCTGTGATTCAGTGGCGTGGACAGGCCATGGAGAGGACCGACTGAGAACCCTGGAGTCACGTAGCTGTTGAGGTCGCGGGGAGAGCGAGCGATGGAGACCGAGTCGGAGCCGTACGTCCGTCTTGCGACCCTGCGGCAGTTGCATCAGGTCGTGACCGATCTCAACACGGCCCGCAGCCTGGCGGACACCTTGCAGACCGTGGCCGACGGCATCGTCGCAGGCCTCGGCTACGAGCTGGCGTGCGTCAACCTGGTGCGCCCCGACGGGGACCTCGTCGTCGCCGCCTTCGCCGGTGACTCCGCCGCCGAAGCCCTGATCACAGGCCGGGTCGGCTCCCGTGCCTCGTGGGAGCGCAGGCTGTCCATGGGGGAGGAGTGGGGCGACCTCCGGTTCATACCCCACACCGAGGGCTGGGTGCTCCTGGAGGACGACGTTCCGCAGTGGTACACCGAAGGGCCCGAGCCCCGCTTCGAAGGCGAATGGCATCCGCAGGACCGGCTCTACGCGCCCATGTACGCGTCCGGCGGCGGGCGCGAGCTCCTCGGCGTGATCTCGGTCGACAAACCCCGCAACGGGCGGCGGCCCGGCGCCTGGGGGCAGGAAGCCCTTCAGATGTACGCCTCGCAGTCCGCCATTGCGATCAGCAACGCCCGCCTCCGGGCAAACATGCAGCGCGCCCTGGTCCGCCTCGAACGCGAGCAGCAGGCCCTTCGGGCGAGTGAGGAATCCTTCCGGCAGGCATTCGAGTACGCCCCGAGCGGCATGGCCATCGCCGAGATGGGCGGCGACCAGCACGGGCGACTGCTGCGCACCAACGACGCCCTGTGCCGACTGCTGGGCCGCCCCGCGTCCGCGATGCGGCGCTACTCCTTCGCCGACCTGGTCCATCCCGACGACGTGGGCACCCTGCTGCGCACCTCTGCCGAGGGCGGCCGGGCCGAGCTGCGGCTGGGGCGCCGTGACGGCTCGTACGTCTGGGTGTCGCTGCGCAACTCCGTCGTCGCCGACACCACCGACGGGCCCCGCTTCCTCCTCACCCATGTCGAGGACATCGAGGAGCGCAAGCGCCATGAGCTCCAGCTCGCCCACCGGGCCAGCCACGATGCCCTGACCGGCCTGCCCAACAACGCGGAACTGCGCGCGCGGCTCAGCGCGCGGCTCTGCGAGAACCCGGGGCGGAGCGGATACGGGGACAGGTACGCGGACGGGCCGAGGTACGCGGACGAGGAAGGGTACGCCGAGGCTGACCGGTACCCGGACGGGTACGCCGACCAGGACAGGTACACCGACACCTACGGCGGCGGCCACGGCTACGGCCACGACGGCTACCCGGGCGAGGCCCCCGCGCACGGCTACGGCTCGGGCTTCGCTTTCGACATCGACGCGCCGGGCGGCTCGTACGACGCACATGTGCACGCCGTGGCGCCCGACAGCGAGCACGACGACGGAACCAAGGGCCTGGCCGTCCTCTTCTGCGACCTGGACGGCTTCAAGTCGATCAACGACCGGTTCGGCCACAACACCGGCGACGCCGTCCTCATCGAGGTGGCCCGTCGGCTCACGACCGCGGTGCGCGACGGGGACACCGTCGCCCGACTCGGCGGTGACGAATTCGTCGTACTCGCCGACGGCCTCGGCGCCGCCGACGCCGCCGACCTCGCAGTCCGCCTGCGCAACGCGATCATCCCGCAGATCCGGGTGGACGGGCGGGCGGTCCGGGTGGGGGCGAGCTTCGGCATCGGCTGGGCGGTCTGCGGGATGTCCGTCGAGGAGGTCCTGCAGTCCGCCGACCAGCGGATGTACATCGAGAAGCGGTCCCGCGCCAAGATCCACCGCCGCGCCGGATAGCCCCCGCTTCCCAGACCGGGCGGGAACCGGCCGAGCGTCCGGCCCGTCCTTGGAGTGACCAGGACGGGGTAGGCTCGCCCGGTCGGCGACGGCTGGCGAGCAAGGATAGGAGTGACCCAGGGATGACGGCCGGTAACAACGGCGCGAGCACGCCTGAGGACGACGATCCGTTCGGCTACCTGTATGCGGACGGGCAGCGCCAGGGTGCCACCCCTCCCCGGCAGGGCGGCTACGGCTACCCCGGCCCGGCCGCGCAGCCCGGCGTGCCCAGGACCTCGTACAACCAGGTCAGAACGGTCGGCGAGCGCCAGTACGGCCAGGTGCCGTCACAGCACGCCTACGGTCAGCAGGGCCAGCAAGCGCAGCACGGCCAGCAGTCACAGGGCTACCCGCACCAGCCGAGCGCCCAGTACGCCGCCCCGGAGACCTACCCGGGCGGCGCCCCCACCCGCCAGACCTCTGCGTACGGTGTGAGCGGCCATGACGACGGCGGCCGAGGCCGCGGGCCCAACACCCGCGGTCTGATCGCCGGTGCCATCGCGGTCGTCGCGGTGGTGCTCGTCGGTATCAGCGTGGCGCTCATCACGAGTGGCGGAGACGACGAGGGCAATCAGGCCGACAAGAGCAATGCCCCCGCGGAGCAGGTGAAGCCGAGCGACGAGCCGGAGGGCAAGGCGGGCGACAAGAAGAGCCCGCCCGCCAAGCTGCCCAGGCAGAACGCCGCGACGCTCCAGCTCACGCCCCCGGCGACGCTCGGGACCGACATCAAGGGCGCGAAGGGCACCAACGGCGCCTACGTGCAGTTCAACGGTGTCGGCGGGGCGGCCCGCTGGTCGGTGAACGTCCCGGCCGACGGCACCTACACCCTGTTCATCACCTACAGCGTGCCCGGCAAGGACGCGAAGACCTCGCTCACGGTCAACGACGAGCAGCCGCGGTCCATCAACATGTCGAACTTCGCGCAGGCCAAGGAGGGCGACTGGGAGAAGGGCTGGACCCGCACCTACTCCTACGTCAACCTCAAGAAGGGCTCCAACACCCTGAAGATCTCCTGCGAGCAGGGCGACTCGTGCGACGCGCTGCTCGACCAGGTGTCGCTGAAGCAGGGCGAGGCGAAGAACCCCGACTAGGCGAGGCGAAGAACCTTGACCAGCGGGGACTCCGTCAGGCCCCCTGGCCGCGGGATTCGAGCCTCGCCGGACACGGACACGGCCGGGGTGAGGCGTTCGGCAGGGCGGCCGCCGAGGTGTTCGGTGAACCCGGCGCGGGCACGGCAGGCGCGGTCGGCCGGGTTGCGGACGACCTCGACGTGCCGAGGCCGGTGCAGGCTCGGTCAGGCCGCGGACAGCAGCTCCGTCACGGCGATCCCCGGCAGCAGTCGCTCGTACGCCGCCCGGTCGAAGTCGCCCGCCGTGGGGGCCAGTACGGCGGCCGTCGCCAGGGCCACCGCGCGGGACAGCCGGTCCGGCCAGGGGAGCGAATCGACCAGGCCTGACAGCAGTCCCGCGACGGCAGCGTCGCCCGCGCCGGTCGGATTGCCGGCGACCTTCGGCTTCGCCGGTGCGGTTGCCCGCCAGACTCCGTCGGCGGTGGCGGCCAGCATGCCGTCCGGCCCCAGCGAGGAGACCACGGTGTGGGCGCCACGGCGGCGTGCGTCGCGGGTGGCGCGTACGGGCTCGCGGGAGCCGGTGAGCTGGGCCAGCTCGTCGGCGTTCGGCTTGGCCAGGTCGGGGCGGGCGGCGATGCCACGGCGCAGGGGCTCGCCGCTGGTGTCGAGGACGCTGGGGACGCCGGCGGTGCGGGCCCGGCGGATCAGTTCGGCGTAGGCGCCGACGTGGATGCCCGGGGGCAGGCTGCCGCACAGGGCGACGGCTTCGGCGTCGGGCAGCAGCGCCTCGTACGTCATCAGGAACGCGGCCCACTCGTCGGCGGTGACCTGCGGGCCCGGCTCGTTGAGCTGGGTCGTCCCGCCGCTCGTCGTCTCCACCACGGCGAGGGTGCGGCGGGTGTTCGCGGCTATCGGTACGAGGGAGTCGCGTATGGGCTGCGGCTGTCCGGCCAGCCGCTCACGCAGTACGGCGCCGGTCGGTCCCCCTGCGAAGCCGGTGACGACGGTCTCGTATCCCAGCGAGCCGAGCACGCGGGCCACGTTCAGACCCTTGCCGCCGGGCCGTTCGATCACCTCGGCGACCCGGTGGGATGCGCCCGGGACCAGCTCGGGGAGCCGGTGGGTGATGTCCAGGGCGGCGTTGAGCGTGACCGTGAGAATCACCTGCTGACACCCCCGGGGACTGCGTGGTCTTGGCTGGAGGGCCTGATCATGCCAAAGAGACGGCGGTTGGCCCAGCCCCCCTCAGCCGGTTCCCCCGCCCTCCGGTGGCGAGGTGTCAGGAAACGCCCGGCTCGACCACCCATGCGCCCTTGCGCATCACGCCCTTGAGTACGAAGTCGGCGTCCAGCACCACCAAGTCGGCATCCTTGCCGGGTTCGAGCGAGCCGACCCGGTCGTAGAGGCCGAGCAGTCGCGCCGGATTGGCCGACACCGCCCGCACGACGTCCTCCACGGGAAGCCCGTCCACGGTCGCGGCCCGCCGGAAGGCCGTGTCCAGGGTGAGCGTGGACCCGGCGATGGAGCCGCCGTCGACCAGTCGGGCGACCCCGTCCCGTACCGCGACCTCCAGCGGTCCGAGACGGTAGACGCCGTCCCCGAAGCCGGCCGCGTCCATCGCGTCCGTGATGAAGGCGACCCGGTCGGGTCCCGCGCGGTGGAAGGCGAGTTCCAGGGCGGCGGGGTGCAGATGAGTGCCGTCGTTGATCAGTTCGACGGTCACGCGTTCGTCTTCGAGGAGTGCGGCCACCGGTCCCGGCTCCCGGTGCCCGAGCCCCGGCATCGCGTTGAACAGGTGCGTCGCCACCGTGGCGCCTGCCTCGATCGCCTCGACCGTCTGCTCGTACGTGGCGTCCGTGTGGCCTACCGCCGCGATCACGCCGTGCTCGGCGAGCAGCCGTACGGACTCGATGCCACCGGGCAGTTCGGTGGCCAGCGTCACCATCTTCGCCGTGCCGCGCGCCGCGTCGAGCAGCTTGCGCACCTCGGCCGGGTCGGGGTCGCGCAGCAGCGGCTCGCTGTGCGCGCCCTTGCGGCAGGGGGAGATGAAGGGGCCCTCGAAGTGGATGCCCGCGAGCTCGCCCTGCTCGACCAGTTCGGAGAGCAGCCCGGCCTGGTGGGTCAGGAAGTCCATGTCGCCGGTGACGGTGGAGGCGACCAGGGTGGTCGTGCCGTGCCGCCGGTGGGTGCGGACGCCGGTGAGCACGTCATCGGCGCTGCCGGAGGTGAAGGAGGCGCCGCCGCCGCCGTGGTTGTGCAGGTCCACGAAGCCCGGGACCAGCCAGTGGCCGGACAGGTCGGTCGCGGGTGTGTCTTCGGGGGCGTGCCCGGCGATCCGGGCCCCGTCGACGATCACCCGCCCGTTCTCGGCGATCCCGCCGGGCAGCACGACCCGGGCGCCCGCAAGAACCATCCGGTCGGCCATCAGGCGGTCACCTCCGTTGTCGCATCGCTCGTGCTTCCCGTGCCGGCCGTCACCAGGTCCCAGGCGAGCAGTCCCGCGCCGAGGCAGCCCGCGCTGTCCCCGAGGGCGGCCGGGACGATCGCGGGTGGCTGCTGGAAGGTGATCCGTGCCCGAACGGCCTCCCGCAGGGGTGAGAACAAGGTTTCCCCCGCCTCCGCCAGACCGCCACCGATGATCAGCGTGCCGGGGTCCAGCAGGGTGATCGCGGTGACCAGCCCGTCCGCGAGCGCGTCCACCGCCTCCTGCCACACCTGTACGGCGCGGGGGTCGCCGGACGCGACTGCCTTGGCGCAGTCGGCGGCGTCCGCGCCGGGGCTGCCGCCTGCCGTTGCCCAGGCCCGGGAGACGGCGGCGGCGGAGGCGAGGGTCTCCAGGCAGCCGCGCTGTCCACAGCCGCACAGGGCCCCGCCGCTGCCGGGGCGTACGACGATATGACCGATCTCGCCCGCGCAGCCGTTGGCCCCGGCCTCGATGGCGTCGCCGATGCCGATGGCCCCGGCGATGCCCGTGCCCAGCGGCACGAACAGGAACCGCTCGGAGCCCCGCCCGGCACCGAGCCTGCCCTCGGCGAGCCCCCCGGCGCGGACGTCGTGCCCCAGCGCGACGGGTACGCCGCCGAGCCGCTCGGCGAGCAGCCGGCGCAGGGGTACGTCACGCCAGCCGAGGTTCGCCGCGTAGACCGCGATGCCCTGCCCGGCGTCGATGATCCCGGGGACGGCGAGGCCGACGGCGAGCGGCGGACGGCCGTAGCGGGACTCGCCCCGCGCGCGTAGCTCGTCGGCGAACCCGAGCACGGCTCCGACCACAGCGTCCGGGCCCCTGTCGCGCCCGGTGGGTCGCCGCGTCTCGTGGAGCAGGTTTCCGTCGGGCCCGACGAGGGCGGCCTTCATGCTGGTGCCGCCCACATCGAGGGCGATGACGTGTCTCACGCGTACAGTCTGGCGCGATGACCCCAGAAAGGTCTAGTCCACTGCGCCTCCCGTGGAGGCGGGCCGGGTGAGGTCCCCCGATCCGCGGGGTGGGCACCCCGTGAACGATCCGCGAGCGCACCGTTATCGTGCTCGTATGACCGACGCTGGCCCTCTCACCGAGCGCGACCTCGCCGTGCTCGCCCTGGAGCGGAGCGACTGGCCCGCGCCCGGGGTCAAGGAGCGGGTGATACGGGAGCGGCTCGGGATGTCGGCGACCAGGTACTACCAGCTGTTGAACGCGCTCCTGGACGATCCCCGCGCGGCCGAACACGACCCCGTGACCGTGAACCGGCTGCGCCGGATCCGCGACGCGCGGCGGGAGCGCCGCTAGGGTCGGGGCCATGGGCAGCCACCCGCATGACGCCGAAGCACTGCCGGAGCCGCGTACCCCCGCAGGGCGTGACGCACTCGCCGCGATCATCGACCGGCCGCAGGACACCGCCGTCGCGTTGGACTTCGACGGCACTCTCGCCGAGATCGTGCCCGACCCCGAGCAGGCACGTGCCCACCCCGGCGCCGTCCCCGCGCTCGCCGCGCTCGCACCGCGGGTCGGGTCCGTTGCCGTGCTGACGGGGCGTCCGGCGGGTGTCGCCGTGCGGTACGGGGGCTTCGCCGGGGTCCCGGGGCTCGAACACCTCAGTGTCCTCGGCCACTACGGCGCCGAGCGCTGGGACGCCGTCAGCGGGGAGGTGCGCGCTCCCGCCCCGGACCCCGGTGTGGATGCCGTGCGCGCGGAGCTGCCCGGAGTGCTCGACGCGGTCGGCGCCGCCGGACGGGGCAGCTGGATCGAGGAGAAGGGGCGAGCGGTCGCCGTCCACACCCGCCGTGCCGATGACCCCGAGGCCGCGTTCGAGGCGCTGCGCGCTCCGATCGCCGAGTTGGCGTCCCGCCACGGGCTGATCGTCGAGCCGGGCCGGCTGGTTCTCGAGGTGCGTCCGCCCGGCGTGGACAAGGGTGTGGCGCTCACCGAATACGTACACGAGCGGCGGGCCGGAGCCGTGCTGTACGCGGGCGACGACCTGGGCGACCTCGCCGCCTACGCCGCCGTCGGGAAACTGCGTTCCGACGGGGTCCCGGGGCTCCTGCTGGCCAGTGGGACCGAGGTCCCCGAACTGGCCGAGCGGGCCGATGTCGTGCTGTCAGGGCCGGCTGCGGTCGTCGGCTTCCTCGCCGCTCTCGCCGAGCGCCTCAAGCTCCGCTAGCTGGTCCAGGAACCACTGCTGCGGCGGCAGTGCCGTCGCGGCGGCGGCAAGGCGCTTGCCGCGCTCGGCCCGTTCCTCGTCCGGCATGGTCAGCGCCCGGTGCAGCGCGTCCGCCGTACCGGTGACGTCGAACGGATTGACCACCAGCGCGTCGTCGCGCAGCTCCGCCCAGGCGCCGGCCTCACGCGACAGCACCAGCGCGCAGCCGGTGTCCGAGACGACCGGGACCTCCTTGGCGACCAGGTTCATCCCGTCCCGGATCGGATTGACCAGCGCGACGTCAGCCATCCGGTACGCGGCCAGCGAGCGCGCGAAGTCGTCCTTGACGTGCAGGATCACCGGGGTCCAGCCGGGGGTGCCGTACTGCGCGTTGATCTCCTCCGCGACCCGGGAGACCTCCGCCGTGTAGTCGCGGTAGACCGGCAGGTCCTGGCGGGACGGATAGGCGAACGCGATATGCACCACGCGCTCCCGCCACTCGGGGTGCTCGTCCAGCAGCGCCCGGAACGCCAGCATCCCGCGCACGATGTTCTTGGAGAGCTCGGTGCGGTCGACCCGGACGATCGTCCGGCGGCTGCCGTCCCCGCCGACCTGCTCGCGCAGTGCCGCCATCCGCTCGTCCACGTCCGTCTGCCGCGCTCGCTCCCGCAGGAAGTCCGCGTCCGCGCCGAGACCGTGGACCCCGAGCATGGTCCGCCGCCGGCGGCCTCCGGGCAGCCGGTAGTCCAGGTGCGGCTGGTCGTCCTTGGGCCAGTACGCGGCCACGTCGTAACCCGTGAGCACCGACTCGCAGCAGTTTTCGAAGGCGGCGAGCCAGCGCTGGGTCAGGAAGCCGAGGCGGTTCGCCCCGAGCATGCCGAGCAGCAGCTGCTCGGCGATGTCGTCCGGCAGCATCCGGAAGTATTCGGGCGGCGCCCACGGTGTGTGCGAGAAGTGGCCGATCCGCAGGTCGGGACGCAGCTCCCGAAGCATCCCCGGTACCAGAGCCAGGTGGTAGTCCTGCACCATGACCGCCGCGCCGGGTCCCGACGCCTCGGCCAGCGCCTGTGCGAACGCGAGGTTGTATGCCTCGTACGCGATCCACTGGCGCCGGAACTCCTGGTCGAAGACCGGCTCCAGCGGAGTCTGGTAGAGCATGTGGTGGACGAACCAGAGCACCGAGTTCGCGATGCCGTTGTACGCGTCGGCGTGCACGGCGGCGTCGATGTCGAGCATCAGCACGCCCGGCTCGGCGATCCCTCGGTGCACCGCCTCGCGGTCGCCGTCGCCGAGTGCGGAGCACACCCACAGGGCACCCGCGTCGGGGCCGATGGCCGACAGTCCGGAGACCAGACCGCCGCCGCCGCGCCGGGCGTCCAGCGTGCCGTCCTCACGGAAGGCGTATGTGACCGGACCGCGGTTGGAGGCGACGAGTACCTGCGCCGCGCGCTCGGAGACCATGTCGGCAACCTAGCCCGTGGTGTATCCGCTCAAACGTACAGAGGCCCGGACGGCTCCCCGGCGGGAGCGCTCAGGAGTCCCGGTGACGGCTGCCCCGGGTCGCGACCTTCGCGATCACCCCGGCCGCCGTGATCGTCACGGCGACCCCGCCGAGCAGCCACAACCGCTCGTTCCTGGTGCTGGTCGGGCTGGTCGCGGTGAGCCCGCCTGTGTCCGCCGAGGCCGGGCCCGGGGACAGCAGCACGGCCGCCATGGCGCAGAGCGAGCAGAGAGAAAGGGTGATCAAGGACATACGCGGAGGTTTCAGTGAAATGGTCATACCTCGGAAAGGTAGACAATCTCATCGATCAAGCCGCGCAACGCCGCGCCGGTACCCGGCATCCCGGCGGTGCCGGTACCCGGCATCCCGGCGGTGTGTGGATCTCTGTCCGGACGTGTGGATGTGCGGACCTGCGGACCCGCGTGGGTGCGTGGCTGTACGTCGCCGTACCTGGCCGTGTGCGTCGTCGTATGAGGTCGCTGTCCGCGTTCACGCCGCCCGGTGTGCCGCGTACTCCGTGATCTCCGTCATCGGAGGCCGCTCCTCCGTGTCCACCTCATGCGTCCGCGGTACGAAACCGTTCTCCCCCCGCTCGAACTGCGTCAGCGCCGGCCGCACCAGATGTCCGCGTGACAGACGCAGTTGGGCCGTGCGGTAGATCGCCGCCGCCATCCGTCCCAGCGCCTGCCCGTCCTGGTGCCGGTGCAGTCGCACGCCCACGTCCACCTGGGCCAGTGCGTCGAGGCCGGTCGTGTGCAGCGCGTCCACCAGCAGCCCGAGCTCGACCCCGTAGCCGACCGGGAACGGCAGCCGCTCCAACAGCGAGCGCCGCGCCGCGTACTCCCCGCCCAGCGGCTGGACGAAGCCGGCGAGCTGTGGCCAGTGCAGATTGAGGAGCGGCCTGGCCACCAGCTCGGTCACCCGCCCGCCCTGGCCCGGGGTGTCACCGAGCGGCCGGTCGTACATCGCCTTCACGAACGCCACATCCGGCTCGGTCAGCAGTGGGCCGACGATCCCGGACACGAAGTCCGCCGAGAACTCCCTCAGGTCCGCGTCCACGAAGCACACGATCTCTCCGCTGGTCACCAGGAGGGAGCGCCACAGCACCTCGCCCTTGCCTGGCAGTGCCGGCAGCCGCGGAAGTATCGCGTCCCGGTGCTCGACCCGGGCCCCGGCCTTCGCCGCCACCTCCGCCGTGCGGTCCGTCGAGCCGGAGTCCACCACCACCAGCTCGTCCACCAGCGGCACCTCGTCCGTCATCAGCTCGCGCCGGATGACGCCGACGATCTCACCGACCGTCGCCTCCTCGTTCAGGGCTGGGAGCACCACGCTGACCGTGCCACCGCCGCGGGCCGCGCGCTTCGCGCCGACGAGCCGGTCGAGCGGGCGGTCTGCCACGGACCAGGACCGCCGGGCCAGCCAGCGCTCCACCTCTTCCAGCACGTGATCTCCATCTCTCTGTCTCGCGGATCGGACGATCCGTCTCAGCGCCCCGGGGGGTCGGTTACAGTCTTGAACAACGCGGACGACCATCGCATGCCGATCGCCGCCGAGTGCATCGCGCACACCGCACCGCATAGGGCGGGAGTGCGGGATCGCACCCACCGCGGTCGCGTGCGGCACGCGTCGCTGTCGCATCCGCCGACAATCACATACCGCTCATCCAGAGGGGCAGAGGGAAACGGCCCGTTGAAGCCCCGGCAACCCTCCAGCCGGTCTCGTAGCTCGGTGCCAGCACCGCGGCGCGCGAGGCTCCCGGCTAGGGAAGGTGCCAAATCCGTCTCATGGCGAGATGCGCCATGAGGAAGATGAGGAGAAAGGGCCTCGCCTCCATGGCTGTACAGACAGACGCCACCCCCGAAACCCCCGGCGCTTCCGAGACTTCCCGCACCGTCGACCTGGGCTCCGCCTCCGGGCTCTCCTGTCGCGAGTGCGGCGCGATCGTCCCGCTCGGCCCCGTCTTCGCCTGCGAGCTCTGCTTCGGTCCGCTCGAAGTGGCGTACGACCTGCCCACCGGCGACCCCGAGAGCCTGCGCAAGCGGATCGAGAACGGCCCGGCCAGTATCTGGCGCTACGCCCCGCTGCTGCCCGTCCCCGCCGACGTGGCCGACAAGCCCAATCTGAACCCGGGCTGGACGAAGCTCGTCAAGGCCGACAACCTGGCCCGTGAGCTGGGCGTCACCGGAGGTCTGTATGTGAAGGACGACTCCGGAAACCCGACCCACTCCTTCAAGGACCGTGTCGTCGCGCAGGCCATCGAGGCGGCGCGGGCCTTCGGCTTCACCACCCTCTCCTGCTCCTCCACCGGAAATCTCGCGGGCGCCGTCGGCGCCGCGGCGGCCCGCGCCGGATTTCGATCCTGTGTGTTCATCCCGCACGACCTGGAGCAGGGCAAGGTCGTCATGGCCGCCGTCTACGGCGGCGAGCTCGTCGGCATCGAGGGCAACTACGACGACGTCAACCGCTTCTGCTCCGAGCTCATCGGCGACCCGGCAGGCGAGGGCTGGGGCTTCGTCAACGTCAATCTGCGCCCGTACTACGCCGAGGGCTCCAAGACCCTGGCCTACGAGATCTGCGAGCAGCTCGGCTGGCGGCTGCCCGACCAGATCGTCATCCCCATCGCGTCCGGCTCCCAGCTCACCAAGATCGACAAGGGCCTGCAGGAGCTGATCAAGCTGGGGCTGGTCGAGGACAAGCCGTACAAGATCTTCGGCGCCCAGGCCGAGGGCTGCTCTCCGGTGTCCGCAGCCTTCAAGGCCGGCAACGACGTCGTACGCCCGCAGAAGCCGGACACCATCGCCAAGTCGCTGGCGATCGGCAACCCGGCCGACGGTCCCTACGTCCTGGACATCTGCCGCCGCACGGGCGGAGCCGTCGAGGACGTCACGGACGAGCAGATCGTGGCGGCGGTCAAGCTGCTGGCCCGCACCGAGGGCATCTTCACCGAGACCGCGGGCGGTACCACCCTCGGTGTGGCGAAGAAGCTGATCGAGGCCGGTGCCATCGACCCCTCGCTCACCACGGTCGTCGTCAACACGGGTGATGGCCTCAAGACTCTCGACGCGGTGGTCCCGACCACGGGTATGTCCGCTGTCATCCGCCCCAACCTGGACTCCTTCCGAGAGGCTGGCCTCGTATGAGCGTCAATGTCCGAATCCCCACCATCCTGCGCACCTACACCGGCGGCCGGGCCGAGGTCACGGCGGAGGGCACCACCCTCGCCGAGGTGATCGCCGACCTGGAGAAGAACCACGTCGGCATCGCCGCCCGCGTGCTGGACGACCAGGGCAAGCTGCGCCGCTTCGTGAACGTCTATGTGAACGACGACGACGTCCGCTTCGAGCAGGGTCTCGAGACGGCGACGCCCGACGGTGCCGGAGTGTCGATCATCCCCGCCGTCGCCGGCGGTTGCTGAGCCGCTCGGACGCCTCAAGTCCGGGCTTGGGACCACGGGCTTCGGGACGCTTCCGGACGCCTTCGAGCGCTCCTGGAACGGCCCGTTCCGCGCCCTCGGGTGTCGCGCCCCCGCCGCTTCCGGGCGGCCCTTGCTGACCCTGGATACAGCACGTTCCGTCACCCGGTATGCCCCTTCCGCAAGCTCTGCGGAGGGGGCGATTCCGTTGAGCGCCGCACGGTAGAGTTGGGCTCGTCTCCCCTCGCTGGTTGTGCCGTGGGCATATGAGAATCCTTCTGCCTGCGATAGAAAACAGCCAAAGTGTTCGAGCTAGTTGCGCATTTTGTGTGCTTTGCCCGGCCCGACTTGCCCGGGAACGCTCGGAGTTGAGCATGGTTGCCCGATCGGCCATGCTCAGATTTCTCGTCCGTTTGACCTGTTGCAGAGGGCAGTTGGACAGATACATTCAGCCGCGGTCGACGCGTTCCGGCGCACGTTCATGAGGGTTTCCGGCTGCTTCCGGCATGGGAACTCACGGGAACTCTTCGTGGGCGAGGTCTGACCCGGGTCCGCGAAGTGTGGACCTGTGCAAGGGCCAGTAATAGGGGAGTTAGGCATGGCTCAGGGCACCGTCAAGTGGTTCAACGCGGAGAAGGGGTACGGCTTCATCGCGGTCGACGGTGGTGCGGATGTTTTCGTCCACTACAGCGCGATCCAGATGGACGGGTACCGCACCCTGGAGGAGGGCCAGCGGGTCGAGTTCGAGATCTCGCAGGGTCAGAAGGGGCCGCAGGCGGACATGGTCCGGCTGGCCGGCTGAGCGCCGGACGGAAGAACTGCGCATCACGTCACGGAGGGCCCGTACCTAGGGGGTGCGGGCCCTCCGTGCTGCCCGGGTCCCGGCACTCCGGCGGTCGCCGGGAGGCTTCTTCGGAGCCCGCTTGCTCCCTCCCTTCCCCTGCCTTCGGCGGGGAGGCCCCAACCGACCACCACCCTTATCCGAGGCTTCTTCGAAGCCGCTTGCACTCTCGGGGTCCGAGTGCTAATCATTGGCGTTAGCACTCTACGAGTGAGAGTGACAACGAAGGACCGGGTCGGTGAGGCCCGCAGGCCGCGTGGGGCAAGGAACCACAGGCATGCAGGCCGTCCGTCGCGGGCGCCAGCGCGGTCCCGAAGCAATCCTCCCCCGCAGCCCTCGGGTGCGGGGAGACCCCCAAGTCCGGGAGGACCACTTCACATGGCCAAGATCATCGCGTTCGACGAGGAGGCACGGCGCGGCCTCGAGCGCGGCATGAACCAGCTCGCGGACGCCGTCAAGGTGACGCTCGGCCCCAAGGGTCGCAACGTCGTCCTCGAGAAGAAGTGGGGCGCCCCCACGATCACCAACGATGGTGTCTCCATCGCCAAGGAGATCGAGCTCGAGGACCCGTACGAGAAGATCGGCGCCGAGCTGGTCAAGGAAGTCGCCAAGAAGACGGACGACGTCGCCGGTGACGGTACGACCACCGCGACCGTCCTCGCCCAGGCTCTGGTCCGCGAGGGCCTGCGCAACGTCGCCGCCGGTGCCAACCCGATGGCTCTGAAGCGCGGTATCGAGAAGGCCGTCGAGGCCGTCTCCGGTGCGCTGCTCGACCAGGCCAAGGAGGTCGAGACCAAGGAGCAGATCGCCTCCACCGCCTCCATCTCCGCCGCCGACACCCAGATCGGCGAGCTGATCGCCGAGGCGATGGACAAGGTCGGCAAGGAAGGCGTCATCACCGTCGAGGAGTCCCAGACCTTCGGTCTGGAGCTGGAGCTCACCGAGGGTATGCGCTTCGACAAGGGCTACATCTCGGCGTACTTCGCCACCGACATGGAGCGTATGGAGGCCTCTCTGGAGGACCCGTACATCCTGATCGCCAACTCCAAGATCTCCTCGGTCAAGGACCTGCTCCCGCTGCTGGAGAAGGTCATGCAGTCGGGCAAGCCGCTGCTGATCATCGCCGAGGACGTCGAGGGCGAGGCCCTGTCGACCCTGGTCGTCAACAAGATCCGCGGCACCTTCAAGTCGGTCGCCGTCAAGGCCCCGGGCTTCGGCGACCGCCGCAAGGCCATGCTCGGCGACATCGCCATCCTCACCGGTGGCACGGTCATCTCCGAGGAGGTCGGCCTCAAGCTGGAGAACGCCGGCGTCGACCTGCTGGGCCGCGCCCGCAAGGTCGTCATCACCAAGGACGAGACGACCATCGTCGACGGTGCCGGTGACAGCGACCAGGTCCAGGGCCGCGTCAACCAGATCCGCGCCGAGATCGAGAACTCCGACTCGGACTACGACCGCGAGAAGCTCCAGGAGCGCCTTGCGAAGCTGGCCGGCGGCGTGGCCGTCATCAAGGCCGGTGCCGCGACCGAGGTGGAGCTCAAGGAGCGCAAGCACCGTATCGAGGACGCCGTTCGCAACGCGAAGGCGGCCGTCGAGGAGGGCATCGTCGCCGGTGGTGGCGTGGCCCTGCTCCAGGCCTCCCAGGTGTTCGAGAAGCTGGAGCTCGATGGCGACGAGGCCACCGGTGCCGCCGCCGTCAAGCTGGCGCTTGAGGCCCCGCTGAAGCAGATCGCCGTCAACGCCGGCCTTGAGGGCGGTGTGGTGGTGGAGAAGGTGCGCAACCTGACCCCGGGCCACGGCCTGAACGCCGCGACCGGCGAGTACGTCGACCTGGTCGCCGAGGGCATCATCGACCCGGCGAAGGTGACCCGTTCCGCGCTGCAGAACGCGGCCTCCATCGCCGCGCTGTTCCTCACCACCGAGGCCGTCATCGCCGACAAGCCGGAGAAGGCCGCTGCGGCTGCTCCGGGCGGCATGCCGGGCGGTGACATGGACTTCTGATCAACCTGAACGCTCTTCGAGCGATGGTTGGTCAACCGTCCTGAAACCGAGGGCGGCACCCCACTCCCCGGGGTGCCGCCCTCGGGCGTTTCCACGATCCGTCCGCTGACCCGACGGTGCGTCCACTCACCCGGCGGCGAGCTGCGACGATGACGGCAATGCGGCCTCCAGCGGCAGCGTGAACCAGGTCGTCTTGCCGTCGTCGTTCGGCCGCACCCCCCAGCTCCCGGCGAGCGTGTCGACCAGGATCAGCCCCCGGCCGGATTCGTCGTCCGCGTCGGCGATGCGCGGCTGCGGCAGATGGTGGCTGCTGTCGCTCACTTCCACCGTCAGCTCCGTGGTGTTGCGGCGCACGCTCAGCCGCACCGGGCCCTGCCCGTGCCGGATGGCGTTGGTGACGACTTCGGACACCAGCAGCTGCGCGTTGTCCACGAGGCCGTGAAGGCCCCAGGCACGCAGCGATGCGGTGAGGAACGCACGCGCCTTCGACACCGAGGTGGCGGTGGCGGCGAGTTTGGTCGATGCCGTGGCCAGGGGAGCGGCGGGGAGCTGGGCGATGAGCAGGGTCACATCGTCGTGGTGGTGCTCGGTGGCGGGCAGCACGGAGGCGAGCACGTCGTCCACGGCGTCCTCAAGTCCGGTCGTGGACGCGAATGCCTTGTCCAGCGCGTGGACCAGCGCGTCGAGCTGGTCCTCGATATCGCCTTCGGGCGTCTCTATCAACCCGTCCGTGAACAGGACGAGGCTGGAGCCGGGCGCCACTGCCAGGGTGGTCTGCTGGTGGAGGTGGTCCCCGACCCCCAGCGGCACGCTCACCGGCGCGTCGAGCGCGTGTACCGGCAGGCCAGGCTCGGCGACCAGGGCCGGCAGATGGCCGGCGGAGCACACGGTCACCTCGCCCGCGTCCGGTGCCAGCACCAGATAGCAGCAGGTGACCAGTTGGTCGGGGCCGTCCAGCTCGGCGACGATGGCGTCCAGTGACTGCATCAGCTGCCGTGGCTGCATTCCGGTCTTCGCGAGTGCGTGCGCCGCCGAGCGCAACTGCCCCATGATGGCTGCGGCTTCGAGGCCCCGCCCCATCACGTCGCCGATGAGGATGCCGACCCGTCCGGCCCCCAGCGGCACGAGGTCGAACCAGTCGCCCCCCACACCCGCGCCCTGTGTCGCCGGCAGATAGCGGCTGGCCGTGGTGAGCCCGGGGACGGCGGGCGGTGTGCCCATCAGACTGCGCTGGAGGGTCAGCGCGACATGCCGCTGCTGCTCATACAGCGCGGTGAGCTGGTTCTCGGCCGTCTTGCGTTCGCTGACGTCTCGTACGGCGGCGGAGACGAGGAGTCCGTCGGTGGTTTCGAGTGGGCTGAGGCTGATCTCGACGGGGAACTCGGTGCCGTTCTTGCGCAGGCCGTGGAGTTCGAGACCGGCGCCCATGGGGCGTACCTGTCTGTTGTCGGTGTAGCCGTTGCGGTGGGTGGCGTGGTTGTCGCGGAAGCGGTGGGGTACGAGGATCTCGACGGGTCGTCCCAGCAGTTCTTCACGCTGGTAGCCGAAGAGGGCCTCGGTCTGGGCGTTGACGAGGCGGATGGTCCCGCCGTCGTCCACGATCACCATCGCGTCCGGCGCCGACTCAAGTAGCGAACGGAACCTTTCCTCCGCCGCCTTGCGTTCGCTGACGTCTCGTACGGCGGCGGAGACGAGGAGTCCGTCGGTGGTTTCGAGTGGGCTGAGGCTGATCTCGACGGGGAACTCGGTGCCGTTCTTGCGCAGGCCGTGGAGTTCGAGACCGGCGCCCATGGGGCGTACCTGTCTGTTGTCGGTGTAGCCGTTGCGGTGGGTGGCGTGGTTGTCGCGGAAGCGGTGGGGTACGAGGATCTCGACGGGTCGTCCCAGCAGTTCTTCACGCTGGTAGCCGAAGAGGGCCTCGGTCTGGGCGTTGACGAGGCGGATGGTCCCGCCGTCGTCCACGATCACCATCGCGTCCGGCGCCGCTTCCAGCAGCCCCCGGAACCGCTCCTCCGCCGACCCGGGCGGGGCTTCGCTCTGCGGGACCGAGGCCCCCGTCCGCTCCCGGTTCCCGCACTGGCATACCGGAGTCTCCAGGGCCGACTTTGCTAGGTCGGACTCCAATGAGACTGACGCGGTGAAGCCTTCCATACTTGCCTCCAGGACGGATACTGCCGACTACGGTGCCCACGACTGCCGTATCCGGACCATCCCAGCGCAGTTCGTTCCGGTGTGCCGCAGGGAGTCCGATTCTGATCGGCACTGATTCGGTTCGTGCAGCAGCATGCGTTGGCCTGAACTTCTGGTGCACGTCGGTGGCTTGATCTCGCTGTTCCGCTCGGTCCGTCCTCCGCCGGTGCGGTGCCGCGGAGCCGGGTGCCCGCCCCCGATGTCCGCCGGACTCTTCCCTCGGTGAGCCCGAACGGGACCGCTGGCAGCGGCTAAGGACTTCGACGTCACCGAGCGCGCCCCGCCGTGTCCTCGGGACGTCCGCGCCCCCGGAGCCCGTAGCCCCGCGAGCCGGATCCCGGCAGCGAAACCCGATGGCCTTCGGGCCTGCCGCCCTGCCAGAATCCGGCATATGTCCATTCGCTATCCGCGCCCCCTGCGCCCCGGCGACCGCATCGGTGTCACCTCCCCGTCGAGCGGAGTCCCGAAGGAGCTGAACGAACGCCTGAACGTCGCCGTCCGATACGTTCAGGCCCGGGGATACGAGGTCGTCACAGGCAGGTGCATGGACGGCTCCGGGCACGCCAGCGCCTCGGCCGCGGATCGCGCCGACGAGCTGATGTCGATGCTGACCGACCCCACCATCAGGGCCGTCGTGCCGCCGTGGGGCGGTGAGACCGCGATCGACCTGGTACCGCTGCTGGACTGGGACCGGTTGCGGGCGGCGGAGCCCACCTGGGTCGTCGGCTACTCCGACATGTCGACCGTGCTCACACCGCTGACGCTGCTCACCGGCGTGGCGACCGTACACGGCAACAACCTCATGGACACGCCCTACCGGGTGCCCGAAGGGCTGCGATCGTGGCTCGATATCGTCGCGGCTCCAGCGGGCCACCGTTTCACCCAGACCCCGCCCGGTCGCCACCGGACCGTCGGCTTCGACGACTACGCGATGTTTCCCGAGGCGCGCGACTACACGCTCGACGCCGTCGGCACGTGGACCCGGCTCGACGGGGACGGGGAGGTGCGAGCCGAGGGAAGGCTGATCGGCGGCTGCATCGAGATCCTGTGCAACCTCGCGGGGACGTCCTACCTCGACACGTCGGCCTTCGCCGACAGCACGTCACCGGACGGACTCCTCGTCTATGTGGAGGCGTTCGGCCACGATGCCTTCAGCATCTGCCGCAACCTCCACGGAATGAGGCTCGCCGGCTTCTTCGACCGGGCGAACGCGGTTCTCGTCGGCCGGACCCAGGCGCCGGACAGCCCTTCCCTCAGCCAGCACGAGGCCGTCATCGACGCACTCGGAGCCCTCGATGTGCCGATCATCGCGAATGTCGAGTGCGGCCATGTGCCGCCCTACATGCCCATCGTCAACGGAGCGCTCGGCCGTGTCGTCCACTCGCCGAGCCGGAGCGAACTGACGCAGGTCCTGGACTGAGGCTTCCGCATCCGCCTTCCTCCTTGCGGTTCGGGTCACCGATGATCCAGCGGTTCCCGACCAGTTCCAGCGGCCCCAGGTGCTGGCACGATCCCCCGTAGGCCGTATGGTCGAGTGGCCCGAAGCCTACGTGGTGGCCGGATGCCGGCGGGAAACCGTCCGCTTGCCGTATCCCGGTTCGGCCATCGGGTGCTCGGGCCCGTGCGCGGGCAGGGACGTCGAACCGAACTGGCTGTCAGTCATCGGATCGCTCCTTGCGATCTCGGCGGTCAAGCCCCGGCTGGTGCTCGCGCACCATCGGGGCCTGTTCGGATGCGGCACAGCCAGCCCCTGATGGCCATACGTTGCAAGTGCATCGCGCAAAGTCAACTCCCGGGATGGGCGTACGGGCTGAAGCTATTCGATCATTGCGTCAAAGCAGGGCCCGAGTGCCGAAGCTCAAGTTTCAGGGCGTACGCGAAAGCACTCGGACGATGCACGAAAGAAGCCGGGGCTGCGCGTCTCGCGCAGCCCCGGCCCTTCGCTCGGGACTCGGAAGCGTTCAGTCGGTTGCCGCTGTCAGGCCCGGGTCGGGGTCCTCGCCGACCGGGGTCGTGGTGGTGGTGCTGCACTCAGGATCGCCGGGGCAGTTGCTGTTCGGTGCGGTGGCGGTGACGTTGTTCACCAGTTGGTCGTCCGGCTCGACGGTCACCGAGTAGGTGATCGTCGCGCTCTGGCCCGGCTGGAGGCCGCCGAGTCAGACGATCTCCGGCGCCTCATAGCTCATCCCGCCCGTGGACGCCTGAGCGTCGTTGTTGTACGTGGCGTTGTCGACCACGTCGGACAGGTCGTCCTCGGGCCGGACTCCGGTGGCCGGGTTGGTGCTGGTGTTGGTGACCCTGAGGGCGTACGTGACCACACGGCCGCCCTCGACGTCACGGACCACGGCGACGTCACGGACCACGGCCGCCCTCGACGTCACGGACCACGGCGGTCTTGACGACCTCAAGGGTGGACGGGGCGGGCGGCGTCGTGACGGGTGTGTCGGTGAAGGTGCAGAGCACGGCCACACCGCGGCCGTCGCCGGACGCCGGGACGGTGTACTGGAACGAGCTGCCCGTGCCCTGGGTCAGCAGCGCGTTGCCGTGCGCGGTGTCCACGCACTCGTAGGTGGTGGTGTAGTCGGCCGGGTCGGCGCCGTTCGCCGGTTCCTGGGTGAAGTCGTAGGTCGCGCCCGCGACGCTGGGGAGCGGTCCTGCCATCTCCTCGGGGGTGTTCTGCGGGCCGGGGTCCGCGCCGGTCGTGGTGCCGGAATTGCCGGAGGTCACTCCGTTTCCGGTGATGGTGACCGTGAACTGGTCGTTCGGCTCGGCTCGTCCGGGGCGGTCCACCTGGGAGGCGACGTTGGGTCCGTACGAGCAGTTGCCCGCGTCGACCGGGGTCGGGTCAGTGTCGGCCGGGGCGGTCATCTGCGTGCTGGAGACCAGCGCCCCGCTGTTCGGGTTGATCTTGAAAAGCTCACCGGCCGGGGTCACTCGGGCCCGGGTGGTGTACAGGTAGCCGTCCGCGCCGAGGGTGACGCCGTACGCGGCGCCGTCGGGCAGGTCGGCGAGCAGGTCCGCCGTCAGCGCGATGTTGCCGGGGATGGCGGGCAGGTCCTCGTTGATCCGCACCAGTGCCGAGTTGATCCCGCCGGGGGCGAGGTTCTCCGGAGTGGAGATGACCATGTACAGATTGCCCGCGGAGTCGAAGACCATGTCGCCGGAGCTGCCGTTGAACCGCGGGTCGGTCAGCGTGCCGACGGCGCCGATGCTGACGTTGTTCACGGTGTCGAACGCGTAGATGACCTGGGTGGTCGGGCGGTTCGAGTCGGCCGGGTTCTCCGCGGAGTGGGAGTAGTAGAACCAGCCGTTGGTCGGGTTCATCGCCCCGCGCACGGTCTCCCGCGCATCGTCGTCGCCCACCTTGGCCGCACCGGCGTACATGGTGGTGGTGTTGGTGTTCAGATCGAGCTGGAACACGGTCTGCGTCCCGGTACCGGAGTCCTCTTCCTCGGACACCGCCCAGGCGATCGTGCCGCCGGGCATCATGCCGAGCCCGTTGACCGCGACCCCGGCAGCGGGGGTGAAGTTCCCGATCTCGGTCCTTGCGCCACTGCCCAGATCCACCTGCTGTACCGACGTGCCCTCGGATCGGCCCCTGGGTCCGGCGAGGATGTAGACGTTCTGCGCCAGGCAGTCGGCGGGTAGGGCGCGGGTGGTGGTGCCGCTCTGCCCGGCGGCCGCATGAGCCGCTCCGGCTGCCATCGCGGTCGGCATGCCACCGGCCACCTGGAGCAGAACCGCACATGCCGCTGCGGCGACCAGTCGAGACGCGGTTCGCCTGCGGGCTACGGTGCGGGTTTGTAGTGTCATCAGGTTGGAGCTCCGTTCGGTGCCGGGTCGATCATCCGCTGATAGCCGAAGAACCAAGCTGTTCGCGGGTTATCCGGCCGGAAAGATCATGAACGGACAAGTCGATCCAGCGCCTTAAAACACGCAGATAACGCAAATCCGGCATATGTCATATAGGGCATCCTGGAGTTGTGTCCTCCCAGGTCAGAGTGCCGCCAACGGGCCTCGTATGTCCCCCGACCGGACGCCGCCGCACGGGCCATGGTGACGCGTCCCGTCACTCCATGCCGTGAAGGCGACCTGTAGGCTCGTCGGTCGGTAGGATCAACGGTTCTGTGATTTCCAGGGGGTTGAGCAGAGCCGCTCCACTCTCGTGTCCCGGGCCGGGTTCCGCCGCGGCCGAAACGAGGGCAAGGTCGTCGCCCGCCGCGAGCGCGGCCTCTGCCCCCGTTCTGGACGAACCCTTCTGCGGGACGCTGCGGGGCCTTGCCGAGCAAGTGGTGCGCATCCCAGGCCCGCTGTCGCAACACGCTTCACGGGGTACCTTCCCGCGCGATGCGCCGAAGTGCCTCAAGGCCGTCCCGGCAGCGCTTGAGGTCGCCGGCCTCGAAGTCGTCCACGCGGTGGTAGGCGTAGCCGCCTTCCTTCAGTACCTGCTTGTCCTGTGCGTTGATCCGAGCACCCTCCACCACGGCGGTTTCGCGGTCTTCCGAGAGCTTGATGAAGGCAGGACCGGGCCGGTCGTTCGTGAGAAGCGCGAAGGCCTTCGGGCCACCAAGATCATCGGACTTCCACAGGCCGCCGCCGAACACGATGTAGTTCGCGCCGCAGACCGAGTTCCAGTCGTAGACGTACCGGACGCCGGGCTCCGGGTCGCGAGGGCCGACCGTCGCGGCGAATGCCTCGGAGTGGCGGCGCTCCGGCTCCCTGTCGAGGCACTCCGGCTTCGCGGTGCCCGGCGCCGGTCGAAAGATGATCTCGGTGGTGTCGGCGTTCGGCATATCGGCTTCGAAGATCGCGAGGTCAGGCTCGGCGCGGTCGTTGATGCCGGTCTCCCAACGTATGAAGCCCCTCATGCGGTCCGCGTCCGCATCCCAGGAGAGGGCGGAGGAAGCCTGCTCCGCTTGCCACACGCGGCCACCGAACACGGCGTACTCGAGACCGCAGGCTCGCGAGAGGTCGTAGCGGTAACGGACACCGTCCTCGGCCTTGCGCGGGCCGGTGTCCAGGGGGCCGCCATCCGCCGATGGAGGCTGCGGCGGGCGGTCCCCCCAGCCGGGGGTGACGCGCGAGGCCAATTCATCGCCGCTCGGTCCGCGGACGGACGCGGCGATGGACGGGCCGGCGATCGGGGCTCCGTTGTCGGTGCCCACCGGCTTCCAGCCAGTGCCCACGACGACTCCCGCCGCCACGAGCATCGTCGCCGCTCCGGCGGCTAGTGACCGGCGTCGGTGGCGGACCCGCCGGGCCCGGGCCACCACCGCTGCCACGGGCGCCGCGCCTCCCGTGCCATCGGCTTCCGCCAGTTCTCGCAGGCCCTGCCGGATCTCGTACTCGTCCTGCTCGATCATCTCGTGCCCCTTCCCGCGTACCCGGCAAGCGCGCCCCCGGCGCGCAGCCGCTCCAAGGCCCTGTTGGTGCGGCTCTTGACCGTCCCGGGCGAACAGCCGAGCAGGTCGGCCGTCTCTTCCACCGACAGGTCCTCGTAGAAGCGCAGCACCACCACGGCCCGCTGGGCGCGCGGCAGAGCTGCCAGGGCGCGGCTCAGTTCGAGCCGGGCTTCCGCGCTGCCCGCCATGTCGTGTGTGTCCGGGGTGCTGCCCCGCTCCGTGCGGATGACTTCCGTGTGCCAGCGGCGCCTGCGCCAGGTCGCGTACAGATGCACCACGGCCTTGCGGGCGTATGCCTGAGGCGAAGCCCAGGACGCAGAGCGGCTCCAGCGCAGATACACCCGTACGAGCGCGGCCTGTACGAGGTCCTCGGCAGTGTGCGGATCTCCCGTCAGCAGACGGGCCGTGCGCAGCAGTGAGCTGTGTGCCGCGACCACGAAGTCCGAGAACTCCGCGTCCCGATCCGAACCACCGTCACCCACGAACCACTCCCCCTGAGGGCGCGAGTCCCCTGCGGACCCCTGCCACCCACTCGACAACGTGGCCCCTTCAGGAGGTTCCATCGGGGCCTGGAGCGCCGCGCCGAACCTCCCCGGTGGCAGCCCCGGCGTGACGAAGTGAGGAACTGACGCCCGGCCCGGGGGCAGACTCGCCGTGGGGGCCGGTCGGTGCCACCCGTCGGCTGCCGTCTGCGGTGCGCCGGAGCATGCACCCGTCAGCTGTCGTCGCGTTCGATCAGCACGGCCGACCCGTCCAGGATAATTGAAGCCCGAACTCCCAGGCCTGGTCACCTCCGCCCGACTCGGCCACCGAGGAGAAGGCGACACTCAGGGCGGGGAAGCGATCGGCATGCGCGCCGCGCCGGTCTGCCCGACTAAGGGCTGTCCCGTAATCCCCGGCGGGCGCGCGACGACAGCTACGGCACTCCCCCTGTCTTCGCCGGGAGGTGCCCCCACGCTGCGTTGTCGAATCGCCCGAATACACCCAGTATGCGGGCGACCCTCCGCCTTGCGTTGCGTCCCCTCGGCCCCAAGGGCCGGGGGAGACCCCATACACCTGACGCCGCGCTCTGATCCACCGCGGATTACGGGACAGCCCTTACGCGGCATGCCCCCGGATCGTGTGAACCGGAGGCATGCGGGTGTCGCTGCTCTGCTCAGGAGTGCTTGACGTCGGTGACGAACGCGGTCCAGGCGGCGGCCGGGAACACCAGCTTCGGGCCCTCGGGGTCCTTGGAGTCGCGGACGGGGACGATACCGGGGTGGTCGTCGGCGACTTCCAGGCAGTTGGCGCCGCTGCCACCGCTGTAGGAGGACTTGCGCCAGCTGGCGACCTGGATGCAGTGGTCCGGATACTTCGACCTGCCGGAAGCCGTGCAGTTGCGCTCGAAGAACCCTCCCGTGCCGAGCCTCTCGTCGAGCCTGCGAGCGAGGCCCAGCTGTATCCGCCGGGTGCCCACCTCAAGCTGCCCGATGAAGGTGGCGCTCACATGGAGGAGGTCGCCGAGCTCGCGCTGGCTGAGGCCCGCACGCTCACGGAGATGTCTCAACTCCGCGCCGATCAGGGCCCGAGGCGAAGCGAACGGGTCGAGGCACTTCGGACCAGGCATGTCAACTCCCTGTCACGCAGGTGGGGTTGTTTGGCCGCCAATACTGGCCAGGCTATCCCTCGGCCCGCCACGCTGTGTACGGAAAGCGAACACCCAGAGTGGAGGTATCCGATGGACGTCCCACCGGCAGACAGAATCCGCGCGGCGGAAGAGGTCGTCGCCCAACTGAGGGCCGAGCTCGACTCGAAGGGAGTGACCCTGCCGTCCATCCGGGTGGACCTGCTGTCGCTCACCAGCGAGGAGGGCGGCTACCCGCTGGTCGACCTGGGCCGCTGCAACCTGGACACCGCGCTGCGCCTCGCGGCCGTCCTGTACGAGGTCCGCTGATGGACGCTCTCCCGCCATTGCCGCCCCGCTTCCGCCGCGGGGACTTCGCCGTCGACTCCCGCGACGGACGTATCGGCCGCGTCATGGACGCCGCGGGCCCCTATGTCCAGCTCCGCCCCCCGGGCGGCGGCCGGGAGTGGGACTGCCCGTCCGAGGCGTTGCGGTCCGCGACGCCGGGGGAGGTGCTGCGGGCTCGCGTCAGGGAGGTCAACCGGGAGGGGCGGCTGCCGTGAGCGGGTACGCGGTGCCGGGCCCACCGCGTCGAACTCGCGAGGAACTGGAACATAGAGGGAGCCGAAGCCGCACATCGTGCGGATAAGGAGACTCACTCTCAGTGAGCGAATATCTGCTTGATTCGTCCGCATTGTGGCGTCTGCTTCGCGACGAGCGTCTCCGCGACGAGCGTCTCCGCTTTGCCTGGCAGGAGACCGCCCTGGACGGCGCCGTCCGTTCTTGCCATCCGCAGCGGGCGGAGTTCCTTCGTTCGGCGCGCGACCTGAAGGAGTACGAGGAGCGCAGCGCCATGTTCGCCGAGCTGTACGCGGACGCCCCTGTTCCCGAGGGCGCGGCGCAATGGGTCGGTGGAATCCGACGCCGTGCTGCCGAGAATGGTGCACACCAGGCGCTGTCCGCCGTGGACCTTCAGATCAGCGCGACAGCTGCGCACCTTGGCCTGATCGTTCTGCACGATGACGAGGACTTCGTGACCGCTGCCAGATTCGCCGTCGAGCTCCAACAGCACAATGCCCACGATGGACCGCGACGCGGAGGTGCGCGGGCAGGCTGGTGAAGCACGCTTCGACATCGCTGCGGCCACAGCAGCATGCCGAGGAGGACGGAAGCCAGGGGCTTACGGCCGGCCGGACAGGTGGGGAGCGATCAGCTCCAGAGCCTCCTCCCAGCGGAAGCTGTCGGCCACACCGTCCGCCTTCGGCGGGTGCGGTTCGTGGGAGCCGATGAGGACCCCCATCTCGCGCAGCCTGTCCAGGCTCTGCCGGTATGCCGGGTGAGCGGCTTGGGCGGAGTTGAGGTAGGGCAGGGCGGCGGTGGGGATGCCGAAGCCGTACGCCTCGCACAGAATGCCGAGCGCCAGGGTGTCGGAGATCCCGGCCGCCCACTTGTTGATCGTGTTGAACGTGGCAGGAGCCACCACGATCGCGTCAGCGGGCGGGAGCGGGCGCGGGTCGCCCGGGGAGCGCCAGGCGGAGCGGATCGGGAAACCGGTCTGGGACGCGACGGCCTGGGCGTCTATGAACTTCAGCCCCTGCGGTGTGGCGACGACCCCCACATCCCACTGCCTTCCCTGCGCGGCGCTGATCAGCGTGCCGACATCGTCCGCGATGCCGGACGCGCACACGACCACGTAAAGGAACGGCTTCTTGGCCTGGCGGCTTGGTCGATCACTCACGGGGGCTCCCAACTGGCGGCTGACGGGGTGCGGTTCAGGCGGCAGCGTACGGCGGGCGGCCCGCGGGGCTCGCACCCCGCTCATGGTCATGCGGCTCTCGTGGCGCATGTGTGGTGGTTTCAGCAGGTGAGCCCCGGTAGAGTTTGCCTCCCGTTGTGCCATGACCGGAAAGAGGAGGTGGGACCCATTACCGCTGTTGCAGGCCGGGTGCTCGCCTCTGTGCCGTCGCCGCCGCTGTCGTCGTAGGCGGTCGAGGGAGCCCCGCTCGGTATTCCGAAAGGCTTCCGACTCCGTGTCACTCACCTCTGTTCCCGGTTCTTCTCCCGACTCGCCCGCCGCCGCCGCCGCCACCGCCGTCGCCGCCATCACTGCCCGGCTGCGTGCCGCCGGCTGTGTCTTCGCCGAAGACGAGGCGGCACTGATCCTGTCCACCGCACGCACCCCTGCCGAACTCACCGCCATGGTCGAGCGGCGCGCCGAAGGCCACCCCCTGGAACACGTACTCGGCTGGGCCGAGTTCAGCGGATTGCGGATCGCCGTGGAAGCCGGGGTGTTCGTGCCCAGGCGCCGTACGGAGTTCCTCGTACGGCAGGCACTCGACGCCCGCCCGGACGCGACCCTCGTCGTGGACCTCTGCTGCGGTACGGGCGCGGTGGGAGCCGCACTCGCGGCCGGCCTGGACGGTGAGGTGGAACTGCACGCCGCCGACGTCGAACCGGCGGCGGTGCGGTGCGCCCGGCGCAACGTGGAGGCGTACGGCGGGCGGGTGTACCAGGGTGACCTCTTCGCGCCGCTGCTCGGTGAGCTCCGGGGACGGATCGGCATCCTCGCCGCGAACGTCCCCTACGTACCCACCGGGGACGTCCAACTGCTGCCTGCCGAAGCCCGGATGTACGAGCCGCTGGTCGCGCTGGACGGCGGTGCGGACGGGCTCGACGTGCTGCGGCGGGTGACGGCTCAGGCGCGGTCGTGGCTGGCGCCGGGCGGGTGCCTGCTGTTCGAGACGAGCGAACGGCAGGCGGCGGCGGCGGTGGACGCGGTGGCGAGCGGGGGGCTGGTGCCGAGGGTCGCCACCTCGGATGAGTGGTACGCGACCGTCGTCATCGGGTCGCGACCCGCCGAACCCTTCAGCGGACGCGATCCGAGGAACCGCTCGTCGGGTGCAGCCTGCTGATCGGGCACCCCTTCTGCGGTCACGGGGAAGGGGGCGACAGGGGGGCGCGAACGGGCCCGGACCGGCCGGGGGCCGGGCCCGTCTCACGGGCCTTACGGCGAGACACGGTCTCCCTCAGGCCACCGCGGTGAGCTCGCGCTGTTCGCGTGGTACGAAGCGCACCCGTGGGCGGCCCTGCCGCAGGTCCACGCGCATCCGCAGGCCCCCGACCCGTACCAGGATCAGGCCGATCGCCGCCGCGGCGACCAGCGAGACCGCGCCGCCGGTGGCGAAGCCGACGCGGGCGCCGTAGGTGTCGGTGATCCAGCCGACGAAGGGGGCGCCCAGCGGTGTACCGCCGAAGAAGACCATCATGTACAGGCTCATCACCCGGCCCCGCATCGTCGGGTCGGTGGCCAGCTGCACCGAGGAGTTCGCGGTGACGTTGACCGTCAGGCCGATCGTGCCGAGCGGTACGAGCAGCAGCGCGAACATCCAGAAGGACGGCGAAAGGGCCGCCACGATCTCCAGCGCGCCGAACAGAGCCGCCGCCGCGACCAGCATCCGCAGCCTGGAGGAGCCACGGCGGGCTGACAGCAGCGCGCCCGCCAGGGAACCGGCCGCCATCAGGGTGTTGAGCAGGCCGTAGCCGCCGGGGCCGACATGGAAGACCTGGTCGGCGAAGGCCGTCAGCCAGATCGGGAAGTTGAACGCGAAGGTGCCGACGAATCCGATCAGCACGATCGGCCAGATCAGCTCGGGCCGCCCGGCGACGTACTTCAGCCCTTCGCGGAGCTGTCCCTTGCCGCGTGGGACGCGTTCGACCCTGTGCAGCTCGTTGGTGCGCATACGCAGCAGCGCGATCACGGGGGCCAGGAAGAACAGCCCGTTGAGCAGGAACGCCCAGCCGCTGCCCACCATGCTGATCAGGGCACCGGCGACGGCCGGGCCGACCAGTCGGGCCGACTGGAAGTTCGCCGAGTTCAGGCTGACGGCGTTGCGGATCTGGTCCGGGCCGACCATCTCGGAGACGAAGGACTGCCGGGTCGGGTTGTCGACCACCGTGACCATGCCGAGCAGGAGCGCGATCAGGTACACGTGCCAGACCTGGACGTGTCCCGAGAGGGTGAGGACGGCGAGCGCGAGCCCGCACAGTCCGAGCGCGGTCTGTGTGAGCAGCAGGATGTTGCGCTTGGGATACCGGTCGGCGATGACGCCGCCGTAGAGGCCGAAGAGCAGCATCGGCAGGAACTGGAGGGCCGTCGTGATGCCGACGGCGGCCGCGGAGCCGGTGAGGCTCAGGACGAGCCAGTCCTGGGTGATCCGGGCCATCCAGGTGCCCGTGTTGGAGACGATGGCTCCGGTGAAGAACAGCCGGTAGTTGCGGACCTTGAGGGACGAGAAGGTCGTGCTCTTCTTCCCCGTGTCCTCGACGGGTGGCCCGGGTGCCGGCTCGGGGGTGGGGTTCGGGTTGCGGTTCGGGGTCGGTCCGGGTGCGGAGTCTGCTCCGTGTCCCGTACTCAAAAGGGCTCGCCTCCTTGCGCCGATCGGGTGAACGTCCGGGGCGTTCCGATCGGCTTGATCAGTTCCCGGACGGTGGGGTCAGGTGTGCCAGCTTCTCCAGTACCGGGGCCGCTGCGCGCAGCTTGGCCCACTCGTCCTCGTCCAGACCCTCGGCGAGGGACGCCAGCCAGACGTTCCGCTTTCGGCGGCTCTCTTCGAGCATGGCCTCGGCCTGCTCGGTCTGGCTGACGACCTTCTGCCGGCGGTCATCGGGGTGCGGCTCCAGCCGGACCAGCCCCTTGGCCTCCAGCAGTGCCACGATGCGCGTCATCGACGGCGGCTGCACATGCTCTCTGCGGGCCAGCTCACCAGGGGTGGCGGAACCGCATCGGGCCAGGGTGCCGAGCACCGACATCTCGGTGGGGCTCAGCGACTCGTCGACGCGCTGGTGCTTCAGGCGCCGGCCCAGCCGCATCACGGCCGAGCGGAGGGAGTCCACCGCGGCGGCGTCGATCGCGGCGTCCGCCGGTGTGCCCTCGGCCGCTGTGGTGTTCACCGCGGGACGGGAAAGGTCAGGCATGTTCATTAGCGTAACTCATTACGCAGCCTAAGTACCAACCGGTTTCCGTGGGGCGCGGCGGGTGTACGAAGCGTCACCCGAATGGGTGACCCGAGGCCGGAAAGTGACGCGCCGAGCGGTTCCGGCCAGCGAACCTGGCTGACATGGCATCGACAGTGCTCAGTCTGAGAATGGACGAGGAGTTGCTTGCCCGGCTCCGGAAGCATGCCGCCAAACGCGGCATGAGCGTCCAGGACTATGTGGTCCGGACGCTCATGCGCGACGACTTCGACGAACGCTTCAAGGCGGCGGTCGATGAGACGGAGAGGTTCTACGGCCCCGGGGCCGGCCCGGGGTTCGGCCCCGGAGCCGCAGGGGCGGCGGGGATCCACGGCCGGCCCGGGCGCTGAGTGACGGTCCCGACCGACTCACCCGATCGGGCGAATCCCCACTGATGGGGCCGGTCCCGTCCGGGTGGGTCCCGAGCCGAGCCTCCGTCTGAGTGGAGCCGCAGCCGGGGATCCCGGGCGGGCGGGGCCCGATCGTGGGCCGGATGGGGCGGTGCGACCTATGTGAGCCCCAGGGCGGGCATCGCGTAGTAGAAGACGAACACCGCCGAGACGACGTACATCGCCACCGGCACCTCACGGCCGCGCCCGGCTGCCAGCCGCAGCACGGTGAAGGCGATGGAGCCGATGCCGATGCCGTTGGTGATCGAGTACGTGAAGGGCATCATCACCATGGCAAGGAACGCCGGCACGGCCACCGTGTAGTCGCTCCAGTCGATCTCCTTGACCGAACCCGCCAGGATCAGGAAGCCGACCGCCAGTAGCGCGGGCGTCGCCGCCTGGGACGGAACCATCGTGGCGAGCGGGGTGAGGAACAGCGACACCGCGAACAGCGCGCCGGTCACGACGGAGGCGAGACCCGTACGGGCGCCCTCGCCGACGCCCGCCGTGGACTCGACGAAGCAGGTGTTGGCGGAGGACGAGGTCGCCCCGCCCGCCGCGACGGCGATGCCGTCCACGATCAGGACCTTGTTGATCCCGGGGAACTCGCCCTTCTCGTCCGTCAGCTTCGCCTCGTCGCCGACGCCGAGGATCGTGCCCATCGCGTCGAAGAAGCAGGACAGCAGCACGGTGAAGACGAAGAGCGCGCCCGTCAGTGGTCCGACCTTCTCGAAGCCGCCGAAGAGGCTGACCTCTCCGACGAGGCCGAAGTCGGGTGTCGCCACCGGGTTGCCCGGCCACCCGGGGACGGTGAGGCCCCATGCCGTGCCCGGCAGGCTCGCGACCAGCTGGATCACGACGGCGACGCCGGTCATCACCACGATCGAGATCAGGATGGCACCTGGAACCCTGCGGATCATCAGCGCGAGGGTGAGCAGCGTGCCCAGGGCGAACACCAGTACCGGCCAGCCGCCGAGGTGGCCGGTGAGGCCGAGCTGGAGCGGGACGGTGGTGTGGGCGGCGTCCGGGATGCGGGAGACGAACCCCGAGTCGACCAGGCCGATCAGCATGATGAACAGGCCGATGCCGATGGCGATGCCCTTGCGTAGGCCGAGCGGCACGGCGTTCATCACGCGCTCCCGCAGGCCCGTCGCGACCAGCAGCATCACGATGAGGCCGGCGAGCACCACCATGCCCATGGCGTCGGCCCAGCTCATCCGCGGTGCGAGCTGGAGCGCGACGACGGTGTTCACGCCGAGCCCGGCGGCCAGCGCGATCGGGACATTGCCGATGACGCCCATGAGCAGGGTGGTGAAGGCCGCGGTGAGCACGGTGGCGGTCACCAGCTGGCCGCTGTCGAGCTGGTGCCCGTACATGTCCTTCGCGCTGCCGAGGATGATCGGGTTCAGGACGATGATGTAGGCCATCGCGAAGAAGGTGGCGAAGCCGCCGCGTACCTCGCGGGAGATCGTGGAGCCTCGCTCGGAGACGCTGAAGAAGCGGTCGAGCGGGCCGTGTGGGGCGCCGTGGCCACCCGCCTCCGGAGCGGATTCCGGGGTCTGCGGGTTGTCCGCTGGGGTGGCGGGGGGCGTGCGGGGCATGCGGGACCTCATGAAAGGGGTACTTGCCGGTCCTCGCATGCTACTCGGAGCTTTCCGAATGTTCCTTGGATGTTCATACGAAGGATTCGGGCCGGGCGTAAACCGCTTCAGTATGAACGCATAAGATGAAGATTGGTATCTCCGCGCGTAGATGACTGCGGTAGAGCCTCGGCAGCAGCCCGTCGGGGGCCCGTCGGGCGCTTGGGGCAGCCCCCTACACTGGCCGCATGGCGAAGTGGACCCCCAGGCACGAGGCACCCGAGCCCCTTGAGGGGCCCGTCGTCGCCACCATCACCGGCGGCACGATCATCTGGTTCGTCCTGTTCCTCGTGCAGGTCCCCTTCTACGGCTGGTTCGCGGAGCGGGAGCTGACCTGGTGGGTGTGGACCTGCCTGGCCGGAGGCGGACTCGGGCTGATCGGCATCTGGTACGTACGCAAGCGGGATGCGGCGATCAAGCGCGCGCAGGCAGCCGCCGCCGGGGACGGGGACCCCGTGTACCCCGCGACCTGACACTCCGGAGACCTGGCCCCGGAGACCGGTCCTGATCATGACTTGATCCGGACCTCCTCGGCGGGTGAACCCGCCCGTCCCGCCGTACCGTCGAGAGCATGACGCAACGGGCTGGGAGCGACGGCCGCCCCGAGCCCGCCTCGGGCCAGGGCCGTGCGCTCATCGACGCGGGAGCGGAACTCGACCCCGTACACCCCGTCGCACCGCCCGTCCACCACTGCCCGGGCGGACTCACCGCCGCCGGGGTGGCCGAACGGGTCGCGCGCGGCGAGATCAACGACGTACCCCTGCGCAGCAGCCGGTCCACCGCTGACATCATCCGCGGCAACGTCTTCACCCGCTTCAACGCCCTGATCGGTGTGCTGTGGGTGATCATGTTCATCGTCGCGCCTTTCCAGGACACCCTGTTCGGCTTCGTGATCGTCGCCAACACCGGTATCGGCATCATCCAGGAGCTGCGGGCCAAGAAGACCCTGGACGGGCTCGCCGTGATCGGTGAGGCGAAACCCACCGTGCGGCGCGACGGGGTCGCCGCCGAGGTGTCCACATCCGCGATCGTGCTCGGGGACCTCATCGAACTCGGACCGGGCGACAAGGTCGTGGTCGACGGTGAGGTGGCCGAGGCGGACAACCTGGAAGTCGACGAGTCCCTGCTGACCGGCGAGGCGGACCCGGTGCTCAAGCGGTGCGGCGACCAGGTGATGTCCGGCAGCTTCGTGGTGGCGGGCGGGGGCGCCTTCACCGCCACCAAGGTGGGGCGGCAGGCGTACGCGGCGCAGCTCGCCGAGGAGGCGTCGCGGTTCACCCTGGTCAGCTCGGAACTGCGGTCCGGTATCTCCACCATCCTCAAGTACGTGACCTGGATGATGGTCCCGACGGCGATCGGTCTGATCGTCAGCCAGATGGTGGTGAAGGGCGACGACATCAAGGACTTGATCGCCAGGACCGTCGGCGGGATCGTCCCGATGATCCCCGAAGGGCTGGTGCTGCTCACCTCCGTGGCCTTCGCGATCGGGGTGATCAGGCTCGGTCGCAAGCAGTGCCTCGTGCAGGAACTGCCGGCGATCGAGGGTCTCGCCCGGGTCAGCGTCGTCTGCCTCGACAAGACCGGCACGCTGACCGAGGGCGGGATGGACGTCACCGAGTTGCGCGTCCTCGGAGGTTTCGACCCGGCTTACGTGCAGAAGGTGCTCGGTGCGCTGGGGGAGTCCGATCCCCGGCCCAACGCCTCGCTCCAGGCGATCATCGAGGCGTATCCGGACAGCGACGACTGGCGCTGTACGCGTTCGCTGCCGTTCTCGTCCGCCCGCAAGTACAGCGGCGCCGCCTTCAGCGAGGGCGACGGCCAGAGCTCCGCGTGGCTGCTCGGGGCGCCTGACGTGCTGCTTCCGTCGGACGCTCCCGCGCTCGCGGACGTCGACGCGCTCAACGAGAAGGGGCTGCGGGTGCTGCTGCTCGCCCGCGCGGCGCCCGAGACGGACGAGCTTGACGCGTCCGATGCCGCGGCCGGTGTCCGTCCCGCTGCCCTGGTCGTCCTGGAACAGCGGCTGCGGCCCGACGCCGCCGAAACCCTCGCCTACTTCGAGGAGCAGGACGTCGCGGCGAAGGTCATCTCCGGCGACAACGCCGTGTCGGTGGGCGCGGTCGCGGGGAAGCTCGGGCTGCCCGGTGCCGAGCACACCGTGGACGCCCGCCGGCTCCCCGCCGACCGGGACGCCATGGCCGCCGAGCTCGACGCCAACGCGGTCTTCGGCCGAGTCACCCCGCGGCAGAAACGGGACATGGTCGACGCCCTCCAGTCCCGGGGCCACAACGTGGCCATGACTGGCGACGGTGTCAACGACGTACTCGCACTCAAGGACGCCGACATCGGGGTCTCCATGGGCTCGGGCTCGGAGGCCACCAAGGCGGTCGCCCAGATCGTGCTGCTCAACAACAGCTTCTCCACCCTGCCGTCGGTGGTCGCCGAAGGCCGCCGGGTCATCGGCAACATCACGCGGGTGGCGACCCTCTTCCTCACGAAGACGGTCTACTCGGTGCTGCTGGCGGTCCTGGTGGTGTGCTGGCAGGTGGAGTACCCCTTCCTGCCCCGCCACCTGACGCTGCTGTCCACCCTCACCATCGGCGTACCGGCGTTCTTCCTCGCCCTCGCGCCCAACAAGGAGCGTGCCAAGCCGCACTTCGTACGGCTCGTGATGCGGTACGCGATCCCCGCGGGCATCATCGCCGCGATGGCCACGTTCCTCACCTATCTGCTCGCCCGCTCCCACTACGGCGGCCCGGGCGCCCTGGAGGCGGAGACCAGCGCCGCGACCCTGACCCTCTTCCTGGTCGCGCTGTGGGTCCTGGCGATCATCGCCCGCCCGTACACCTGGTGGCGGCTCGGCCTCGTGCTGGCGATGGCCTTCGGGTTCCTGCTGGTGCTGGTGGTGCCCTGGCTCCAGGACTTCTTCGCGCTGAAGCTGGTGGGGATCACGATGCCCTGGACGGCTGTGGGTATCGCGGTGGCGGCGGCGGTGGGGCTGGAGTTCGCGTGGCGGTGGGTGGACCGGCGCTTCCCCGCCTGAAGGGGCGTGAAGCCCCCACCGCCCAGACTTCGACGACCTCCGCGGACGGACGACCGCACGTGCTCCGCACCTCCGTCCGCTCAGTCGAACCAGCGGTCCCGCGCCAGCTCCTCCGTCCGGGACGGGTCCTCCAGCAGGGCCGCCACCTCGAAGCGGCGCGGCCACTGGCCCGCCGCCCAGGCCAGGCCCGCGGCGACGCCCTCCAGCGTGGCCGCGTGGATGGCGCCGTCGGGGGTTCGGCGCCAGTCGAGTTCGATGCCGCCCGCGAGCAGCTCCTCGTGCTCGACGTACGAGCGCGGGGTGGTCGGGCCCAGCAGGGCGTGCACCGACGGCGGGACGTCATGCTCCTCGCCGACCGTGGTCACCTCGGCGTCGACCGCCTCGCTGAGCCGGCCGACCTGGAAGAGCTCCGCCAGGTCCGCCGCCCGATCCGGGGCGACCGGCAGCAGCGGCCGGCCGGCCGTGAGGGGCAGCAGGTCGGGAGCGTCGGCGACCAGGGCGTCGGACGCTTCCACCACCCGTACCTCGCCGTCGACCACCGCGCGCAGCTCGTCCGGCAGGGTCACCTGCTCAGGGTCCAGATCGGCGAGAGCGGTGTAGAGGGCGTGCAGCTGGGCGGGGCTGACCGGGCGGTCGGGGTCGGCGAGGCGGCCGAGCAGCTCGGCGGCGCCACCCGGTTCGTCGAGCAGGGTGGCGACGGAGGTGCGTACGCCCAGGGCGTGCAGCACCTGCTCGTCCTCGAAGCCCGTCGCGTCCGCCGAGTCGTAGAGACCGGCGAGCAGCGGATCACCGCCGGACGCCCGCAGACCGGCCGGGCGGCGGCCGTCGAGCACCGGGTGGTCGCGCAGCCACCACGCGGTGTACGGGCGGATGGTCTCCGTCGTGCCGTCCGGCAGCAGCACCCTGACCGGCTGGGTGAGGGCGTCCCGCAGCGGCGGCTGCGCCAGCAGGGCGAGAGCCTGCGGCCAGCGGTCGTCGTCCACCAGGTCCAGATCGCGCACCGCGACGAGTTCCGTGGCCACGGGCGGCACGGGTGTGTCGGGCAGCCGGTCGAGGACGTCCTCGCACCACACGTCCACGGCGTCCAGCAGTCCGGCGTCGTCCGGTTCGGGGAAGTCCCCTTCGCGGGGGTCGAGTTCGTCGGGGTCGAGTACGACATCGGTGGTCCGTACCAGTGCGAAGTTCGCCAGCACTCCGCAGGCGGCGAGGGGCTGCTCGCCCCAGCGTTCCGCCAGCTCCGCGTCCACCGAAGCCAGTTCGTCCTCGCGCATCACGGAGGCGAACGGGCTTCCCGGCAGCACGAGCTCGGCGGCCGGGGACAGCTCGCCGTCCTCGTCCGGCAGGGCGAGCGCGCCCAGCCACGGCTCGTCGCCCGGCTCCAGACCCGCGTCCCGCACCAGTGCGAGCACGATGTCGGCGAGTTCGTCGGCGTCCGGTGCCACTTCGGCGCTGTCCCACAGCGGCACGTCGTCGTCGAGCGATGCCGCGACCGCCGCCCGAACCTGCGGGGTCGTCAGCACGGCGCGAGGCGTCGCGGGCAGCGCACCCAGCTTCTCCAGGAGGGGGTGCGCGGCTTCCGGATGGGCCACCTTCAGCCCGAACCTGGCCAACCCCTGCGGGGTGTCGGGGGTCGGCAGCAGAACCTGGCGCGGACCGATCGTGGTGCGCACCCGCTGCGGGGCGTGGAGTACGGCCCCTCGCTCCCCGGCCTCGTCGTCCTGCTCTTCCCCGGCCTCGTCCTCGTAGCCCTTGGCGCCGGGGGCGGCGAGCGGCACCGGAAGGCCCGAAAGGCGCTCGGGGTCCACCCCGGCGAGGCTGTCGTACAGCCGCCACCACCACGAAGGGTCCCGTTCGATCCCGGCGAGCCGGTCGATCGCCTCGGTCAGCGGAACGCGCGCCACGCCTAGGGTGCGCAGCTCCACGCGTCGTTCGAGCCCCGCGGGCAGCAGCGTCGGCAGCACATCCGCCAGAACGCGTACGGTGTCGGCGCCCGCGCCCTCCACGACCTCTGCCTCAAGGGGCCGCAATGCCACCACGTCGTCGGACGAGGGCTCGCCGGACCCCGCGGCGGGGGCGGCGGGCGCGGCCGGGGCGAGGAACGCGACACGCGGCAGCAGTTCCAGGATCGCCGCCCGCAGGGCGCCGTCCAGCTCGCCCTTGCCGAGTGGTCCGGGCACCAGGTCGATGGTGCCGGTGCCCACCGGCTGCCAGTCACCGAGCAGCTCGGCGTACGCCTGGGCCGCTCGCTGCACCAGGAAGTCGGTGAGTGGCCCGGGCGCGTGGTGGCGGCGGGCCGTGTCGAGCGGGAGGGTCGCGATGAGCAGGGCGGGAACCCCGAGCGGCTCGTCGGTGGGCGTGGGCGCGTGGACGACGGGAGCGGTCGCCGGATACGACGGCGCCCCGTCGCCGTCCACCGGCACCGCCCAGGTGACGCTCCAGTTCGGGCGCAGCCGCTCCTCCACGGGGCGACCGGCGAGCAGCGCAGGATCGAGGGCCCCGTCGTGGGTGACGACCCGCCAGCGGTTGACGCCGAGCACGCTGTCCTCGATGTGCACATACGGGCCCTGCTCGCTGCGACGCAGCGTCCGGGCCCCCTCCGGGGTCTCCACGACCACCTCGGCCAGACCGGGCAGCGTGAGCAGCAGCGCGTCGTCCACCCCCGCCAGCAGCCTGGCGACCAGATCCTCTGCGGTCCCGTCGCGCAGCGGCAGGATCACCACCGTGTCATAGCCGTCGGGCGCGGTGCCCTCGGCGGGCAGCGGGAGCCGCAGCAGCGGTACGTGCCCGTCGCGGCGGCGCAGCTCGTCGCCGAGACCTGGGCTGCCCTGGGCGGCCTGCGCGGCGAGCCCGCGTGCTTCGGCGAGTGACCACCGGACGCCGCCGTGCCGCCCGACGACCGCGGGCTCGTCGCTGACGGCGAGCACCGCGGCGAAGCCGACTCCGAAGCGGCCCACCGCGCGCTGGTCGTTCTCCCGCTTGGCGGACGCCCGCAGGGTGCTCAGTGACTCGACCCCGGTGGCGTCGAGCGGCGCGCCGGTGTTTGCGGCGACGAGGACGCCGTCGCGCAGGGTCAGCCGGAGCCGCCCTGGTACCCCGGCGCGGCCTGCGGCGTCGGCGGCGTTCTGGGCCAGCTCGACGACGAGGCGGTCACGGTAGCCGCCGAGCGCGAGGTCCTCCTCGGCGTTGGCATCCTCCCGGAACCGCGCGGGGCTCGCCCCCCACGCGTCAAGCACACCGCGCCGCAGCCGCGCCGTTCCGAACGGATCGGCACCCTCGGTCGTCCTGACGCTCACGCCCGTCTCCGCTCTCTTCCGTTCTCTTCCGTCCCTGGTACCGGTGTACCTCCGACCGTGCACCGGTGCGGCCTGAAGGTACCGCGTCCCGCGCCGCGGGCCCCTTCCCGCCTGCCTTGCACCGCTCGAAAAAAACTTTCTGAGCCACCTGCAACCCTGCCGGGGGTCGCACGTCCATCCCTGCGAAGGCGGCGGTACGGCCGACGGCACCGGGGGGACCGGGACGAGAGCAACCGCCAGACCACCCTCGGATTTTCCGAGCCTGCGTATCCCTGGGGGACCTGCATCATGCGCACGCGTCTTTCGTGCCGTTCTGTCGTCGCCGCCGCAGTGCCGCTGACGGCCGGCACCCCGGTGGTCCGTCGGCTTCGGCCTGGACCACAAGCAGTCCGAGAACCTCGACGTCCGACTCACCGGGCTCTCCGGCACCCGGAGCTGACCAACGGTCAGCGGCGCCGCTTTCGAGGCGTACCTCGCCGGTGCGTCGGCCGCCTGGAGGCCGGCGCCTCCCGCACCCATGAGGTACGCATCTCGCTCGGCGAGGCGTTCCCGGCGGGGATCTCGCGGCTACGGGTGTCGCTGAGCAGCGTCGGCGGCGGCGAGACGCTCACGCACACGTCCTGAGGCCCGGTGAACGGGGCATACCGGAGCCACCCCGAGGTGCCCCGTACACCGGTCGCAGCACGCCACGAAAGCCGTTAGCTGTGGCCCAGGTCGTCGGGGGACCCGTCCGCGTGGTCCGGGACGGATCCACTGTCCGGGGCCGGCCGGAGCGGGAACTCGTCCGCCCGCATCGAGTCCAGCACGGGCGCGGCCGGCCTCGGCGGCTTCGGCATGACGGCCGCCTCGGAGTGGCCCCCGCAGCCGTACGCCAAGGACACCACCCGCCCGTCAGCCGGTGAGAACTCGTTCGCGCACACCCCGAACGCCTGCCCGAGCGACCCGCCGAGCGGCATCAGGAAGGCGCAGGACACGCAGGTGGCCGGCGCCGCCTGCGCCATCGGGGTCTTCGCTCCGAACGCGTCGTCCCAGCGGTCGGCCGCCGTGTGCAGCCCGTACCGGGACAGGACCCGGGCGCGCCGCATCCCGAGTTCCTCCGCGACCGCGCCGATCGCGCCGCGTGAGGGGGTACGGGAGACGATCTCGGCGTCCTCGGCCTCCACCCGGTCGGCCATCTCATCCGACACCGCGGAGTTCGGCGGCGGGGCGTCCTCGCCGGAGTAGCCGGGTTCGAGGCGCATGTCGTCCGCCTCGGTGGGCAGCAGGTCCCCGGGGCCCATGTCGCCGGGCCGCAGCCGTTCGCTCCACGGCACCCACTCGGGGGCGAGGAGAGCGTCGGTACCCGGCAGCAGGACGGTTTCGTCGAGCGTGACGACCTTCGCCCGGGACGCCCGGGCGACCGTCACCGCCCAGCGCCAGCCGCGGTAGCCCGGCTCCTTGGACTCGAAGAAATGGGTGACCACGCGGTCGCCCTCGGATACGACCCCGACGTGCTCCCCCACCACCCCCGGCGCCGCCGCTTCCTCGGCCGCCGCCCGGGCGAGGTCTACCGCCTCGGCGCACAGACGGTCAGGGGTACGGCTTCGCGTCGTCGCAGCACTCACAGGTCTCGCTTCTCTCCTACGCCGTCTCACGGGTGCGCGCCGGACGATCCACGATGTACGGGCCGCGGGCGGAGCGGCTGGAATCCGTCCAGAGGCCCGGAGCAGGGTCCGGAACACCGGGGGAGTGCCGCATCGACGTCCGCGCCCGGGCAATCAGTCCCGTGCGCACGCACCTACCACCACCCATTCTGCGGGATGACGAAGAGGCGCGCGGCCGGGAACCACCGCCGGTGGCGCGCTACGCACGCTACCCCCCTCCGCGTCCTACCGCCCACCTGCCCGTCCGAATAGCGGTTCATACCCGTTCCGGATGAGGTCTCGTGGGGCACTATGACGACGTGACAGCCGCGAGGTCGTCCCCCGCGCCCGGGCCGCTGAGCAGGACGGCCCGGGCGGTCGGCCGCGCCCTGCGATCGGCCGGGGAACGGATCGGACCCGTCGGGCGCGCCCTGCGCCGGCCGTTCACCGGCGCGGCGCGAGGAATTCGCCGGGCGACACACGCACATGGCGCGGGCGAGTCCGGACTCGGCAAGCTGATCGAGCTGCACGCGGTGAACGGCGCGGGCGACGTCATGATCACGGTCGCGCTCGCATCGACGGTGTTCTTCGCCGTACCCACCGACGAGGCCCGCGGCCGGGTGGCGCTCTACCTCGCCATCACGATGGCGCCGTTCGTCCTCCTCGCCCCCGTCGTCGGCCCTCTCCTCGACCACATCCCGCACGGTCGGCGCGCCGCGATGGCCGGTGCGATGGCCGCCCGCGCGCTGCTGGCGCTCACCATGTCGGGCGCCGTCGCCACGGGCGGTATCGAGCTGTATCCGGCTGCGTTGGGCGTACTGGTGGCCTCGAAGGCGTACGGCGTCGTCCGCAGCGCCGTCGTACCTCGACTGCTGCCGCCGCGCTTCGCCCTGGTGAAGGCCAACTCACGGGTGACCCTGGCCGGTCTGGTGGCCACCGGGATCGCCGCGCCTATCGCGTTCGGGCTCCAGCAGATCGGCCCTGCGTGGCCGCTCTACGGTGCTTGCGCCATCTTCGCGGCGGGAACGTTTCTGGCGTTCACCCTGCCGCACAAGGTGGACTCCGCGAAGGGCGAGCACAAGGCCCACATGCTCACGCACGGTGAGCGCAAGCCGAGCCTGCGTACCGTGGGGCCCTCCGTGCTGCACGGGCTCCAGGCGAACGCCGCCCACCGAATGCTGTCCGGCTTCCTGATCTTCTTCCTGGCGTTCCTGCTGCGGGTGCATCCGCTGGAAGGGCAGAGTGCGGCGGCGTCGCTGGTGATGGTGGGTGTCGCGGCGGGCGTCGGCAATGCCTGCGGTACGACGATCGGGGCATGGGTGCGGCACCGGCCGCCTGAGGTGATCATCGCGGCGGGGCTGCTGCTCGCGTTGGCGGCGGCGGTGCTCACCGCGGTGTTCTTCAGCCCGGTGATGGTGGCGGTGCTGGGCGCGGTCGCAGGTCTCACCCAGGCGCTGTCCAAGCTGGCGCTGGACGCGATGATCCAGCGCGACGTGCCGGAGGCGGTGCGGACCTCGGCGTTCGCCCGCGCCGAGACCCTGCTCCAGGTGGCATGGGTTGCCGGTGGCGCGATCGGGATCGCGCTGCCGCTGAACGGCGTGCTCGGTATCTCGGTGGCGGCGGCCATCCTCGCGACGGGCGCGGTACTGGCGCTGCGCGGTCTGGTGGTGGCCTCCCGGCGCAGCCTGCCGCCACCGCGCACGGTGCGGGTGGTACGGGTGCGGTGACGCGGCCACCCGTTCTGATGCGGGAGGTGTACGTGGTGCACCTGGGCCTTGGTCGGCGCCACGCCGCACCCCCGCGCGGCGGGACACCGGGCGCCCGATAGCCTTCGGCCCATGACCGTTGCGTTCTCTTCCGGCAAGCGCCGCCGGGCCGTCGCCGCCCTCGGTGCCGTGTCCGCCGGCCTCCTCGTACTCTCCGCCTGCGACAAGCCGACGCCGCTCGCGACCGTGACGGTCGGGACGAACTCGGTCAGCACCGAAGCCGCCTGCTACAACGACGGCGACCCCATCAAGGAATCGCTGATCCAGGGCTGCTTGAACAAGAAGGCCGGCCAGGCCGTCGAGGTCAGCGCGGACGACCGGGTCCGCTTCGGTGTCGAGCCCGAGGTGGCAGAGAACGGCTGGACGCTGTTCATCGGCGGCCAGCAGGCCGAGCAGGAGCCGTACCACAAGACGTACCGGTCCATCCCCGCCAGCGCGTTCTTCTCCTCCCAGACGGGCGAGACGACCAACACCGCGCAGGTCAGCATCGTGGAGACCACCGGCCAGCGACTGACCGGCATCTGGCACTTCACGCTCAAGAAGGAGTCCTAGGAAAGCCGGGAGGACCGGGAGGGTCTGAGCCGACCGGGCTCGCTCATGCGCGTACTCGTCGTTACAGCGGTGCAGGTGGAAGCGGAATCCGTTGCCGCCGGGCTGTCCTCCGCCACCGCCGCACCCATCGCCCCCGGCGGCGGGGCGCGTCAGGGAGGCGAAGGACCGACCGCAGGCAGCGTGGTCCACGGACTGAGCGCCCACGGCCTGAGAGTCGATGGTCTGGACGTCGACGTGCTGGTGGCGGGTGTGGGGCCGGCGGCCGCCGCCGCGGCCACCGCGAAGGCCCTGACCGCCACTTCGCTGATGAGCGGGGCGTACCCGAACGGCGCGTACGACCTGGTGATCTCGGCGGGCATCGGCGGCGGTTTCGCCCCGACGGCCCCGATCGGCGCGCTCGTGGTCGCCGACTCGATCGTGGCCGCGGACCTCGGCGCCGAGACACCGGACGGCTATCTCGGCGTCGAAGCGCTCGGCTTCGGCCGCTCGACCCACGCCCCGTCCCCGCTCTCGGCACAGCTCGCCGATGCCTTGGACGCGGTCCACGGTCCTGTGCTCACCGTGTCCACGGTGACCGGGACGGCCGCCCGCGCCGCGGAGCTGACCGTGCGTCATCCGCGAGCCGCCGCGGAGGCGATGGAGGGCTTCGGGGTCGCGGAGGCCGCGGCGGCGCACGGCATTCCCGTGTTGGAGATCCGTGCCGTCTCGAACGCCGTCGGCCCGCGTGACCGCGCCGCCTGGCGGATCGGGGATGCGCTCGACGTGTTGCGGCTCGCGTTCGCCGGGCTCGGACCCGCACTCGGCCCCGCGGCCGGTTCCGGGCCCAAGGCCGGGCCCAGGCCCGTAATCGAGGAGGAGGCCCGATGACGTCGACCACTCTCAAGATCGCCTACTCGCCCTGCCCCAACGACACGTTCGTGTTCGACGCGTGGACGCACGGTCGGGTCCCGGGCGCGCCGAGGCTCGATGTGACGCTGGCCGATATCGACATCACCAACGGCATGGCCGAGCGTGGTGAGTTCGATGTGCTGAAGGTGTCGTACGCGGTGCTGCCGTACGTGCTCGACCAATACGCGCTGCTGCCGTGCGGCGGCGCGCTCGGCCGGGGCTGCGGACCACTGGTGCTGACCCGCGAGCCGGGCGCCGCGCGGGAGCTCGCGGGCAGGACCGTCGCGGTGCCGAGTGAGCGCTCGACGGCGTATCTGCTGTTCCGGCTGTGGGCGGCCGACAGGGTCCCCGATGGCGTCGGGGAGATCGTCGTCATGCCGTTCCACGAGATCATGCCGGCCGTGCGGGACGGCAAGGTGGACGCGGGGCTGGTGATCCACGAGGCGCGCTTCACCTACCCCGGCTACGGGTTGCACTGCCTCGCCGACATGGGCGAGCACTGGGAGTCCACGACCGGGCTGCCGATCCCGCTGGGCGCGATCATCGCCAAGCGCTCGCTGGGTGTCGGGACGTTGGGGGTGCTGGCCGAGGCGGCCCGTACGTCCGTCCGGATGGCCTGGGACGACCCGACCGCGTCACGGCCCTACGTAATCGAACACGCCCAGGAGATGGACCCGGCGGTGGCCGACCAGCACATCGGTCTGTACGTCAACGAGTTCACCGCGGACCTCGGTGAGAGCGGATACGCGGCGGTGCGAGGGCTGCTCACCCGTGCGGCGGCGGAGGGGCTTGTGCCGCCGATCGCGCCGGAGGCGCTGGCGTTCCCCTGAGGCCCGACCGAAATCCGGCCGTGGGACTCTGTCCCACGGCCGGATTTCGCTGCCTCTACGACACGCTTCAGACGTCGAGCTGGTCGGCCACGGCGCGCAGCAGGCCCGCGATCTTCTTGCCGTGCGCCTTGTCGGGGTAACGGCCGCGCTCAAGCTGAGGCGTGATGTTCTCAAGCAGCGTCGTCAGGTCCTGCACGATCGAGGCCAGCTCGTCCGGCTTGCGGCGCTGCGCGGCGGCGACCGATGGGGTCGGGTCCAGGATGACCACCGAGAGAGCCTGATCCCCTCGCTGACCTGCGACAACGCCGAATTCCACGCGCTGTCCCGGCTTGAGGCCGTCGACTCCGTCAGGAAGCACCGACGAATGGACAAAGACGTCGCCGCCGTCGTCGCGGGAGAGAAAGCCGAAGCCCTTCTCGCTGTTGAACCATTTGACCTTGCCGGTAGGCACGTCTGTCCTCGTCCTCGTACTCGTCGGGAATTAGGGTTCTTGTGGTAGATATGGTGAATATGGTAAGCAGTGGAAATCTGGTGTGAAAACTGCTCTGGATAGCACTGCAGCGGGTCGTTGTCTGACCCGCCATCACCCATAGGCTAATGGTCCCGGGCCCGCTGACAAGACGTCCCCGGTGGTTTCCGTGCGCTGGGAACTACCCTGGTCGAGTGACTCATGAAACCCAAACGAATTCGTCCCGTTCCGCCGCTGGGCCCGGTGATGGGCTGGTACGCGCCGGCGGGATCGTCTTCATCATCGGCACTGTGGCCACTCTCGTCACAGTGGCCCCGCTGTTTCTCGGTACGGAGCCGTTTCCGCCGGTTGCCTACGCCGTCTGCATGCTGATGGGGCTCGGATTCCTGATCGCGGGTGCCGGAGTGCTCCGGTCCATCGCGGCTCAGCGCCGCGAGGCCCGCTCCGCCTCTCCGTCTCCGTCCGCCTCCGCGTAGGCGGCGAACCACTCCGGGAACGCGGTGAGGTCCGGGAGCACCACATCCGCCCCGGCGGCCGCGAGCTCATCCGCCCCGCAGGGTCCCGTCGCCACGCCGACGGACAGCGCGCCCGCTGTCCGGGCGCCGCGTACGTCGCCGGTGTGGTCGCCGACGTACACCTGGGCCCCGTGCGTGCGCAGCGCCCCAGCCTTGTCCTCCGCCCACAGGCTGCCGATCAGCGCGTCCGGCTCGATGCCGAGATGGTCGAGATGCAGGCGCGCGCTCGGCTCGTGCTTGGCGGTGACCACGATCGCCCGCCCTCCGACCGCCCGGATGGCGTCGATGGACTCCAGGGCACCCGGCAGCGCGGGGCTCGCGACTATCGCGTGCAGGGCGTAGATCTCCCGGTACCGCCCGGCCATCTCCTCGACGCGCTCGGCGGGGAACCACTGCGCGATCTCCCGCTCAACCGGCGGTCCGAGCCGGGAGACGGCGAGGTCGGCGTCGATGTGGACCCCGGCCTCGGCGGCGAGGGCGCGGTAGACGGCGTGGATGCCGGGGCGCGAGTCGATCAGGGTCATATCGAGGTCGAACCCGATGGTGAGCGTGCGCATGCGTCCATTCTCCTCGGTGCGCGCTTCGCCGGGGAGCGCGCCCATGCCGGAGCGGCGCCCCTGGCCCAATCGGGGTGCCCGCCTCCGATGAAGGCTCGGCTCACCGCAATCCGGAGAAGCCGCCATTCTCGGGACGTCCCGGCCCCCGCCCTCAGGACTTGCGGGCCCGATACACCAGATACAGCGCCGTCGCGACCGCCGCGCCACGCAGCACCCAGGGCCAGGCCCCCGCGAGTACGTCCGCCATCGCGTCGCCGCCAGGGGGGATCGGCTCGCCCCATCGGCCGTTGACGCGGCCCCACAGCCAGACCGCCGCGCCGCCCGCGACCGCGCCGGGGAGGCCCAGGACGGCCCATTTCGCCTGGCCGCGGCTCAGGGTGCCGGAGGCGTAGGCGAGCAGCCAGCCGAGGCCGAGCGCGAGCCAGGAGCCGAGGATCGTGCCGATGACCAGCAGAGCCGCCGCGAACAGCAGGAACGGGTTGCCGAGCGAGCGCCGGGCCGCCGTCTTCCCGCCCACTTCACCCGCGCCGGCGGGCTCTCCCGGCTCCCCGGCGGTACGGCGGCGCAGCCCTGGCAGCCACCGGCGCCGGGCGGGCACGGCCGACTCCACGCCTGCCCCACCGCCGGCTGTCGCTTCCCCGGCACCGTCCGCTTCCGCGTCCTCGCCCGGCGGAGGCTTCAGTATCTCGGGGATCTCCACGCCGCCGACGAAGCCGCCGATCCCGCTGTCCGCCGGGTCCGGCCCGATGCGCCACCAGTCGGGTTCGCCCCCGGATGTGCCGAGCTCGTCCGTCCCGGCCAGATGCGGCGGTGACGCGGCCGAATCCGAAGCCACGCGCGGGCGTGGCACACGCGGCGTCCGCTGCACCCGCGCAGGGGCCGGCCGAGGCGGCACGGCGGGCTCGCCGCCCGACCCGGCGCCGTCGGGCGACGCCGCGGCCACCACCTCGTCAGGTGTGCCGAGACGTCCCAGAATGCGGCGCACGGCGGCCGGGTTGTCCGTGCCGTGTCTGGCGCGCTGCCGGTCGATCTCGTTCCGCAACGACGTCACGAGCTGCATCCTGGCCCCGGAAGGCAGCTGGTGCTGCTGGGCCAGATCGCCGACCCGGCTCAGGTAGTCGAAGACAAGCTGATCGCTCTCGATCCCCACGGTCCTGACGTTAGCGCGGGAACACGGGCTAACGTGGGGCGGATGGGGACCGGTGAGCTCGATCTGGAGGCGCACGTGGCCGTACGTACGGTCGGCGAACGCGGCAACAGCGGCGGCGAAGGCGGCAACGGCGATGCGGGGCGTCCGGCGCCCCGCACGCTGGCGGAGGCACTGCGAGCCCGCGGTGACGCAGGGCTGGCCGCGCTGCTGCGAGCCCGCCCCGACCTGCTGATCCCGGTGCCGAACGACATCACCCAGCTCGCCACCCGCGCGGGCACGCGCGGGTCCGTCGTACGCGCGCTGGAGCGGCTCGACCGATTCGCGCTCCAGACCGCGCAGGCGCTTGCGGTGGCCGCCGAACCCACCTCGTACGCGACCGTACTCGGCCTGCTTGCAGGCGATGACGGTGACGGCGGTGACGGCGGTGACGGCGGCGGCGCGGGCGATCCGGCGATCGCCGCCGCACTGCCCCGCGCCCTGGCCGTGCTGCGCGAGCAGGCGCTGGTCTGGGGCGACGACGACCGGCTGCGGTTGGTGCGTACCGCACGCGAACTGCTCGCCCCGTCCCCGTCGGCGCCATCCCCGACCGGTCTCGGCCCGACCGTCGCCGAAGCCACGGCGGGTATGTCGCCGCAGCGGCTCCAGGAGATCCTCGCCGTCGTCGGGCTGCCGGGGACGCATGACTCGGTGTCGGCCGTGGGGGCGTTGACGGCCCTGTTCACCGACCGGGAGCGGATGGCTGCGCTGCTGGACACCGCGCCGCCGGATGCGCTGGCGGTGCTGGACCGGCTGGTGTGGGGGCCGCCGTACGGCGAGGTGACCGCCGATCCGACCCCTCCGGTGCGCTGGCTGCGGGACCACGGGCTGCTGCTGCCCGCGTCCCCGCGCACGGTCGTGCTGCCGCGTGAGGCGGCACTGCATCTGCGCGGGGGCAGGGCGCACCGGACGCCGGAACCAGTGGCACCGGAGGTGGTGGTCGCGGCCGAGCACGGTCCACAGGTTGTGGACAGCACGGCGGCGGGACAGGCGTACACGGCACTCGCCACCATGGAGGAACTGCTCAAGGACTGGCAGACCGGCGGACCCGCGGTGCTCAGGGCGGGCGGGCTGAGCGCGCGCGACCTCAAGCGGACGGCGGCGACGCTGGACGTGACCGAGCCGATCGCCGCCTTCTGGATCGAGCTCGCCTACGGGGCGGGGCTGCTGGGATCGGACGGGGAGGCCGACGAACGCTTCGTACCCACCCCCGCGTACGACACCTGGCTCGACCTCCCGGCCGCCGACCGCTGGACGGCGCTGGTGGCGGCGTGGCTCGCCGCCACCCGTACCCCGGGTGTGGTGGGCGGCCAGGACGCCAAGGGCCGCACGCTGGCGGCGCTGGGCCCGGACCTCGACCGCGGCCCGGCCCCGGAGGTGCGGCGGCGGGTGCTGCACCTGCTGGCGGACCAGCCGCCCGGCGCTTCCGCCGACCCGGACTCGGTGCTGGCCCGGCTGCGCTGGGAGCGCCCGGTACGGCCCGCGCGTCCGGACACCGTGGACCTGCGTACGCGTATCGCGGGCTGGACCCTCATGGAGGCCGAACTCCTCGGCCTCACCGGCCGCGGCGCCCTCTCGTCGGCGGCCCGTGCCCTGCTCGCCGCGGACACCTCCGCCGACGGGGACCGGCTCGCGGCAGCGGCCATCGCCCCGCTGTTCCCGCCGCCGCTGGACCATGTGCTCCTCCAGGCCGACCTGACGGCGGTAGCGCCGGGCCCGCTGGAGCGACCGCTCGCCGACGCCCTCGACGTGCTCGCGGACGTGGAGTCGAAGGGTGGCGCGACGGTGTACCGGTTCACGCCCGCATCCGTGAGACGCGCGCTCGACGCCGGGCAGGCGGCGGCGGATCTGCACGCCTTCCTCGCGAGACACAGCCGTACGCCGGTGCCGCAGCCGCTGAGCTATCTGATCGACGACGTGGCCCGCAAGCACGGCCACCTGCGGATCGGATCGGCATCGGCCTACGTACGCTGCGACGACGACTCCGTGCTCGACGAGATCCTCGCCGACCGCCGGTCCCAGCCGCTGCGTCTGCGCCGCCTCGCACCCACGGTGCTGGCCGCCCAGGCGGACCCGGCGAGCCTGCTGGATGGCCTGCGGGCGATGGGCTTCGCCCCCGCCGCGGAGTCAGCCGAAGGCGACGTCCTGATCACCCGCGCCGACGCCCACCGCACCCCGCCCCGCACCCCACCGGTCCCGGTACCCGACGGCCCCCCGGCACCTGACGACACGCTGCTCGGCGCGGCGGTGAGGGCGATCCGCGCCGGAGACCTGGCCGCGACCGCCACCCGCAAACCCGCCCCCGCCGAGGCCGTCCCCGCCGAGACAGCTCCCGGGGAAGGCCGTCTCCCGCGCACCACTCCCGCCGAAACCCTGGCCACCGTCCAGGCCGCCGCCCTCACCGGCTCCGCCCTCTGGATCGGCTACGTCAACGCCGACGGCGCCGCGAGCCAGCGGGTCATCGCCCCCGTCCGCGTGGAGGGCGGCTTCGTCACGGCGTACGACCACACGGCCGACGAGGTGCGGACCTACCCGCTGCACCGGATCACGGGCGTCGCGGAACTGGCGGACGAGCCACACTCCTGACGCACCGTCAAGAGCCCTTCGGCGACAGCGAGCAGAGCTGGCATCGGGAGAAGGCGGTCCGGCCGATGGCCCACGAACCGCCCAAACCGCCCCTGCGGTGCACGCGGGCCACGGCCGGACGTACGCCGCGCGCCGGATGCCTTTCGCGGCCGACGGAACGTGAACCGCCCCGGTCCGACCGGTCACACGCGACTGCCCCTTTCGGCCGGCACACCACCGGCCGTCAGGAAGAATCCTCCGTCGCGCTGGCGCCTGATCAACCCCCGCAGGACTTCCGGAACCGGCCGCTTACGCTTAGCACGCCAGGGAGTGCACCGAAAGCCCCGCCCGACTGCGTTGTGAGGCCGTCGTCGGATGGGGCACTTGCCTGGGACCGCCCCGTGGTGTCAGCGCGAATCACTCTGGCGGCTTGCTGTACCTCGCCATCGTGGCCTTGCTCGTGGAGCGGTCCACCAGCCGCAGTTCCCAGGGGCCGGTATTCACGTCGAAGTCCTTACCGAAGCCGACCCACTTCCCGGCCATGCGCCGTCCGGTCGGCTCGACCGGGTGGCTGCGGGCAGCGCTGGACGCAAGGGCCGGGGCGGTAAGCGACACCTCTGCAGTCGCAGAGTTGAACGCGTTCAACGACTCTGGCAGGGTATCTCTCCACGGCCCACTCGTATCCGTTGGCCGATGTGGGCTGGAGGGGGCCTGGTGGCGGGCGGACGCAGGCTGTATGCGTGGGGGGCGGCCCTCGGTGGCCTGATGGTGGTTCTGGCTGCTCTGACGGCGTGCGCCGGCCCCTATCAGTACTACGGGGGAACCGGGATCCACGACACCACGGCGGCCGAAGTCGCCGGGGGCTGGGAAAACGTCGAGGGGACCCGCGTGGTGCTTCGCAAAGACGGAACGGCTCTCTTCGAAAAGCTCGACGGACAGGACTTCGACTTCGAGGACGGCTGGCGCCTCTCCGGTACGGGAACCTGGCAACTGGCCGACGACGACGGCGGACAGGCCGTCCGGCTCGCGCTGACAGCCCGGACCCGGGTGGAGAGCCGTTCCCCCACGACGGCCACTGACACCTCGGCTTCCGAACCCCCATCGACATACGCGTGGTCCTTTTACGTGGACCGCGATCAGCACGACGAGTTGAGGCTGTTCTTCTTCTACGGCGATCCCGACATCGGGAACGCGTACGTGATGACGCGCGAGACAGGGTCGTAGCCATTCGTTGATCGCTGCGACCGGCACGGTCGGACAGGACCCGTTGCAGGCCCGGACGGTCCGGTCCGCGGGAATAGCCGGACGCGTCGATGTCTTCTTCTCCTGCGATGACGTTCCAGCCTCTGGCCTGGCACAACGCCTCGCACGCCGCCCGTTGGCGCTCCGGCGAGGTAGACTCTCCTGTTTCGCGTGAAAGTCGTACGCAGATGGCAGCGCGCATTCCCGGCGCACTTGCCGAGACGCCCTTGGACCGTCTGGCTCGGGGCGGCGCCCGGGCCGTGGCGGGTGTGCTGTCTGTCACGGGACGGTCCTATTTTCGGAGGTATGCGTGTCCTGCCTGATCGTCCAAAGTGACAAGACTCTGCTTCTCGAAGTCGACCACGACCAGGCCGATGCCTGCCGTCGCGCCATCGCGCCCTTCGCTGAGCTGGAGCGGGCGCCCGAGCACATCCACACCTACCGCGTCACCCCGCTCGGTCTGTGGAACGCCCGGGCCGCCGGGCACGACGCCGAGCAGGTCGTGGACGCCCTCGTCGAGTTCTCGCGCTACCCGGTGCCGCACGCGCTGCTGGTCGACGTCGCGGAGACGATGGCCAGATACGGGCGGCTCAGCCTGGTCAAGCACCCCACCCATGGGCTGGTGCTCACCACCACCGACCGGCCGGTACTCGAAGAGGTCCTGCGGTCCAAGAAGGTCCAGCCGCTGGTGGGTGCGCGGCTGGACCCGGACACGGTGGTCGTGCATCCGTCCGAGCGCGGTCAGATCAAGCAGACGCTGCTCAAGCTCGGCTGGCCCGCCGAGGACCTCGCCGGGTACGTGGACGGCGAGGCGCACCGTATCGACCTGGACGAGGCGGGCTGGGCGCTGAGGCCGTACCAGAAGCAGGCGGTCGAGGGGTTCTGGCACGGTGGGTCCGGGGTCGTGGTGCTGCCCTGCGGGGCAGGCAAGACGCTGGTGGGTGCCGGGGCCATGGCGCAGGCCAAGGCGACCACGCTGATCCTTGTCACCAACACGGTCTCCGCCCGGCAGTGGAAGCACGAACTGATCAAGCGGACCTCGCTCACCGAGGACGAGATCGGTGAGTACAGCGGGGCCAAGAAGGAGATCCGGCCGGTCACCATCGCCACGTATCAGGTGCTCACCACCAAGCGGAAGGGGATCTACTCCCACCTGGAGCTGTTCGACTCCCGCGACTGGGGGCTGATCGTCTACGACGAGGTGCACCTGCTGCCCGCGCCGGTGTTCAAGTTCACCGCCGACCTCCAGGCGCGCCGCCGACTCGGGCTCACGGCGACGCTGGTGCGTGAGGACGGGCGGGAGTCGGACGTGTTCTCGCTCATTGGGCCGAAGCGCTTCGACGCGCCCTGGAAGGAGATCGAGGCGCAGGGCTACATCGCGCCTGCCGACTGCGTCGAGGTGCGAGTCAATCTGACCGAGTCCGAGCGGCTGGCGTATGCCACGGCGGAGACCGAGGAGAAGTACCGCTACTGCGCGACCACCGACACCAAGCGCAGGGTGACGGAGGCGCTCGTACGCAAGCACCAGGGGCAGCAGACCCTGGTGATCGGCCAGTACATCGACCAGCTGGACGAGCTGGGCGAGCACCTCGACGCGCCTGTCATCAAGGGTGAGACGCCGAATTCTCAGCGCGAGAAGCTCTTCGACGCGTTCCGCAACGGTGAGATCTCGGTCCTCGTGGTGTCGAAGGTCGCCAACTTCTCCATCGACCTGCCCGAGGCCACCATCGCCATCCAGGTGTCCGGCACCTTCGGCTCCCGGCAGGAGGAGGCGCAGCGGCTCGGGCGAGTGCTGCGGCCCAAGGCGGACGGGCACAAGGCCCACTTCTACTCGGTCGTGGCGCGCGACACGATCGACCAGGACTTCGCGGCCCACCGGCAGCGGTTCCTGGCCGAGCAGGGGTATGCGTATCGGATCGTGGACGCCGACGAACTGATGGACGGCAACGTGTAGTTGACACCCGGATGGGGGCGGGACACCATCCGGTCCGATGGAGATCAGCGATCTGACGGATGCGGAGCGCCGCGTCTGG